>NZ_JBNCLI010000001.1:748506-817034 GCF_049844595.1 Streptomyces sp. DT224
GCGCCCACCCGCGGCCGCGTCCCGGCCGGCCCCCCCCCCGCCCGGGGGGCCCGGCGCGCGCCCCGCCCCCCCCCCCCCCCCCCCCCGTCTCATATGGACCCGGCCGCGCTCCGCAGCTCGTCCCGGGCCGCCATCAGTGCGAACCCCAGCAGATTGAGCCCCCGCCACTGGGCCGGCTCCTGCGCGCGCGGGTCGTCCGCCGCGAGCCCGATGCCCCAGATCCGGTCCATCGGGCTCGCCTCCACCAGCACCCGGTCACCGGTGCGCAGCAGGAACGCGGCCAGCTCGGCGTCCTGGCCGAACTTGTGCACGCTGCCCGCCACCACCAGGCCGTACCGCTCACGCTTCCAGACGGCGTCGTCGAAGCCCCGGACCAGCCGGCCGATCTTCTTCGCCTCGGCGGGGCTCTTCGCGGCCACCGCCCGCTCCGCCGCCTCCGCGTCGCCGAACAGGCGGGCCTTTTCGGCCATCATCCAGTGCTCCGCCGACGCGTACGTCACGCCGTCGACCGTGAACGGCGAGGGCCACCACTGACTCAGGCAGCTCGCGCCGATGCTGCCGTCCGGGCGCGGCCGGTGCCCCCAGAAGTGCAGGTACGTCACCTTCTCGCCGCGGCCGGCCAGCTCGACGAGGTCTTCGACACTGCGCACGTCCCCCATGTGTTCCATGCTCCGGAGTCTGCCACCCGCCACTGACAACGGGCCCGCGTGACCCAGATCACCGCCCATGGGGAGCCGAACCCGCGTCATGAACCGGCCCCGGCCCGCTCTCCCCGGTGAACGCGCCCGCCACCCGGCCGGCGCGACACGGACTTAGGGAGGCGGGCCATGAAGGGCTCGGAGGTCGGGGCAGCGGTCGAGTGGCTGGCATCGGCGGCGCCCGATCCGGTCGCCTGCCGGTGGGACTGGGAGCGCGATCCGCGGGGGATCGCGCTCCTGCCCGCCGGCAGGCGCTGGGACGTGCTCATCCTGCCGGGGGAGCTGGGCTACCCCACGCTCGACGTGCTCACCCGGCTCATCGACCGGCCGGGGCCGGTCCTCGCGGACTTCGGCGAGTCCCGGATGGGGTTCTTCGTCCCTCCGGGCACCGCCGCCCGCTGGGTCGGCACGGGCGTCCGGGGGGCCGGGCGCGGCACCTGGATCGTCGTCCCGCACCCGGGCCGCCCGGCCGGGAAGGTGCGCTGGCTCGTCCCGCCCGACGGCTCGGGCACCCTCACCGACGCCACTCTCCTGGAACTCGCGATGCACGAGGCGGCGGCGGGCCCGACGGGAGGCGAGGGGGGCTGAAGCGGCCCGCGTGACGAGTCGTCAGCGTCCGCGGGGCGGGTTCGCCGCAGGAGGTCCCCGTACGCCGGTCGCTGCCAGAGGTCTTGACAACCCGATTGGTCTGGACCATGTTGTGCGCGCCGCATCAATTCCCCGCGCCGCACCAATTCCCCCCTGTACGGAGGCCGTTGTGGAACGCACAAGACCCCCCGCCCGCATGACCGGACTGGTGGCCGCCTTCTCGGCCGCCCTGCTCGCCGTCGGCGGCCTCGCCGCATCGGCGCCCACCGCCGCCGCGGCCGACATCGAGGTGGCGAGCAACGGCACCTTCGAGGCGGGGCTGTCCGGCTGGAACTGCTCCGGCGGCAGCGGAGCGGCCGTCAGCACCCCCGTGCACGGCGGGACGTCGGCGCTGAAGGCCACCCCGGCCGGCAGCGACAACGCCAAGTGCTCCCAGTCCGTGAAGGTCAAGCCCGGCTCCACGTACACGCTGAGCGCCTGGGTGCAGGGGAGTTACGTCTACCTCGGTGCCTCGGGCACCGGCACGACGGACGTCTCCACCTGGACGCAGTCCGCCCCCGGCTGGCAGAAGCTGACGACCACCTTCACGACCGGGCCGTCCACCAGCTCGGTCGGCATCTACACGCACGGCTGGTACGGGACCCCGGCCTACTACGCCGACGACGTCAGCCTGATCGGCCCCGGCGGCGACCCGGTCGTGCTCCCCTCCGTCCCCACGGGCCTCAAGGCCGGTACGGTCACCGCCTCCTCGGTCGCCCTCTCCTGGGCGGGCTCCCCCGGGGCCACCGGCTACAACGTCTACCGGGGCGGCACCAAGGTCCAGAGCGTCACCGGGACCTCGGCGACGGTGACGGGCCTCAGCGCCTCGACCGCGTACAGCTTCCAGGTCAGCGCGGTGAACGAGGCGGGTGAGTCCGCGAAGTCCGCCGCCGTGCCGGCCACCACCGCCCAGGGCGGCGGAGGCGACGGCGGTACCGGTACCCAGCTGCCCGCCCACGCGCTCGTCGGCTATCTGCACGCCAGCTTCGCCAACGGTTCCGGCTACACGCGCATGGCGGACGTGCCCGACTCCTGGGACGTCATCGACCTGGCCTTCGGCGAGCCGACCTCCGTCACCTCGGGCGACATCCGCTTCAAGCTCTGCCCGGTCACCGAGTGCCCGAACGTCGAGTCCGAAGCCGAGTTCAAGGCGGCCATCAAGGCCAAGCAGGCCGCCGGCAAGAAGGTGCTGATCTCCATCGGCGGTCAGAACGGCCAGGTGCAGCTCGCCACCACCGCCGCGCGGGACATGTTCGTCTCCTCGGTGAGCAAGATCATCGACGAGTACGGCCTCGACGGCCTGGACATCGACTTCGAGGGCCACTCGCTCTCGCTGAACACCGGGGACACCGACTTCCGGAACCCCACCACCCCGGTGATCGTCAACCTGATCTCGGCGGTGAAGACCCTCAAGGCCAAGTACGGCGAGAAGTTCGTCCTCACCATGGCCCCCGAGACCTTCTTCGTCCAGCTCGGATACCAGTACTACGGCTCCGGTCCCTGGGGCGGCCAGGACCCGCGCGCCGGGGCCTACCTGCCGGTGATCCACGCGCTGCGCGACGACCTCACCCTGCTGCACGTCCAGGACTACAACTCGGGCTCCATCATGGGTCTGGACAACCAGTACCACTCCATGGGCGGCGCCGACTTCCACATCGCGATGACCGACATGCTGATGGCCGGCTTCCCCGTCGCCGGCGACCGGACGAAGGTCTTCCCCGGGCTGCGGCCCGACCAGATCGCGATCGGTCTGCCGGCCTCCACCCAGGCGGGCAACGGACACACCTCGCCCGCCGAGGTCACCAAGGCGCTGAACTGCCTCACCAAGAAGACCGACTGCGGTTCCTACGCCACCCACGGCACCTGGTCGGGCCTGCGCGGCCTGATGACCTGGTCCGTCAACTGGGACCGCTTCAACAACTGGGAGTTCTCGAAGAACTTCGACGCCTACTTCGGCTGACCAGCCCGTACGGCAGCAGGAGCAGCAGCCCGCACAGGAACCAGCTGCCCAGCACATCCAGCGGCCAGTGATAGCCGCGGAGCACCAGACCGATGCCCGTCATCGCCGTCAGCAGGACGGCGATGACGGGCATCATCCACGCCGGCCGCACCCGCCCGGTCAGCAGCAGCGCCGAGGCCCCGTACGCCACCGCGGCCGTCGCCGCGTGACCGGACGGGTAGAAGCCGGTGGCGTCCGTGAGCGGCCCGGGCCGGGCGATCCAGGCCTTCAGCGGTACGACGAGCAGGGGCACCGCCGCCATCGCGAGGGCAGCGCCCAGCACCTCCCACCGCCGTTCGCGCAGCAGCGACCAGCCGATCGCGCAGGCCAGCACCGGAAGGGCGACCTGCATGTTGCCGAGATCGGCGCAGAACTCGGTGAGCCACCGGGGACCGTGGCCGACGAGGGCCCGTCCGGCGCGCTCGTCGAGGCCGCGCAGTGGGCCGTCGGCGGCGATCTGCCAGGTGGTCAGCGCGAAGAGGGCCGACAGGCCCGACACCAGGGAAAGGAAAAAAGCCGTCCGCCCCGGAACTGGGGGGGTTGTTCCGGAGCGGACGAGTGGACCGGTTTGCCGCGCGCCCCGGGGGGTGTGGGGCGAGCGGCCATCCGATCGGTGAGGAGTTCCGGAGCGTGATGCCCCAGTGGTGTGCGCGAAGGCACGCCCGGGACGGTGCCGAGGAAGCCCCGACCCGGATTCACCCGCAGTCCCCTGCGGGCGGGGTGTTTCTCTCATCTGCGAAAACCGTACGTCAGGCGAAGGGGGGACCGATAGCGGGTACGGTATCCCGCCATCGGCCCCCCACCTTTTCTTCACAGGCGCACACGGAACCCGGGTTCAGATCCCGGCGAAGGCGCCTTCCAGGACGTCCAGGCCCTCGTTCAGCAGATCCTCGCCGATCACCAGCGGCGGCAGGAAGCGCAGCACGTTGCCGTACGTGCCGCAGGTCAGGACCAGGACGCCCTCGGCGTGGCACGCCTTCGCGAGCCGGGTGGCGGCCTCGGGGTTCGGGTCCTTCGTGCCCGGCTTCACCAGCTCGATGGCGATCATCGCGCCGCGGCCCCGGATGTCGCCGATCAGCCCGCCGTTCGGCAGCTTCGCGCGCATCCCTTCGAGGCGGCCCTTCATGACCTCCTCGATCCGCTTCGCCTTCTTGTTCAGGTCCAGCTCGCGCATCGTCTCGATCGCCCCGAGGGCGCCCGCGCAGGCCACGGGGTTGCCGCCGTACGTACCGCCGAGGCCGCCCGCGTGCGCCGCGTCCATGATCTCGGCGCGGCCGGTCACGGCCGACAGCGGGAGACCGCCCGCGATGCCCTTGGCCGTGGTGATCAGGTCCGGGACGATGCCCTCGTCCTCACAGGCGAACCACTGGCCGGTCCGGCAGAAGCCCGACTGGATCTCGTCGGCCACGAAGACGATGCCGTTGTCCTCGGCGAACCGGGCGATCGCCGGCAGAAAGCCCTTGGCCGGCTCGATGAAGCCGCCCTCGCCGAGCACCGGCTCGATGATGATCGCGGCGACGTTCTCCGCGCCGATCTGCTTGGTGATCTGGTCGATGGCCTGGGCGGACGCCTCCGCGCCGGCGTTCTCGGCGCCGGTCGGCCAGCGGTAGCCGTACGCCACCGGCACCCGGTACACCTCCGGCGCGAACGGGCCGAAGCCGTGCTTGTACGGCATGTTCTTGGCGGTCAGCGCCATCGTGAGGTTCGTTCGGCCGTGGTAGCCGTGGTCGAACACGACGACCGCGGTCCGCCTGGTGTACGCGCGGGCGATCTTCACCGCGTTCTCGACGGCCTCGGCGCCCGAGTTGAACAGCGCGGACTTCTTCGCGTGGTCCCCCGGGGTCAGCTCCGCGAGCCGCTCGCAGACCTCCACGTACCCCTCGTACGGCGTGACCATGAAGCAGGTGTGCGTGAAGTCCGCGAGCTGCGCGGAGGCGCGGCGCACGACGGCCTCGGCGGAGGCGCCGACCGAGGTCACGGCGATACCGGAACCGAAGTCGATCAGGCGGTTGCCGTCCACGTCCTCGATGATCCCGCCGCCCGCCCGCGCGGTGAACACCGGCAGCGTGGAGCCGACGCCCGCGGCGACCGCCGCGAGCCGGCGGTCTTGCAGCTCGACCGACTTCGGACCGGGGATGGCGGTGACGAGTCGGCGCTCCTGCGGGATTTCGGTCATGCGGGGCTCCTGGGGGTGTTTCGGACGCTTCTTCGCTGTGCAGGCTAGGCGCGGGAGCGTGGGCGGGGCATGCTCCGATCGGTAGTGGTCGCGTACGTGTCGTTGTCCACGAAGGACAGAAGGCGGCGCGGAGGTACGGGGCGTCATCCCGGCGGTCACTATCCGGGCGCGTTGCTGAACTCACCGTGTGCGCGCACTAGATTGGCCGTTGCAGCGACGGACCTGGCTGGTCAAGGGGGCAACGGTTCATGGACAACGACGGTACGCACGGCGCGTGGGAGACGCGGGGCACGCAGCCGCCCGAGGCGCGCGCCAAAGGCTCCGTACCGCGTCCGGCGGGTCCGCCCCCCACCGCCCCGCCCGCCTACCCGCCCGCGGTCCCGCCGCCCGCCCGGCCCCCCGCCGTGCCGCCGCCCCTCCCGCACACCCCGGCCCCGGGCACCGCCGCGCCCACCGCCGACTGGTTCAACGCGCCCCGCCCCGAGGCGGGACCCGGCGTCTGGCGGTACGGATTCACGCCCCGGCCGGCCGAGCGCCCGCCGCGCCCCTCACTGGTGGGCCCGGCCGCGACGCTCGTCCTGTGGCTCCTGCTCTGGCTGCTGCTCACCGAGCGCAGCGTCCCCTACGTCAGCAAGCCGATCGAGATCATCACCGGCCCCGAGTGGTGGACCTTCGGCGGGCTCAGGGACGACGCCCCCGCCCTCGTCGTCAACTCCACGACCCTCTATTACCAGGTGCTCGTCCTCGGCCTCGGCTTCTGGGCCGCCCGGGTCGGCGGCTGGGCAGGCGTCTTCCGCTACTTCGCCGGCCCGAACCTCGCCCGCGCCCGGCTCGTCCTCACCCTGGGCGGCGCGCTGCTCACCCTGTGGCTCGTCTGGACGCGCCGGGTCCCCCTCGCCGACCTCGTCTTCCCCGCGGTCCCCACCAGCTGGATGCAGGGCGGCGGCAACAAGTACGCGGCGCTGCTCGTCGTGCTCGTGCTCTACGCCCTGATCGGCTCCGCGATCGCCTGGCCGTTCGCCCGGACCGGCCACTGGTCGACGGAGCTCGGCCCCTTCCTCCGCCGCGAGCCCGCCCCGCAGGAGCCCACCGCCGCCCCCGCCCCGGCGGACGGCCCCCTGCGCGCCCACTGGCCCGACCTGCGTGCCGCCGGTTCGGCCGACGCCGCCGAAGCGCTGACCGCCGCCGTCTACGCGGGCCGGATGAACGACGTGGACTGCGTACGGGTGGGCCACGCCTGGAACGGGGCGCGCGGCCGCCCCGACCGGCTGGCCTCCTTCACGGAGACCGTGCTGCGCAAGGGGGCCGACGCCTTCCTGCACCCCTCCGGCTTCCGGGACGTGCCCCGGCGCACCGCCACCCACGACCCGCTCACCGGCCAGGTCCGCATCGGGGAGTGCGCCGACGACCCGCGCAACCCCTACCCGCGCCGGGGCTCCGGCATGGCGCTGGAACCCGCGTCGCTCGGCACCTCCCTGCTGGCCGTCGGGCCGCCGGGGTCCGGCAAGACCGAGCGGGTCGTCCGGCCCGTCGTGGAAGCCCTCGCGCTGCGGGCGCTCACCGGCCAGGCGGCGGTGCTCGCCGTCGGCGGGGCGGGCGGCGGGCTCGGCCCGGACGACGCCTACGACGTCGTCATCCGCATCGGCGATCCCGCGTCCCTGCACGACTTCGACCTGTACGGCGGCACCACCGACCCGGACGAGGCCGCGGCCGCACTCGCCGAGGGGCTGGCCGGGGACATCCCCACCCTGGACACCCGGCGCGCCGCGACCGCCCTCGGGCAGCTGCTCGGCCCGTTCCGCACGGTCCACGGCCGCTTCCCCTCCGTACCCGAACTCCGCGAACTCCTCGAAGGCTCCGCCACCGCGCTCGGCGCCCTGCGCGAGGCCCTGGAGGCCGGGGGCCACCAGGCGATGCTGCGCGAACTGGAGGCCAGGGCCCGGCAGGCGGGCGGCGGCGCCGACCCGGCCGCCGTCCTGGCCGACCGGATCGCCGCGCTCGACCGGCCCGCCTTCGCCGGGTTCTTCGCCACCGGCGAGGACGCCCGGCCGTTCTCGCTGCGCTCCCTGGGCAGGCACCCGCTGCGGGTCCGCGTCGACCTGCCGGAGCGGGTCCACGCCGAGGCGTCCCGCATCCTGGCCCGCCTGGTGCTCGCCCAGTTCAACGCCGTCGCCGCCGCCCGCACCGACCGCTCGCTGTTCGTCTGCCTCGTGCTGGACGACGCCACCCACACCGTCACCGCCGACACCGTCCGGGGCATCCGCCGCCTCCGGTCCGTCAACGCCGGGGCGGTCCTCGCCCTGCGCACCCTGGACGACGTGCCGGAGGGGCTGCACTCGGCGCTGCTCGGTGCGTTCGGCTGCACCATGGTCTTCCCCGGCCTCACCACCTGGGACGGCAAGCGCTTCGCGGAGGCGTGGGGCAAGGAATGGGTGGAGGTCCGCGAGGTCGCCCAGCACGGCGTCTTCGCCGACCAGCCGCTCACCCGCGCCCTGCACTCCCTGCGCAAGATGGCCACCGGCAAGGCCGTGACCACGGACGCGGTGACCGTGCGCCAGGTCGAGCGGGAGCGGTGGTCCGCCTCCGCGCTCGCCTACGAACTGCCGCACGGCCACGCGGTGCTCTCCCTGACCACGGTCGGCGGCGAGCACATGCCCCCGCTGCTCGTGCGGCTGGCCGGCTGACGACAGGGGAGGGGCGGCAGGTGTCCCGGGGGACACGAGTGGCAGCGGTGAGGGGAAAGGCGGCAGGGGCGCGAGGGACACGAGTGGCAGCGGTGACAGGAACTCTGCCACCCTGGCAGAATCGAAGTGAGCCGTTCATACGGGACGGCGAAATCGCCCCCTGCCGAAGGCCCTCATCCCCATGCCGCCCACGCTCGCCTCGCTCGTCCAGCACTCGGCGCTCAAACTCACGGTGCGCGCGGGGGCGGACCGCCTCGACACCCCGGTGCGCTGGGCGCACGCCAGCGAGCTGACCGACCCCGTCCCCTACATGGAGGGCGGCGAACTGCTACTGGTCACCGCGACCAACCTGGACGCCGACAACCCCGAGGCGATGGGACGTTACGTGCGCCGGCTCGCCGACGCCGGGGTCGCCGGGCTCGGCTTCGCCGTCGGCGTCAACTACGACGAGGTGCCCCGGCCCCTGATCGGTGCCGCCGAGGAAGCCGGGCTCCCGCTGCTCGAAGTGCCCCGTCGCACCCCCTTCATCGCCATCGCCAAGGCCGTCTCCTCGCACATCGCGGCCGACCAGTATCGCGCGGTCACCGCCGGCTTCGAGGCGCAGCGGGAGCTGACGAGCGCGGCGCTCGCCGGGGACGGTCCGGCCGCCCTCCTCGCCCGCCTCGCCGCCCACGTCAACGGCTGGGCCGCCCTCTACGACACCGCCGGAGCCGTCGTGGCCGCCGCGCCCGACTGGGCGGCCCGCCGCGCAGCCCGGCTCACCCCCGAGGTGGAACGGCTGCGGGCCCGCCCGGCCCCGGCCAGCATCGTCGTCGGCGACACCGACGACCGCGTCGAGCTCCAGTCCCTGGGCACCGGCCGCCGGGTCCGCGGCGCCCTCGCCGTCGGCACCGGGGCGGCCCTCGGCACCGCCGAGCGCTACGCCGTGCACTCGGCGGTCGCCCTGCTCACCCTCACCACCGCCCGCTCCCGCGCCCTCCAGGGCGCCGAACAGCGCCTCGGCGCGGCGGTGCTGCGGATGCTGCTCGCGGGCCAGCCCGACCATGCCCGCGCGGTCGCCGGGGACCTCTACGGCGGGCTGCTCGACGCCCCCTTCCGGCTGCTCATCGCCGAGGGCCAGGACCCCTCGGCCACGGCGCTCCTGGCCGACGCGCTGGACACCGCCGCCGACCGGTCCGGCGAGACCCTGCTGATGGTGCCCGAGGGCGAGCGCCTGCTGGTGCTGGCCGCCGACGGCGGCGCGGCGGTGACCGCCTGCCAGACGTACGCCGAGGCGCAGGACCAGCTGACGCCGCGCGAGCCGGCCGCCGCCCAGGAGACCGATGTCGTGGTGGGCATGTCCGCACCGGCGGGCCCGGTCGCCGTGTCCGCCGCGTACAAGCAGGCCGAGCAGGCCCTCTCGGTGGCCCGCCGCCGGGGCAGGGCCCTGGTCGAGCACGCGGAGCTGGCTACCGGGTCCGTGCTGCCGCTGCTCGCCGACGACGCGGTGCGGGCCTTCGCGGACGGCATGCTCCGCGCCCTGTACGAGCACGACGCCAAGGGCCGGGGCGATCTGGTCGCCTCCGTGCGCGCCTGGCTCTCGCACCACGGCCAGTGGGACGCGGCCGCAGCCGACCTGGGAGTCCACCGGCACACCCTGCGCTACCGGATGCGGCGGGTGGAGGAGATCCTCGGGCGCTCGCTGGACGACCCGGACGTCCGGATGGAGCTCTGGCTCGCCCTGAAGGTCACCTCGGCCCCTGGCCAATAAGGCGCGCTCCGGACCCGCTCTGCTCCACGCAGGACAAGCGCCGGGCGGCCTTCCCGGCCCTACCGTGGGGGCGGACACACCCCACGCCATCGAAGGGCCGGAACTCCATGACCTCCACCCACGCCTTCTGGCTGGCCGGCCGCCAGGCCACCGGCGAGGAAAGCTTCGACGTCACCAACTCCTGGGACGGGCGCCTCGTCGGGGCGGTCTCCGTCCCGACGGAGGCCCAGGTCGAGGAGGCCGTCGCCGCCGCGCACGCCGTGCGCGAGGAGTTCGCCGCGACCCCGGCCCACGTCCGCGCCGCCGCGCTCGACCACGTGGCCCGCCGGCTCGCCGAGCGCACCGAGGAGATCGCCCGGCTGATCTCCGCCGAGAACGGCAAGCCCATCAAGTGGGCGCGCGGCGAGGTCGGGCGGGCCGTGTCCGTCTTCCGCTTCGCCTCCGAGGAGGCCCGCCGGTTCAACAGCGGCGAGGCCCAGCGCCTGGACACCGACGCCGGCGGCACCGGCCGGCTCGGCCTGACCCGGCGCTTCCCGCGCGGCACGGTCCTCGGCATCGCGCCCTTCAACTTCCCGCTGAACCTGAGCGCCCACAAGGTCGCCCCGGCCATCGCCGTCGGTGTCCCGATCATCCTCAAGCCGGCCCCGGCCACCCCGGTCTCCTCGCTGGTCCTGGGCGAGCTGCTGGCCGAGACCGGCCTCCCGGCCGGCTCCTGGTCCGTCCTCACCGTCCCCAACGACCGGATGCCCGCCCTGGTCCAGGACGAGCGGCTGCCCGTGATCTCCTTCACCGGGTCGGCCCCCGTCGGCTACGCGATCATGGACTCGGTGCCCCGTAAGCACTGCACGCTGGAGCTCGGCGGCAACGGGGCCGCCGTCGTCCTCGGCGACTACGCCTCCGACGAGGACCTGGACTGGGCGGCGAACCGCATCGCCACCTTCTCCAACTACCAGGGCGGCCAGTCCTGCATCTCGGTCCAGCGCGTCATCGCCGACGCCGCGGTCTACGACCGCCTGCTGCCCAGGATCGTCGCCGCCGTGGAGGCCCAGGTCACCGGTGACCCGTCCGACCCCACCACCGACGTCGGCCCGCTCGTGGACGAGGCCGCCGCCCGGCGCGTCGAGTCCTGGGTCGACGAGGCCGTCGCGGCGGGCGCCCAGCTCCTCGCGGGCGGCAGGCGCGACGGATCGACGTACGCCCCGACCGTCCTCGCCGGGCTGCCCGACGGCGTCACCCTCGCCACCGAGGAGGTCTTCGGCCCGGTCCTGTCCGTGCAGAAGGTGACCGGCGAGGCCGAGGCGTTCGCCGCCGTCAACGCCTCGCAGTACGGCCTCCAGGCAGGCGTGTTCACCCACGACATCCAGGCCGCCTTCCGCGCCCACCGCGCGCTGGAGGTCGGCGGCGTGATCATCGGCGACGTCCCCTCGTACCGCGCCGACCAGATGCCGTACGGCGGAGCCAAGCAGTCCGGCGTGGGCCGCGAGGGCGTCCGCTACGCGATGGACGACTACACCTACGAGCGCGTCCTCGTCCTCACGGGCCTCGCGCTCTGACGCCCACGCGGGCGCATGCCGCACCCGGCGGCGGGCAGTGGAGTGGCGGCCGACCCGATCGGCGCCCCGAGGCTGGTCGGGGCGGCGGGAATCGGGTACATACGGACGAGTAGAACCGGACAGGTACGCACGGGCGGCGCTCCCGCCCGTGCGCCTGCCGGGTACTCCCACCCGACGACGCGGCGAGGTGAGCCCTCATGTCCGCTCCATCCGCACAACAGCCCACGCCCAAGGTCACCGAACGCGAAGCGCGCCAGGTCGCCGAGGACGCCCGGGAACAGGACTGGCGCAAACCCAGCTTCGCCAAGGAACTCTTCCTCGGCCGCTTCCGCCTGGACCTGATCCACCCGCACCCGCAGCCCGCCGGCGAGGACGTCCGGCGCGGCGAGGAATTCCTCGCCCGGCTCCGCGAGTTCTGCGAGACCCGGGTCGACAGCGCCCTCATCGAACGCGAGGCGAAAATTCCCGACGAGGTCGTGAACGGCCTCAAGGAACTCGGCGCGCTCGGCATGAAGATCGACGTCAAGTACGGCGGCCTCGGCCTGACCCAGGTCTACTACAACCGCGCCCTCGCCCTGGCCGGCTCCGCGAGCCCCGCGATCGGTGCGCTGCTCTCCGCCCACCAGTCGATCGGCGTGCCGCAGCCCCTGAAGACCTTCGGCACCCAGGAGCAGAAGGACACCTTCCTGCCCCGGCTGGCCCGCACCGACATCTCGGCCTTCCTCCTCACCGAGCCGGACGTCGGCTCCGACCCGGCGCGGCTCGCCACCACCGCCGTCCGGGACGGCGACGACTACGTCCTCGACGGAGTCAAGCTGTGGACCACCAACGGCGTCGTCGCGGACCTGCTGGTCGTCATGGCACGCGTACCGAAGTCGCCGGAGGGCAAGGGCGGCATCACCGCGTTCGTGGTCGAGGCGGACGCCCCCGGCATCACCGTGGAGCACCGCAACGCCTTCATGGGCCTGCGCGGCATCGAGAACGGCGTCACCCGCTTCCACCAGGTGCGCGTGCCCGCCGCCAACCGCATCGGGCCCGAGGGCGCCGGACTCAAGATCGCGCTCACCACGCTCAACACCGGCCGGCTCTCGCTGCCCGCGATGTGCGTCGGCTCCGGCAAGTGGTGCCTGAAGATCGCCCGCGAGTGGTCCGCCGTCCGCGAGCAGTGGGGCAGGCCGGTCGCCCGGCACGAGGCCGTCGGCTCCAAGATCGCCTTCATCGCCGCGACCACCTTCGCCCTCGAAGCCGTGGTCGACCTCGCCTCGCAGATGGCCGACGAGGACCGCAACGACATCCGCATCGAGGCGGCGCTCGCCAAGCTGTACGGCTCCGAGATGGGCTGCCTGATCGCCGACGAACTGGTCCAGATCCGCGGCGGACGCGGCTTCGAGACCGCCGCGTCCCTCGCCGCCCGGGGCGAACGGGCCGTGCCCGCCGAGCAGATGCTCCGCGACATGCGGATCAACCGCATCTTCGAGGGCTCCACGGAGATCATGCACCTGCTCATCGCACGTGAGGCCGTCGACGCCCACCTCAAGGTCGCCGGCGACATCATCGACCCCGACAAGCCGCTCTCCGCCAAGGCGAAGGCCGGTGCCAACGCGGCCGGCTTCTACGCCACGTGGCTGCCCAAGCTCGTCGCGGGCCCGGGTCAGCTCCCCACCGCCTACGCGGAGTTCCACCCGGCCGGCCACCCGGACCTGGCCACGCATCTGCGGTACGTCGAACGCGCCTCGCGCAAGCTGGCCCGCTCCACGTTCTACGCCATGTCCCGCTGGCAGGGCCGGATGGAGACCAAACAGGGCTTCCTCGGCCGGATCGTGGACATCGGCGCCGAACTCTTCGCGATGAGCGCCGCCTGCGTCCGCGCCGAGCACCTGCGCGCCACGGACGAGCACGGCCGCGAGGCGTACCAGCTCGCCGACGCCTTCTGCCGCCAGGCCCGCATCCGCGTCGAGGAGCTGTTCACCCGGCTCTGGTCCAACACCGACGACCTCGACCGGCGCGTCGTGGAGGGCGTTCTGTCCGGCACGTACGGCTGGCTGGAGGAGGGCGTGGTCGACCCGAGCGGCGAGGGCCCCTGGATCGCCGACGCGACCCCCGGCCCGTCGACGCAGGAGAACGTGCACCGGCCCATCCGCTGAGCGGCCGGGGCAGGATGGGGCGCGTCCAGTCGCTGGACGCGCCCCGCCGCATGCCCCGGTCCACGGCAGGATGGGCGCCCGTGACCGTCATCCATGTCCCCGGTTCCAAGTCCGTCACCGCGCGCGCCCTCTTCCTGGCCGCCGCTGCGAACGGCCGAAGCACGCTCGTACGCCCGCTCCGCTCCGACGACACCGAGGGGTTCGCGGCCGGTCTCACCGCGCTCGGCTACGAGGTCGAGCAGGAGGCGGAGGCCTGGCACATCACCGGCCGCCCCGCCGGGCCCGCCGCCACCGAGGCCGAGGTCTACTGCCGTGACGGGGCCACCACCGCCCGCTTCCTGCCCACCCTCGCGGCGGCCGGCGCCCGCGGCAGCTACCGCTTCGACGCCTCCGCGCAGATGCGCCGCCGCCCCCTGGCCCCGCTCACCGAGGCCCTGCGCACCCTCGGCGTCGACCTGCGCCACGAGGAGGCCGAGGGCCACCACCCGCTGCGCATCGAGGCCGCGGGCATCAAGGGCGGCGAGCTCACCCTGGACGCCGGGCAGTCCAGTCAGTACCTCACCGCCCTGCTGATGCTCGGCCCGCTCACGGAGACCGGGCTGCGGATCACCGTCACCGACCTCGTCTCGGCGCCCTACATCGAGATCACCCTGGCGATGATGCGCTCCTTCGGCGCCCGGGTCACCCGGAGCGGCCCCGAGGGCGCCGTCTTCACCGTGGAGCCCGGCGGCTACCGCGCCACCACCTACGCCGTCGAACCCGACGCCTCCACCGCGAGCTACTTCTTCGCCGCCGCCGCCCTCACCGGCCGCGAGATCACCGTCCCCGGACTCGCCGAGGGCGCACTCCAGGGGGACCTGCGGTTCACCGACGTCCTGCGCCGCATGGGCGCCGACGTGACCATGAAGGACGGCGCCACCACGGTCCGCTCGACCGGCACCCTGAGCGGCCTCACCGTCAACATGCGCGACATCTCCGACACCATGCCCACCCTCGCCGCGATCGCCCCCTTCGCCTCGGGGCCCGTACGCATTGAGGACGTCGGCAACACCCGCGTGAAGGAGTGCGACCGGCTGGAGGCGTGCGCGGACAACCTGCGGCGCATGGGCATCACGGTCACCACGGGCCCCGACTGGATCGAGATCCGGCCCGGCACGCCCCGGCCCGTCGAGATCGAGACGCACGGCGACCACCGCATCGTCATGTCGTTCGCGGTCGCCGGCCTGCGCACCCCCGGCATCACGTACGACGACCCCGGCTGCGTACGCAAGACGTTCCCCGGCTTCCACGAGGCGTTCGCCGCCGCCACCGGCTGAGGAGGAGCGCGGGGAGGGGGACACGGACGGGCCGGCCCGGGGCACCCTGTCCCCGCGCACAGGGGGAGCGGCGACAATGGGGCGCATGACCGACAGCCCTGCCCCTCTCGCCGACCCGCACCTCGTCTTCGACGCCGTGGAAGGACGCCGGGATCTCGTCATCCTCGGCTCCACCGGGTCCATCGGCACCCAGGCCATCGACCTGGTGCTGCGCAACCCCGACCGCTTCCGCGTCACCGCGCTGTCCGCGGCCGGCGGCCGGGTCGCCCTCCTCGCCGAGCAGGCCCGCCTGCTGAAGGTGCGCACCGTCGGCGTCGCCTCGCCCGAGGCCGTACCCGCCCTGCGCGAGGCGCTGCGCCAGGAGTACGGGGCAGGCGAGCCGCTCCCCGGGATCCTCGCCGGACCCGACGCGGCGACGGAGCTGGCCGCGAGCGACTGCCACACCGTGCTCAACGGGATCACCGGCTCCATCGGACTCGCCCCCACCCTGGCCGCCCTGAAGGCGGGCCGCACCCTGGCGCTCGCCAACAAGGAGTCCCTGATCGTCGGCGGCCCCCTGGTCAAGGCACTGGCCGCCCCGGGGCAGATCATCCCCGTCGACTCGGAGCACGCCGCGCTCTTCCAGGCGCTCGCCGGCGGCACCCGCGCCGATGTGCGCCGGCTCGTCGTCACCGCGTCCGGCGGCCCCTTCCGCGGCCGCACCAGGAGCGAGCTGGCCGACGTCACCCCCGAGCAGGCCCTGGCGCACCCGACCTGGGCCATGGGCCCGGTCATCACCGTGAACTCGGCCACCCTGGTCAACAAGGGCCTCGAAGTCATCGAGGCGCACCTGCTCTACGACATCCCCTTCGACCGCATCGAGGTCGTCGTCCACCCCCAGTCCTACGTGCACTCCATGGTCGAGTTCACCGACGGCTCCACGCTCGCCCAGTGCACCCCGCCCGACATGCGCGGCCCCATCGCCATCGGCCTCGGCTGGCCGCTGCGCGTCCCGGACGCGGCGCCCGCGTTCGACTGGACGAAGGCGTCCACCTGGGAGTTCCTCCCGCTGGACACCGAAGCCTTCCCGTCCGTCGGTCTCGCCCGGCACGTCGGCGCGCTGGGCGGCACCGCGCCCGCCGTGTTCAACGCGGCCAACGAGGAGTGCGTCGACGCGTTCCTGTCCGGGAAGCTGCCCTTCAACGGCATCATGGACACGGTCACCGCGGTGGTGGGCGAACACGGCACACCGGAATCGGGAACTTCTCTCACCGTCGCGGACGTACTCGAAGCGGAGACCTGGGCGCGGACCCGGGCCCGGGAACTCTCGGCCAAGGCCATTGCGGAGGCACGCGCATGAGCATGACGACGATCCTGCTGACGATTCTCGGCATCGCCGTCTTCGCGTTCGGTCTGCTCTTCTCCATCGCCTGGCACGAGCTGGGCCACCTCTCCACCGCCAAGCTCTTCGGCGTCCGCGTGCCCCAGTACATGGTCGGCTTCGGCCCCACCATCTGGTCCCGCAAGAAGGGCGACACGGAGTACGGCATCAAGGCCATCCCGGCCGGCGGCTACATCCGGATGATCGGGATGTTCCCGCCCGGCCCCGACGGGAAGCTGGAGGCCCGCTCCACCTCGCCCTGGCGCGGCATGATCGAGGACGCCAGATCCGCCTCCTTCGAGGAGTTGCAGCCGGGCGACGAGGACCGCCTCTTCTACACCCGCAAGCCGTGGAAACGCGTCATCGTCATGTTCGCCGGCCCCTTCATGAACCTGGTGCTGGCCGTCGCGATCTTCCTCGGCGTCGCCATGTCCTTCGGCTTCCAGACCAACACCACCGAGGTCGCCGGCGTCCAGAAGTGCGTCATCCCGCAGAGCGCCAAGCGCGAGACCTGCGAGAAGTCCGACGCCGTCTCGCCCGCGCAGGCCGCCGGGCTGAAGAAGGGCGACCGGATCGTCGCCTTCGACGGCGAGCGGATGGACTCCTGGGACACCCTCTCCGACCGCATCCGCGACACCGTCGGGCCCGCCACCATCACGGTGGAACGCGACGGACAGGAGAAGGACCTGCACGCGGTCCTCCTGAAGAACGCCGTCGCCAAGAAGGACTCCCACGGCGAAGCGGTCGCCGGCGAGTTCGTCACGGCCGGCTACCTCGGCTTCGCCGCCCAGACGAAGATCCTCCCGCTCTCCTTCGGCGACTCGGTCGTCCGCATGGGCGACATGGTGGAGAACGGCGTCGACTCGATCATCGCCCTCCCCTCCAAGATCCCCGCCCTGTGGGACGCCGCCTTCGGCGACGGCGAGCGAGCGGCGGACTCCCCGGTAGGCGTCGTCGGCGCGGCGCGCATCGGCGGCGAGGTGATGACGCTGGACGTCCCGGCGGAGAACCAGATCGCGATGATGCTGTTCCTGCTGGCCGGCTTCAACCTCTCGCTGTTCCTCTTCAACATGCTGCCGCTGCTCCCGCTCGACGGCGGCCACATCGCGGGGGCCCTGTGGGAGGCGCTGCGCCGGAACACGGCCCGCATCTTCAAGCGCCCCGACCCCGGCCCGTTCGACGTCGCCAAGCTGATGCCCGTCGCCTACGTGGTCGCCGGGGTCTTCATCTGCTTCACCCTGCTCGTCCTCGTCGCCGACGTGGTCAACCCGGTCAAGATCTCCTGACCCGGGCACGCCGGACGTGTCCGGTGCACCGCGAGTGACCGGCGGTGTGCGGGGCGCGTCCGGCGGGCCGACATTCCGTACGGGGCCGGACGCGGTGTGCTCCCGGCCGCTTCCGGTGACGTAACCTCGAAGGCCGGAGCCCGCCGATACCGGGACCTCGATCCACACCTTGGGGATGCTCAGCGCATGACTGCGATTTCTCTCGGAATGCCCGCCGTTCCGACCAAGCTCGCCGAACGGCGGGCCAGCCGGAAGATCCAGGTCGGATCGGTTGCGGTCGGCGGGGACGCGCCCGTCTCGGTGCAGTCGATGACGACGACCCGTACGTCGGACATCGGCGCGACGCTTCAGCAGATCGCCGAACTCACCGCCTCCGGCTGCCAGATCGTGCGTGTGGCCTGTCCCACGCAGGACGACGCGGACGCCCTGAAGACCATCGCGTCCAAATCGCAGATCCCGGTGATCGCGGACATCCACTTCCAGCCCAAGTACGTGTTCGCAGCGATCGACGCCGGCTGCGCGGCGGTGCGCGTGAACCCGGGCAACATCAAGCAGTTCGACGACAAGGTCAAGGAGATCGCGCGCGCCGCGAAGGACGCCGGCACGCCGATCCGGATCGGCGTCAACGCCGGCTCCCTGGACGCCCGGCTGCTGAAGAAGTACGGCAAGGCCACCCCCGAGGCGCTGGTCGAGTCCGCGCTCTGGGAGGCGTCCCTCTTCGAGGAGCACGACTTCCGCGACATCAAGATCTCGGTCAAGCACAACGACCCGGTCGTGATGGTGAACGCCTACCGCCAGCTCGCCGCCCAGTGCGACTACCCGCTGCACCTAGGCGTCACCGAGGCCGGCCCCGCCTTCCAGGGCACCATCAAGTCGGCCGTCGCCTTCGGCGCCCTGCTCAGCGAGGGCATCGGCGACACCATCCGCGTCTCGCTCTCCGCGCCGCCCGCCGAGGAGGTCAAGGTCGGCATCCAGATCCTGGAGTCGCTGAACCTTCGCCAGCGCCGCCTGGAGATCGTCTCCTGCCCCTCCTGCGGCCGCGCCCAGGTCGACGTCTACAAGCTCGCCGACCAGGTCAGCGCCGGCCTGGAGGGCATGGAGGTCCCGCTGCGCGTCGCCGTCATGGGCTGCGTCGTCAACGGCCCCGGCGAGGCCCGCGAGGCCGACCTCGGTGTCGCCTCCGGCAACGGCAAGGGCCAGATCTTCGTCAAGGGCGAGGTCATCAAGACCGTGCCCGAGTCGAAGATCGTGGAGACCCTCATCGAGGAAGCCATGAAGATCGCCGAGCAGATGGAGAAGGACGGCATCGCCTCCGGCGAGCCCGAGGTCTCCATCAGCTGACCCTGAAGCCCCCGGCAGCGCCCCACGAGGAACGCAGGACCTCCTCGGCGGGGCGCTTCCGCGCGCGGCCTCGGGGCGGGTGCGCACAGCCGTTCCCGGGCACGGGCGGCGTCGCTCAGGGTCTTCGGTTAAAGTGCGGAAATCAGCAGACCGCATGGTGAGGCCCCCTCGTGTTGACGCACACCACCACCCGGGTCCTCGAACCCAGCGACCTCGGTGCCGCGCTCGCCGTCCTGGAGAGCGAGCCCGTGGCCAACGCCTTCGTGACGTCCCGCGTCCAGATCGCCGGACTCGACCCCTGGCGCCTCGGCGGCGAGATGTGGGGCTGGTACGCCGACGGCCGCCTCCGCTCCCTGTGCTACTCGGGCGCCAACCTCGTCCCCATCTGCGCCGGTCCCGAAGCCGTCCGCGCCTTCGCCGACCGCGCCCGCAGGGCCGGCCGCCGCTGCTCCTCGATCGTCGGACCCGCCGAGCCCACCGCAGAGCTGTGGCGCCTCCTCGAACCCGGCTGGGGCCCCGCCCGCGACGTCCGGGCCAACCAGCCCCTCATGGTCACCGAGAGCCCGTCCGCCGACGTGGAACCCGACCCGCTGGTCCGCCGCGTCCGCAAGGACGAGATGGACGTCCTCATGCCCGCCTGCGTGGACATGTTCACCGAGGAGGTCGGCGTCTCCCCGCTCGCCGGCGACGGCGGACTCCTCTACCAGGCCCGCGTCGCCGAACTCATCGGCGCCGGCCGCTCCTTCGCCCGGATCGACGACGGCAAGGTCGTCTTCAAGGCGGAGATCGGCGCCACCACCCCCCAGGTGTGCCAGATCCAGGGCGTGTGGGTCGCCCCCGAATACCGCGGCCGCGGCCTCTCCGAGACCGGCATGGCCGCCGTACTGCGGTACGCGCTGGCCGACGTCGCCCCGGTCGTCAGCCTGTACGTCAACGACTACAACACCCCCGCGCGCAAGGCGTACCGCCGCATCGGCTTCCGGGAGACCGGCGCCTTCATGAGCGTGCTCTTCTGACCGGCCCCCGCCCAGGGAGCCTGTCGTCCGGATCATGCCGGGCTCGCGGGGCGTGCACGCACCCCTGCCGCGTTGTCGCCCCCCCTCCGCCTCGCAGCCGCACGCACCACGCCCCGCTCCCCGATCCGGCCTGATCCAAACGAAAGACCCCGGGCGGCCCGGACAGTAGGGTCGGCCCATGGCAGCAGATTCCGGGGGCGGCCCCCGCACCACCGGCGTCCGGGTCGGGCCGATCGACCTCGCGGCCCGCGTCGACGAGGCACTGGCCGTCCAGGCCGTCGCCTTCGGCCTGAGCGCCGCGGAGGTCGAAGTCCGCCGGCACATCGTGCTCCGGCACCTCGACCACCCGCACGCCCGCGCGCTCGGCGCCCTGACACCCGAGGGACGGCTCGTCGGCTTCGTCTACGGCATGCCCAACGACCGCGGCCACTGGTGGTCCACCGTGGTCGAGCCCTACCTCCGCGCCACCGGCAGCGCCCACTGGCTGGACGACGCCTTCGTGATCACCGAGCTCCACGTCCACCCGGACTTCCAGAACCGGGGCCTCGGCCGCGCCCTGATCACCACCGTCACCGACGCCGTCGCCCAGCCCCGCTCGATCCTCTCCGCGATCGACACCGACAGCCCGGCCCGCGGCCTCTACCGCTCCCTCGGCTACCAGGACCTGGCCCGCCAGGTGCACTTCCCCAGCGCCCCCAGGCCGTACGCGGTCATGGGAGCGCCCCTGCCGCTGCGCCGCGCTCGCTGAATGGATTTCCGCCCGCACGGGCCGCCCCGCTAACCTCGGGCCCATCACCCTTCCGAGCAGGAGTTCACCATGGCCCAGGTCCAGCGCATGTCCCGATTGATGATCAAGACACTGCGCGACGACCCGGCGGACGCCGAGACGCTCAACCACAAGCTCCTCGTCCGAGCCGGCTACGTACGACGCACCGCTGCCGGAATCTGGTCCTGGCTGCCGCTGGGCAAGAAGGTCCTGGAGAACATCACCCGCGTCGTCCGCGAGGAGATGGACGCCATCGGCGGCCAGGAGGTCCTGCTCCCCGCGCTCCTGCCCAAGGAGCCCTACGAGGCGAGCGGCCGGTACGACGAGTACGGCGACCTGCTGTTCCGGCTCCAGGACCGCAAGGGCTCCGACTACCTCCTCGGCCCCACGCACGAGGAGATCTTCACCCAGGTCGTCAAGGACATGTGCTCGTCCTACAAGGACCTGCCGGTCATCCTGTACCAGATCCAGACCAAGTACCGCGACGAGGCCCGCCCCCGGGCCGGTGTGCTGCGCGGCCGCGAGTTCCAGATGAAGGACTCGTACTCCTTCGACACCACCGACGAGGGCCTGGTGGAGGCGTACCAGCTGCACCGCGCCGCGTACATCCGCATCTTCGAGCGGCTCGGCCTGGACCACCGCATCGTCTCCGCCGTCTCCGGCGCCATGGGCGGCTCCGCCTCCGAGGAGTTCCTGGCCCCGGCGCCCGCCGGCGAGGACACCTTCGTGGACTGCCCGAACTGCGACTACGCCGCCAACACCGAGGCCGTCACCTTCAACGCCACCCCCGGCGACGCCTCGGGCACCGGCCCCGTCGAGGAGCTGGACACCCCCGACACCCCGACCATCGAGACCCTGGCCGCCCACCTCGGCGTACCGGCCTCCGCCACGCTGAAGAACCTGCTGGTCAAGGTCGACGGCGAGATCGTCGCCGTGGGCGTCCCCGGCGACCGCGAGGTGGACCTCGGCAAGCTGGGCGAGCACCTGGCCCCGGCCGTGGTCGAGCTGGTCACCGCCGAGGACTTCGTGGGCCGCCCCGACCTCGTACGCGGCTACGTCGGCCCCCAGGGCCTGGAGAAGGTCCGCTACATCGCCGACCCCCGCGTCGCCGCCGGCACCGCCTGGATCACCGGCGCCAACAAGGACGGCAAGCACGCCAGGAACGTCGTCGCGGGCCGCGACTTCGAGGTGGACGACTACCTCGACGTCGTCGTGGTCGAGGCGGGCGACCCCTGCCCCAAGTGCGGCACCGGCCTCCAGGTCGACCGCGCGATCGAGATCGGCCACATCTTCCAGCTCGGCCGCAAGTACGCCGACATCTTCGCGCTCGACGTGCTCGGCCAGCAGGGCAAGCCCGTCCGCGTCACGATGGGCTCGTACGGCATCGGGGTCTCCCGCGCCGTGGCCGCCCTCGCCGAGCAGACCGCCGACGACAAGGGTCTGTGCTGGCCCCGCGAGGTCGCCCCGGCCGACGTCCACGTCGTCGCCGCCGGCAAGGCGCTCCAGACCGAACTGGCCCTGGAGGTCTCCGACAAGCTGGCCGCCGCCGGACTGCGCGTCCTGGTGGACGACCGCGCCGGCGTCTCGCCCGGCGTCAAGTTCACCGACTCCGAGCTGATCGGCGTCCCGAAGATCCTGGTCGCCGGCCGCCGCTCGGCCGAAGGCGTCCTGGAGCTGAAGGACCGCCGCACCGGCGAGCGCGAGGAGCTGACGGTCGAGGAGGCCATCGCCCGCCTCTCCGAGCAGCAGGACTGACGCTCCGCACGTGGAGGGGCCCCGCACGGAAACAACTCCGTGCGGGGCCCCTCCACGCGTTTACAGCCAGCCGGCGAACTCGAGGGTCACCTCGCCCTCCTGGCGGCGCCCGGCCGCCAGGGCCCGGGTGCCCGACTCCACGGCACGGAACAGTGTCCAGCCGTGCAGCCGCTCCCGGTCCACGTCCAGCGAGTCCGCGAGCTTCTTGACCCTGCGCCGGGCCGTGGTCGCCCCGGCGGGCGACGCGATCAGGTCCTCCACCCGGTCCCGGACCAGCCGCGCCAGGTCGTAGGCCCGCTCACCGACCAGCGGCTCCGGCCCGACCGTCAGCCAGGGCGCCCGCTCAGCCGCGAGCACCTTGCTCTGCCGGAAGTTGCCGTGCAGCAGCAGCGTCTCGGGGGAGCCGGCGACCAGCTCGTCGCGGGCCGCCAGCGCGGCGGTGACCAGGGGCTCAAGTGCGGGATCGGACGCGGCGGCGGCGCGCATGGCGTCCACCCGCCGCCCGGTCCGCTCGGTCACCGTCTCGAAGCCGTGCCCGGCCGGCGGGTCGACCCACAGCCGGCGCACCGTCCCGGCCGCCTCCAGCAGCGCCTTCGCCTCCGGCAGGGACCGCAGGGACATCTCGGGGTGCAGCCGCTCCAGGAGCAGCGCGCCCGCCACGGGGCGTCCGCCGTCCGCGGGGTCGAGCAGCCGCACCGCGCCCCAGCCGTTCCAGTGCGCCAGCGCCGCCTGTTCGAGCCCCGGCGCGGCCCCGGACGGGGCCAGCTTCAGGGCGGCCGGGGTGCCGTCGGCCCCCCGGACCAGCAGAACCAGACTGCTGCGCCCGCCGGGGGCCGCGACCCGCTCCACGACCGGGGCGCGGCCGGTCGCGGCCAGCGCCTGCTCGGTCAGTGCGGGAAGCCCCGCGAGCCAGTCCCCGGCGGCCGTATCCCCGTACAACTCCCCGAGCGCTCGCACCAGACGCTGCGGCGGTTCAAAACCCATACGTGCTGTGTTCCCTTTCAAGCCTTCTGCAGTGCGCGCGTGTCAGCGCCGGGCACCGGCTCCGGCCTGCGCGTCCGTCCCGGCCTTCGCCCCGGCCCGCTCCGCGAGCCCGGGAAAGGGTACGCCGCCGCCCCGCCAGCGCGCCGCGCGTACCGCGGCCTCCCGCAACGCGTCCGCCGCGCTGCGCCGCAGTGTTCCGTCGGCGGCCCGGACCAGGTCGGAGTAGACGTACCCGACGCGGTCCTCGAGCACCGCGGCGAGCCGGACCGCCGCCGCCGCGTCCGGCACCGCGAACGGCAGAGCGTACGCGGCGTCCGAGGCCACCGGCTCACCGCCCAGGTCCCGGACCGTGCGCACCAGGGCGTCGCGGCGGGCGCGGTGGGCGTGGAACGCGGCGGTGGCCTCCGCCCGGCGCTCCGCCGCGACCCGGCCGCCCGCGACCCCGTAGCCGTAGACGGCGGCGTGCTCGGCGGCCAGCGCCGCCTGGGCCGCTTCCAGCGGGCCGTCGTTCCTGCCGTCGCTCATGCCGGGGTCTCCTTGGCCAGTTCGGTCAGCAGGTAGGCGTGTGCCGCGCAGGCGGCGGCGACCGAGGCCAGCAGCCGGGCCAGCTCCCCGGGCGCCTCCATGAGCAGCGCGGTGTACGCGTCCGCCGCCGAGCGCTCCGCCGCCGCCAGCTCCTTGACCGCGGCGGAGGGTCCGGTGGCGCGCGAGCGGGCCATGCCGAGCGCGGGGGTCTTCTCCGGGGAGAGTGCCTTGAGATGGGCGCGGACCGCGTCGCGCAGGGGGGTGAGGGCCGTCGCCGTCGTCGGGTGGGCCCGGAGCACGTGCTCGTAACCGGCGAGCAGGGTCGCCGTGGTGCGGGTGGCGCTGCCGCGCAGTGCCTTCTCCACGCGCACCGAGGAAGCCCCGTGCGCGGAGCCCTTGGTGCCCCCGCCCGTGTCGTCGTCGCTTCCGCAGCCGGACAGCACCGCCCCGGCGGCCAGCGCGCCGGTCGCCGCGAGCGCGCCCCTGCGCGTCGTCCCCGTACGCCGCACTTGTTCTCCTTCGGGCTGGACCTGTCTTGACTGGATCTGTCCGGAAGTGATCACCGCCTGTGAGCGTACCCGCGCCGGGGGGACCGGCGGACAGCAACACCCCTTGCGACCGGATACCCTTTGACCAGACACGCGAGATCCCCACAACAGCACACGCGGCCGAGGAGTCACCCGGATGAGCACCACCCAGAGCGAGAGGCTGCGCGGGCTGGTCGAACCGCTCGTCAGCGCCGAGCAGCTGGAGCTGGAAGAGATCGAAGTCTCCCGGGCAGGCCGCCGCAGGGTGCTGAGGATCGTCGTGGACTCCGACGAGGGCGTCGAGCTGGACGCCTGCGCGGAGTTGAGCCGCGCGATCTCCGCGAAGCTGGACGAGACCGATGTGATGGGCGAGGACGAATACGTCCTCGAGGTCAGTTCGCCCGGCGCCGACCGCCCGCTCTCGGAGCACCGTCATTACGTACGCGCCACCGGGCGCCTCGCCAGGCTGACCCTGCGCGAGGGCGGCGAGCTGGTGGCCCGCATCCTCGCCGTGGACGAGGACGGTCTCGACCTGGAGGTGCCGGGCGTCAAGGGGCGCAAGCCCACCGCCCGCCGGATCGCCTTCGACGAGATCGCCAAGGCCCGCGTGGAGCTGGAATTCAACCGCAAGGACAAGAAGGAAGAGGAGGCGTAGCCGTGGACATCGACGTGAAGCTCCTGAAGGGCTTGGCGCAGGACAAGGAGATCCCGTTCGACGTCCTGGTCGAGGCGATCGAGTCGGCCCTCCTCATCGCGTACCACCGCACGGACGGCAGCCACCGCAGGGCGCGCGTGGAGCTGGACGAGCGCGGCCATGTGACGGTGTGGGCCAAGGAGGACCCGGCCGACCTGGAGGAGGGGCAGGAGCCCAAGGAGTTCGACGACACCCCGTCGGGCTTCGGGCGGATCGCCGCGACCACCGCCAAGCAGGTCATCCTCCAGCGTCTGCGCGACGCCGAGGACGACCGCACGTTCGGCGAGTACGCGGGCCACGAGGGCGATGTCGTCACCGGCGTCGTCCAGCAGGGCAAGGACCCGAAGAACGTCCTGGTCGACATCGGCAAGCTGGAGGCCATCCTGCCGGTGCAGGAGCAGGTGCCCGGCGAGGAGTACACCCACGGCCTGCGGCTGCGTACGTACGTCGTGCGCGTCGCCAAGGGCGTGCGCGGCCCCTCCGTCACGCTGTCGCGGACCCACCCCAACCTGGTGAAGAAGCTCTTCGCGCTGGAGGTCCCGGAGATCGCCGACGGTTCCGTCGAGATCTGCGCGATCGCCCGCGAGGCCGGCCACCGCACCAAGATCGCGGTCCGCTCGACCCGTTCGGGGCTCAACGCCAAGGGCGCCTGCATCGGCCCGATGGGCGGACGTGTGCGCAACGTGATGGCGGAGCTGCACGGCGAGAAGATCGACATCGTGGACTGGTCGGACGACCCGGCGGAGATGGTCGCCAACGCGCTCTCACCCGCGCGGGTGAGCGAGGTCGAGGTCGTTGACCTCGGCGCCCGCTCCGCCCGGGTGACCGTGCCGGACTACCAGCTCTCCCTGGCGATCGGCAAGGAGGGGCAGAACGCCCGCCTGGCCGCCCGGCTCACCGGCTGGCGCATCGACATCCGCCCGGACACCGAGACCGACGCCGAGCGCGACGTCGCCGACCGCGAGCGTGCCGAGCGGGCCCGGGAGCGCTCGGACCGGCGCTGACGGGCCCTGAGCGGCGCCGGGGGGAATAGATCCCCTCGGCGCAGCGCTGAGATCACGACAACGTACGTTCGATTTTTGCCCCAAAGGGGTGAGGTCGGTGCGGGGAGGTAGACTTAACCGTGTCTGGCCGGACGCACGCCCGCGCTTGCCCTGAGCGAACCTGTGTGGGATGCCGGGAGCGGGCGGCCAAGAACGAGCTGCTGCGCATCGTCGCGGACGGGGACGCCTGCGTCCCCGATCCTCGCGGTACGCTGCCCGGCCGGGGTGCGTACGTGCATCCCGTCCCCGACTGTCTGGACCTGGCGGTTCGCCGCCGGGCATTCCCCCGGGCCTTCAAGGCCAAGGGGCCGTTCGACCCGACCGCGGTACAGCGGTTCGTCGAGCGGGTGACACCGTAAGAAGTGAACGGCACGGGTCCCCGTGCGGTCAGGTACCTCGCGAGTTGGAAGTAGGTCGAGATTGCGATGAGCACTCGATGAGTACGCGATGAGTACGCCCATGAAGTAGCGACGGTCCGGCGGTAACCCGGACCTAAAAGGAGCGAAGTGGCTAAGGTCCGGGTATACGAACTCGCCAAGGAGTTCGGTGTGGAGAGCAAGGTCGTCATGGCCAAGCTCCAAGAACTCGGTGAATTCGTCCGTTCGGCGTCCTCGACGATCGAGGCGCCGGTCGTGCGCAAGTTGACTGACGCACTGCAGGGGCCCGGCGGCAACGCCGGCAAGCCCGCTGCCAAGCCGGGCGCGCCCCGCAAGGCCGCCCCCAGCAAGCCCGCGGCGCCGTCCCCGGCCCCCGCGGCACGTCCCGCTGCCCCGAAGCCCGGCGCCCCGGCCCCCAAGCCGGCCGCCGCCGAGGCCCCGAGCAGCACCCCCTCCGCCCCGTCGGCGCCGGCCTCCGGCCCGCGTCCGGGCCCGAAGCCCG
The DNA here is from genome assembly GCF_049844595.1 of Streptomyces sp. DT224. Taxonomy (NCBI): domain Bacteria; kingdom Bacillati; phylum Actinomycetota; class Actinomycetes; order Kitasatosporales; family Streptomycetaceae; genus Streptomyces; species Streptomyces sp. DT224. Next base: position 775,630 of record NZ_JBNCLI010000001.1, read on the forward strand.
CGCCGAAGGCCCCGGTCACACCGGTGCCCGCCGCGGAGTTCTCGGCCCCGGCCCCGGCCCAGCCGGCCGCGCCGCAGGCACCGCGCCCCACCGGCGCGACCCCCGGCCCCCGTCCCGCGCGTCCGGCCCCGGCCGGTCAGCAGGGCGGCGGCCAGCGTGACGGCGGCCGTGGCGGCGAGCGCCCCGCGCGTCCCGCCGGCCAGGGCGCCCCGCGCCCCGGCGCCCGTCCGGCCGGTCCCCGTCCGGGCAACAACCCCTTCACCTCCGGTGGCTCGACGGGCATGTCCCGTCCGCAGGCACCCCGTCCCGGCGGCGCCCCGCGTCCCGGTGGCGGCCAGGAGCGCCCCGGCGCCCCGCGTCCGCAGGGCGGCCCCGGTGGCGCCCCGCGCCCGCAGGGCCAGGGTGGCGCGCCGCGTCCGACCCCGGGCGGCATGCCCCGGCCGCAGGCGCCCCGTCCGGGCGGCGGCCCCGGTGGTAACCGACCCAACCCGGGCATGATGCCGCAGCGTCCCGCTGCCGGCCCGCGTCCCGGTGGTGGCCCCGGCGGTGGCCGCGGCCCCGGCGGCGGCGGTCGTCCGGGCGGCGCGGGCCGTCCCGGTGGCGGCGGCTTCGCGGGTCGTCCGGCCGGTCCCGGCGGCGGCGGCGGCGGTTTCGCCGGCCGTCCCGGTGGCGGCGGTGGCGGCGGCGCGGGCCGTCCCGGTGGTGGCGGCGGCTTCGGCGGTCGTCCCGGCTTCGGTGGCCGTCCCGGCGGTCCCGGTGGCCGTGGTGGCACGCAGGGCGCCTTCGGCCGTCCCGGCGGTCCCGCGCGTCGTGGCCGCAAGTCGAAGCGGCAGAGGCGCCAGGAGTACGAGGCCATGCAGGCCCCGTCGGTCGGCGGCGTGATGCTGCCTCGCGGCAACGGACAGGCCGTCCGGCTGTCGCGCGGTGCCTCGCTCACCGACTTCGCCGAGAAGATCAACGCCAACCCGGCTTCGCTGGTCGGCGTCATGATGAACCTCGGCGAGATGGTCACCGCCACGCAGTCCGTCTCCGACGAGACGCTGAAGCTCCTCGCGGACGAGATGAACTTCGTCCTGGAGATCGTCAGCCCGGAGGAGGAGGACCGCGAGCTGCTCGAGTCCTTCGACATCGAGTTCGGCGAGGACGAGGGCGGCGACGAGGCCCTGCTGCCGCGTCCGCCGGTCGTGACCGTCATGGGTCACGTCGACCACGGTAAGACGCGACTCCTGGACGCGATCCGCAAGACGAACGTCATCGCGGGCGAGGCCGGCGGCATCACCCAGCACATCGGTGCCTACCAGGTCTCCGCGGACGTCAACGGCGAGGACCGTCGGATCACCTTCATCGACACCCCGGGTCACGAGGCGTTCACCGCCATGCGTGCCCGTGGTGCGAAGTCGACCGACATCGCGATCCTCGTGGTGGCGGCCAACGACGGTGTGATGCCCCAGACGATCGAGGCGCTGAACCACGCCAAGGCGGCCGACGTGCCGATCGTGGTCGCGGTCAACAAGATCGACGTCGAGGGTGCCGACCCGACCAAGGTGCGCGGCCAGCTCACCGAGTTCGGTCTGGTGGCCGAGGAGTACGGCGGCGACACGATGTTCGTCGACATCTCCGCCAAGCAGGGTCTGAACATCGACCAGCTGCTGGAGGCCGTCGTCCTCACCGCCGACGCCTCGCTCGACCTGCGGGCCAACCCGGACCAGGACGCGCAGGGCATCGCGATCGAGTCCCACCTCGACCGCGGCCGCGGCGCCGTCGCGACCGTCCTGGTCCAGCGAGGCACGCTGCGGGTCGGCGACACGATGGTGGTCGGCGACGCCTACGGCCGTGTCCGCGCGATGCTCGACGACAAGGGCGAGAACGTCGAGGAAGCGGGTCCCTCGACCCCCGTCCTCGTGCTGGGTCTCACCAACGTCCCGGGCGCCGGCGACAACTTCCTCGTCGTGGACGAGGACCGTACGGCCCGCCAGATCGCCGAGAAGCGTGCCGCCCGCGAGCGCAACGCCAACTTCGCCCGCAAGGGTGTCCGGTTCTCCCTGGAGAACCTGGACGAGGCGCTCAAGGCCGGTCTGGTCCAGGAGCTCAACCTCATCATCAAGGGCGACGCGTCCGGTTCGGTGGAGGCCCTCGAGTCCTCGCTGCTCCAGCTCGACGTCGGTGAAGAGGTCGACATCCGGGTCCTGCACCGCGGTGTGGGTGCGGTCACCGAGTCGGACATCGACCTGGCGACCGGCTCCGACGCCATCGTGATCGGCTTCAACGTGCGCGCCGCCGGGCGTGCGCAGCAGATGGCCGACCGCGAGGGTGTGGACGTCCGCTACTACTCGGTCATCTACCAGGCGATCGAGGAGATCGAGGCGGCCCTCAAGGGCATGCTCAAGCCGGAGTACGAAGAGGTCGAGCTGGGTACGGCGGAGATCCGCGAGATCTTCCGCTCGTCCAAGCTGGGCAACATCGCCGGTGTGCTCGTCCGGTCCGGCGAGGTCAAGCGCAACACCAAGGCGCGGCTGCTGCGCGACGGCAAGGTCGTCGCGGAGAACCTCACCATCTCCGGTCTGCGCCGCTTCAAGGACGACGTCACCGAGATCCGCGAAGGCTTCGAGGGCGGTATCAACCTCGGAAACTTCAACGACATCAAGATCGACGACGTCATCGCGACGTACGAGATGCGCGAGAAGCCGCGAGGCTGACCCGTACCTCAACAGTCGGGGCCGGTCGACGGGACCTATTTCCGTCGATCGGCCCCGGCCGTTCCGTGTACGGTTCTTGTGTCCCCGCCGATCATCGGCGGGGCGCGAACCCGAACCGGCGGGACATCCGGGCGTACATGTATGTGGGGACACTGTCCTTCGACCTGCTTCTCGGCGACGTACGGTCGCTGAAGGAGAAGCGTTCCGTGGTCCGTCCGATCGTCGCCGAACTCCAGCGCAAGTACGCGGTGAGCGCGGCGGAGACGGGCGGCCAGGACCTCCACCGCAGGGCCGAGATCGGCCTCGCCGTGGTCTCCGGGGACACCCGGCACCTCACAGACGTACTCGACCGGTGCGAGCGCCTCGTCGCCGCCCGGCCGGAGGTGGAGCTGCTGTCCGTACGACGGCGGCTGCACAGCGACGAAGACGATTGAGCAGGTCCGGTCGGACCAAGGCATAAGGAGACGGACCAGTGGCCGACAACGCGCGGGCTAAGAAGCTGGCGGACCTCATCCAGGAGGTGGTCGCCGGGAAACTGCAGCGCGGCATCAAGGACCCGCGCCTGGGGACCCACGTGACGATCACGGACGTCCGCGTCACCGGTGACCTGCGGGAGGCCACGGTCTTCTACACGGTCTACGGCGACGACGAGGAGCGGGCCAGCGCGGCGGCCGGGCTGCAGAGCGCCAAGGGCATCCTGCGGTCCGCGGTCGGCTCGGCGGCGGGGACGAAGTTCACCCCGACGCTCACCTTCGTGGCCGACGCCCTCCCGGAGAACGCCCGGGCCATCGAGGACCTGCTCGACCGGGCGCGGGCCTCGGACGCCAAGGTGCGCGAGGCGTCCTCGGGCGCCGCGTACGCCGGCGACGCGGACCCGTACCGCAAGCCGGAGGACGAGACCGACGAGGACGCAGCCTCCGAATGACGCAGAACAGGACGCCGGACGGACTTGTCATCGTGGACAAGCCGTCCGGCTTCACTTCGCACGACGTCGTCGCCAAGATGCGCGGCATCGCCCGCACCCGCCGCGTCGGCCACGCCGGCACCCTGGACCCGATGGCGACCGGTGTGCTCGTGCTCGGCGTCGAGAAGGCCACCAAGCTCCTCGGCCACCTCGCGCTGACCGAGAAGGAGTACCTGGGCACGATCCGGCTCGGCCAGGACACGGTCACGGACGACGCGGAGGGCGAGATCACCTCGTCCGCCGACGCCTCCGGGGTCACCCGCGAGGCGATCGACGCCGGGGTCGCCGCCCTGACCGGCGCCATCATGCAGGTGCCGTCCAAGGTCAGCGCCATCAAGATCGACGGCAAGCGGTCCTATGCGCGGGTGCGCGGCGGCGAGGAGTTCGAGATCCCGGCCCGGCCGGTGACCGTCTCGTCCTTCCGCGTGTACGACGTCCGCGAGGCGGTCGCCGAGGACGGTACGCCGGTCCTCGACCTGGTCGTCTCGGTGGTCTGCTCCTCGGGGACGTACATCCGGGCCATCGCCCGCGACCTGGGCGCCGGGCTCGGCGTGGGTGGCCATCTGACCGCCCTGCGGCGCACCCGCGTCGGCCCGTACGGGCTGGACGCCGCGCGCACGCTGGACCAGCACCAGGCGGAGCTGGCCGTGATGCCGGTGGCCGAGGCCGCCGCCTCGGCGTTCCCCCGCTGGGACGTGGACGAGAAACGGGCGAAGCTGCTGCTGAACGGCGTACGGCTGGACATGCCCGCGTACCCGCCGGGGCCGGTCGCCGTCTTCGGGCCGGACGGGCGCTTCCTGGTCCTCGTCGAGGAGCAGAAGGGCAAGGCCAAGAGCCTCGCCGTCTTCGGCTGACCGGGTGCCGGCGCGCACACGGACCCTCATCGTGGAGCGGGCAGAGCCCCCGGGTGCCCGCTCCACGATCCCCCACCCCTTTCTGTCCACCGAACGCCCCTGATTCACCCCAACGGGCAGGCGCTCGGAGTGAATCAGGGGGGTGACGGGGGCGCTTTCGCCCGGAGTGGTCCGCGCGGGGATCTTCGGCGGCCTACCGTCGGATCATGGGATGCGGGGACCGGGTGACGCTGGTACGACTGTGCGATCCGGCCGGCCGGCCGCGGGGGACCGGCTTCGTCGCCGACGACCGGGGCACGGTCGTCACCAGCCACGAGGCGGTCGACGGCCTTCCGCACCTCCTGCTGCACGGTACGGACGGCCGCAGCCGCCGCGTCGACGCCGCCGACATCACCCCCGTGCCCGAATGGGACCTCGCGCTCCTGTCCACCGGCGGCCCCGACACCCTGGGCGTACGGCCGCTGCCCATCCGCGTACGGGAGCGCATCGACCCCGGTACGTATGTGACGGTCGCCGCGCACGGTCTGCGCGAGGCGCGCGTCCTGGGCCGCACGCCGGTCACGTACACCAGCCGCGGCCGCACCCACCGCATCGACCGGGCCCTGGAACTGGCCCTGGGCACGGACGGCAGCGACGCGCTCCGGCTGGGCGGCGCGGCGGTGGGCGGGCCCGTGCTCGACCCGGACAGCGGGGCCGTCATCGCCGTCCTCGGGCTCGCCCTGCGCGCCTCCCACGCCACCGCCGGCTGTGCGTCGCCGCTGGCCGGGGCACCCGCCGACGGGCCGCTGGGCGAGCTGCTGCGGCGCAACGCGGCGACCGTCCCCGGCTACGGCCCCGATCTCAACCTCGCCGGCGCCCTCCAGCTCACCGCCATGTCCGTCGGCTCGGCGGGCGGCCGGGGCGAGCGCCACGAGCCGGTGGAGCGGCCCGACGTCCGCGCCGAGTCCGAGGCGTTCGCGGCGGCCGGACCCCACGCGGCGGCCGGACCCGGGGAACCGCCCGTGGTCCTCGGTCTCGTCGGAGAGCCGGGCACCGGCCGCACCACCGAGCTCGCCGCGATCGCCGCGCGCCGGGCGACGGGCCCGGTGCCCGCGCCCACGCTGTGGCTGCGCGGCGCCGACCTCCTCGCGGACGACACCTCCGTCGCCGACGCCGTCGCGCGCACGCTCCGGCAGGCCGGGCGGATCGTCGGCGCCGCGGGGGCCCGGGGCGACATGGCGAGCGCCACGCCCGAGCGGGTGGCCCGGCTGGCCACGGGCTCCGGCGTCCCGCTGCTGGTCCTGCTGGACGCCCCGGAGGAGATGCCGCCCGTCCTGGCCCACCGGCTCGCCGACTGGACCACCGGCACGGCCCGCTGGCTCCGCGAGAACGGCGTCCGCCTCGTCGTCGGCTGCCGCCCCGAGCACTGGGAGACGGCCGGCGCGCTCTACCCGCCCGAGGCCCTGCACCGCCCTTCCGAGCCCGCCCGGCGGCTGCCTCCGGCGGTCCGCGTCACCGACTTCACCGCCGGCCAGGCCGAACGGGCCCGGGAAGGGCTCGGCCTCCCGCCCGACGCCCTCGCCGCCGGCCACGACCGGCACCCGCTGACCCTCCGCCTGCTCGCCGAGGTACGCGAGGCCCTGCCGCCGGGCACGCCCGGGCGTCCCGGCAAGGAGGAGGTCTTCGCCGCCCACCTCGACCTGATGTGCCTGCGCGTCGCCGTTCGCATCGCCGCCGGGAGCCGCCCCGGACCGACCGCGGTGCGGCGCCTGGCGGCCCGGGTGGCCGGACAGGTCCACGAGGCGGCCCGCCGCTGCCTCGGACCCGGCCAGGGCGAGCTGGACCGGGCCGCCTTCGAGGAGCTGTTCCCCTGGCGTACGGGGTGGGCCCCGGCGGTCCTCACCGAAGGGCTCCTCGTCCCGGCCGGCGCCGGCTACCGCTTCGCCCACGAGGAGGTGGGGGACTGGATCCAGAGCACGCACCTCGATCTGGACGCGGCCCTGCGGGCGCTGGTGCACCGGTGGCACGCGGAGCCGGCGGAGGACGGCGCCCGGGTGCCGCGCCCCCGCCGGGGCGAACCCGTTGAGCACCCGGCTCCGGCCGGACCGCGCAGCCTGCCCGTGCCCCGGCACCGGATCGGCCCGGTGATCCAGGCCCTGCTCCTGCTGTCCCGCCGCCAGGGCACGGCCGCGCTGGCCCATCGGCTGGCGGACCTCATCGAGGCGCTGGACCGGCTGCCGGATGCGGTCGACGGCGAGTCGGCCCTGCCTCTCTCCGACCCGCGTTGGTGGGCCGCGCACCTGCTCGCCGAGACGCTGCTGAGGGTGCCCGACGCCCGCCCGTACCTCGGTGTGCTGCGACTGCTCGCCGGGCGGGTCGTGCGGAGTTCCGCCGAGGCGGGCGGGGGAGGGGCGCGCGGGGCGCATGCGGAGTTCGGGCCCTGGTTCTGGCGGAGGCTGCGGCTTCCCGAGGCGGACCGGATGGACCTCCTCCGCCGTCTGGTGCCGGCGGACGGGCCGCCGGGGGAGGGGGACGGCGACGCGCGGTTCCTCGACGCCGTCGCCCGGCGGCTCGCCGCCCATCCGCGTACGGTGCAGCCCCTCCTGTGCGCCTGGTTCACGGACGAGCGCCCGCTGCCGGCCGCCGGGGCGGAGCCGCCCGTCGACGACGAGGACGGTGCGAAGGAGCGGCCCGCGGACGCCGTTCCCGGGCGTCCCACCGTCGCCGCCGCCGCACAGGCCCTGCTGTACGCCCGCCGGGACCTCGCCGCCGATGACCTGACCGACGCGCTCGCCGACGCCGGGCACCCCCGGGCCGACGAGCTGCTCGCCGCCCTCGCCGAGGACGAGCCCGGCGTGCTGTGCCGGGCCGTCGAGCGGTGGGCCGGGGACGAGGACCGGCGCGCGCGCCGGGTCGCCGCCGTCTCGTACGCGACGCTCGTCGCCCCCCGCCTGACCCTGGACGCGGACCGCGACCGGGTGCGCCGGGCCGCGCTCGCGGTGCTGGCCCGCCCGGCCGACAGTGAGCTGCACGGGCCGGTCCTCGCCCTGCTCGTCGCGGACCCCCGCACCCGGGCCCGCTACCTCCCGCAGGCCGTCCGGGCCTTCGTCGCCGAGGGCCCGCAGGACGTGCGCGTGCCCGCCACCGCGCTCGCCGCCGCCCTGCCCACGCACGCCGACATCGTGGTGACCGCCTACCGGGACCGGCTCGCACGGCCGGACCAGGGCGCCGGCGAGGTGCTGCGGGCCCTGGCCGGGATCGACGCCCCGGAGCTCGCGCTGCACGCCGCCGGACTCGTACGCGCCTACGCCGCGGGCCACCCGGAGGACACGGCGCACACCGCCGCCTACCTCGACCGACGCCTGGAACACGGGCCCGCCGCGCGCGCCCTGCTGCTGCCGCTGCTCACCGCGCTGCTCCGGGACCCTCCGGCGGCGGCGCCGGTCCGGGGCTCGCTGGCCGCGGTGCTCGCCTCGCCCGGCAGCCCCGCGTCGCAGCCCGCCCGCGACGAGCTCCTGGAGGTGCTGCTGGACGCCGAGCAGCGCGGGGGGACCCCGGACCCGGTGGTCCTGGAGGCCCTGCTGCGGGCCGCCGCGGCCGGGTGCGCGAGGCGGTCGCCGGTGCGCACCAGGGCGCTGGTGCACCGGACCGGGATGCTCCTCGTGCGTACCCCGGAAGGGGCCGCCCTGTTCGACCGGCGGCTCGTCGCGCTGGTCCGCGAGGTGCCCGGGTTCGGCGCGCTGGTCGCGGGCTGGCTGGCCGGGGCACCGCAGGAGTGGGCGGCCGTCGTCGGGCCCAGCGCACGCCGCACGGTTGAGGCGCTGAGGGCTCCGATGCCCATGCCGATGCAGGCCGCAGGGCGTGAGCATGGCAGTCTTAGACCTGCGTAAGCGAGAAATCCACGTACACAGGTTCGGGCGAGGAGCGGTCAGAGTGCAGCGCTGGCGAGGCTTGGAGGACATCCCCCAGGACTGGGGGCGCAGCGTCGTCACCATCGGCTCGTACGACGGGGTGCACCGCGGACACCAGCTGATCATCGGGCGCGCCGTCGAGCGGGCGCGCGAACTGGGCGTGCCGTCGGTCGTCGTGACCTTCGACCCGCACCCCAGTGAGGTCGTCCGGCCCGGCAGCCACCCGCCGCTGCTCGCCCCGCACCACCGCCGCGCCGAGCTGATGGCGGAGCTGGGCGTGGACGCGATGCTGATCCTGCCGTTCACCACGGAGTTCTCGCGGCTCGCCCCGGCCGACTTCATCGCGAAGGTGCTGGTCGACAAGTTGCACGCCCAGCTGGTCATCGAGGGCCCCAACTTCCGTTTCGGCCACAAGGCCGCGGGGAACGTCGAGCTGCTGGCCGAGCTGGGCGCCGAGCACGACTACCGCGTCGAGGTCATCGACCTGCGGGTGAGCGGCGAGGCCGGCGGCGGCGAGCCGTTCTCCTCCACGCTCACCCGGCGCCTGGTGGCCGAGGGGGACGTGGCCGGGGCCGCCGAGATCCTGGGGCGCCCGCACCGCGTCGAGGGCGTCGTCGTCCGGGGCGCGCAGCGCGGCCGCGAGCTCGGTTTCCCCACCGCGAACGTCGAAACCCTCCCGCACACAGCGATCCCCGCCGACGGCGTCTACGCGGGCTGGCTGCACGCGAACGGCGAGGCGATGCCCGCCGCGATCTCGGTCGGCACCAACCCGCAGTTCGACGGCACCGAGCGCACCGTGGAGGCGTACGCCATCGACCGCGTCGGCCTCGACCTGTACGGGCTGCACGTGGCCGTGGACTTCCTGGCGTACGTACGCGGGATGCTGAAGTTCGACACGATCGACGACCTGCTGGTGGCGATGGCCGCCGACGTGAAGCGGTGCGGCGAGCTGGTCGCCGCCGCCGAGGCCGGACAGGACTGACCGCGCGGGTTTCCCGGCCCGCTCGGCCGGGAAACCCGTACCGCCCCTCAGGCAGTCGGCGCGGTGACCTTCGCGGTGGCCCAGTGACACGCCACCTGCGTCTCCCCGCCGCCCGACAGGACCGGCAGGTCCTGCGTACGGCACGCGTCCGCGACGCCCGCCCGCTCCGCCTCGCCGGAGGCCAGCACCTGGCAGCGGGCGTGGAAGCGGCAGCCGGACGGCACCCGGGAGGGGTCCGGCGGCTCACCCGTCAGCACCACCGGATCGCCCGGCGCCTCCGGCAGCACCGACAGCAGCGCCTGGGTGTACGGATGGCGCGGGGCCGTCAGGATCTGCTCGACGTCACCCGTCTCCACGATGCGGCCCAGATACATCACCGCGACCCGGTCCGCGATGTTCCACGCCAGACCGAGGTCGTGCGTCACGACCAGCGCGGAGAGCCCCAGCTCCTCGCGCAGCCGCAGCAGCAGCGCCAGGATCTCGCCGCGCACCGACGCGTCCAGCGAGGCCACCGGCTCGTCCGCCACGATCAGCTCCGGCTCCAGGACCAGCGCCCCCGCGATCACGACGCGCTGACGCTGACCGCCCGACAGCTCGTGCGGATAGCGCAGGAAGAACCGCTCCGGCGGACGCAGCCCGGCCCGCGACAGCGCGTCGTGCACCGCCTGCCGCTCGTCGCCCGCGTAGCCGTGGATGCGCAGCCCTTCGGCCACCGCGTCGTAGACCGTGTGGCGCGGGTTCAGCGAGCCGCTGGGGTCCTGGAGGACCAGCTGGGCGCGCTTGCGGTACGCCTTGAGCGCCCGGCTCCCGTAGTCCAGCGGCTTCCCGTCGAACGTGATCTGTCCGGCCGTGGGCGGGACCAGGCCCAGCAGGGAGCGGGCCAGCGTCGTCTTGCCGCACCCCGACTCGCCGACCAGGGCCACGATCTCGCCGGGCCTGATGTCCAGATCCACCCCGTCCACCGCACGCGCCGGCTCGGCCCCGTGCCGGCCGGGGAAGGTGATCCGGAGCCCCTGCGCGCTGAGCAGGTCCACGGGGGTCGTCGTCATGATGTGCTCCTCGCTTCCTCGGCGCCCGGCAGGACCGGCGCCGCCGCCCCCTCCGGACCCACCAGCACGCACGCGGCCTGCCGCCCGGGGCCGGCATCCCGCAACTCCTGGTCCAGCGTGGAGCAGGAGTCCAGGGCCAGCGCGCAGCGCGGGTGGAAGGTGCAGCCGGCCGGCAGCGCCGACGGGTCGGGCGGGTCGCCGGGCAGGCCCTGCGGCGCGAACCGGGACGACGGGTCCCCGATGCGCGGGAAGGCGCCCGACAGGGCCCTGCTGTAGGGGTGGTGCGCGCTCTCGTAGACCTCGGAGGCGGGGCCCTCCTCGACGACCCGGCCCGCGTACATCACGGCGAGCCGGTCGCAGGTGTCGGACAGCACCGCCAGGTCGTGGCTGATCATGACGAGGCCGAGGTCCTGCTCGGAGACCAGCTGCTCGATCAGGCGCAGGATCTGGGCCTGGATCATCACGTCCAGGGCCGTCGTCGGCTCGTCGGCGATGATCAGGCCCGGGTCGCAGGCCAGCGCCATCGCGATCATCACGCGCTGCCGCTGCCCGCCGGACAGCTCGTGCGGATAGGCGTCCGCCCGGGCCGCGGGCAGCCCGACCTGTTCCAGCAGCTCACCGGCGCGCTTCCGGGCCGCCGCCGGGGTCGTCTTCCGGTGCAGCAGGATCGGCTCGGCGATCTGGTCCCCGATGCGGTGCACCGCGTTCAGCGAGTGCATCGCGCCCTGGAAGACGATCGACGCGCCCGCCCAGCGCACAGCCCGGACCTGGCCCCACTTCATCGCGAGGACGTCCTCGCCGTTCAGCAGGATCTCGCCGGTCACCTTCGTCCCCGCGGGCAGCAGCCGCAGCAGGGCCAGCGCCAGTGTGGACTTGCCGCAGCCGGACTCCCCGGCGATGCCCAGCTTGCGCCCGGCCTCGACCCGGAGGTTCACGCCGCGGACGGCCTGCGCCCCTCCGGCGTACGTCACGGTCAGGTCGCGTACCTCCAGAAGAGGCGCCTTGCGGATGCTCGTCGTGCTCAACGGGCCACCCCCAGCTTGGGATTGAGGACGGACTCGATCGCGCGGCCGCACAGCGTGAACGCCAGGGCCACCAGGGCGATGGCGATACCGGGCGGTGCCAGGTACCACCAGTCGCCGGCACTCACCGCCCCCGCGGCGCGCGCGTCCTGGAGCATGCTGCCCCAGGAGGTGATGGTCGGGTCGCCGAGGCCGAGGAAGGCCAGCGTGGCCTCGCTCAGGATCGCGTTGGAGATGGTCAGCGTGGTCTGGGCGAGCACCAGCGGCATCACATTCGGCAGGACGTGCCGGAGCATGATGTGGCCGTGGCCGCCGCCCAGCGCGCGGGCGCGCTCGATGTACGGGCGGGACTCCACGGCGAGGGTCTGCGCCCGCACCAGGCGAGCGGTGGTCGGCCAGGTCGTGACGCCGATCGCGATGACGATGGTCCACAGGGAGCGGTCCATCACCGAGGCGAGGGCGACCGCGAGGACCAGCGTCGGCATCACCAGGAACCAGTCGGTCACCCGCATCAGCACCGTCGAGTACCAGCCGCGGAAGTGACCCGCGACGATGCCCACGATCGTGCCGATGGCGACGCACAGGAACGCCGCGAGCAGCCCCACGGTCAGCGAGACGCGCGCGCCCCACACCAGGAGCGCGAGCACGCTGCGCCCGAACTGGTCGGTGCCGAGCGGATACGCACCGCTCGGCGATTCGAGCGCGCCGCCGGACGCCTCGGTGACGCTCTCCGAGTCGGCGCCGACGAGCTGGGGCGCGGCCAGGGCGATCAGCGCGATCACGACCAGGCCGGCCAGGCCCCACATGCCGCCCTTGTGGCGGCGGTACTCCCGCCAGAAGCGGGCGGCCGACTGGCGTTTGCGGGCCCGGGCCAGGGCGCGGGCGCTCCGGACGGGCTCGGGCGGGGCCGGCGCCGGGGCCGGCGTGGGCATGGAATCGGTCGTGGTCATCGGCCCACCCGGGGATCGAGCAGCGGATACAGCACATCGGCCAGGGTGTTCGCCAGGATCACCGCGGTGGCGAAGACGAAGAACAGGCCCTGGACGAGTGGCAGGTCGGGGGTGCTGAGGCCCTGGTAGAAGAGGGAGCCGAGGCCCGGCCAGGAGAACACGGTCTCCACCAGGATCTGCCCGGCGACCACCTGCCCCAGGTTGACGAACATCAGCGTGAAGGTGGGCAGCATCGCGTTGGGCACGGCGTGCTTGCGGCGCACGACGTCGTCCCGCAGCCCCTTGGCGCGCGCGGTCGTCAGGTAGTCGCTGCCCATCTCGTCCAGCAGCGAGGACCGCATCACCAGCAGCGTCTGCGCGTACCCGACCGCCACCAGGGTGATGACCGGGAGCACCATGTGATGCGCCACGTCGATGACGTAGTCGAGGCCGCTCGTGTCGCCCGACGACATCCCGCCCGTCGGGAACATGCCCGGGATCGGGCCGACGCCGACCGAGAAGACGATGATCAGGAGCAGCCCGAGCCAGAACGACGGCACCGAGTACAGTGTGAGCGCGAGCGCCGTGTTGAACCGGTCGCCGGCCGAGCCGTTGCGCCAGGCGGTGCGGGTGCCGAGCCAGATGCCGATGATGCTGTAGAGGACGTAGGCGGTGCCGGTGAGCAGCAGCGTCGCCGGCAGTTTCTCCACGATCTTGTCGATGACCGGTGCGTGGTATGCGAACGAGTCACCGAAGTCGCCGGTGAGCGCGTCCCCGATGTAGCTGGTGAACTGCTGCCACATCGGCTGGTCGAGCCCGAACTGATGACGCATCGACTCCAGCTGTTCGGCCGAAACGCGCCGGCCGCCCGTCATCTGTTTGACCGGGTCGCTCGGAATGAGCCGGAACAGGAAGAAGCTGGTGACCAGAACCGCGAACAGCGAGACGACGGCGCCCGCGATCTTGGCGGCCACGTATTTCAGATAGGCCGTGGTGTTGCGCGCCCGTGGACCGCGTGCGGCCGAGGGGCCGGCCGGAGGGCCGCCCGTGGCCGCGTCCGCCGGTTGCACGAGCGCCGGAGTGCTGTCAGCTGTCATGGGGAACTCTCGTTACTCGTGTCGTTCCTGGAAAGAACCGGCCGGCGCGGGTCTGGCTACCGCACCCGCGCCGGCCGGTTCCTCACATCCCGTTCGAGAACCTACTCGCGATCGTCCGCGGTGGTGCGGCGGCGCCGCGAGATCAGGAACCCGCCACCTGCGAGGACCACGACCGCCACCACGATTCCGATGATCACACCGCTGGAGGAGTCCGAGCTGCTGCCCTCCGAGCCGCCGTTGCCGCTCGCCGGCACGGCCGACCACCAGCTCCAGTAGCCGTCCTGGCCGTAGATGTTGCCGGCCGCCTCGGGCATGGTCGTGATCGACTTGATCTGGTCGGTGCGGTACGCCTCGACCGCGTTCGGGTAGGCCATCACGTTCATGTACCCGGAGTCGTACAGCCAGGACTGCATCTGCCCGACGATCTTTGCCCGCTTCGCGGGGTCGTACTCGGCGAGCTGCTTCTTGTAGAGCTCGTCGTACGTCTTGTCGCAGATGAAGTTGTCGGTGGCCGCGCTCGCCTTGGCCTTGGTGGGCAGGGCGGCGCAGGTGTGGATGCCGAGGACGAAGTCCGGGTCCGGGTTGACCGACCAGCCGTCGAAGGCGAGGTCGTACTCACCGGCGTACCAGGGCACGGAGACGTCGTCCAGGCAGTCGACCTTCAGTCCGATGCCGAGCTTGCCCCACCACTCCTTCAGGTACTTGCCGACCGCCTTGTCGTTCGGGTCGGTGGCGTGGCACAGGATGCGCAGGTCGAGCGGCTTGCCGTCCTTGCCGACGCGCTGGTCGCCCTTGAGCTTGTAGCCCGCCTCGTCCAGCAGCTTCGCCGCCTTGTCGGGGTCGTAGCCCAGCGCCTGGTCGGCGGAGGGCTCCCAGGCGTACGCCGAGAAGCGCGGCGGGATGTAGCCCTTGCCCTCGACGGCGTGCCCCTGGAACACCCTGTCGATGATCGTCTCGCGGTCGATCGACAGGAACAGCGCCTGGCGCACCTTCCGGTCGAGCAGCGCCTTGTTGCCGTTGCCGAACTTCTTGCCGTCCTTGGTCTGCGCGCCGGGGTTGGTGGCCAGCGCGTAGAAGCGGCGGCCGGGACCCTCGTTGACCTTGATGTTCTTCTCGCCCTTGAGCGAGTTCGCCTGAGCGGGGGTCAGCGCCGGCGAACCGGCGACGAAGGAGACCTCACCCTTGCGGAGGGCGGCGACGGCGGCGTCCTGGTCCTTGTACGTCTTGAAGACCAGCTCGTCGAACTTGGGCGCCCCGCGCCAGAAGTCCTTGTTGGCCTTGAGCTTCACGTACTGGTCGACCTTGTAGTCCGTCAGGATGAACGGGCCGTTGCCGACGACGGGGAACTTCGTGTCGTTGTTGAACTTCGAGAAGTCGCCGACCTTCTCCCACACGTGCTTCGGCACGATCGGCACGTCGAGCGCGGCCATGGTGGCCTGCGGCTCCTTGAGCTCGATGACCAGCTTGGTGGGGCTGGGCGCCGTGACCTTCTTGAAGTTGGTGACGAAGCTGCCGTTGGCCTGGGCCGCGGCCTCGTCGTCCATGATCTTGTTGAACGTCCAGGCGGCGTCCTCGGCGGTCGCCTGCTGCCCGTCGGACCACTTGGAATCGGTCCGAATGGTGTACGTCCACGTCAGCTTGTCGGCGGAGGGTTCCCACTTGGTCGCCAGGCCGGGGACGGCGTGGTTGTCCTTGGCGTCGTAGTTCGTCAGGAAGTCGTACATGAGCCGCGAGACGCTGGTGCTCAGAAGCTTCTGGGCGAGGAACGGGCTCAGGGAGTCGACGCTCTGCGCGACCGCGACGGTGAGTGTCGTGTCGGCTTTGCCACCACTGTCGGCGGCCTGCGCCTGCTGGGGCGCGGCCCCGAGGGGCATTCCCGGCACGACGGACGCGGCCGCGAGAGCGAGGGCGGCGGCACCGGAGGCCAGGAGGACACGCAGACGTGAGCGTGGCGGGGCGGAGGAGGACAGAACTCTTACGACCATGGTCTGGGACCTCGTGTCATGACTCGCACGGGAAGGCTGGTTGAACTTCGGTTCGCCGACTGGTGTTGCGAAGGTCTATCAGCGGTGGTCGAGCCACGTCAACGGTCCTCGAAACGGCGTGTGGTCTGCGGATATGCCAAAAGGGTCCGCATCGCGGAGGCGATGCGGACCCTCATTGGTTCAGACCTCTGACGCCTTACTGCTGAGGCGCTGGCGGAGGCTCCTGCTGCCATCCGGCGGGCGGTACGGGACCGTGCAGCTCGGCATGTCCTGGCTGGTCGGGCTGTCCTGGCTGGTCGGCCTGGGGGTGCGGCCGGGCCTGGGCCGGGGGCTGCTGGTACGGCTGCTGGGTCCGGTCCGGCTGCTGCTGCCAGGTCTGCCCGGCGCCGGGGCCCGGCTGCGGGGCGTAGGGCTGCTGGCCGCCGTACGGCTGCTGCGGGTGCGGCTGTTGGGGCTGCGGGTAGGGCTGACCGGGTTGCTGCGGCGCGTACGGCTGTCCGGGGTACTGGGGTTGGCCGGGGTGCTGTGGCTGCTGGGGCTGCTGGGGTGCGTACGGCTGCTGGCCCGGGGCCTGCTGTCCGGGGATCTGCTGTCCGGGGATCTGCTGGCCCGGCAGCGGCGGGGCGTACCGCGGCGGCGGGCCGCTGCCGTCCGCCGTCCACAGCCCCTGCTGCTGCTGGGCGCGCGCGAAGTCCTCGGCGACCAGGGCGGAGAGGTCGAAGTACGCCTCCCGGGTCTTCGGCCGCATCATGTCGAGGTCGACCTCCGCACCGGCCGAAAGGTGCTCGTCGAACGGCACGACGACCACCCCGCGGCAGCGCGTCCGGAAGTGCTGCACGATGTCGTCGACCTTGATCATCTTGCCGGTCTCGCGGACGCCGGAGATCACGGTGATGGACCGTTGGACCAGCTCCGCGTACCCGTGTGCCGACAGCCAGTCCAGGGTCGTGGACGCACTGGACGCGCCGTCGACCGAGGGCGTCGAGACGATGATCAGCTGATCGGCCAGGTCCAGCACACCGCGCATCGCGCTGTACAGCAGACCGGTCCCCGAGTCCGTGAGGATGATCGGGTACTGCTTGCCGAGCACGTCGATCGCGCGCCGGTAGTCCTCGTCGTTGAAGGCCGTGGAGACCGCCGGGTCCACGTCGTTGGCGATGATCTCCAGCCCGGAGGGCGCCTGCGAGGTGAACCGCCGGATGTCCATGTACGAGTTGAGGTGCGGGATCGCGTGCACCAGGTCGCGGATGGTCGCGCCGGTCTCGCGGCGCACCCGGCGGCCCAGCGTGCCGGCGTCCGGGTTGGCGTCGATCGCGAGGATCTTGTCCTGCCGCTCGCTGGCCATGGTCGCGCCGAGTGCGGTGGTCGTCGTGGTCTTGCCGACGCCGCCCTTGAGGCTGATCACCGCGATCCGGTAGCAGGAGAGCACCGGCGTACGGATGAGCTCCAGCTTGCGCTGCCTCTCCTGCTCCTCCTTCTTCCCGCCCAGCTTGAAGCGCGAGGCGCCCGAGGGGTTGCGGCTGCTCCGGGTCTTCTGCTTGCCCCGGATGAGCCGGTCGGAGGTGAGCTCCACGGCCGCCGTGTACCCCAGCGGGGCGCCGCCCGCAGCACGCGGATCGCGGGGGGCGGGGGTGGGCCATGAGGTGCCGGCCCGGGGGTCGACGGGCTGCTGCGGCTGCGGCTGCGGCTCCGGCTGGACCTGCGCGGGGAGGTTCGGGGTGCCGGCGTCGGCGGTGGGTGCCGGGGTGCCTTGTGCGGGGGCGCCCTGGGCCGGGGGCTGGGTGCCCTGCGGGAAGCCGTAGCCGCTTTGGGGCTGGGGCTGTGGCTGCTGTGCCGACTGGGGCTGCTGCTGTGCGGACCAGGGGGCCTGCGGCTGGGGTGCCTGAGGGCTCTGGGGTGCCTGAGGGCTCTGCGACGCGGGCGGTTGCGGGCGCTGTGCCGGGAGGTTGGCGGCCGGGAGGGGCTGCTGGGGCTGAAGTTCCGGCTGGTGCGGCTGCGGTGCCTGCCGGGGGAAGCCGTAGCCGGACTGCGGGGCGGAGGGCTGGGGCTGGGGCTGGGACACCTGGGGCCGGGCCGGCTCGGGCTGCGGTGCCTGCGGCTGCGGTGCCTGCGGCTGTTGGGCGGCCGGCTGGAAGGCGGGCGGCAGCGGCGGGAGACCGCCCTGCGAGGGGGCGGCCGGTGCCCAGGGGGACGGCGAGGCGTTCTGCGGCGCGCCGTCCGCCGGGACGTCGCGGGGTGCCGCGTCCGAGGTGGCGTCGGTCGCCGGAGCCTCGTCGGCCGGCTCGGGGGAGTCCGCCTCGCCGGAGACCGCGGGGGCCTCGTCGGAGGACGCGGCGCCGGAAGGCGCGGCTTCGGAGGGCGCGGCCTGCGACGGTTCCGCGTCGTGCGGCTTCAGGCTGTACGGCTCCGAGGGCGCGCCGGCCGACGTGAGGCCGGCCTTGTCGCTCTCCCCGCCTTCCTCGGCCGCGGAGGCGCTTCCGGTCGCGTCCGCGGGCGTCGGGCTGTCCTTCGCCACCTCGGGCTCGAAGTCGAAGACCCTTCCCAGGACGTCGTCCCAGGACTCCTCCTGGTCCGCGCCGGACGTACCCGCCGCCGCGTCGTCCGAAACGGCGCCGGTGGCCTCGGACGCGTCGTCGGCACCGGACGGCGCGTCGCTGCCCGCCGCCTCGGCGTCCGCCTCCGCCTCGTGCTCCGCACGTTCCCGCTCCTCGATCTCCCGCTTCAGCGCGGAGGCCGAGAAGCGCATGGTGGCGCCGCTGTCGAGGTCGCCGGTGTCCGGCGGGGCAGGGGTCCGGTCGGGGTCGAAGCCGCGGTGCGCCGGGGGCGGCGGCAGCGGCACCGGGTCCCCGCTCGGCGGCGGGGGCGATGCCGGCGGCGTACCGGTGCCGCCCGAGGAGTCGCCCGGCGCGTTCTGCGTGTACCAGGCGGGCGGGGTGTAGTCGATGGTGAACTCACCCGTCGTCTCGGCGGGCTCCGCGTCGGACGACTCGTCGACAGGCTTGTCCCAGCCCCCGCGCATCTCGTCCCGATCGCCGTTCACTTTGCCTCCTGGTGTGGTCGAGCACCCTTGTGCCGTGGTGGGTGGGGGCGTTCCCGCAACGCGAACCGCCCGGCTCTCCCCCTGGGACGCACATGGCCTGCCCACAGGTTCTCCGCCGCGTCCGGACCCAGCCTAATCGCCATGGGCCCCGCCACGGCAGGCCGTACAGCGCCGTGAAAGCTGTCCCGTACGTCACGTAGTGCACCCAAGTGGACTGAGTGCGACAGGGAGTGAAACCCAAAGCGGTCAAACAGGCACAACTGCATCGGAATTCCGTCAGTCGCGCCCGGAGCGCGCCCTTGCATCCGCCAGGTGTACGCCCGTCAGTCCACCCGGCGCGCGGCGCCCAGGAGTCCCGTCTCCACGTCGGTCGCCCGGGTCGTCACCAGCCGGCTCTCCCGCCGCGTGCACCAGAGGGTGACCCCGTCCGCCAGGGCGGGCAGCGCGCGCACCGCGCCGGCCGGCAGCCTCAGGAGGCGCCCGGCCGTCTCCGCCTCACCGGGTGACACCCGCTGCACGCCCACCAGCGAAGCCTTCTCCGTCAGTGCGGGCGCGGCCGGCCCCAGATACGGCAACAGGGTCAGCACCGACTGCCACGGCCCGGACACGGCCCGCCCGGGCGGCGGACGCATGCCGCAGTCCCGTACGACGACGACCGGCGAGGCCGCCGACGGGCCCAGCGGCGGCACCCGGCCGACCTCGTGCAGCGCGACGCATCCGCTGCCGGCGGCGGCCCGGACCAGGCCGGCCCAGGCGTGCGCGCGCCCCGTCTCCACCGCGATCCGCGCACCCGTCGCCGCTGCCCGCAGCGCGAGCACCTGCGCCGTCCACAGCCCGCCGACGAGTGTGACGTCGTACGAGGAAGGGCGGTTGAGGCCGAGTACGGCGGGGAAGCCCTCCTCGTCCACGCCGATCACCACCCCGTCGTCGCCCACCGGCATCTCCAGCGAAGCCAGCTGCTCGGGGCCGATCGTGTACCGCCGCCGGCGCGGGCCGACCGGACCGAAACCCAGCCGGCCCCGCACCCGTCCGCGCGCCGCCGCCATCAGCGGGCCCCGCCGAGCGGGAGCGTGGCGAGCACTCCGGGCAGCTGCTCGCGGTCCAGGCGTACGAGCGAGACCCGCACCGCGCGTGCCACGCGCTCCAATTCCCTTCGCGCGGAACGGAGTTCCTCATCGGTGCGCGCGCTGATCCGCAGGTAACCGGCGGCGGCGACCTCCTGCCGGTCGCCCCGCGCCAGCGTCAGGCTGAACGTCGTGGCCAGCGCCGGTACGGAGGTGAGCAGCGCGACCAGCCGGGGCATCGGCGCATCGCCGGAGCGCGGCCACCGGCGCACCCAGTACGCGGTGTGCCGGCGCCCGTCGCAGCTCCACGTCCGCGAGGTCTCCCGCGTGCGGCGGGCGGGCCGCAGGGACCCGTCGGCGCGGGGGGCCGTCGTGGGGTCCGCGCAGGCGGCGGCGGCGAGCGCGGCACCGAGCTCCTGCTCCGTCAGCACCGTCGCGCCGAACCCGGCCCCGGCCAGCCGGCCGGACAACTGGTCGGCCGCCCGCAACAGGCACCGCCGCGCCCCGGCCGGGCCGCCGCCCCGCATGCGCACGGCCTCCGGGCAGAGCTCGGGGTCGAGCGTCAGCGTGACCCAGGTGATCCGCACCGCCGGTGACCCCGTACGGGCCTGGAGCGGCGCGTAGTTGAGCGCGGCGACCGCGTCACCGGGCAGGTGCGGGGCGGGGGCGGGCCGGGTGTGCTGCACGATCCGTGCCGATTCCAGGCGGATGCCGTCGACGTCCATCACGTCCCGGACGAGCCCCGGTGGCAGCGGACGCACGGTCCGGTCCGCCCGCAACACCGTGTCGTCCGCGTCCACCCGCACCACCACGGTGAGGTGTGTGCCGTCGCCGACCATGCCCACCGGCCGCCGGTCCCGGTGCGTGAACGAGCAGGTGCGCAGGGCCGGTACGCACTCGCTCAGCGGCGCCACCGGGGACCAGGAGCCCGGTCCGGCGGCCGGCAGCCGCGAGGCGGCCCTCCGGTTCCGCGCCCGGAACGCGACGACCGTGCCCAGCCAGGCCGGCAGGGACCGGCGGCGTCTGCGCACGACGGCGAGGACCACGAGCAGCGCGGCCGTCATCCCCGCAGGGCCCAGGAGCGCGGGTCCGGCGACCCAGGCGCACAGCAGGACCGCCACCGCCACTTCGAACAGAACAAGCTGTTGCAATCGAAAAGTGCCGATCGGCCCGGCGCGCCGGTTCAACCGCGCGCCGCCCCTGTCCGCCATCGTGCCCTGCCCCCGTCCGCGCCGTTCCGACCCGCGCCGCACTCGTCCTGCCGAACGCTCCGGCGGAAGCGCACAGCGTACCGGGCTTCGGACAACACCCAGGTACGGGCGGCATAGTGGTCGCCGACAGCGGGAAGCCCCGCCGAAGCGCGTGCGGTGAGCGCCCGCGGGTGTGCGGCGCGGGCGGAGAGGGAAGGCGGACCGGGCCATGGTGACCCGACGGGACGAGCTGAACGCGTACACATTTGCGAAGAAAAGAGCCCTGGCCGCCTTCCTTCAGCCCTCACCGGACGGCTCCGACGAGGGCGCCCCACGCCCACTGCGCGCCGTCCTCCCCGGTGTGCTCACCGGCGCCCTGCTCCTCGCCGGATTCGGCGCGTACGGCATGTTCCGCCCGGTCGCCCCCGAGGGCTGGGACCGCCCCGGTGCCAAGGTCGTCGTCGGCAGGACGTCGACCACCCGCTACGTGGTGCTCACCACCGGCCGGGGCGCCCATCGCCGTACCCGGCTGCACCCCGTACTGAACCTCGCGTCCGCCCGGCTGCTGCTCGAACCCGGCGACCACGGCGTCGTCCAGGTCGCCGACGACATCCTGGACGCGGGCAACCCCCCGCGCGGACCGGTCATCGGCATCCCGTACGCCCCCGACCGGCTCCCCGGCAAGCGGGACGCGGGCACCGCCAAGCGGTGGGCCGTCTGCGTACGGCCGGGAGGCGAAGGCGCCGGTGTGCGGAAGGCCGGCTTCGTCCTCGCCGCCCGCGACCACCGGCTGACGGAGGGCCCGGACCGGCTCACCGGCGGCCAGGTCCTCTACGTACAGGACCCGCACGGCATCCGCTACCTCGTGGACGCCCGGGGCACCAAATACCGCGTGGACGAACGGCCCGGTGACCTCGGACACCTCACCGACGCCCTGGTCGGGCGCGCCCGGCCGCGAGCCGTCACCGGCGACTGGCTCGCCACCCTGCACACCGGCAGCCCCGTCGCCTTCCCCGTCCTCCCGGGCGAGATCGGCGCCCCCGCCCACGTCGAGGGCCACCTGTCGGCCCGCGAGAACCGTGTCGGCGCGGTGCTGCGGACCAGGAACGGCGCGGGCACCGCGTACCACGTGGTGCTCGACGGCCGGGTCCAGCCGGTCTCCGAGTTCACCGCCTGGCTGATCGTCAACTCCCCGCAGACCGCCGCCCTCGACCAGGCCGGCACCGCCTACCCGGCGGGGCTCCAGGACTTCGTGCCCGACCCGGCACCCTTCGCCGGCCAGGCCGCGCACTGGCCCGCCCGCAAGGCCGTCCGCGTCGACACCGCACACCGGAGCACCGTCTGCTCCGTACTGCGCGCGACGGACGACAGGGGCCGCACCACCCTGAGCACCTGGGCGGGCACCACGTATCCCGCCGCCGTCGGCGAGGGCGGTACCAGCACCTACGTCACCCCCGGCAGCGGGCTCCTCTACACCCAGGTCCGGGGCCACCAGACCACACCCCAGGGATCACTCTTCCTGGTGACGGACACAGGGTTGCGGTACGCGGTTCAGGGGAACGGCGACGGCGGCCCCGGGCACTCACCGCTCCCCGCCGGCGGCACTCCGCACGCTCCGGGGCGGGCCGGCGAGGCGCAGACCCGGCTCGGCTACGAGGACGTGAAGCCCGCCCTCGTCCCCGCCGAGTGGTCGGAGTTCCTTCCCCGCGGCCCACGGCTCGACACCACCGGCGCGCGCCGCCCGCAGGGTTCCTGACGTGGCGCCCCGGACGGCGACGCGGCCGGCGGTGGCCCTCGCCGCGCTGGCCACCCTCGCCGCGGCCCCGCCCGCGTACGCGATCACCGGTCCGGACGGCGGCGCGTGCGTCCTGCCGGCGAACCGCCGGTTCGAGGGCCGCCCATGGCCGCTGCAGCGCGTGCTCCTGGACGAGCTCTGGCACGACACCCGGGGTGAGGGCGTCCGCGTCGCCGTCATCGACACCGGGGTGGACGACACCCACCCCCAGCTCGCGGGCGCGGTCACCGCCGGCGCCGACATGCTGGGCCCGGGCGGCGACGGCACCGGCGACACGGTGGGCCACGGCACCCGCGTCGCCGGAATCATCGCCGCCCGACCCCGCGAAGGGACCGGCTTCGTCGGGCTCGCCCCCGGAGCGACCGTCCTCCCGGTCCGCCAGAACGACGCGCGCGGCCACGGCACCGACGCGTCACTGGCCGCCGCGATCCGCCTCGCCGTCGCCCGGCACGCCCAGGTCGTCAACATCTCGCAGGAGACCGTCCGCCCGCAGACCGCCGACTCCGCCCTGGGCCGCGCGGTGGCCGAGGCCGTCCGCCGGGACGTCGTGGTCGTCGCCTCCGCCGGCAACGACGGCACCCACCCGACCCGTACGCCCGCCTACCCGGCCGCGTTCGACGGGGTCATCGCCGTCGCCGCGTCCGGCCGCGACGACGAACGAGCGCCCTTCTCCCGGCCCGGGAGCTTCGTGGACGTCGCCGCGCCGGGCGTCGACATCGTCTCCACCGCCCCCGGCCGGGGCCACTGCACGGACAGCGGGACCAGCTACGCCGCCCCCTACGTGAGCGCGGTCGCCGCACTCATGCGCGCCAAGTACCCGCACTGGACGGCCGCGCAGATCGCCGCCCGCATCGAACAGACCGCGGAGCGCTCCGTCAACGGGCGTGACGAATTCGTCGGATGGGGTGTAGTCGACCCGGTCCGCGCACTGTCCGGCGACGACACCCCGCAGGACGCGCCGCACCCCGACGAGCCGCCCTCCGGCGCCCGCGCACCGGACCCGGTGCCGCTGTCCGCCGCGGACACGCGGCAGCGGCGCGACCGCCGCTACGCCGCCTGGGCCATGGCCCTCACGGTCCTGCTGACCGGCGCGGTGGCGGGCGCGGCGGCCGTCGCGCGGGAGCTGCGCCGACGTCGTACGGGATGAGCCCGAGGGCCCAGGAATCCGTCCTCGCGCACGATCGAGGGGCCTCCACGGCGGCCGGGAACGCAGGCCGGACTGGCTAGCCTGAGCCGCCTGAACGGCCCAGAGAGAGGACCTCGTATGACCAGCCCCACCAGTGGATTCGCGCTTGCCGACGATCCGGTCGTCCAGGCCAGGAACAAGATCGTCCACACGGCCGAGGCGGTGTCCCGGCAGGCTCGCGAGCTGGCCGACGTCCTCGCGACGGTGGGGGCCGGCTGGACCGGCGCGGGCGCCTCGGGCTTCACCTCCGCGCAGCTCGTGGTCAACGAGGACCACGACGAGATCCGGCGCCTCCTCGGCGTACTGCTCAACGCCGTCGACGGCACCAGGAACCTCAGCAACGCGAACGACGAGGAGGTCCGCGCCGCCTTCAAGGCGGTGCGGGAACCGGCCTCCGCCGGCGGTGGCTCCGCCCTGAACGGCGTCTGAACCCGGCGCTGTTCCCCCGACACGACCAGAGGAAACCGATGGGGTACGACCCGCACACCAAGGTCAGGTACGAGAGCGTCCAGGAGGTCGCCAACCGCATCCGCGCGGTCTCGCGGAACATCTGCCGGGACCTGGAGGAGATGGACGGCGCGCTCAAGGTCGTCACCGACACCTGGGACGGCCAGGCGCACGCCGAGTACGTGACGCTCCAGCACAAGTACCGGAACAAGGCCGACCACATGAGGGGCCGGCTCGACGAGGTCGCGAGGCTCATCGAGAGCGGCAAGGACCACTACCGGGCCACGGACCTCCGGTCCTCACGCCTGTTCACCGAGGCCTACTGACAGGGCCGCGGCCGACGGCCCGGGCCCCCGGGCCCGGACGTACGAAGGGGCACGTTCACTCGAACGTGCCCCACACCTACCCGGTGACGACTACGGAAGGTCGAACTCGCCGTCCCTCGCGCCGAGGACGAACGCGCGCCACTCGGCCTCCGTGTACCTGAGCACCGTGTCCGGGTCCAGAGAGGACCGCATGGCCACCGCGCCGCCGGGAAGGTGCGCGATCTCGACGCGCTCCTCCTCCTGCTCCGTCCCGGGAGCACACAGCCATTCCACCCCCGAGATGTCGAGTGCGTACAGCTCGTCCTTCTCCGCCTGCGTGCCCATCGTGAGAGCTCCTTTCCGTACCTGGCTCTGCACGGCACCGTACAGGCAACACGGCGGCCGGGGACCCGCTCCGCCGAACCCCCGCGGACGCCCCGACGCTCACCCCCGTTCCGGCAGCCAGCCGGTCTGCACGAGGCTCTTCCCGCCGCGCCGCGTCGCCATGCACGCGCGCCCCGGCGGCATCGGGCGGGCGCGCACCGAGCCGACCAGATCGCCCTCCCCGGGATCACCCGACAGCACGACCCCCTGCGCGCCCAGCTCCTTGATCCGCTGCAGGAACGGCTCGTACATCGCGCGGGACGCGCCGGCACAGCCGCGCGCGACGACGAAGCGCACCCCGGTGTCCCGCGCGAACGGAAGACAGTCCGCGAGCGGGGCGAGAGGGCTGCCCGTGCCCGTCGCGACGAGGTCGTAGTCGTCCACGACGACGAAGATCCTCGGACCCGCCCACCAACTGCGCTCCCGCAACTGCCGGGGCGTGACATCGGCCGGAGGCCGGCGCCGCGCGAACACCCCGGCCAGCGCCTCCATATGCGTCGCGAGCGCGTCCGGCGTCGGCGCGTACTCCAGCAGATGGCTCTCCGGCAGGGCGCCCAGCAGCCCTCGCCGGTAGTCCCCGACGACGAGCTTCGCCTCGTCGGGGGAGTAGCGGCGGGCGATCTGCCGGGCGAGCAGCCGCAGCAGAGCCGTCTTCCCCGATTCACTCTCCCCGAACACCAGAAGGAACGGATCGGCGTCGAAGTCCACGAACACCGGCTCCAGATCGGATTCGGCGATGCCGATCGCGACACCCCGCTCCGGGAACTCGTCCCCCTTGGGCAGCCGCTCGGCGGGGAGCACCGCGGGCAGCAGCCGTACGGGCGGGGTCGGCGGCCCCGCCCAGTCCGCCCGGATCCGCCCGGCCAGCTCCGCCGTACGGTCCGGCAGTCCGGCCGGGTCCTCCACCGGGCCCAGGCACGGCGCGGCGGCCAGGAAGTGCAGCCTCTCCGCCACCTGCCCCCGGCCCGGCACCCCGGCGGGAACCCGCGCGGCGACCCTCCGGTCGAACTCGGAGTCCGACACGTCACCGAGCCGCAGTTCGAGCCGCCCGGCCAGGTGGTCCTTCAGCGCGGCCCGCACCTCCAGATAGCGGGCGGCGGTGAGCACCACATGCACCCCGTAACCGAGGCCCCGGGCCGCGATGTCGGTGACGACGGGCTCCAACTCCTCGTACTCCGTACGGAAACCGCCCCAGCCGTCCACGACGAGGAAGACGTCGCCCCATGCCTCACCGGGCAGACCGCCACGGGCCCGCTCGCGCCGGTACGCGGCCATGGAACCGATGCCCCGCGCCCGGAACGCCTCCTCACGGGCCCGCAGCACCCCGGCCACCTCCGCGACCGTACGCCGCACTCGCTCGGGATCCAGCCGTGAGGCGACCGAGCCGACATGCGGCAGACCCGACAGCGACGCGAGCGCGCCACCACCGAAGTCGAGTCCGTAGAACTGGACTTCACGCGGGGTGTGGGTGAGCGCGAAGGACATGACCAGCGTGCGCAGCACCGTGGACTTGCCGGACTGCGGCCCGCCGACCACCAGCATGTGCCCCGCCGCCCCGGAGAAGTCCTGGAACAGCACCTCGCGCCGCTGCTCGAACGGCTTGTCCACGAGCCCGAGCGGAACGACCAACCCGCCACGCCCGCCGCCCCCCGCGACGGTGAACCCGCGCTCCGGGTCCGCAGCGAGGTCCGGCAGCAGCGCGTCCAGCCCCGGCGCCCGGTCCAGCGGAGGCAGCCACACCTGATGGGCGGGCACGCCCCGCCCCTCGAGCCGCCGCACCACCACGTCGAGCACGGACTTTGCGACCGCGTCGGCCCCGCGCACCTCAGCCACGGCCACAGGCGCGGACACCGGCACCGGCAGCGCGCTGAACAGCGCCGCCGTAAGGCCCCCCGGCCCCTCCCCGGCAGCCCGCCCGGCCCCACCCGGCCGGTACGGCCCCGAGACGTACGCCGCTTTGAAGCGGGTCAGTTCCCGCGTACCGGTCCTCAGGAACCCCGAACCGGGCACCGGCGGCAGGTCGTACGCGTCCGGCACACCCAGCGCGGCCCGCGACTCCTCCGCCGAGAACGTGCGCAGCCCGATCCGGTACGAGAGATAGGTCTCCAGCCCCCGCAGCCTCCCCTCCTCGAGGCGCTGGGACGCCAGCAGCAGATGCACACCCAGCGACCGGCCGATGCGCCCGATCCGGATGAAGGTGTCGATGAAATCGGGCTGAGCGGTCAGAAGTTCGGAGAACTCGTCGATGACCAGCACCAGCGTCGCCAACGGCTCCAGCGCGGCGCCCGCCGCCCGGGCCCGCTCGTAGTCATGGATGCCGGCGAAGTTGCCCGCCGCCCGCAGCAGTTCCTGACGACGCTGGAGCTCCCCGCGCAGCGCGTCGCCCATCCGGTCGACCAGCGCCAGGTCGTCCGCCAGATTCGTGATGACGGCGGCCACATGCGGCATCCCCGCCATCCCCGCGAACGTCGCCCCGCCCTTGAAGTCGGCGAGCACGAAGTTCAGCGTTTCGGAGGAATGAGTGACGGCAAGACCGAGCACCAGCGTCCGCAGCAACTCGGACTTCCCCGAACCGGTCGCGCCCACACACAGCCCGTGCGGCCCCATCCCGTCGAGCGCCGACTCCTTCAGGTCGAGCACCACCGGAACACCGTCCTCGCCCACCCCGATCGGCACCCGCAGCCGCTCCGCCACCGGCCGGGGCCGCCAGGTCCGCTCCACCTCCACCGCCCCCGCGTCGCCCAGGTCCAGCAGATCGGCGAAGTCCAGCGCGGCCAGCAGCGGCTCGTCCCCGTCCCGCCCACCGGCCCGCAACGGAGCGAGCCGCCGGGCCAGCGCCTCCGCCTCCGGCAGCGACAGCCCGTCCGGCACACCCACCCCGCACTCCGCCTCCAGCACACCGGGGCGCACCCGCACACACAGAGCACCGCGCGGTCCCTCCGCATCACCCGGGGCCACCTCGACCAGCGTCACCCCCTCCACGCCCCCCGCCGCACCCAGCACCGAACCCCGGGCCACCCCCGCCCCGTCCAGCACCACGACGACATGCGGCCGGTCCGGCAGCGGCAACCCCTCCGAAGCGAAGCGCCCGCGCCCCTCCAGCAGAGGGCCGAGCAGCGGTTCCAACCCGCCCGGCTCCCGGGCGAACAGCCTCTTCGCACCGGCACCGTCCACCTCACCGGGCACCTGGACATGTGGCAGCCACTTCACCCACTCCCAGCACACCGCCGCGTCCCGCGCGGCCACCACCGCCACCACCAGGTCCCGGGGGGAGTGCAACGCCGCCAACTGCGCCACCAGCGCCCGCGCCGCCGCCCTGACGGGCTCCGCCGACCCACTCAGCCGCACCCGGTACGCCTCCCGCAGCGGAACGCACAACGGCAGGCCGTCCAGTGAGCCGTGCACCGCGACGAACCGCCGCACCGCGTCCGCGCACACCGGCTCCGGCTCACCCGGAGCGTGCTCCGGCACGGCCAACGGGGTCGCGAGCCGCTGCCTGCCGAGACCGATCCGCACCACCCCGAAGTCCGCGTCGCCGGGCCGCCGCTCCCACACCCGGCTTCCGCCCGCGACCACCGCCCACAGCTGACCGGGGGCGGGATGAGTGAACAGCAGACCGTCGCGCTGGAGCCGCGCCGTCCGCCGCACCGCACGGCGGGCCCGCGCCAGCCGCGCGAGGTAGTCACCCCGCGCGTCCGCCGTCCGCCCCTGCGTACCGCGCCGGTACCGCACCACCTGGGCCACCACCATCGCCAGCGTCGACACCAGCATCAGCACACCCATGATCCGCATGAACGGCGGCGCCTGCGGCGAGAAGAAGAACACCACCGACGACGCCATGCCCAGCACCGGAAGAAGCTGCATCAGCACCCCCTCGCGCTGCCCGCGCGGCAGCACCGGAGGGGGCTCCAACAACACCTCGTTCGTGGGAATTTCCGGCGGCAGCAGGCGGGGCGGACGCTTCACGACGATCTGACTCACCGGTGCATCGATCCTTGGGTGCGGAGGTGTGTGGGACGGGAGGTAAGGGGGAAGGGCGGGCCGGCGCGTGCGCACACCGGAGGGACACCCCCGCCCCGAAGCGCCCGTGATCCTACGCACTGTCAGTCTTCGCCCCGATCCGCCCGATAGGGTGGCCCGCCCATCGTGCGGACACCGCCGACCAGCGACGAACAGGGGCCCCCGACACGTGAGTCCGACCGCAACGACCGGCTTCTGCCGCGTCACCGTCGTCACGCCCGACAGCCGTATCGACGTCGCCCTGCCCGAGGACATCGCCGCCGCCGACATCTGGCCCGAGATCCTGCGCCTCACCGGACCGGCCGGACCCCCCACCGCACCCCCCGGCCACCACCTCGTGCGGCTCGACGGAACGGTCCTGGACGGCGCCCGCACCCTCGCCGCGCAACGCGTCCTCGACGGCGACATCCTCACCCTGCGGCCCTTCGCCGCCTCGCTTCCCCCGCCCGTCTTCGACGACGTCGCCGACGCCATCGCCTCGGCCGCGGGCCGCGACCGCCACCTGTGGAGCGACGACCTGCTGCGCGGCGCGGCCCCGGCCGCCGGCGCCCTGCTCCTCCTCCTGGCGGCCCTCGTCCTGTGGCGGGCCGACCCGGTCCGCCACGACATGCACGGGCCACCCGGAGCCGTCGCGGGCGTCGCCGGACTCCTGTCCGCCACCGTCGCCGCCGTACGCGCCCGGGTCCACGCCGACCGCGTCACCGCCGCCGCGCTCGGCCTGGGCGCCCTGCCGCTCGTCCTCCTCGCCGGATCCGGCCTCATCGCCCCGGACCCGGGCGGGGGAGCGGGCCGGCTGCAGTTCCTGCTGGGCTGCGCCGCCGTGCTCGTCGTCTCGGCCGCCCTCACCGCGCTCGCCCCGTGCGGCGACGCACCCTTCGCCGGCGCCGCCTTCCTGGCCGGCGCCGGAGCCCTGGCCGCGTTCGCCGCGATCCTCACCGAGGCGTCCGCCACCGCCGCGGCCGCCGTCTGCGTCCCCGCCGCCCTCGGGCTCATCGCGTTCCTGCCCGGCCTCTCGGCCCGTTTCGCCCGGCTCCCGATCGGGTACGCCGCGCCGTCGCCGACGGACCCCTTCAGTGACGAGGGCGAGGACCCCGAGGAGCCCCCTCCCGTCGCCCCGGTCGACACCCGCCTCGTCGCGGACCGGGCCCGGCGCGGCCACGAACTGCTGCTCGGCCTGGCCGGGGGCTGCGCGGGCCTGGCCGCCTCCGCGGCAGCCGTCCTCGGCGCCTCGGACAACATCTGGGCCCGGCTCCTCGCTCTCGCGGCCGGGCCGGCGCTGCTGCTCCGCGCCCGCCTCTTCCGCTACACCGCCCAGGTCGCCTGCCTGCTGGTCGCGGGCATCGGCGCGCTCGCCGCCCCGGTCACCGGCCTCGCCCTCACCACCGGGGGAGACGACCCGGCCCTGTATCCCCGTACGGCCGGACTGTGCGCGGCGCTCGTCGCCGGCGCCGTACTCCTCGCCGCCGCGGGGGCGACCGTCCCGCGCAAGGGCTTCTCCCCGTTCTGGGGCAGATTCCTGGACCTGGCCGAGAGCGCGCTCCTGCTCTCCCTCGTCCCGCTCTGCCTCGCGGTCCTGGACCTCTACACGCGCGCGAGGGCGCTCACCGGCTGACGGCCGGCGGGGCCGGTCCGGGCGGCTGGTAGTCTGGCTGTGGCCGTTTGTGTACGCGTTCCCGGTTCGCTCTGGGAGCTGCGCTCATCGGACCCTCGCTCCCGAGTCACCCAAGCTCCCCTGAGAACCAGACCAGGGGCACTCGTGGGCGCATCGAACACCAAGAGGAGTACCGCGTGCCGCTCGACGCCGCTACGAAGAAGCAGATCATGACCGAGTTCGCGACGAAGGAGGGCGACACCGGTTCCCCCGAGGTCCAGGTCGCCATGCTCTCGCGCCGCATCTCGGACCTGACGGAGCACCTCAAGACGCACAAGCACGACCACCACTCCCGTCGTGGTCTGCTGATCCTGGTCGGCCAGCGTCGCCGCCTCCTGCAGTACCTGGCCAAGAAGGACATCCAGCGCTTCCGTGCGCTCGTCGACCGCCTCGGCATCCGCCGCGGTGCGGCCGGCGGCGCCAAGTAAGACCGCTGCGCAAGGGAGCGGTTCCCTCACTCTGGGAGCCGCTCCCTTTGCCGTACGTGCGGTACCGGGGGCAACCTCAGTAACCTGGACGTACAACAACAGACGAGGAGAGGCGCCGCACGGCCGCCGCCGGTCCTCGGTAGTGGCCCCCGGGACAACGCCCGGGAGCTTCGATCGAAGACCGGCCCCGCACACACGGCGCGCTTCTCCGCTCCGTCCGGCGCCACACGGGCGCCCGGACGAAAGACGACGAGTATGGAGAATTCACTAGTGGAGAACGAGACCCACTACGCCGAGGCCGTCATCGACAACGGCACCTTCGGCACCCGCACCATCCGCTTCGAGACGGGCCGCCTGGCCAAGCAGGCCGCCGGCTCCGCCGTCGCGTACCTGGACGACGACACCATGGTGCTGTCGGCCACCACCGCTTCCAAGCGGCCCAAGGACAACCTCGACTTCTTCCCCCTGACGGTGGACGTCGAGGAGCGGCAGTACGCCGCGGGCAAGATCCCGGGTTCGTTCTTCCGCCGGGAGGGCCGCCCCTCCGAGGACGCGATCCTCACCTGCCGTCTGATCGACCGGCCGCTGCGCCCCTCCTTCAAGAAGGGCCTGCGCAACGAGATCCAGATCGTCGAGACGATCATGGCGCTCAACCCCGACCACCTGTACGACGTGGTCGCGATCAACGCCGCCTCCGCCTCAACGATCCTGGCGGGCCTGCCCTTCTCCGGGCCGATCGGCGCCACCCGCGTCGCCCTGATCAAGGGCCAGTGGGTCGCCTTCCCGACGCACACCGAGCTCGAGGACGCCGTCTTCGACATGGTCGTCGCGGGCCGCGTCCTGGAGGACGGCGACGTCGCGATCATGATGGTC
This sequence comes from Streptomyces sp. DT224, assembly GCF_049844595.1. Lineage (NCBI taxonomy): Bacteria > Bacillati > Actinomycetota > Actinomycetes > Kitasatosporales > Streptomycetaceae > Streptomyces > Streptomyces sp. DT224. Next base: position 807,481 of record NZ_JBNCLI010000001.1, read on the forward strand.
GAGGCCGAGGCCACCGAGAAGACCATCCAGCTCGTCAAGGACGGCGCCGAGGCCCCGACCGAAGAGGTCGTCGCCGCCGGTCTGGAAGCCGCCAAGCCCTTCATCAAGGCGCTCTGCAAGGCGCAGTCCGACCTCGCCGCCAAGGCCGCCAAGCCCACCGGTGAGTTCCCGGTCTTCCTCGACTACCAGGACGACGTCCTGGAGGCCCTCACCAAGGCCGTCAGCACCGAGCTCGCCAAGGCGCTCACCATCGCCGGCAAGCAGGAGCGCGAGGCGGAGCTCGACCGCATCAAGGAGATCGCGGGCGAGAAGCTCCTCCCCGAGTTCGAGGGCCGCGAGAAGGAGATCTCCGGTGCCTACCGCGCGCTGACCAAGAAGCTGGTCCGCGAGCGCGTCATCAAGGACAAGGTCCGCATCGACGGCCGCGGCGTCACGGACATCCGTACGCTCGCCGCCGAGGTCGAGGCCATCCCGCGCGTGCACGGCTCCGCCCTGTTCGAGCGTGGCGAGACCCAGATCCTGGGCGTCACCACCCTCAACATGCTCCGCATGGAGCAGCAGCTGGACACCCTCTCCCCGGTGACCCGCAAGCGCTACATGCACAACTACAACTTCCCGCCGTACTCCGTCGGCGAGACCGGCCGCGTGGGCTCGCCCAAGCGTCGCGAGATCGGCCACGGCGCGCTCGCCGAGCGCGCGATCGTGCCGGTCCTCCCGTCCCGCGAGGAGTTCCCCTACGCGATCCGCCAGGTCTCCGAGGCCCTGGGCTCCAACGGCTCGACGTCCATGGGTTCGGTCTGCGCCTCCACCATGTCCCTGCTGAACGCCGGTGTGCCCCTCAAGGCCGCCGTCGCGGGCATCGCCATGGGCCTGATCTCCCAGGAGATCGACGGCAAGACCCACTACGTCGCTCTCACCGACATCCTCGGTGCCGAGGACGCGTTCGGTGACATGGACTTCAAGGTCGCCGGTACGAAGCAGTTCGTCACCGCGCTCCAGCTCGACACCAAGCTCGACGGCATCCCCGCCTCGGTCCTGGCCGCCGCGCTGAAGCAGGCGCGCGACGCCCGCCTCCACATCCTCGACGTCATGAACGAGGCCATCGACGTCCCGGACGAGATGTCCCCGAACGCCCCGCGGATCATCACCGTCAAGATCCCGGTGGACAAGATCGGTGAGGTCATCGGCCCCAAGGGCAAGATGATCAACCAGATCCAGGAGGACACCGGCGCCGACATCACGATCGAGGACGACGGCACCATCTACATCGGTGCCCAGCAGGGCTCGCAGGCCGAGGCCGCCCGCGCCACGATCAACGCGATCGCCAACCCGACCATGCCGGAGGTCGGCGAGCGCTACCTGGGTACGGTCGTCAAGACGACCACCTTCGGTGCGTTCGTGTCGCTCATGCCGGGCAAGGACGGCCTGCTGCACATCTCGCAGATCCGCAAGCTGGCCGGCGGCAAGCGCGTGGAGAACGTCGAGGACGTGCTCGGCGTCGGCGCCAAGGTCCAGGTCGAGATCGCCGAGATCGACTCCCGCGGCAAGCTCTCCCTCATCCCCGTCATCGAGGGTGAAGAAGACGAGAAGAAGGACGACGCCGCCAAGTGACGTCCCGTAGTTCCGCGACGACGGCCCGCCCCTCCTCCGAGGGGCGGGCCGTCGCCCGTACCCAAACGCTTCTCAAGGGCAGCAACGGCATCGGCACGGTCCGCCGTACGGTCCTCCCCGGCGGCCTCCGCGTCGTCACCGAGACCCTGCCCTCCGTACGCTCCGCCACCTTCGGCATCTGGGCGAACGTCGGCTCGCGCGACGAGACGCCCACCCTGAACGGCGCGACGCACTACCTCGAACACCTCCTCTTCAAGGGCACCGCCAGGCGCAGCGCCCTCGACATCTCCTCCGCCATCGACGCGGTCGGCGGCGAGATGAACGCCTTCACGGCGAAGGAGTACACCTGCTACTACGCGCGGGTCCTCGACACGGACCTGCCGCTCGCCATCGACGTCGTCTGCGACATGCTGACCGGCTCGCTGATCGCCCCCGAGGACGTCGACGCCGAGCGCGGCGTCATCCTCGAAGAGATCGCGATGACGGAGGACGACCCGGGCGACTGCGTGCACGACCTGTTCGCGCACACCATGCTCGGCGACACCCCGCTCGGCCGCCCCGTCCTCGGCACCGTTGACACGATCAACGCCCTGAACCGGGGTCAGATCGCCCGCTTCTACAAGAAGCACTACGACCCGACCCGCCTCGTCGTCGCCGCCGCGGGCAACATCGACCACGCCACCGTCGTACGCCAGGTCCGCAAGGCGTTCGACAGGGCCGGCGCCCTCTCCCGTACGGACGCGGTCCCCACCGCGCCCCGCGAGGGCTCCCGTGCCCTGCGCACCGCCGGGCGGGTCGAGGTCCTGGGCCGCAAGACCGAGCAGGCCCATGTGGTCCTCGGCATGCCCGGCCTGGCCCGCACCGACGAACGCCGCTGGGCCCTGGGCGTCCTCAACACCGCCCTCGGCGGCGGTATGAGCTCCCGCCTCTTCCAGGAGGTACGGGAGAAGCGCGGCCTGGCCTACAGCGTCTACTCGTACACCTCGGGCTTCGCGGACTGCGGCCTGTTCGGCGTGTACGCGGGCTGCCGCCCGAGCCAGGTGCACGACGTCCTCAAGATCTGCCGCGACGAGCTCGACCGGGTCGCCTCGGACGGGCTGAGCGACGAGGAGATCAGCCGCGCCATCGGCCAGCTCTCCGGCTCCACCGTCCTCGGCCTGGAGGACACCGGCGCGCTGATGAACCGCATCGGCAAGAGCGAGCTGTGCTGGGGCGAGCAGATGTCGGTGGACGAGATGCTGTCCCGTATCGGCGAGGTGACACCGGACGACATCCGCTCCGTCGCGGGCGAGCTCCTCGGACACCGCCCCTCGCTGTCCGTCATCGGACCGCTCAAGGACAAGCAGGCCGCCCGTCTCCACGAAGCGGTCGCCTAAAACCCCCAAGGAAGCAGAGCAATGAGCAAGCTGCGCGTGGCCGTTCTCGGCGCCAAGGGCCGTATCGGCTCCGAGGCGGTACGAGCCGTCGAAGCCGCCGACGACCTGGAGCTCGTGGCCGCACTCGGCCGGGGCGACAAGCTGGAGACCCTCGCCGAGACCGGCGCCCAGGTCGCCGTCGAGCTGACCACCCCCGCCTCGGTGATGGAGAACCTCGAGTACTGCGTCGGCCACGGCATCCACGCGGTGGTCGGCACCACCGGCTGGACCGACGAGCGGCTCGCGCAGCTCGACACCTGGCTCTCCGCCTCCCCGGAGACCGGTGTGCTCATCGCGCCGAACTTCTCCATCGGCGCGGTCCTCACCATGAAGTTCGCCCAGCAGGCGGCCCGCTACTTCGAGTCCGTCGAGGTCATCGAGCTCCACCACCCCAACAAGGCCGACGCCCCCTCGGGCACCGCCGCCCGCACCGCCCAGCTCATCGCCGCCGCCCGCCGCGAGGCGGACCGCGCTCCGCAGCCCGACGCCACCAGCACCGCGCTGGACGGGGCGCGCGGCGCCGACGTCGACGGCATCCCGGTCCACTCGGTCCGCCTCCGCGGTCTCCTGGCCCACCAGGAGGTACTGCTCGGCGGCGAGGGCGAGACCCTCACCATCCGGCACGACTCCCTGCACCACAGCAGCTTCATGCCCGGCATCCTGCTGGGCGCCCGCCGCGTGGTGACCACTCCCGGCCTCACGTTCGGCCTGGAACACTTCCTCGACCTGAACTGACTGGCCCCGCCATGCGCGCAAAGATCACTTACGTCGTCACCGCAGCCGTCCTGGTCTTCTACTTCGTCCTGGTCGGCAGCCGTGGCGTCCTGCTCATCAAGCACGGCACCCTCATCACGGTGACCTTCGGGATCGCCGTGCTGGTCCTGCCGGCGATCGGCGTGTGGTTCCTGTGGAAGAACACCCAGTTCGTCCGCAGGGCCAACGCCCTGGCCGCCGAACTGGACGCGGAGGGCGGCCTCCCCGTCGACGAACTGCTGCGCACGCCCAGCGGCCGCATCGACCGCGCCTCCGCCGACGCGGTGTTCGAACGACGCCGCGAGGAGACGGAGGACACCCCGGACGACTGGCGCTGCTGGTTCCGCCTGGCGGTCGCCTACCAGGACGCCCGGGACACCCCCCGAGCCCGCAAAGCCATGCAACGAGCGATCGCGTTGCACCGCAGCACCCGGCCGGACGAGCACCCCAGCCCGTCCGGCGACCTCTCCAGCCCGTCCGGCGTTTGAGGACAAAAAAGGAGCCGTCCGGCGATTGAGGACACCTCAGTCACCGGACGGCTCGCGCCGCGAAACCGCTACCGTGGCCGGTATTCATCCCCCCAGGCCTCGATCGTGTCGGCGGCACGATCAAACGCCTCCCCCCGCGCGAGAAAATCCGCGTTGGAGTCCGTGAGCAACGGCGGCACCGCGTCCCCGCCCTTGCGGACGACGATCAGCGCCTGACCCTGCACGGTACGGGGGAACCCGAGCCACTTCACCGGCTGCTGCACCGTACGTACGGCAGTGGCCCGGCTCCACGGAACGGTCGTCGTACGGAAGAAGCCCACCCGGCGCACACCGTGGCGGCTCACCCACGCGCCGATGCGCAGCATCCGCAGGGCGCACAGGATGATCGCGAGGGCGAGCGCGAGACACGCGCCCGCCCCCGGCAGCGCTCCGGCGAACGCGATGATCATCCCGGCGAACAGGATGAACGAGGCGAGCAGCAACAGCCCGGCCGCGGCGGCGACCCGCCACGGACCGGGACGGTAGGGCCGCCGCCAGCTGTCGTGGTCGTCGAACGGCAGCGCCACGTCCTCCGCGTTCGTGTCAAACGCGCGGTCGGCCGTCAGGAAGGGCAGGGGCACGACTGATCCTCACTCACAAGCACGCTCGATTGCTGTGCCCGGTGAGGCTACCGAGGAGATGCCCGGACCGACCACCCCAGGGGGTCCGTCCGGGTCAGCGCCCGTGCGCGGCCTCGGTCTGCTGCGTGTGCGCCGGAGCCTGCCCGGGCCCCAGCGCCGGCAGGCCGAGAAGCAGCGACCCTGCGATGCCGCCGACGACGACGAGGCCGATCAGGACGCGTCCCGCCCGCTCGGAGACCGTACTGCGGGGACGGGGAGGAGGTGTGACGTTACTGCGGAACCGCTCGGACTCGGCTACGAACGAGAACGGGACGGATTCACGCCGGCGGAACATGGGGTGGCTCTCCTTGGAGTCTCTTTCGGGTGGTGCTACCGAGTCAGACGCACGCCTACCCCATTCGGTGCCCCGAATCGCCGATTCGCCCGACGAAATCATGAAAATCTCCGGCTCGGAGCCGCTGGTGAGCACGTCCTCCCCCAGCCCGTAGAGTTGTCGCCGCCCGAGCGATGCCATTGGAAGGACCCTGCCGGTGACCGACACCCCCGAGCCCACGAAGGCCCATTTCCGCAGCGACGTCACCGTCGACCTGGTGAAATCCGCTGCGGGGGACGCCGACGTGCTGTTCGCCGCCCGTGTGTCCACGGCCGGTGAGCAGTCCCTGGAGGAGATCGCCAAGGACCCCGAGCGCTCGAAGGGCCTCATCAACTACCTGATGCGGGACCGGCACGGCAGCCCGTTCGAGCACAACTCGATGACCTTCTTCATCAGCGCCCCGATCTTCGTGTTCCGCGAGTTCATGCGGCACCGCGTCGGCTGGTCGTACAACGAGGAATCGGGGCGCTACAGGGAGCTGCAGCCCGTCTTCTACGTCCCCGACACGTCCCGCAAGCTCATCCAGCAGGGCCGCCCCGGCAAGTACGAGTTCGTCGAGGGCACACCGGAGCAGCACGCGGTCACCAGCCGGGCCATGGAGGAGTCGTACCGGCAGGCGTACGAGGCGTACCAGGAGATGCTGGCGGCCGGTGTGGCCCGGGAGGTGGCCCGGGCGGTGCTCCCGGTCGGCCTGTTCTCCACGATGTACGCCACGTGCAACGCGCGCTCCCTGATGCACTTCCTCGGCCTGCGCACGCAGCACGAGATGGCGAAGGTGCCCTCGTTCCCGCAGCGGGAGATCGAGATGGTGGGCGAGCAGATGGAGGCCCACTGGGCCCGGCTCATGCCGCTCACCCATGCAGCCTTCAACAAAAATGGACGCGTCGCCCCATAGGGCGGTGTCCGTATTGCGGCGTTTCGAGAAGTTCATCTAGGCTGATCAAACGGACCCGGCACTGCTTGAACCCCCGAGCAGGCAGTGCCGGGCTCCTCTTGCTTGTCCCCCCGAGGGGGCACCGTGCGTCGAGCAGCGAGTAGCGTGTTACCCATGGCTCCGATCTCCACTCCGCAGACCCCCTTCGGGCGGGTCCTCACCGCTATGGTCACGCCGTTCACGGCGGACGGCGCTCTCGATATCGAGGGCGCGCAGCGGCTCGCCACCCACCTGGTGGACGCAGGCAACGACGGCCTGATCATCAACGGCACCACCGGCGAGTCCCCGACCACCAGCGACGCGGAGAAAGACCAGCTCGTCAGGGCCGTCCTCGAAGCGGTGGGCGACCGGGCACACATCGTCGCCGGCATCGGGACCAACGACACCCGGCACAGCATCGAGCTGGCCCGCGCCGCCGAGCGCAGCGGCGTCCACGGCCTCCTCGCCGTGACCCCGTACTACAACAAGCCGCCGCAGGAGGGTCTGCTGCGGCACTTCACCGCCATCGCGGACGCCACCGGCCTGCCGGTGATGCTCTACGACATCCCGGGCCGCAGCGGTGTGCCGATCGACACGGAGACGCTCGTACGGCTCTCCGAGCACCCCCGGATCGTCGCCAACAAGGACGCCAAGGGCGACCTGGGCCGCGCGAGCTGGGCCATCACACGTTCGGGCCTCGCCTGGTACTCCGGCGACGACATGCTGAACCTCCCCCTGCTGTCCGTCGGCGCCGTCGGAGTGGTCTCCGTCGTCGGCCATGTCGTCACCCCGGACCTGCGGGCGCTCATCGAGGCCCACCTCGGCGGAGACGTGCAGAAGGCCACCGAGATCCACCAGAAGCTGCTGCCGGTCTTCACCGGCATGTTCCGCACCCAGGGTGTGATCACCACCAAGGCCGCACTGACGCTCCAGGGCCTCCCGGCGGGCCCGCTCCGGCTGCCCCTGGTCGAACTGACCGCGCAGGAGACGGCCCAGCTCAAGATCGATCTCGCCGCCGGCGGGGTAGAGCTCTGACAACGGACTTCACAACTGAATACGCGAAACACAGCTGCACACGTGGGGAAGCCCGCACCACAGCACCACAGCACCACCCAAGACAACAGCAAGTGCACGAATGACATGCGCGCCACGTGCCCAAGCGGTACGTGGCGCGCGTGGTAAGGAGAGTCTTTTGAGTCATCCGCATCCTGAACTCGGCACCCCGCCGAAGCTCGCGAAGGGCGCCCTCCGGGTCACCCCGCTCGGCGGCCTCGGTGAGATCGGCCGGAACATGACGGTCTTCGAGTACGGCGGCCGCCTGCTCATCGTCGACTGCGGTGTCCTCTTCCCCGAGGAGGAGCAGCCCGGGATCGACCTGATCCTGCCGGACTTCACGACCATCCGGGACCGTCTGGACGACGTCGAGGGCATCGTCCTCACGCACGGCCACGAGGACCACATCGGCGGTGTCCCGTACCTCCTCCGCCTGAAGCCGGACATCCCGCTCATCGGCTCCAAGCTGACCCTCGCGCTGATCGAGGCCAAGCTCCAGGAGCACCGCATCCGTCCGTACACCCTGGAGGTGGCGGAGGGGCAGCGCGAGCGCATCGGCGTCTTCGACTGCGAGTTCGTCGCGGTCAACCACTCGATCCCGGACGCCCTCGCGGTCGCCATCCGGACCCCTGCGGGCATGGCCGTCGCCACCGGTGACTTCAAGATGGACCAGCTCCCGCTGGACGGCCGCCTCACCGACCTCCACGCGTTCGCCCGGCTGAGCGAGGAGGGCATCGACCTTCTGCTCTCCGACTCCACGAACGCCGAGGTCCCGGGCTTCGTGCCGCCTGAGCGGGACATCCAGAACGTTCTGCGCAATGTCTTCGCCAATGCGCAGAAGCGCATCATCGTGGCCAGCTTCGCCAGCCATGTGCACCGCATCCAGCAGATCCTGGACACGGCGCACGAGTACGGCCGCCGGGTCGCCTTCGTCGGGCGTTCAATGGTTCGCAACATGGGCATCGCGCGTGACCTGGGCTATCTGAAGGTCCCCGCCGGGCTCGTCGTCGACGTCAAGACCCTGGACGACCTGCCGGACGACGAGGTCGTGCTCGTCTGCACCGGTTCGCAGGGCGAGCCGATGGCGGCCCTCTCCCGGATGGCCAACCGCGACCACCAGATCCGTATCGTCCAGGGCGACACGGTCATCCTGGCCTCTTCCCTGATCCCGGGGAACGAGAACGCGGTCTACCGAGTGATCAACGGCCTCTCGCGCTGGGGCGCCAACGTCGTCCACAAGGGCAACGCCAAGGTCCACGTCTCGGGCCACGCGTCGGCCGGCGAGCTGCTGTACTTCTACAACATCTGCCGCCCGAAGAACCTGATGCCGGTCCATGGCGAATGGCGCCATCTGCGGGCCAACGCCGAGCTGGGTGCCCTGACCGGCGTACCGAAGGACCACATCGTCATCGCCGAGGACGGCGTGGTCGTGGACCTCATCGACGGCAAGGCGAAGATCGTCGGCAAGGTCCAGGCCGGTTACGTGTACGTCGACGGCCTCTCCGTCGGCGATGTCACGGAGACCTCGCTCAAGGACCGCCGCATCCTCGGAGACGAGGGCATCATCTCGGTGTTCCTGGTGGTCGACAGCACCTCGGGCAAGATCGTGGGCGGCCCGCACATCCAGGCTCGTGGCTCCGGTATCGACGACGCCGCGTTCATCGCGGTCGTTCCGAAGATCGAGGACGCGCTCAACAAGTCGGCCCAGGACGGCGTCATGGAGCCCCACCAGCTCCAGCAGCTGATCCGCCGCACGGTGGGCAAGTGGGTCTCGGACACCTACCGCCGGCGCCCGATGATCCTCCCCGTCGTCGTCGAGGTCTGACCCTCCGACAGGCGCGAACTCCGGAGCGGGGCCCCCGATTTGCATCGGGGCGCCCCGCTCCAGTACCTTTACGTCTCCACCTCACCGGGAAGCAGCGAGCGCACCCGTGCGCCCCGAAGCTTCCGAGGGGGGGTGGAAATTCCGACTCAGAACTTCTGATAAAGTCGGAGCCGCCGGAAAGGGAAACGCGAAAGCGAAGAACTGGAAAGCGAAAACTGCTTGACCCGCTTCGACCGGGAATCGGACACGAAAGAGTCTGATAGAGTCGGAAACGCAAGACCGAAGGGAAGCGCCCGGAGGAAAGCCCGCGAGGGTGAGTACAAAGGAAGCGTCCGTTCCTTGAGAACTCAACAGCGTGCCAAAAGTCAACGCCAGATATGTTGATACCCCGGCCTGCTTCGGCAGGTTGGAGGTTCCTTTGAAAGTCCTGCACGGTCCTTCGGGTCCGGGTAGGCAAAACACAGCGAGGACGCAGTGGACGACGGGTCATATTCCGACCTTGT
>NZ_JBNCLI010000002.1:0-780874 GCF_049844595.1 Streptomyces sp. DT224
GGGGGGCGGGGGGGGGGGGGGGGGGGGGGGGGGGGCGCGCGGGGGGGGGGGGGGGGGGCCCCCCCCCCCCCCCCGGGGGGGGGGGGGGGGGGGGGGGGGGGGGGGGGGGGGGCCCCCCCCCCCCCCCGCTCCACGTCTGCCTTGCACCCCTCCCCGTTTGCCTAAAACCATTAGGTACGCGCATGATGGCCGTCCCCGGACGAGGAGGCGACCATGGTGCGCGCGGGTCTGACCGCCGAACGCCTGACCAGGGCGGGCGCCGAGCTGGCGGACGAGGCCGGCTTCGACCGGGTGACCGTCTCGGCGCTCGCCCGGCGGTTCGACGTCAAGGTCGCGAGCCTGTACTCGCACCTGAAGAACTCCCACGATCTGAAGACCCGGATCGCCCTCCTCGCCATCGAGGAGATGGCCGACCGGGGCGCCGCCGCGCTCGCCGGACGGGCCGGCAAGGACGCGCTGAGCGCCTTCGGCGGTGTGTACCGGGACTACGCCCGCGAGCACCCCGGCCGTTACGCGGCGGCCCAGATGAAGCTGGACCCCGAAGCGGCGGCCGCGAGTGCCGGCCGGCGGCACTCGGTGATGACCCGGGCCATCCTGCGCGGCTACGACCTGACCGAGCCGGACCAGACGCACGCCGTACGGCTCCTGGGCAGCGTGTTCCACGGGTTCGTCAGCCTGGAGGCCCAGGGCGGGTTCAGCCACAGCGCCCCGGACTCGCAGGAGTCCTGGTCCCGCACCCTGGACGCGCTGGACGCCCTCCTGCGCAACTGGCCCCCGCCGGGGCAGGCGTAACACCGCCCGACCGCACCCCGCGACCTCAGGTGGAGCCATGAGCACCGACACGCCCGCACCCCTCCCGTTCACCACCCCCGTCACCCCGGCCCTGCTGCGCGGCGCGCTCGACGTGGAGCGCACCGACGCCGGGCTGCTCCCGCACCGGCTGCCCGCCGCCGCCCGCGCCCAGGCCCCGGACGGCCAGATCGCCCTGGCGGAGGCCCAGTCCTCCGGCGTACGGCTGGTCTTCCGGACCCGGGCCACGGTGGTCGAGCTGGAGGCGCGGCGCACGCGCACCGTCTACCAGGGCGTCCCGCCGAGGCCCGGCGGGCTGTACGACCTGCTGGTGGACGGCGTCCTCGCGGGGCAGGGCCGGGCGAGCGGCGGCAACGCCCTCGATGTCGACATGGCGACCGGGGTGACGCGCTTTCGGGCCGGACCGGTCGGGTGCGTACGGTTCGACGGGCTCGCGGACCGCGAGAAGGACGTCGAGGTCTGGCTGCCATACAGCGAGCGCACCGAGGTCGTCGCCCTGCGCACCGACGCGCCCGTCACAGCCGCCCCGGCCTCCGGCCGCAAGGTGTGGCTGCACCACGGGAGTTCGATCAGCCACGGCTCCGACGCCGCGAGCCCCACCACGACCTGGCCCGCGCGTGCGGCGCTGCTCGGTGGCGTCGAGCTGGTCAATCTGGGCCTGGGCGGCGGCGCTCTGCTCGACCCGTTCACGGCCCGCGCGATGCGGGACACCCCCGCGGACCTGATCAGCGTCAAGATCGGCATCAACCTCGTCAACGCCGACGTGATGCGCGTACGCGCCTTCGCCCCGGCGGTGCACGGCTTCCTCGACACCGTCCGCGAGGGCCACCCGGACATCCCGCTCCTGGTGGTCTCACCCCTGCTGTGTCCCATCCACGAGGACACTCCGGGCCCCAGCGTCCCCGATGTCGGCCGCCTCGGCGAGGGCCGGGTCCGCTTCGCGGCGATGGGCGACCCGGAGGGCCGCGCCACCGGCAAGCTGACGCTCCGCGTCATCCGCGACGAACTGGCCCGCCTGGTGGAGCAGCGGTGCGCGGACGACCCGCACCTGCACTACCTGGACGGCCGCGAGCTGTACGGCGAGGCGGACGCGGACGAGCTTCCCCTCCCCGACGCCCTCCACCCGGACGCCGCCACCCACCTCCGTATGGGGGACCGTTTCGCCGCGATGGCCTTCGGGGCGGAGGGGGCGTTCGCTGCCCTGTGAACGCGCCGGGGCCGGGAGGGCCCGCGCCCGCCCGGCCCCGGCACTCCCGTCAGGCGCCCGGCGGCACGTGGGACGGGCGGCCCCGGCCCCGGGTCACGGTGTAACCGAAGACGCCCGCCAGCGCGGCGAGCACGCCGCCGCCGGCTGTCCAGAGCCAGCGGCTGGTCCACCAGCCGGAGGACCAGCCGTCCTCGGGCTCACCGGCGAGCGCGGCCGGTTCGGCGGAGGCGTCCGTGCCGTCGTCCGACGCCTGCTCGGCCGAGGAGACCCCCGGGACCAGCGGCTTCGACAGGCTGCCGTCCACGTCGGCGGACCCGCCCTGGTCCTTCGAGTTCACCTCGACCTCGGTGCGTACCGGAAGCCCGAGGTCGGCCTGGGCCAGGTCCACGACCGTGAGGCGCACGTAGTAGCTGCCCGGCAGCGGGTCGTTGGCCCACGGCTCCGCGCCGGCCCGGACGGTACGCAGCACGCAGGTCAGCTCGACCGTGGCGGCGTCGGCCGCGGCGGTGCCGGTCTGTTTGCCGTACATGCACGCCTGGCGGCGGCGCAGCCCGTCGTACACGTCGACCTGCCAGGTCTGCGCCCCGTGCCGGGCGGCGCTCTCGGGCAGGGTGACCTTCGCCGTCACCGTGGCGCGCTGCCCGGCGTCGGCCGGGAAGACCCAGTACAGGTAGTCGCCGGTGGCGGCTCCGGCGGTGGCGGTCTCGCCCTGCTGGATCGCCGTGGCGGTACGGAAGGTGGTGCCGGCCTCCGTGGGACCGGAGGCGTCACCGGAAGCGCTCGGGCTCGGCGACGCGTCGTCGGCCGCGGCGGCCGACGCCCCGGTGAGCAGGGTCAGGCCGGTCAGCAGCGCGCCCGCGAGCACACGTCTCGTACGGGACATCAGCGGGTCCTCCAGACAGCGATGCGCCAGCGCGAGATCCAGCCGAAGAGCAGACCCACGATCAGGCCGGTCAGGGTGAGCAGGCCCAGCAGCCACCAGCCGTGGCCCAGGCCGAACGCGGCGACGTCCGCCGCCTCGTCGGGCCCGTCCACCACGTCGACGGTCAGCTCGAGCGGCATGCCGGGGGCGGTCTTCACCGAGGCCGGGGCCGAGAACGAGTTGCTGACCTGGAGGCACACGGTCTCCGCGGCCGGCTTGTTGTCGTCCTCCTGTCCGGCCTTGGGGTAGCGCAGCCCGGACGAGATGGCGTCGGTGCGCCCCGTCCCGGACTCGGAGCCCCGGACGATCTCGCGGCCGTGCGTGGTCAGCGCGCGCAGCAGCATCCCGTAGTCGTTGTTGACGGCGCGGTCGGCGAACACGCTGACGGAGGCGCGCAGTTCCTGACCCGGCAGCAGCTCGACCTTGTACCAGCGGTGCTCGGCGAACTTCTCGCGGTCGGTGTAGAGGCCCGGCTTGAGCACGGGCGCGTCCGTGCAGCTGTCGGCGCCCTTCGTAACGACCGGGGTGACCACGGGCTCCGCCGCGCGGTCCACCAACTGCTTCACGCGGCCCGACAGTTCGTCGGTGTGCTGGACGGCCGTGTACGTGCCGCCGGTGGCCTCCGCGATGCAGGTCAGCTGCTGGCGGATCTTCGCGTTGGGCACCAGGCCCAGCGTGTCGATGACCAGGTGGATGCCGCGCGCCGCGATGTCGCGGGCGACCTCGCACGGGTCGAGCGGGCCGCAGGTGTCCTCGCCGTCGCTGATCAGCACGATCCGGCGGGTGGAGTCGCCGCCCTCCAGGTCGTCGGCGGCGCCCAGTAGCGCGGGACCGATCGGGGTCCAGCCGGTGGGGGCGAGCGTGGCGACGGCGGTCTTCGCCTCGGTGCGGTCCAGCGGCCCGACCGGGTACAGCTGCGTGGTGTCCTTGCAGCCCACCTTGCGGTCGTCGCCCGGATAGTCGGCGCCGAGGGTGCGGATGCCGAGCTGCACCTGCTCCGGCACGGCGTCCAGGACCTCGTTGAACGCCTGCTTCGCCGCGCTCATCCGGGACTGGCCGTCGATGTCGCGGGTCCGCATGGAACCGCTGACGTCGAGGACCAGCTCGACCTTGGGGGAGGCTTGCGTGGGGGTTTCGTCGGCCGACGCGGGCAGCGCCGAGCCGAGCCCGGCGGTCAGGGTGGCGAGCAGGATGCCCACCCCGACCGTCAGCCTTCTTCTTATGATCATCGCCGGATACTAGTGAACATCAGTTCGCTATCCAAAACGGCTGGTTGCCGCTGTGCGCCCGCACGGCGGCAACCTGATGGCCAGTCAGGCGGGGCGGTCTCCGCCGAGCAGCGGACCCGCCGCCCGCTCCAATACGGAGCTGACCCGCTCCCACGCCGTCAGATCCCGCTCCACCGCCTCCAGGAGCAGGTCGTCACCGGTCTCCCAGCCGGCGGCGACCGCGACCGGGTCCGCCCCCGTCGCCGCCGAAGCGGCGAGTGCCGCCGCCCCGAGGGCCACCAGCTCACCGGCGCCCGGCACGATCACCGGCCGCCCGGACAGCCGCCGTACGGTCTCCACCCACACCCGCCCCTGCGCGCCCCCGCCGATCAGGCGCAGCGGCCGGCCCGCCACCTCGGGGTCCGCCGGGTCGAGACCGCAGGCCCGCGACAGCTCGTCGAGCGCCCGCAGCACGGTCACCACCGCGCCCTCGTAGGCGGCGCCGAGCAGTTGCTGCGGGGTCGTGTCGTGGCGCAGTCCGGTGAGGAGGCCGGCGGCCGTGGGCAGGTCCGGGGTGCGCTCGCCGTCCAGGTAGGGCAGCAGGACCGCCTCGCCGCCGGGCACCGCGTCATTGCGGTCCAGGCCGAGCAGGGCCGCCACCTTGTCCACGGCGAGCGTGCAGTTGAGGGTGCAGGCCAGCGGCAGATACGTACCGTCCGCCGCCGCGAACCCGGAGAGCGCGGCCGACGCGGGCCTGGTCCGGGACGCCGCGAAGACCGTGCCCGAGGTGCCCAGGCTCAGCACCGGGTGGTCCAGGAGTCCGCCGCCGCCCAGGCCGAGCCCGACGGCGGCGCTCATGTTGTCCCCGGTGCCCGCCGCGACGGCGATCCCGGCGGGCAGGCCCAGCGCTTCGGCGGCGGTGTCCGTCAGCGAACCGATCCGGGCCCCGCCGCTCGGCGCCACCTCCGGGAGCAGCGCCGGGTCGAGGCCGATGAGCGCGAGGAGCTCGGGGTCGTAGGCGCCGGTCGCGGTGGAGTACCAGCAGGTGCCCGAGGCGTCGCCCGGGTCGGTGACGGCCCGCCCGGACAGCCGCTCGGTCAGGAAGTCGTGGGGCAGGCGCACCGCGGCGGCGGCCTCGGCGGTCTCCGGTTCGTTCTCCCGCAGCCACTGCCACTTGGACGCGGTCATCGCGGCCACCGGAACGGAGCCGGTGCGCGCGGTCCAGGCGTCCGGGCCGCCGAGCGCGGCGGTGAGGGCTGCGGCCTGCGGGGCGGACCGGGTGTCGTTCCACAGCAGGGCCGGGCGCAGCGGGCGGCCCTCGGCGTCCAGGACGACCAGGCCGTGCTGCTGGCCGGCGACCGCGATGCCCACCACGTCCGTCGCGGCGATCCCGGACTCCTTCAGTCCGGCGGCGACCGCGTCGCGCAGGGCCTGCCACCAGACCTCGGGGTCGCTCTCGCGCGCACCGGCCTCGCCGGTGACCACGTGCGGGGCGCGGCCGACGGCGAGCAGCCGGCCGGTGGCGGTGTCGGTGAACGCCGCCTTGGTGGACTGGGTGGAGCTGTCCACACCGATGACGACGGTATGCGGCGGCATGGCTGACCTCATTCGCTGATGTATTTGATCGTACGCAAAACAAATTACGTGATCGAACCCGTCCGGAACAGGCCCCGTCGCGGGTTCGCGGCAGTGGCGCGGGAACGTCTCCGCTCCCGGGGCTTTACGTCGCACGGGCTGTCCGTGCATGATTAGTCATGACAGTGAACAAATTGAGGTTCGGCCGCCCGACCGGCTGCGGACCCACGGCCCCGAAGGCGGCACCACCATGACGGAACGCTTCGCACCGACCCCCGAGGACAAGTTCACCTTCGGCCTGTGGACCGTGGGCTGGCAGGGCCGCGACCCCTTCGGTGACGCGACGCGCACCGCGATCGACCCGGTCGACTCCGTCCAGCGCCTGGCCGAGCTGGGCGCGTACGGCGTGACCTTCCACGACGACGACCTGATCCCCTTCGGCTCCTCGGACACCGAGCGCGAGGGCATCGTCAAGCGCTTCCGCCAGGCGCTCGACGCGGCCGGCCTCGTCGTCCCGATGGCCACGACGAACCTCTTCACGCACCCCGTCTTCAAGGACGGCGCCTTCACCGCCAACGACCGGGACGTCCGTCGCTACGCCCTGCGCAAGACCATGCGCAACATCGACCTGGCCGTCGAGCTGGGCGCCACCACCTACGTCGCCTGGGGCGGCCGGGAGGGCTCCGAGTCCGGCGCGGCCAAGGACATCCGCGTCGCGCTCGACCGCATGAAGGAAGCCTTCGACCTCCTGGGCGACTACGTCACCGAGCAGGGCTACGACCTCAAGTTCGCCATCGAGCCCAAGCCGAACGAGCCGCGCGGCGACATCCTCCTCCCCACCATCGGCCACGCCCTCGCCTTCATCGAGCGCCTGGAGCGCCCCGAGATGGTCGGCGTCAACCCCGAGGTCGGCCACGAGCAGATGGCCGGGCTGAACTTCCCGCACGGCATCGCGCAGGCCCTGTGGGCGGGCAAGCTCTTCCACATCGACCTCAATGGCCAGTCCGGCATCAAGTACGACCAGGACCTCCGCTTCGGCGCCGGCGACCTGCGCCAGGCGTTCTGGCTGGTCGACCTCCTGGAGAACTCCGACTACGCCGGCCCGCGCCACTTCGACTTCAAGCCGCCGCGCACCGAGGACTACGACGGCGTCTGGGCCTCCGCCGCCGGCTGCATGCGCAACTACCTCATCCTCAAGGAGCGCGCCGCCGCCTTCCGCGCCGACCCGGCCGTCCAGGACGCCCTGCGCGCCTCCCGCCTGGACGAGCTGGCCCAGCGCACCGCCGAGGACGGCGTGGCCGGCCTGCTCGCCGACCGCTCCGCGTTCGAGGAGTTCGACGTGGACGCGGCGGCCGAGCGCGGCATGGCGTTCGAGGCCCTGGACCAGCTGGCGATGGACCACCTGCTCGGCGTCCGCTGACACGACGGGTGAAGGGAGAGGGGCGGACGCGCGACGCGTCCGCCCCTCTGCCTTGCCTCTGTACGTCTGCTTCTGTACGTCTCAGGCCATCGCCGGACGCGCGTACGCCACCGGGTCGGCCAGCACATCGGTCATCACCAGCGCCGCCGCGCCCCGCGCCGCGTCGCCCGCGACCGACGACGCGCGCAGCCGGCCCCCGCCGGGCGCCCAGAGCCCGGACACCACCCGGCCCGTCAGCTCCTCGTCGGCCGGTGCCGCCAGCCACGGCATCAGGTTCCGGTAGATCCCGCCGAGGACCACCGCGTCCGGGTCCAGCAGATTGACCGCGCCCGACAGCACCCGCCCCAGCATCCGCCCGGCCTCCGCGACCGCGCCGACCGCCCGCTCGTCGCCCGCCCGCACCCGCTTCTCCAGCTCGGCGACCCCGAGCCCGCCGCCCGTGTCGACCCCGGCCGCCCGCAGCAGCGCCGCCTGTCCCGCGTACTGCTCCAGGCAGCCGCGCGAACCGCACCGGCACTGCGGACCGCTCGGGTCCACCACCACATGGCCGATCTCCCCGGCGAAGCCGTTCGCCCCGCGCAGCAGCTCGCCGTCGATGACCAGCGCACCGCCCACGCCGATCTCGCCGGTCAGGTAGAGGAAGCTGCGGATGCGCTCCAGGCCGCCGAACCACAGCTCGGCCAGGGCCGCCAGATTCGCCTCGTTCTCCGAGCGGACCGGGAGCTCCTGGTGGCCCGGGTGCTCGGCGGTCAGCGCGGCGGCGAACAGCTCCTCGGCCGGGACCTGGTTCCAGCCCAGGTTCGGCGCCTGGCGCACCGCGCCGCCCGAGACCAGGCCCGGCAGCGCCAGGGCCACGCCGACCGGGTACAGCTCCTGCTCCCGCGCCGAGTCCAGGGTGCGCGCGGCGATCCGGGCCGCCCGCGCCAGCACCTCGGCGGGCGGGGTGCCCCGGTTGTCCAGGTGCTCGGTGAGGCGGACCCGGCCGGTGCCGGCCAGGTCGACCACGCACACCGACACGTAGTCGATGTTGACCTCGACCCCGAGCCCGGCCGGACCCGTGCGGGCCGTCTTGAGGGCGGTGCCGGGGCGGCCGGCCTGCCCGCTGAACGTCTTGCCGGACTCGGTCAGGAACCCGGTTTCGAGCAGCTGCTCGACCAGCGAGGACACGGCGGCCCGGGTCAGCCCCACGCGCGCGGCGACACCGGCCCGGGTCGCCTCGCCCTCGCCCTCGTCGCGGACGGCCCGCAGGACGAGGCTCAGGTTGCTGCGCCGGACGGTGTCCTTGTCGGCCTTGGGCCCCAGCGGCGTGAGGTTGCTCTTCATGTCGGACCCGAGCCTATGCGATTCCGTACGCCAGTACGGTCGCGATCCGGGCAAACCGGGCCCCGCGCGACGGCGGGACCCGGTTCGTCTCAGGAGGTGGACGCCCCGCGCTCCTTGAGCATGTCCGCCATGAGCGCGATCTCCGACTTCTGGGCCAGTGCCATGCCCGACGCCAGGTTCTTGATCTCCTTCGTACCCGCTGCCGAGGCCGCCGCCTGCGCCATCTCCGCGCCGGCCTTGTGGTGCGCGGTCATCAGCTTCAGGAACAGGATCTCGGCGTCCCTGCCCTTGGCCGCCCGCAGCTTGTCGAGTTCGGCGTCGGTGGCCATGCCGGGCATCAGCGCGCCGTCACCACGCGGGGTGAAGGTGTGCCCCATCCACGCCATGGGCGGCCCGGGGGAGCTCTTCGCCCGGCCCCACATCTCCAGCCAGCCGAGCAGCATGCCGCGCTGGTTGGCCTGGGTGTTGATGATGTCGAACGCCAGCCGCCGCACCGCCTCGTCCGAGGTGCGGTCCCGGACGATGAACGCCATCTCGACCGCCTGCTGGTGGTGGACCGCCATATCGCGTGCGAACCCCACATCGGCCGAGGACTCGGCCGGAGCGGAGGCGGAAGCCGCAGCCGCGGGCGCCGACGTCGAAGGGCGTACGAAGGTCAGCGCGATCAGGGCGAGCGCCAGCAGCAGCACCGCCCCGCCGGCCAGCACCAGGGGCCGCGAGGTGCGCGGGGCGGCCGTCACTTGGCGATCCCGCCGGTGCAGGCGGCACCCGGCTCAGGCGTCTGCGGCCCCTGCACGTACTTGGTGAAGAACTGCGCGACACGGGCGTCGGTGGCGCTCTTGACCGTGAGCTGCTTCCCCCAGGCGCTGAGCATCAGCGGCGCCGCCTGGTCCTCGACCGGGCTCATCAGCGAGTACGGCGTGGACGCCACCCGCTCGTTCAGCTTCTCGATGTCGGCGGGCTTCGCCTTGCTGGTGTACGTGACCCACACCGCGCCGTGCTCCAGCGAGTGGACGGCGTTCTCCTTCGGTATCGACTGGGTGTACACGTCACCGTCGCAGTTCATCCACACCGGGTTGTGGTCACCGCCCACCGGCGGGTTCATCGGGTAGTCGACCGTCTTCTCCACATGGTTCTGCGTGAGCTTGTCCCAGCTCTTCTCGCCCGTGACGGGCGAGGTCTTGGCCTGGGCCTCGGCCTTGTCCTGCTCATCGGCCGCGTTCATCAGATAACCGCCCCCGACGACGAGGCCGGCGACCACCAGTACGCCGACGGAGAGCGTGATGATCCGGGAGCGGCGCTCACGGGCCCGCTCCTGACGGCGGGCCTCCTCCAGCTTGGCGCGGCGGGCGGTGGCGGGGTTGTTCTGTCTGCCGGTGTTCTGCTTGACGGTGTTCTGCTTGTCGGCGGAAGCCATGACGGGTCCTTCGGTTCATAGGGTCGTAAGACGGACTGCGTACGGCAGGGGGAGCCGCCGCACCCGGGGGGTGCGGGGCGTCCCCGGCCGTCCTAGGTCCGCTGAACCTGAAGGCGCAGGGGGTCGACCTCGCCGACCGCGTCGTCGGAGGGGCCCCGGATCGTCTCGCCGCCGGTCAGGGCGCGGTGCGGGAGAAGCGCCACGGCCGTCGAGGGGACCGCCGCCGGGCCCGGCTGGGCGGGCAGCACGACGGGCGCCGAATGCTGCGAGGCGTCGTGGCAGGAATCACCCACGCCCCGGTCGCCGGGGGCGTCGGCCACCACGACCCGGACCACCGTGAGGTCGGTCAGCGTCGCGAGGGCCGAGGCGGGGGCGAACTCGGGGGAGGAGTGGGGGCGTACGGACTGGGGCGCGCAGCACGAGACGAGCGCGACCAGGACGAACAGCCAGGCGAGCGCAACCGGCGCACCGGTGCCGCGCAGCCGCTCCGCCCCCTCGCTCACCCTGCTCATCCCGCACATCGTACGCGGCGCGTTGAAGATTCAAGCAAGGTGCGGGAGGAAGCGGTGAACCTGTGGATCCGCGGGCGAGAGGATCGATTTCGGCCATGGCGAGATAGTGTGCCCCGGTGACCACGCACTCGAACGTATCTGCGGGCTGGTATCCCGATCCGCACGGCGCCCCTCAGCTGCTGCGCTACTGGGACGGTTCCCAGTGGACGGAGCACACCCACCCGGCGGGCGACCAGGCCCAGGCCCCCGCGCAGCCGCAGCAGCAGGCCCAGGTGCCGCAGCCGCAGGCGGCGCCGCAGCAGCCCGCGGCCGTCCCCCAGCAGGCAGGCCCGCAGCACCCGCAGGGCGGCGCCCCCGGTGGCTCGCTCTTCACCCAGCAGGTGCTGGTCGTGAACCAGAAGGCCAAGCTGATCGAGCTGACGAACGAGTACAGCGTCTTCGACCAGCACGGTAACACCGTCGGCTCGGTCGTCCAGGTCGGCCAGGGCGCCCTGCGCAAGGTGCTGCGGTTCCTGACCAGCATCGACCAGTACCTGACCCATCGCCTCGAGATCCGCGACGCGTACGGCCGGCCGCAGCTGCTGCTGACCCGCCCCGCGAAGTTCATCAAGTCCCGGGTCGTCGTGGAGCGCCCCGACGGTCAGCCGGTCGGCGAGATCGTCCAGCAGAACGCCATCGGCAAGATCAACTTCGCGATCATGGCCGGCGGACAGCAGATCGGCGCGATCAAGGCCGAGAACTGGCGCGCCTGGAACTTCGCGATCGTCGACCACAACGACCAGGAGATCGCCCGGATCACCAAGACCTGGGAAGGGCTCGCGAAGACGCTGTTCACGACGGCGGACAACTACGTCCTCCAGATCCACTACCAGCTGCCCGAGCCGCTGCTGAGCCTCGTGGTCGCGACGGCCCTGACCGTGGACACCGCCCTCAAGCAGGACGCCCGCGGCCTGGGCTGAGCCCCGGAACCGCCCGCGCTCCCCGTACGGCTCGTGCGGGGAGCGCAGCCGGTTCCGCGTGTCGCCGCCCTACTCCACGTCGGGGGCCCGGTAGACGCCGAACGCGGCGCCCTGCGGGTCCCGGACGACGGCCACCCTCGGCCCGTAGGGGATGTCCGTGGGCGGCAGCAGCAGCTCACCGCCCGCGTCCCGCGCGGCGGCGGCCGTCGCGTCGACGTCCTTGGACGAGAAGTACGGCAGCCAGTGCGGCGGCACCTCCGGCGGGAACGTCCCGTCCATCGTCAGCAGACCGCCGAAGTCCTCCCCGCCGACGCCCCACTGCGGGTACGACTCCGAGGCGCGCACGGACCAGCCGAACACCTCGGCGTAGAAGGCGAGGGCCTCTTCCCGCTCCCGGGTGAGCAGCTCCGCCCAGCCGAGCGCGCCGGGCGCGTTGAACAGGTCGGCCCCGGCGAACCCGCGCCCCTGCCAGAGTGAGAACACCGCACCCGCCGGGTCCGCCACCACGGCGAACCTGCCCTGGTCGAAGATGTCCATCGGGCCGGTCAGCAGCGAGCCGCCCGCCGCCGTCACCCTCGCGACCGCCGCGTCCGCGTCGTCGGCGGCGAACGAGACCGTCCAGGCCGGCGGCCGGCCGGGCTGGTAGAGCGGGCTCAGCGCGGCGACCCGGGACTCCCCGAGACGGGCGAGCGTGTAGCCGCCCGCCTCCTCGCGCGGATCGGTCGCGCAGCGCCATCCGAACACGGCCGCGTAGAACGTCTTGGCCGCCGGTACGTCGAGGGTGCTCAGCTCGATCCAGCAGGGACCGCCGGGCACCGGTGCGGTGAGCTTCATGCGGGAAACGCTAGGGCCGCGCGCCCCGCCCAGCCATCCGAGCGGCCGCACGGCAGCGGTTTCGATCGAGGTGTTTTACTTGTGTAATACCTGTTAAAGTATCTGGGTGAGTGATACAACCATCGAGTCCCGTCGGCCCGCCGTCCGCAAGCTCCCGCTGACCGGTCCGCTGCGCCTGGCGCGGCCGTCCGACATGTGGTTCAAGCCCGCCACCAGCGTCGTCGTGGCCACCGCGATACCCAACCTGGTGCTCCTCGCCCTCGGCCGCCTCGACCTGGTGATGTACACGATGGCCGGCTCGCTCTGCGCGCTGTACGGCCACAACCTCCCGTACGCCCGGCGCGCCCGCACCGTCGCCGGGGTCGTCCTCGGCATGACCGCCGGCCTCGGCGCCGCCCTCGTCGTCGCCTCGCTCACCGGATCGGCCGCCGTCCTCATCGCCGTGGGCGCGCTCCTGGCCGCCGGGCAGAAGCTGCTCTGCGACGCGACCCGGATCGGGCCGCCGGGGCCGGTGATCTTCACGTTCGTGAGCTCCGCCGCCCTGTTCGTCCCGCAGACGCTCGCCCAGGTCCCCGGCCACCTCGCCCTGACTCTCGGCGCGGGTGCCGTCGCCTGGCTCGTCGCCGTCGTCGCCCCCGCGCTCGTCCGCCGCGACGGCCCCGAACGGCGCGCCACCGCCCGGGCCCTGAGCGCCGCCGCCGCGCACGCCGCCGACCCCGGCCACACCACCCGCCGCGCCGCCGTCGCCGCCGTGCACGCCGCCTGGCAGACCCTCCTCGCCGCCGGCCGCCCCACCCCGGTGCGCCGCGCCCTCGAACGCCTCGTCGTCCACGCCGAGACCTCGGTCCTCGCGGGCACCCCCGACCCCGCCGACGCCGGCCGGCTCCGCGAGTGGGCCCGGCTCACCCGCGCCCGGGGCCCCGTGCCCGCCCCGCCCCCCGCCCCCGGCACCGGCGCCGAACTCTTCGGCCTCGACGCCGAACGCACCGCCCTGGCCGGCCGCCCGTTCCACGCGCTGCTGCGCCGTATCGCCCCCGGCTCCCCGCTGCTCCCGGTCGCCGCCCGCACGCTCGTCGGCTGCGCCCTGGCCGGGTACGTCTGCTCGGCCGTGGGCGTCGGCCGCCCCTACTGGGCGATCGTCACCGCCGCCTCCCTCTACCAGGCCAACGTCACGCTCTCCTGGAACCGCACGCTCCAGCGCACCCTCGGCAACCTCATCGGCGTCCTGGTCTTCGCCGCTGTCCTCCCGGCCGCCCGGACCGCCCCGCTCGCCCTCATCGGCTTCTGCCTCCTCTTCGCCTTCTCGGCCGAGGCGCTGATCACCCGCAACTACTGGCTCGGCTCCGTCGCCGTGACCCCGATGGCCCTCCTCGTCCTGGAGTACGCGGGCAGCCATCCGGCCGGTGAGCTGATCGGCGACCGGCTCCTGGACACCGTGATCGGCGCCGCCGTCGGCTTCCTCGCGGCCGTCCTGGTCACCAACCGCCGCGCCACCGGCCGCGTCGAGCGCGCGCTGGCCGACGCCGAACGCGCCCGTGCCCACGCCGTGCAGGCCCTCGCCGCGCCCGGAACCGCGCCCGCCGCCCTGGACGCCGCCCGCCGCCGGCTCACCGGCACCCTGGTCGAACTGCGCGAGGCGGACGACACCGCGGCCGGCGAGTGGTGGCAGCCGGCCCTGCCCCGGGAGGCGGTGCTCGCCGCCGAGCAGGCCGGACACCGTACGCTCGCGGCGACAGCGAAACGGCAGGGGCTGTTCGTCCCCGCCCAGGAGAACGGAGCGGTGTGACCGACGACATCGTCGCCTCGGTGGTCCGGCAGTGGCAGGCCGTGAACCCGGAACTGGACACCGGGCCCATGGAGCTCATCGGCCGGATCAACCGCTGCTCCGCACTGCTCCAGCAGGCCGAGGACGCCCCGCTGCGGGGGGCCGGCCTGACCCGCGCGGAGTTCGACCTGCTCGGAGCCGTACGCCGGACCGACCGCGAGCTGACCCCCGGTGAACTGGCCCGGGAGACCTTCTCCTCCGGGGCCGCCGTCACCAAGCGGCTGCGGGTTCTCCAGGAGCGCGGCCTGATCGCCCGGCGCGGCGACGAGCGCGACCGCAGAGTCGCCTACGTCCGGCTCACCGACGAGGGCCGTGACCTGGTCGACGGGCTGCTGCCCCGGCAGCTGGCGTACGAACGCGCGGTGCTCTCCGGTCTCGACGCCGAGTCCCGTGACCGGCTCAGCGCTCAGCTCAGCGAGCTCCTGGTGCAACTGGAGGGGCGCATCGGCGGCGCCCGCCGCTGACCCCACGCGGGCGCGCGGCACCGGCGTGCCCGGCCCGGCACCACTCGTACGGGCACCTTCGTTCATATGTGCCCATCTCTCGCCCTGTGGGCCGATTCTTCCTTATTCCTCCGCCCCGTGACTCCCCGCACACGCTCGGAGGCGGTGCGTGCGAAAACTCGTGAGCGTACTACCGCGGGAGCGCTCGCGCAGGGGGTTGGAGGAATGTGCGAAAGCGCTGATTCGATCTGACTAAGCTCACGCGCAGTGAAGCCGAGTTGAGGTGAATTCGCGCGCTTGTTCTCTTCGTTCACGCAAGCGCCGAATCTCCGGAATACATCCCGAATCAACCGCCAGAGGTTCAGATGGCCCGTGTTGAATCACCGCCGGCCGGCCGGGAAGCCCCCGTCGCCCGCGCCCTGTTGCTTCCCGTCGTCGTGATGGCGGGGGCAACCACCGCCGCGGCGGCGCTGGTTGCCGAGCCCGCGCGGATACCAGTCGTCTGGTGCGGAGCGTTCGCCACCGTCGTGGTCGCCGCGCTCGCCGTGGAGATCGCCCGGCGCGGCCGGACGATCCGCCGCCGAAGCACCGAGTACCAACAGCGCGTCTCCGCCCTCGAACGGCGCATCGCCGAGCACGACGAAGAGACCGTCCGCATCAGCAAGGAGCTGCTGCCCTCCGCCATCCACCGCCTGCGCGTGGGCAATTCGCCCGACGAGGTGCTGCGCGACGTGGTGGACTCCGACCCGGTCTACCGCCACCTGCCCGACTCCCTGCGCTCCCTCGTCTACACGGTGCTCGACATCGTCGACAACGAGGAGGCGACCCGGGACTCCGCGCAGCGCGCCTTCGTCAACGTCGCCCGCCGCGTCCAGGCGATCGTCCACCGGCAGGCCAGTGAGCTGCGGGAGATGGAGGAGCACCACGGGCGCAACCCCGATGTCTTCGACGACCTGCTCCGCATCGACCACGGCACCGCGCTGATCGGCCGCCTCGCCGACTCCATCGCGGTCCTCGGCGGCGCCCGGCCCAGCCGCCAGTGGCCCAAGCCCGTCCCGCTGTTCAGCGTGTTGCGCGGCGCCATGTCGCGGATCCTGGAGTACCCGCGCGTCGACCTGCACTCGATCGCCAAGGTCGCCATCATCGGCACCGCGGTCGAACCGCTCATCCACGCCTGCGCCGAACTCCTCGACAACGCCACCCGCTACTCGCCCCCGCAGACCCGGGTGCACGTCACCGCGGTCGAGGTGCAGACCGGCATCGCCATCGAGATCGAGGACGGCGGCGTCAGCCTCAGCGAGGAGGCCCGCGCCCGTGCCGAGAACATGCTCGCCAGGGCGCAGGCCGGGTCCAGCATGAACGACCTCGGCGAGTCCCCGCGCCTCGGCATGGCCGTCGTCGGCCGCCTCGCCCGGATGTACGACCTCCAGGTCTCGCTGCGCCAGTCCGCGTACGGCGGCGTACGCGCCGTGCTCATCGTGCCCCGCGCCATGATCACCACCGGCCCGGCCCCCGGCATCGCCCACGGCATCGGCGCCACCTCCCGGCCCACCAGCGACATCGACCTCGACGACATGAAGCACGTCGTGCCGCCCCGCGGCAAGCGCCGCAAGCCCAGCCCCGTCGCCGCGCGCCCCGCGACCGGCCCCGTGGTCTCCGACCCCCGCCCGGCCGCCCCGGTCATCCCGGCCGCCGCCATGCAGGACGACGCGCCCGTCGTGACCGAGTGGACCGCCGGCGGACTCCCGCAGCGCCGCAGCCGCGGCCGCGCCCCGCTCGGCTCGCACAACCTCCCCGCACAGGCCGCCGACCCCACCGCCGGCCGCACCAACGGCCACGGCTACGGCCCCGGACAGGGCAACAGCAAGGAACCGCCCCCCGGCATCTGGCTGGAGGCGTTCACCAAGGCCGCCAACGGCGTGCCACAGGAACCCAGGGCCGGCGAAGACTCTGACGACGCGTGGGACAAGGGAGATCAGCGGTGATCCAGCAACGGGGCAACATGGACTGGATGCTCAAGGAACTCGCCGACGACGTCCCGGACATCCACCAGATCGTCGTGCTCTCCGCCGACGGACTGCGCATCGCCCAGCACGGCGGCGACCCCGACGTCGCCGACCGGCTCGCGGCGGCCTGCGCCGGCCTCCAGAGCCTGGCGGCGGCCGTCGCCTCCGAGATCCCGTACAGCGACGGCCGGATGAGGCTCGTCGTCATCGAGGTCACCGGCGGTTTCTTCTACCTGATGGCCGCGGGGGCCGGCGCCTACCTCGCGGTGCTCGCGGGTGAGACGGTGGACGCCGGGCACGTCGGGGCGCGGATGCGCGACATGGTCGTCCGCATCGGCGGACATCTCACGAGCCCGCCCCGCCACGACGGGCAGGCCGGATGAACTCTCCCCGACGAGAACGCCGCAAGGCCGACCCGGCGCTGAGCGATCCGGAGAGGCTCTACGTCATCACCGGCGATCCCGACGGCAGCGAGCGGGCAGCGCTCGACCTGGTCACGATGATTGTCTCGAAGTCGGAGCCGTCACCGACGGTCCAGCCCGAGCAGGCCGTGATCCTCCGGCTCTGCCAGGCACCGTTATCCGTCGCCGAACTCTCCGCCTACCTCAGCCTGCCGTTCAGCGTGGTGACCTCACTCCTCACCGAACTCCTCGCCACCGGTCTGATCGAATCGCGCGCGCCGATCGTGCGCGCGACCCTCCCGGACCGTTCCCTCCTCGAAGCGGTGATGCATGGACTTCAGAAACTCTGACACGATCACGGGCCCCCGCAGCGAGGACGTCCTGCCCACCACGGCCACCGCCGCGGTGAAGGTCGTGATCGTCGGAGGGTTCGGGGTCGGCAAGACGACCATGGTCGGCTCGGTCAGCGAGATCCGGCCGCTGACCACCGAAGAGACGATGACGCAGGCCGGCGTCGGCGTGGACGACAACTTCGGCGTGGAGAGCAAGACCGCCACCACCGTCGCCATGGACTTCGGCCGGATCAGCATCAGCGAGGAGCTGATCCTCTACCTCTTCGGCACCCCCGGCCAGGAACGCTTCTGGTTCCTCTGGAACGGCCTGTTCGAGGGCGCCCTCGGCGCCGTGGTCCTCATCGACACCCGCCGGCTCGAAACCAGCTTCGACGTCATCGGGCGCCTGGAGGAGCGCGGGGTGCCGTTCGTCGTCGCCATCAACACCTTCCCCGACGCTCCGAAGTACCCCGTCGAGGCGCTGCGCGGCGCCCTGGACCTCTCGGAAGAGGTCCCGATAATCGACTGCGACGCCCGGCTGCGCGGCTCCAGCCGCGATGTGCTGATGACCCTGATGCGCTATCTGCACCGCATCGCCCTCCCGCTCGGCTGACCCGCGCACCCTTCCCGAACCCGTTCCGCGCGTCCCCACCGCGCCCCCGACCGTCCGGCCCCCGAGGCCGGACCCCTGGAGCGATCGTGACAACCCCCTTCCCCTACGAGCACGGCCCGGTCCCGCCCCCCGAGTGCCCGGCCCACGGCCTGGGCGTCGGGCCCGGCGGTCTGCGCCGGCTCTACGGACCCGAGGCCGAACAGGACCCGCAGGGCCTGTACGAGAAACTGCGCGCCGAACACGGCACGGTGGCCCCCGTCCTGCTGCACGGCGACGTGCCTGCCTGGCTCGTCCTCGGCCACAGCGAGAACCTGCACATGACCCGTACGCCCTCGCAGTTCTCCCGCGACTCGCGCCGCTGGCGGGCCCTTCAGGACGGCAGCGTCGCCCCCGACCACCCGCTGGCGCCGATCTTCACGTGGCAGCCGATCTGCGTCTTCGCCGACGGTGCCACCCACGAACGCCAGCGCGGCGCCGTCACCGACTCCATGGCCCGCATCGACACGCGCGGCGTGCGGCGCCACGTCAACCGGTACAGCAACCGGCTGGTCAACGGCTTCTGCCGGGAAGGCCGCACCGACCTGGTCGCCGAGTTCGCCGAACGGCTGCCCATGATGGTCATGTGCGCCATCCTCGGCATGCCGGAGGAGTACAACGACCGCATGGTCGAGGCGGCCCGCGACATGATCAAGGGCACCGCGACCGCCGTCCAGAGCAACGCCTACGTGGTCGGCGTGCTCACCCGCCTGGTCGAGCGCCGCCGCCGCGAACCGGCCGACGACTTCGCGACCTGGCTGGTCGAGCACCCCGCGAACATGAACGACCAGGAGGTCGCCGAGCATCTGCGGCTCATCCTGATCGCGTCCTACGAGGCCACCGCCAACCTGATCGCCAACGTCCTGCGCATGGTGCTCACCGACCCGCGCTTCCGGGCCCGGCTCAGCGGCGGCCACATGACGGTCCCCGAGGCGGTCGAGCAGACCCTGTGGGACGAGCCGCCGTTCACCGCGGTCTTCGGCCGCTGGGCCGTCGGCGACACCGAACTGGGCGGGAAGCACATCAAGGCCGGCGACGCCCTGATCGTCGGCATCGCGCCGGCCAACACCGACCCCGTGGTCCGCCCCGACCTGACCGCCAACATGGAGGGCAACCGCTCCCACCTGGCGTTCAGCGGCGGCCCCCACGAGTGCCCCGGACAGGACATCGGCCGCGCCATCGCGGACGTCGGCGTGGACGCCCTCCTCATGCGGCTGCCCGACCTCGAACTCGCGGTGGACGAGAAGGAGCTGAGCTGGGTCGGCAACTTCATGAGCCGTCATCTGGTCGAGCTCCCCGCCGAATTCGCCCCCCGCTCCCCGCAGGACGACCGGGAGCCGCCGTCCATGGGCCGGCCCAACGCGGCCCGCCAGGACTGGGAGGTCCAGTCCGCCGTACGCCACACCGCCCCGACCCCCGTCCGCGCCCCCCTGGACGGGGCCCACGCGCCGTCGTCCGCCGCCCCGGCCGGCGCGACCGCGACGGTCGACGGATCGGCGGAGGCGCTGTCCGGCCGGGTCCCGCGCCAGCGCAAGCCCGGCGGACCCGCCCGGCTCTGGCGCGTCGTGACCCGCTGGTGGAGCGGCGACTGAGGTCCGCGCGACGACACGGCGGCCCGGTGGCGGGCGGGCGGATCCGACGCCCCCGCCACCGGGCCGCCCCGCGCCGGGCCCGGCGGGCCCGGAGATCCGCCGGACGCCCCGTGGGCGCCACGTACCATGCGGAAGCGTGAAGCTGACAATTCTGGGCGGCGGCGGATTCCGGGTTCCACTGGTGTACGGGGCGCTGCTCGCCGACCACGCCGAGGGCCGGGTCACGGCCGTCACCCTCTACGACACGGACGGCGACCGGCTCACCGCGGTGGCCCGGGTCCTCGCCGAGCAGGCCGGATCCATCCCGGACGCGCCCGCCGTCCGCGCCACGACCGACCTGGACGAGGCCCTGCGCGGCGCCGACTTCGTCTTCTCGGCGATCCGGGTCGGCGGCCTCGCGGGCCGGGCCGCCGATGAACGCGTCGCGCTCGACGAGGGCGTCCTCGGCCAGGAGACGGTCGGCGCGGGCGGCATCGCGTACGGGTTGCGCACCGTCCCGGTCGCCGTCGACCTGGCGCGGCGCATCGCCCGGCTCGCCCCGGACGCCTGGGTCATCAACTTCACCAACCCCGCCGGGCTCGTGACCGAGGCGATGTCCCGACACCTGGGCGACCGCGTCATCGGCATCTGCGACTCGCCGGTGGGCCTCGGCCGCCGCATCGCCCGTGTCCTCGGCGCCGACCCGGACCTGGCCCGGGTGGACTACGTCGGCCTCAACCACCTGGGCTGGGTGCGCGGGCTGTACGTCGACGGCCGTGACGAACTCCCGCGCCTGCTGGCCGACCCCGGGCTACTGGGCTCCTTCGAGGAGGGCCGGCTGTTCGGCGCCGGCTGGCTGCGCTCGCTGGGCGCGATCCCCAACGAGTACCTGCACTACTACTACTTCAACCGGGAGGCCGTCCGCGCCTACCAGGAGGCCGTGCAGACCCGTGGCGCCTTCCTGCGCGAGCAGCAGGAGGGCTTCTACGGCCGGATGAAGGACCCGGCGACCCCCGCCCTGGCCACCTGGGACCGCACCCGCGCGGAGCGGGAGGCGACCTACATGTCGGAGAACCGGGACGTCGCCGGGGCCGGGGAGCGCGAGGAGAGCGACCTGGAATCCGGCGGCTACGAGCAGGTCGCCCTCGCGCTCATGCGGGCGATCGCCCGTGACGAGCGGACCACCCTGATCCTCAACGTCCGCAACAGGTCCACCCTTGCGGTCCTGGACGCGGACGCCGTGATCGAGGTCCCCTGCCTGGTCGACGCCAACGGCGCCCGCCCCGTCTCCGTCGACCCCCTGCCGTACCACGCGGTCGGCCTGGTCACCTCCGTGAAGGCCGTGGAGCGCGCGGTCCTGGAGGCCGCGGCGAGCGGATCGCGCGCGGACGCGGTCCGGGCCTTCGCCCTGCACCCCCTGGTCGACTCGGTCTCCGTGGCCCACCGCCTGGTGGACGGCTATGTGAAGGCGCACCCGGGGCTGGCGTATCTCGGTGCCGTGCGGTCATGACACCGCGTCCTCGGTGAGCGCGGTCAGGTCAGCCAGCAGCTCGGAGGCGGTCACCGTGTCCAGTCCGCCGAACCGCAGGTCGTGGGCGCGGCTGTGCCAGTAGTCGTCCGGTTCGACGTCGAGCCAGACGGTCTCCAGGGTCTGCTCCGGGTAGGTGTCGACCGCGCCGATCGCGATACCCCCGTCCAGGGCGATCACCAGGTGGCAATCGTCTCCCAGCCGCTTGGAGATCCAGCGCTCCACGCCGTTGTCCTCCGGATTCCCGCGCTGCCAGCCGTCCCGCTCCAGACCGAGGACCTTGCCCGTGGGCACCTTGAACCCCTCGAAGCGCCCCAGACGGTGGCCGGCGGCCTCCTCCTCGGTCAGGGCGTACACCGGGCGCCCGAGCTGCGGGAACGGCTGCACGATCCCGTGGTCCGCGAACACCTCCGACCAGGCGGTCACCGCCTCGCCCAGCCGCAACGGGTGGGGCAGCCGCACGACAGCCCCCTCGGCCAGGTCGAACGCGTCGCCCCCGACGCCGGCGAAGGTGCGGTCCTCCGCCACCCGGAACGCCGTGGTCACCCCGTCCGCCTCGCTCAGCCACACCAGCCGGCGAGCCAGGTGCCCCACCAGGGGATGGCCGACGAACAGCTCGGTGAACTCCCGCGCCGTCCACGAGCGGTCCGCCAGCATGGCCGCCTCCAGCCGGCGGACCTGGTCGGAGGCGAGCGCCCGGACCTCCTTCTTCAGGGCCATGAAGCGCTTGCGCTCGGCCGGGGCGAGCTCCGGGTCGTCCTTCGCCCCGGGCTTCGGCAGGTCCTTGCGGAACGTGCCGTCGCCGTCCTGGACGTAGGGCCGCAACTGCTCGTCGAAGCCCACGGTGAACGTCCGGCCGCCGTAGTCCACGACCGTGGAGCCGTCCGAGTCGAGACCGAGGTCGGGCACCAGCCGGTCCGAGAGCTGTTCGCCCGTCAGGCCGAGCCCTGCCGCCACCTCGGCGATCTTCTCCGTGGCCCGCATCTTCAGGGCCTTGAACTTCACGCGCTGCGCGATGCCGTGCAGCTGGAGCAGCGCCACGTCGCTGCCGATCGCCGCCAGGACGTCCAGCCCCTCCACCGCCCGGTGATGGGCGTTCTCGCCGGGCCAGGCGCGGATCACCGGGGTCAGCCGGCGCACCGTCCCGTCGTCGCCCAGCAGACCGAGGGCGTGCAGCGCCCACGCCTCCTTGGCGGGCAGCAGCGCGGCGCGCCACTGCTCGAAGAGCGCCCAGGCGAAGTCCGCCGCCGAGGCCGCGTCCACGATTTCGAGCGCGTCGGCGAGCCCCGGGTACGGCTCGCCCGGCCTGGACAGGGCGAGCATGGTCAGCAGATGGCGGACGGACGCCTCCGGCAGCGCCCGGCCCGAGGCGACCGCGATCTGCGGCAGCAGCGCGGGGTCCGCCCACTGCGGCAGCTCCGGCATGACGGCGGGCAGCGCCCGCTCCAGCGGATCGGCGGCCAGCAGCCCGGCCACCGCGTCCGCCGCCTTCTCGCCGTACCCCTCGGCGGCCTCGCGCACCACCGCGTCGCCGTGCAGTCCGGCGATCAGCAGCAGTGCCTGCTCGGCGGCGCGCCGGGCGGCCCCGGCCCTGCCGAGCGCGTCCGGCACGAGCAGCGGCGCCGCCCGCACGCCGTGCCGCTCGAACCACGCGTGGGCCACGGCTGCCGTGGACTTGAGGCGCACCGCCCAGTCGGCCATGAGCCGGGCGACCCGCGCGTCGACGTACGGCATCAGCAGCGGGGCGAGTGAGCTGGGCCGGCGCGGCACGACGCGCAGCAGCAGGGGCAGGGCCCCGAGGCCGAAGCGGGCGGCGACCGGCTTCAGCGTGTCCGCGGCCTCCCACACATCGGTCGGGTCCCAGGTGTCGAGCAGGGGCGCGACCCGGTCCTTCGGCCCGTGGACGTAGACCCAGGCGGGGCGCAGGTCCGTCGAGCCGAGCCCGTAGCGCAGCGAGTCGAGCGTCTGCTCCCAGTCCTCCACCGCCTCGCGCCGGGTGTACCGGCTGCTGGTGGCCGCCCACTTCTCCCGCTCACCGGCCTGCCACAGCGCGGCCTTCCCCGCGTCCGGCGTAAGGCCGGTGACGGTCCGGGGCCGCGCCGCCGTCCGCCGCCGGGTCCACGGCGGTGCGGTGAGCACGGTCGGCAGGGCGTCGGAGGGCGCGTCCGCGATGCGGCCGCTCGGATTCAGCAAGGGCTCCACGATTGCCGCGAGGCCGTCGTCCAGTGTCGGCAGCATGCGCTCCACGAGGGTGCGGTGCTGGGCGAGGTGCGTGCGCAGCAGGACGGACGGGGAAGCCGCGGGGAACTCCGCCCGGTCCCGGGCGTCCGCGGCGAGCAGCCGCAGCGCACGGGCCGGGTAGCGGTCCATGGCGTCCAGGAAGGCCGGGCGGACCTGCTTGTTGTCGGAGTGGGCGAGCAGGGCGCCGAAGGCGTCGTCGGTGGGGAACTCGACAAGCGCTTCGGCCAGCTTCTTCATCCCGTCCGCGGAGAAGTGCCCCCGCTCCAGCTCCTTGGTGAGCATGGGCACGATGGCCGTTCCGATGCCCTCGGCGGCTGTGGCGATCACGGCGGGGGTCCGGTCGAATCCGAAGGTGTGCGTGTAGAGCGCCGCCTGCTCCGGTGCGTCGAGCGTGCAGAAGACCAGGGAGAGGAGCCCGGCGTCGAGCTCGCCGGTCGTCTCGGGGTCGGCGCACAGGTCCGCGACCCAGTCGGACTCGCTCGGTGCCAGATAGGCCGTGATGATCTTCCGCCGCGGGTCGGTGCGGCGCGTGGCGAGCGCGTCGACGGTGGCCCGGTACGTCTCGTCGTCCGCGGCGGCGAGCAGGGCCCGTACCCGGTCGGCGGCGATCCGGCCGTAGTGTCCTGATCTGATCTCCTGAGCCTCGGACGCCGCCTCCAGCCAGGCGCCGTAGCGGCGCGTCCCGCTCTGCATGTAGTGCGGCCGGATCATGAACAGCTCCACCGCGGCGCGGGCGGCGAACGGCAGCCCGTGCCGCCGCACCCAGCTGTCCGCCCACGCGCTTCCCGGAGGCGCGTACATTCCCACCATGTGCGCCACCGCCGCCGCTCCGACGGGCGAGGGCTCCCCGTTCAGATGCCGGCGGACCTCGGCGACCAGGAAGGCGTCGCTGCGCGGCGCGTCCAGATACTCCTGGATCCACGCCCGTTCCTCGGCCGTCCGCTCGTCGACCGCGCGCAGCAGCTTGCGGTCCGCCGGAACCGGCGCGGGGACGACACCCCCGCGCCGGGGATGGACCAGGCCCCGCCAGCTGTCCGGAAGGACGAACGTGTCCTCGTCCGTCCCGGTCTCCTCGAACTGCGACGCACCGCCCTCGAAAGGCTCCACAGCACGCACCGGCCCGCCCCCTCACACCCGTTGACCCCGTTTCGCACGGGTCCCGATCAGTGGTTCCACCGTAGGGCCGACCACTGACAACGCAGGGTGACCGGGGCGGGGAGAGGCCGGGGGAGCGGTCCGGATCAGGGAGCGGAGACGGCCGGGGGGCCGTACGCCTGGGTCCACGACGGTGTCACGCCCGTCACCTGGCAGACCATCAGGAACAGCGGGATGGGCGGGGTGTAGGGCGTGCGGCTGTCGGGCTGATGGATGAGCCGGGGCCGTACCGCGGGCACACACGCCCCGCGCGCGTACGCCACCTGCTCGGGCCAGTCGAGGTCGAGGTCGGAGCCGGCCGGGACGATCCACCACCAGCGCTCGGCGTCCGCGAAGACGCAGCCGGTGCGCGGCAGGTGGGACATCAGGCGGAAGCCGTGGCGTGCGGGCACCCCGACCGCGTCGCAGCCGAGGCTCGCCGAGAGGGTCGTGGGCAGCGGCAGCTGGATCCGGCCGCTGTTGCCGGGGGAGCCGACGGGCTCGCGGGAACGGCGGTGTGCGAGGAAGTGGTTCATGGCGTTCTTCAGCATGAGTGCTCCGAGCCGTGCGGCAGTTCCGCCCAGACGATGCGGCCCGAGCCGTCCCCGGCGTCGCGCGAGCCCCAGGCGCGGGCCAGCGAGTCGACGAGCAGCAGGCCGCGTCCGTGCTCGTCGTCCGCGCCTCTGCCGAGGCGTGGTCCGTCCGGCTGGTGCCCCTGGTCCTGCACGGAGAGGCGCAGCCGGCCGTCGAGGCACCGCAGTTCGCACAGGACCCGCGCGCTGCCGGTGTGCACCACCGCGTTGGTGACCAGTTCGGAGACGATCAGGACCGCGGAGTCGAGGGTGTCGCCGCCCGTGCGCCACTCGCCGAGCCGGGTCTTCGTCAGGCGCCGGGCGACGGCGACCGATTCGGGACGCGCGCGCAGCGCGAAGCAGTATCGGAGCGCTTCGGTCCCCGGGCCGGTCTCCGCGAGCCGAGGGATGAGCGCACTGCCAGGTGCCACGACCGAATCCTCACAGTGGGGGCTGCGTCACGCTTCGCGATCTTCGAAAAGGCCGCGGGCGCGACAGGTCAACTGGTTTCGTCCCCCAACTCTCCCCCTGTCGTGAACACTTGGCAAGGGGCACTCTGGAAATTCCAGAGTGGCTGTGTCCATGGCGGCGACCACATGGCACACTGCACGCATACAGCGCAGGGGGAGGTCTGAAGTGAGCGAACCGCGGTCCGCCCCGACCGTGGGCCAGGTCGTTCTCGGCAAGCGGCTGCAGGATCTGCGGGAGCGTGCCGGTATGAGCCGGGACCAGGCCGCCAAGGTGCTGCACGTCGCCCCGGCGACCGTTCGCAGGATGGAGACCGCCGAGGTCGCCCTCAAGATCCTCTACGTGCAGGCGCTCCTCAGGGCGTACGGGATCTCGGACGCCGAGACGGACGCCTTCGTGGAGCTCGCGGAGGAGGCCAACCGACCCGGCTGGTGGCAGCGGTTCCACGACGTCCTGCCGGACTGGTTCTCCATGTACGTCAGCCTGGAGGGCGCCGCGAGCCTGCTGCGCGTCTACGAGCCCCACTTCGTGTCCGGACTCCTCCAGACCGAGGACTACGCGCGCAGCGTGATGCGCACCGGGGCCGTGGGCCGGGTCAGGACCGAGGACATCGAGCGCCATGTGGCGCTGCGGATGGAGCGGCAGGCCCTGCTGACCAAGCCGGACGCCCCGCGCCTGTGGGTGGTGATGGACGAGACCGTCCTGCGCCGCCCGGTCGGCAGCGCCGACATCATGCGCGCGCAGGTGGACAAGCTCCTCGAAGCGACGTCGATGCCCAACGTGACGTTGCAGATCGCGGAGTTCTCCACCGGTCACCACCCGGGGACGTACGGGCCGTTCGTGCTGTTCCGTTTCGCCGTGCCCGAACTGCCCGACATGGTCTACAGCGAATATCTGACCGGGGCCGTCTACTTCGACGCGCGCCCGGAGGTGGCCTCCTATCTCGAGGTCATGGACCGCATGGCGGCCCAGGCCGCGACGGCACAACGCACGAAGGAACTCCTCCGGGACTTCCGCAAGGAGCTGTGATGACACCCATATACAACGGCATGCCGGCCGCTGACCTCGGCTCCGAAGGCTGGACCAAGCCATGGAGCGGCGGCAACGGCGGTACCTGCGTCGAGGCCATGAAACTGGCCGACGGGAGAATCGCCATGCGCCAGTCCGCGGATCCCGACGGTCCGGCCCTCATCTACACCCCCCACGAGATCGCCGCGTTCATCCAGGGCGCCAAGGCCGGTCAGGCAGACTTCCTGCTGACCTGAGCCGCACGTCGGGGCCGCGCGCCCGCGCACGCCACAATGGACCCATGTCCCGACGCACCTCCCGCTCCCGGCGCCCGTCCGCCGCGAGCCCTCGTACCGCCCCCGCTCCCGAGACCAGCGCGGCTTCGCCGTGCCCCTGCGGGCTGCCCGCCGCCTACGCCCAGTGCTGCGGCCGGCTGCACGCGGGGGCCCCGGCCGCCACCTGCGAGGCGCTGATGCGGTCGCGGTACGCCGCCTTCGTCGTCCGGGACGCCGGGTATCTGCTGCGCACCTGGCACCCGGACCACCGCCCCGACGTCCTCGACCTCGACCGCGGGCAGCGCTGGCAGGGCCTGGAGGTCCTGGAGACCACCGAGGGCAGCGCCTTCCACGCCACCGGGACCGTCACCTTCCGCGCCCACTACACGGTGGGCGGGCGGCCCGATTCCCTGCACGAGAAGAGCCGCTTCGTACGGCACGGCGGCGCCTGGGTCTACGAGACCGCCGTCTTCGCGGACTGAGGCGCCGGGGGTGCACGGGCTCAGACCGGCGCGCCCGCCGGGGCGACCGGCGCCAGCTCCTGCGTCAGGTCCTCCGCGAGCAGCCGCTTCGCGATCACGTCGACCGCGGCGCGCAGCCGGGCGTCGTCCGGGCGGCCGCCGTCCTCGCCCAGCTGGTCGTTGAGCCAGCGGGCCCAGGCGTCCGTGAGGGTCCGCGCCTCGCGGGCGCCGGCCGCGGTGTGCTGGAAGAGGTGGCCGTCCCCGGTGAGGAAGCCCTCCTCGATCATGCGGTCGAACACCGGCACCAGGACCTCCGGCGGGATCCGGTGCCGGGACGCGATCAGCCGGAGCCCCGCGTGGCCGACCATCCGGGTGAACAGCTCGACCTGCATCACCGCCCAGGCGCCCGCCATGTCCAGCCGGGTGTCCGACTCCGCGACGATCCGCCGCGCCGTCTCCGGGTCCACCCGCCGCAGCACCTTGGCCACCGAGAACTCGAGCAGTTGGGCCGAGTCCTGGGTGTTCGGCGAGGCGAAGCCCTCACCCATGTCCGTCGAGCCCGCCCGCACGGTGTCGCGCAGCTTCACCTGCTTGAGGAACAGCGCGACGACGAACCCGAGCAGCGCCACGGGCACCGTCCACAGGAACACCGTGTGCAGGGTGTCCGCGTACGCCTGGGCCAGGGGCTCCGACTGGGCGGCGGGCAGCGCGTGCAGCCCCTCCGGGCTCTGCGACGCCTTCGCCAGCACGGCCGGGTCGCCGCCCGCCCGGGCGGCCTCGGTGATCCCGTCCTTGAGGTGCGGGCCGAGGGCGTTCGCGTAGATGGTCCCGAAGACGGCGGTGCCGAAGGAGCTGCCCAGCGTACGGAAGAAGGTGACGCCCGACGTCGCCGTGCCCAGGTCCGCGTAGTCCACGGTGTTCTGCACGGCGATCGTCAGGACCTGCATGGAGAGCCCGATGCCGATGCCGAGCACCAGCATGTACAGCGACTCGAGCCAGACCCCGCTGTCCGGGCCCATCCGGGAGAGCAGGAACAGACCGGCCGCCATGACCAGCGAGCCGATGATGGGGAAGATCCGGTAGCGGCCGGTCTTGCTGACCACGTTGCCGCTGAAGATGGACGCGGCGAGCAGGCCGACGACCATCGGCAGCGTCCGCACGCCCGACAGGGTCGCCGAGTCGCCGTCCACGTACTGGAGGTACGTCGGCAGGAAGATCATCGCGCCGAGCATGGCGAACCCGACGATGAAGCTGAGGATCGAGCAGACCGTGAAGACCGGGTTGCCGAAGAGCCGCATCGGCAGCATCGGTTCCTTCGCCCGGAACTCGACCAGGCAGAACAGCGCGAGCGCCGCGATCCCGAGGACGAACAGGCCGATGATGACGCCGGAGCCCCAGGCGTACTCGTTGCCGCCCCAGCTGGTGGCCAGGATCAGGGCGCTGGCCCCGACGGTGACCATCGCGATGCCCAGGTAGTCGATGACCGGCCGCCCGGCCGCCTTCACGGACGGGATCGTACGGGCGGCCGCGATGACCACCACGATCGCGATCGGCACATTGACGTAGAACGCCCAGCGCCACGTCAGATGGTCGGTGAACAGCCCCCCGAGCAGCGGTCCGATCACCGTCGACACGCCGAAGACGGCACCGATCGCGCCCTGGTACTTGCCCCGGTCCCGCAACGGGATGACGTCGGCGATGAGCGCCATGGAGGTGACCATCAGACCGCCGGCGCCGATGCCCTGGAGGCCGCGCCAGACGATGAGCAGCGTCATGTTCGTCGCGAGTCCGCAGAGGAACGAACCGGTGATGAAGATGACGGCGGACAGCTGGAAGACGATCTTCCGCCCGAACAGGTCGCCGAACTTGCCGACCAGCACCGTCGCCACCGTCTCCGCGAGGAGATAGGCGGTGACCACCCACGACATGTGCGCGGCGCCCCCGAGGTCCGAGACGATCGTCGGCAGCGCGGTGCCCACGATCGTCTGGTCCAGGGCGGCCAGCAGGATGCCCAGCACGATCGTGGCGAAGACGATGTTGCGGCGGCGTGGGTCGAGCACGGGCGGCGCGGCTGCACTCTGCGCGGCGGGGGCGGTCTCGCTGGCAGTGGTCACCTTTGCACCCTCACATCGCGTCGTGTCACCCGCATGCGGGGAACGCCCGGACGTGTGGGGCCTCTCGTTCGGATCAGCCCGCGAGCCCGGCGTGGTCCGAACGAGAGGCCCCTAAGCGAGCAGATCCCGCAGCGAGACCGTCATGCGGGCGGCGAATGCCTCCCGTACGGGAGCGGCTACCCGGTCCAGCGAGAGATACGGGTTGAGGTCTTCCAGTTCTACGAGGAGCAGGCCGCCGTCCGCCGTCCGGCAGGCGTCGACCCGCTGGATGCCGTGGTCCAGCGTGTTCCACTCCACGAAGGACCGGGCGAACGCCAGGTCCGCCGCGCTCGGCTCGTACGGCTCAAGGACCCACCGCCGCTCCGGGTCCGGGGCGTGCAGCGCGTACTGGAAGTCGTGGTCCACGTAAGAGAAGGACACCTCGTAGCGGAAGTCGATCCGGGGCTGGACGAGCAGCGTGCCGTCGGCGCCCGGATCGAGCTCGGGCGTCGTCACGAAGCGCAGGCCCACCGAGTCCGCGCCCAGCTTCGGCTTGACGACATAGCCCTCGGCGTCCGGCAGCAGCCCGAGGTCCGCCGCCCGGTCAACGGTGGGTATGACCGGGTATCCGGCCCGGCTCAGGTCCACGAGGTACTGCTTGCCCGCCATGTCACCGCGCCCGGTCAGCGGGTTGTAGACCCGGGTGCCCAGCTCCGAGGCCCGCGCCCGGAACGCGTCGTACGCCTCCTGGTAGTGCAGGACCGGGCCGCTGTTGCGCACGACGACGGCGTCGAAGCCGTCCAGCAGGGCGGCGGCGTCGCGCGGGTGGCAGAGCGCGAGGTCGAAGTCCTCGCGGAGACGCGCCGTCAGGCGGATGTCCTCGTCGCAGTAGCGCCGGCCGCGCGCCTCGTAGGCGAGGTCGGTGACGAAGAGGACGGACGGGCGCGGGACGGCGGGCATGACGTTTCCCCCGGGGGCGGCGGTGGTACGGACCCGCCCATCCTCGCTGGCCCGGTCCCGGACCCGCCCGCCGCCCCCGTCCTCAGCGGATGTGCCGTCCCGAGATCGCCCGTGCGATGACCAGGCGCTGGATCTCGCTGGTCCCCTCGAAGATCGTGTAGATCTTGGCGTCCCGGTACATCCGCTCCACCGGGTGCTCCCGGCTGTAGCCGGCGCCGCCCAGGATCTGGACGGCCTTCTCCGTGGCGGCCACCGCGAGTTCGCCCGCGCGCAGCTTGGACATCGAGCCCTGACCGGCGTCGAAGGCGCGGTCGTTGCGGGCCATCCACGCGGCCTGCCAGATCAGCAGCCGTACGGCCTCGATCTCGGTACGCAGGTCGGCCAGCGCGAACGCGATCGACTGGTTCTCGATGACCGGCCGCCCGAACGCCTCGCGCTCACCGGCGTACTCCAGCGCGTACTCGTACGCGGCCCGCGCGATGCCCAGCGCCTGGGCGCCGACCGTGGGCCGGCTGACCTCGAAGGTGGCCATCGCGGCCTGCCCCTTGGCGGTGGAGCCCTCGCGGGCGCGGGCCAGGCGGGCGTCCAGCTTCTCCTTGCCGCCGAGCAGGCAGTGCCCCGGCACCCGTACGTCGTCCAGGAAGACGTCCGCCGTGTGCGAGGCGCGCAGCCCCAGCTTCTTGATGGTGCGGCCCGCCGCCAGGCCCTTCGTGCCGGGCGGCACGATGAACGCGGCCTGCCCGCGCGCCCCGAGCGCCGGGTCCACCGAAGCGACGACGACATGGACCTCGGCGATGCCGCCGTTGGTGATCCACGCCTTCTGGCCGGAGATCACCCACTCGTCCTTCGCCTCGTCGTACCGGGCCCTCGTGGTCATCGCGGAGACGTCGGAGCCGGCCTGCGGTTCGGACACGCAGAACGCCGCGACCTTCGGGTCGTCCTCGTCGCCGTAGCACTGCGGGACCCACTCGGCGAGCTGGTCCGGGGTGCCGGAGGCGAAGATCCCGGCGACGGCGAGCGAGGTGCCGAACAGGGCCATGCCGATGCCGGCGTCGCCCCAGAACAGCTCCTCGTTGGCTATCTGGAGGGAGAGCCCCGACGGGTCGCCGTACATGTCGGCCAGCGACTCGAACCCGTAGAGGCCGATCCGGGCGGCCTCCTGGATGACCGGCCAGGGCGTCTCCTCGCGGGCGTCCCACTCGGCCGCCGCCGGACGCACCACCTGGGCGGCGAAGCCGTGCACCCAGTTCCGCAGGTCCTGCTGCTCCTCGGTGAGGGCGAGGGAGAAGTAGCTCATCGGCTCACGCCTTCGGGATGTCGAAGTAGTGCGTGAGGCCCGAGGCCAGACCGACGTCACCCGCCACCTTCAGCTTGCGCATCATGAACATGGTGATCGGGTTGCCGTTGCCGGAGACCAGCTTCAGGAACTCCGCGTCCGCCATGACCAGCGTCGTACGCGGCTCCGCGTCCGAGCGGCCCTCGCTGACGGTGCAGGTGCCGTCCGCGATCGAGGTCTCGTAGACCACCTCGGGGTCACCGGTGATCTTCCAGCGGATCAGCGCCGTGAGTGCCCCGGCCGCCTCCGGGCGGAACTGCTGCTTCATCCGGCCGAAGACCTCGCCGAGCACGCGGGTCCGCAGCTCCCCGTGCATGATCTCGGCGAGCTGCTTGGCGGACAGTCCTTTCACGATCCGCGCGAACTCCTCGGGGGAGACGGCCGCGAAGTCGAGGGCGGCCAGTTCGTCGGTGACCTTGCCGCTGCTGTTGTCGGCCACGCCAGTTCCTTACTCTGGAGTAAACTTACTTTTGAGTAAGGTAAGGGTGCAGCGGTCTCTCCGCAAGGTGCGGTGCGGGGCGTTTTGCGGGGTCACCAGGCGGAACCGGGGCGCACCACCAGGCGGGGGTGATGAGCGGCGAGCACCTTGTTGGCGCGGGCCAGCTCGGACAGGGCCAGTTCGCGGTCGGCCTGGTCCTCGATGCCCAGCCGGGGCCCGCGGAACCTGCGGACCTCGCGC
Organism: Streptomyces sp. DT224; assembly: GCF_049844595.1. NCBI lineage: Bacteria > Bacillati > Actinomycetota > Actinomycetes > Kitasatosporales > Streptomycetaceae > Streptomyces > Streptomyces sp. DT224. The sequence continues at coordinate 32,170 of NZ_JBNCLI010000002.1, forward strand.
GCGGCGCAGTCGGCGTCGAACTCGGCCTGGAGGATGTGCGCGGGGGTGCAGGCGCCGATGAGCGCGGCGATGCGGTCCGGGATCGGGACGGGGACGAGCAGGTGTGAGGCGGTCATGGGGGGTTCCCTCTCGATGGTGGCCAGGAGGTCGGGCGTCGGACCGCCGGGTGGGCGGACCGACTCCACTCCATATAACGAGACGCAGTTCCTGGTTTCTCGTTGAGTACGTCTCCGTGTGGCAACCGTTTGGGAATGACCGGCTATTTCCCCTTACCAGCAAGTAGGTTGACTTCGCGTGAAGTGCTCGTCGGGCCGAAGGTGCGTCGCGCGCTGTTCAGATGGGTGTGTCGTTGCTGCGGGCGCGCAGCTGCATGGCGCGGAGCACGGTCTCCGTCGAGAACCGCGCCTCCGGATCGACCAGTTGATCGCCGAAGATCGATTCCAGATTGCGCATCCGGTAGCGGACGGTCTGGGGGTGTACGTCGAGCAGCTCGCCCATCTGGGCCGCCGTGCCCCGGGTGTCGAGCCAGATCCGCAGTGTCTCGATGAGCCGTTCGCGCCGGTTGGCGCTGATGTTGGCCATCGGGGCGAGTTCGCGGCGCGCGAGCTGGTCGAGGAGGACCGGGTCGGAGAGCAGCCACAGGGTGATGAGGTGGTCGTCGCAGAGGATGGCCGGCGCGTCGTCGATGACGCCCGCGTCCACGAGCTCCAGGACCCGTCGGGCCCAGCGGATCGAGTCGGAGGCCAGTGACGAGGGGACGGTCAGGCCGATGGCGGCCCGGACGCCCGGCAGCGCGTGTTCCAGCATGCGTCTTCGCATGTCGTCGAAGGGCCCCGGGATCAGTAAGTGCGGCTGCGGGTCGGTGAAGTCGACGAGTACGTCGCGGTCGATCGCCAGCCGGTCCAGATCGGGGGACGGGCGCACGGCCACGAGCGTCACCTCGTCCGGCAGCGTCCAGCCGGTCTGCTCGCACAGCTCCGCGATGGCCACCCGCGGCACCGGCCGCCCGGCGAGGATCAGGTGGAGGAGCCGGCGCCGCAGGGTGTCCGTGTGGTCGTCGGAGGCCGACCTCACCTCCAAGTACCCCTCGCGCGACAGGGCTTCCAGCTCGTCCACGTAACTGAACAGCGCGTCCGCGAACGTCAGCATCATGGTGGGGGAGAGGTTGTAGCGCCTGCCGATCTTCTTGGCCCGGCGCAGGGCCACGCGGGCGCCCAGCCGGTACGCCCCCTGCAACTGGTCCAGGCTGCGCCCCTCGTACGCCTCGAACCGGCCGAACCTGCGGCACATCTCGTCGCGCAGGGCGGAGGGCGCGGCCGGTTCGGCGACCTGGTCCACGAACACGGAGATGCTCTGCTCGACGCCGACCCGGATGCCCTGGCCGTACGGCCCGTCGAGGAGCCGCGCGTACTCGGGGTAGGCGCGGGTGACCTCAAGGCCGATCTCCTTGATGAGGCTGGGCAGTTCGGGCCGCACGATCGTGGCGAACTCCTGCGGCAGCGGACCCAGCGGCTCGCCCAGCTCCGAGGGTTGCGCGACTCCCGGCATACCGTGACCCCTTCTTGCTCTTCGGCGCCCGATGGGGGGTGGCGGACGGGAGAGCGCTCCCATCCGTCCTCAGGTGCGTACCAACGTCGGCTGCCGAAGATAGTCCACGTATGTGGCTCTGAACACAGGCAGGACAAGACGAAATGTATGGGCCATGTATCGGCTGTTTTCGGCCACCGCTTCGGGGGTGCCCGCACTCGGGGCCGGCTCGCGGATCGCTCGTCCGGTGCTGATGCGGGAGCCCGTATTCCGAAAATGCGACGGTGGTTCCTACGTGTGATCCCGCCTCCGCGGGCCATTTCCCTCTCGCTATTGGCGGTGCATTCCACTGGGGTGGCGGGGGGAAGTCAAGTGGGTGGCGCGGCACCCGGCGCGCCGGGTGCCGCTGGTGAGGAGGGTCTTGAAGCAGGACTGTGACGTGGGGCGTTGAGCGGCAGAGGAGGGCGGACCGTCACCGGATGAGCAGGATCGGACGGACCGTATCCAAGGGAATTGCTCACTTCTCGATAAAAAATCGGCGGACCGTACTCGTCCCGCAAGTAAATTATGAGAGAGAGCGATGATTGTGGAGATTATTTGTTCCAGCGTGTTGCGGAGTGACATTACTCGCCCGTAGCGTCATCGCCGAACGCAAGAGGTCGAGCAGTCCGTCAGGCCGGACTGTCACATTCCTGTCTCGTGACCCCCCGCTCCGGGAGCGCCGCTCACCCGGCCGGAAGTGGCCCCCCGGTGTAGGTCACACACCCTCGAAGGGAACCGGATTCCGTGAACACCCTTGCACGTAGAGCCGCCATCATCGCCACCGCCGCCGGCGCCGCCCTCGGTATGGCTGCCACCTCGGCGTCCGCCGGCGCCACGGCCTCGTGGTCGGCGACCCCGAACGGGGCGTACACCGCCAGCGCGACCAGCCCCACGCTGACCGTCCCCGCCGCGACCCTGTCGTGTGCCTCCTCCAGCGTGACCGCGGGCAACGTCGCCGCGACCAGCGCCACGGGAGCCAACATGGCGACCATCGGCACGATCGGCTTCACCAGCTGCTCGGTCGGTGGCATCACCTTCACCGTCTCCATGACCGCGACGCCGTGGACGATCAACGTCACCGGGGTGGACCCCTCCAACGCCAACCGGGTCAAGGGCAACGTCACCGGTATCTCGGCCCACATCACCGGCTTCGGCTGCGTCGCCGACTTCAAGGGCAAGGCCTACGGGTACTACGACAACAGCACCGGCAGGCTGGTCATCGACGGCTCGGGCACGGAGCTGAAGGCGTCCAACGCCAACTGCCTCGGCCTGATCAACAACGGCGACGTGGCCTCCTTCAAGGCCTCGTACCTCGTCAAGGTGACCTCGACGGGCACCTCGCCGAAGATCACGACGCCGTAAGGACCCAGTAGTGCACGGGTACGGGCCGGCCGCGAAGCCTCTTCGCGGCCGGCCCGGCCTTCTCGTTGGGGGCGTCGCGGACGCGGCGCCATGACCTTGAGGACGTGAGTTCGTGAACACTCCGGCACGACGATTCGCCGTGGTGGCCGCCGTTTTCGCTGCTGCCTTCGGGCCGGTGGCCTCCTCGGCCTCGGCCGCCACGACGGGCTCGTGGAGCGTGACGCCCGCGGGGGCGTATACGGCCCATGCTGTCTATCCGACATGGACCATTCCAGCTGCGACCATTGCGTGCGATTCATTGGACGTGACTGCTGGAAAACTCGAAGCGACCGTCGTGACCGGCGGCAGGATGGGCACGATCGATGCCATCACCACCCACAACTGTCAGTTCGGCTTCGGTGAGGTTGTGACGACGAGCGCCACGCCGTGGGCCATCAACCTCGTGGGGCAGAACCCTTCGCATGCGAACTGGGTGGACGTCAGGATCAGCGAGGTCTCGGCCCACTGGGACGGGTTCGGTTGCGTCGCCGACTTCAAGGGAACGCTCCACGGGCACTACGAGAACGACACCGGCAAGCTCGTCATCGGTGACAAATCCGGTGACCTGCTCGCCTCCAACGCGAACTGCCTGGGGCTCGTCAACAACGGCGACGTCGTCGCGCTCAAGGCATCGTTGCGCATGGCCATGGCGTCGACCGGCAAGGCACCGGTGATCAGGGTCCTGTAGGGCGCAACGCACCGGCGTGGGCCGACCGCGCCACCGCAGCTGTACTACCGATCGCACCCCGTGGAGGACAGGCCCGATATGCACACTGAGATACCCGTGACCCGTGCGGGGCGTTCCGTGAGGGTCGCCTCCGTCGCCGGTCTCGCCCTGCTCGCCGGGCTGCTGTCCGGAGGGGGCTCGGCCGCCGACGAGAGCACCGGGCCCGTCAGCCTCGCCGCCGCCTGTGGAACCGAGGACAGCGGCACGCCGAACGTGGCGGCCACGGTAGGCGTGGCGGTGGACGTCCCGGCGACCGGCGAGGTCGACCGCCCGGTACAGCCGGGGCCCGTGACGCTCACCGTCACCCTCCCGCGGGCGGATCTCGCGAGGCTGGTGCCGGAAGGCACCGAGGCGTTCGTGAGCCGGGCGGCGCTCAAGGTGAAGGTCGCCCAGAACGGGGAGTCGACCGAGGCCCCGTGGGAGCTGTATGCGCCGAGCACCCGCCTTCCCGCCGACGGTGACGTATCCCTCGTCCACTCCGGTGAGGTCCCCTACGTGACGCTCGGAGCCGCGGGCGATGTCGACTTCTCCGTCGAGGAGTTGACGATCGAGCTGCGGTCCGCCACAGCCGGGCCCGAGAAGACCGCACCGCCTCTGACCACGGTGACGTGCCGGCTGAAGGAGGGCGAGAACGGACATATCGCGACCACGCGTGTGACCGACGGCAGCGGCACCGAGCCGTCGGGCACCCCTGAGACGTCCACCCCTCCGGCGGGTGGCTCCGGCCGGGCGGAGGAGAAGGACATCGCGGTGGAACCGGCGGCCGCCGAGGACGACGAGGACCCCGACTACTGTCCTGTCGAACCGCCGGTGGGGGTGGAGGACGGGAGCGAGGCACCACAGCCTCCGCCGGGCGATGCGCCACGTGTCGTGGAGAACACGGATCCGCAGTTCGCCTGTGCCAACGTGGTGGGCCTGGCCAATGTTGAGAAGCTGAACGGAGCCATGATCATCAATGATCCGGCCCATCCCGCCCTCATCAGTGTGAAGCCGGCGACGCGCATCACCATCCGAGGGTTCGATGCGGTGGGCGGGTATTACATCCGCTTCGATTCCCTCGCGAAAATCGACCTTCCGGATGCCGATTCCACCTTTCTCGCCTTCGGCTTCCAGCCGGTGACGGCGAAGGTGTCCTTCGAGGCCGGACCGATGACCATCTCCTTTGGAAACGTCGGTGATACGGTATTTTCTACGGCCTACTTCAAGCAGTCCCTCCGCCTCCACGACGTCAAAATCAACGGCACGCCCTTGGATGTAGGAAGCGACTGCAGGACAGAGAAGCCGTTCAAGGTGGTACTGAATGGCGGGGCAGCGTATACGAATGTCGGCGTGGGCGGCCGTCTGGACGGCGAGGTCACCATCCCGCCCTTCACCGGATGCGGCACGGGCGGCGAGAACCTGAATCCGCTGTTCACCGCTGCGATCTCGGGCCCTGGGAACCGGATCGTCATGGATCAGGCTTCGACCTGCATTCCGACCAACCCCGAGGCTTCCTACTGCCCACCCCCTCCGGCGGAACTGCCCGGCACGAAGCCCAAGCCGTAGCCCACCGCCCGGCCGGCGCACCGCGAAGGGGCCACCTCCACGGAGGAGGTGGCCCCTTCGGGGCTCCGGTCGCCCGGACGGCTACCGCGCCGCCGAGTGCCAGTACTGGGACATGACCTTGCCCGCGTTCGGGGCGATGTCACCCGGGGCGCCCATCGCCGCAACGTCGGTCTGCGCGTTGTTCAGTGTGACGCTGTTCTTGCCCGCGGCCGCCGGCAGGCCCGTCTTCAGGTTGACCGCCCAGTTCAACGAGCCGAGCAGGCCGCAGCCGTTGGTGCCGGGGACCGCGTACGTCGTATCGGTCTGGGTGGCGCCCTGGAGGCTGAGCCGGCTCATCGGGCCGTTCGGATCCGGGGTTCCGTCACCGGCGAAGTTCTCGCTGGTGACGGCCGGCTGGGTCAGGTTCTGCGGCTTCAGCAGGATCGGGTTCGAGGCGGAGCCGATGTAGCACTTGTCGCCGAGGAGCGGGTTCTGCAGGTGGATGCGGACCGGGAGGGTGATGATCGGCTTGCCGGTGGTCGCGCCCGCCAGGAGCTGGAAGCCGGTCGGGGTGTTGACCGACTCGAGGGTCGCCGTCACCCGGTTCAGATTGACGTCGGTGAGCGTGTTGCAGATGCCCGTGACCACGGGGACGTCGCTGGGGCACATCAGGCCGAGCAGACCGCCCGGCACCTTCGCGGAGTCCGCGACGAGTGCTCCCTCCTTCGGGGAGACCACGGTCGAGACGGCGCCCGGGTGGTTGACCACGCCGATCTGGAGGTCGCTGGCGCCGAAGGGCACCACGGTGTTGCCCAGCTTGATGGAGCCGCTCTCCGAGTGCGAGGTGACGCAGATGGCGATGTCCGTCGCCCCGTCGGCCGCCAGCATGGCCGGGTCGTCCACCGGGCAGCGGCTGAAGGGCGCCCAGTCGCCGTTCAGTGTGGTGGCGGCCGTGGCCGACCCGATGGAGGCGACGGCGGCGAGCGCGGTGAAGGAGGCCAGCAGCCCCACACGTACCCGGTTCGAGGTTCTCATGTCTTCCCCTTGTTTCCGATGTGCGCAGCGAATTGAGCACGGAATGTGGAATGCGGGTGCCGGGACGCGTCGGACGGGGCCGGAACGAAATCCCATTCACCGAGCCGTGAGGTTACTGGCGGGAAACACCGGGACACAATGGCGCCGTATGAGATTCTATGGACGGGACGTGTATCTCCGTCAGGGATGAGTACGGGATCCGGCCTTCTTGTCACTTCGTGCGCAGGCCCTCGCGTGTGCCGCGGTGACGCCGGCCGGCCGGATATGCGGAATCTCAGCCGCCGTTTGTGTATTCGAGCCGGTCCTGGGTGCTTCTCGATGCGCTGTGCGGCGTACGGCCCCCGTCGGCCGGCCCCGGAACTTGTCACCCGGAGACAGTTTTTCCGGCCGACCTGCTCAGTCGATGAGAAAGAACCGACCCCTTCGCGCTCTCGCGCGAAAACTTGATGACCTGGTATTGCGGCCCAGGTTACCCACCCGTAGCGTCGCCTCCGTCAGCAACTCCTCCGGCGCGTCCGGAGATTGCCCACCCGTCGGCAGGGAGCCCGGATGCTTGTCCGGCCCCCTGGGCCGCGGGGTTCCGGCCTGCACCGACGGACGGCAGTGCGCAGTACTTCACAAGATCGGAAACGGAATTTGTCATCCGATGACAAACAGGCCGGATCTTTGCGAATGGGCTGTTCAAGGGCTTGTCCTGGCGGTGCCGGTGAACTTAACGTGCGCCCTTCGGCGCACTTCTGTCACATCGTGAGCGCATGCAGGAGGTGGGATGGGAATCGAAGTAGTGGTCGAAGGGCTCACCAAGTCTTTCGGCAAGCAGAACATCTGGCAGGATGTGTCGCTCACGCTTCCCGCAGGCGAGGTCAGTGTCATGCTCGGCCCGTCCGGGACGGGAAAGACGGTGTTCCTCAAATCCATCATCGGCCTCCTCAAACCTGAACGCGGGCGCGTTCTCGTCAATGGCGTCGACATGGTGAACGGCTCCGAGCGGGACATCATGGAGACCCGCAAGCTCTTCGGGCTCATGTTCCAGGACGGCGCCCTTTTCGGCTCGATGTCGCTGTTCGACAACATCGCGTTCCCGCTCCGGGAGCACACCCGTAAAAAGGAATCCGAGATCCGCCGCATCGTCATGGAGCGGATCGACGTCGTGGGCCTCCTGGGCGCGGAGAACAAGCTCCCCGGTGAGATATCCGGCGGGATGCGCAAGCGCGCCGGCCTCGCCCGCGCCCTCGTCCTGGACCCGCAGATCATCCTCTGCGACGAACCGGACTCCGGCCTCGACCCGGTCCGCACCGCGTACATCTCCCAGCTCCTCGTGGACCTCAACGCGCAGATCGACGCGACGATGCTCATCGTCACCCACAACCTCGACATCGCCTCCACCGTGCCGGACAACATGGGGATGCTGTTCTGCCGCAACCTCGTCACCTTCGGGCCCCGCGAGGTGCTGCTCACCAGCGATCTGCCCGTCGTGAACCAGTTCCTCGCCGGCCGCTGCGAGGGGCCGATCGGCATGTCCGAGGAGAAGGACGCCGCCACCCTCGCCGCCGAGGAGTTGAACGGTTACGGCCAGGGCATCAGCTCGGCCAACGCCCCGCGCACCGTCGTCCCCCAGCTGGAGCCCTCCCCGGGCCTGCCGGTGCGCCAGGGCGCCCTGCGCCGCCGGGAACGCGTCATGTCGATGCTCGGCGAACTGCCGGACGCCGCCCGCACCGCCATCCTCAACAGCTACAGCCCGGCCGTGGGCGGTGGACGCCGGTGACCGCGCCCATGCCCGTACGGCCCCCCGGCGAACCGGAGCCGGTGGACCGCGCCCCGGAGCCCGCGAAGGCGCCCGAGGCCCCGCGCCCCAGCAAGCTCGCCGCGCCCCTGCGCGAGACCGGGCGGCTGTTCGCGCTCGCCGCAACCGTGACCCGGGAGACCTTCCGACGGCCCTTCCAGGTGCGGGAGTTCATCGAACAGTTCTGGTTCGTCGCCAGCGTGACCATCCTGCCCGCCGCCCTCGTCTCCATCCCGTTCGGCGCGGTCATCGCCCTCCAGGTCGGCTCGCTCACCCAGCAACTCGGCGCCCAGTCCTTCACCGGCGGCGCCAGCGTCCTCGCCGTCATCCAGCAGGCCAGCCCGATCATCGTGGCCCTGCTGGTCTCCGGGGCCGCCGGGTCGGCGATCTGCGCCGACCTCGGCTCGCGCAAGATCCGCGAGGAGCTGGACGCCATGGAGGTCATGGGCGTCTCGCCCGTACAGCGCCTGGTCGTCCCGCGCGTGCTCGCCACCATGCTCGTCGCCGTCCTGCTCAACGGCCTCGTCTCCGTCGTCGGCACCCTCGGCGGCTACTTCTTCAACGTAATCCTGCAGCACGGCACCCCGGGCGCGTACCTCTCCAGCTTCTCCGCCCTCGCCCAGCTGCCCGACCTCTACGTCAGCGAGGTCAAGGCACTGATCTTCGGCTTCATCGCCGGCATCGTCGCCGCCTACCGCGGCCTCAACCCGCGCGGCGGCCCGAAGGGGGTGGGCGACGCGGTCAACCAGTCCGTCGTCATCACCTTCATGCTGCTGTTCTTCGTGAACATGGTCCTCACGGCGATCTACCTGCAGATCGTCCCCGCGAAGGGGAGCTGACCCATGTCAATGCTCGGCTGGCTCGACAGATCCGGTGACCAGCTCACCTTCTACGTGAGGGCACTGATCTGGATTCCGCGCACCCTGCGCCGCTACCTCAAGGAGGTCCAGCGCCTCCTGGCCGAGGTCGCCTTCGGCAGCGGCGGACTCGGCGTCGTCGGCGGCACCATCGGCGTCATGATCGCGATGACCCTGGCCACCGGCACGGTCGTCGGACTCCAGGGCTACGCGGCCCTCAACCAGATCGGCACCGCCGCCTTCACCGGCTTCATCTCCGCGTACTTCAACACCCGCGAGATCGCCCCGCTCGTCGCCGGACTCGCCCTCTCCGCGACCGTCGGCGCCGGCTTCACCGCGCAGCTCGGCGCCATGCGCATCAACGAGGAGGTGGACGGCCTCGAATCGATGGGCGTGCGCTCGATGCCCTACCTCGTCACCACGCGCATCATCGCCGGGGTCGTCGCGATCATCCCGCTGTACGCGATCGGGCTGCTCTCCTCGTACGTCGCGTCCCGCTACGTCACCGTCCTGTTCAACGGACAGTCCGCAGGCACGTACGACCACTACTTCAATCTCTTCCTGTCGCCGGCGGACGTGCTCCTGTCGGTGCTCAAGGTGCTGATCTTCAGCGTGATGGTGATCCTCGCCCACTGCTACTACGGCTTCCACGCCACCGGCGGCCCCGCCGGGGTCGGGGTGGCCGTCGGCCGGTCCGTGCGGAACGCGATCGTGCTGATCAGCGTCACCGACTTCTTCCTCTCGCTCGCCATCTGGGGCGCCACGACGACGGTGAAGGTGGCCGGCTGATGACCTCACGCGCCGCCCGGGCCACTGCCCGAAGAACCGCCGGAGTCGCCCTCTTCCTCGTGCCCGCCGTCCTCATCTGGGTATCGGTCTCGGTGTACGAGAAGGACTTCACGCATGACGCGACCGTCACCGTGCACACGTCGAGCGTCGGCAACGAGATGCACGAGAACGCCGACGTCAAGCTGCGGGGCGTGGTCGTCGGCCAGGTCCGGAACATCTCGGCCGACGGCGACGGGGCCCGGCTCACCCTCGCGATCAAGCCGGACAAGCTGGACCGCATCCCGGCCGATGTCTCCGCCCAGATGCTGCCCACCACCCTCTTCGGGGAACGGTTCGTCGCCCTCGTCCCGCCCCCCGTGCCCTCGGCGAAGACCCTCGGCGCGGGCGACGTCATCCCGCAGGACCGGTCCAGCAACGCCATCGAGCTGGAAGAGGTCCTCGACAACGTCCTGCCGCTGCTCACCGCCGTGAAGCCGGAGAAGCTGTCCGCCACCCTCAACGCGGTCTCCACCGCGCTGGAGGGCCGGGGCGAGAAGCTGGGCGACACCCTCGTGAAGCTCGACGCCCACCTCCAGAAGTTCAACCCCCAACTCCCCACGCTCAACGAGGACATCAAGGAACTCGTCAAGGTGAGCCGGCTCTACGCGGACTCCGCCCCCGACGTCCTGGACGCCCTCACCGACTTCACCACCACCAGCGGCACCCTCGCCGAACAGCAGGCGAACCTCGCGAACGTGTACGGCTCCACCACCGCCTCCGCCCGCGACGTCACCGCCTTCCTCCAGCGGAACAAGGACAACCTCATCCGCCTCGCCGCCAGCGGCAGGCCCACCCTGGAGACCCTGGCGACGTACTCCTCGGAGTTCCCCTGCACCCTGCGCACCGTGGCCAACTTCATCCCGGCCATGGACAAGGCGCTCGGCAAGGGCACCGGCGAGCCCGGGCTGCACGTGACCCTCAAGACCGTGCCGTCCAAGGGGAAGTACGTCGCGGGCAAGGACACCCCGGTCTACAACGCGACCGGTGGACCGCACTGCTACTCCATCCCGTACGTCGGCCGGACCGTGCCGACCGCCGACGCCAGGACCGCCGCCGACACCGCCCGGACGGACCCGGACCCGGCCACGCCGGTCGAGGTCCCCGCGGCCGACCCGTCGCTCGGCATGCCCAACTCGCCGCAGGAGAGCCGCCTCGTCAACGAGCTGGTCGCTCCCTCACTGAAAGTCCGGCCGCAGGCCCTGCCCGAGTGGAGCAGCGTGCTCATCGGCCCGGCCTTCCGCGGTGTGGAGGTGAAGCTCAAGTGAAGCGCCGTTCCCTCGCGGGACCGCTCGCGAAATCGATCGTGTTCATCGTGGTGACGAGCCTGGCCACGACGGTCCTGGCCCTGTCCATCGCCAACACCGGGGTGGGCGAGACCCGTTCGTACAAGGCCCGGTTCGCCGACGCCACCGGACTCATCGTCGGGGACAGCGTCCGCGTCGCCGGAGTGAAGGTCGGCCAGGTCGAATCGATCAGGGTCGCCGACCGCCGGGTCGCCGAGGTCCGCTTCAGCGTCCGCAAGAGCAAGAAGCTCCCGGCCTCGGTCACCGCGTCGATCAAATACCTCAACATGGTCGGACAGCGCTACATCGACCTCGACCAGGGCGCGGGCCCCGTCGGTGAGAGCTTCGCCCCGGGCGCCACCATCCCGCTGTCGCGCACCACCCCGGCGCTCGACCTCACCCAGCTCTTCAACGGCTTCCAGCCCCTCTTCGAAGGGCTCTCGCCGCCCGACGTCAACGAGCTGGCCGGCTCCATCGTCCAGGTGCTCCAGGGCGAGGGCGGCACCGTCGACTCCATCCTCCAGCACGTCGGCTCGCTGACCGGCACGGTCGCCGCCAAGGACAAGGTGATCGGCGAGGTGATCAAGAACCTCAACTCGGTCCTGAAGACCGTCAACGACCGGGAAGCCGGCTTCAACGACCTGGTCGACACGCTCCAGGCCCTCGTCACCGGCTTCGCGGGCGACCGCAAACCCCTCGGCGAGGCCGTCACCGCGATGGGCGCCCTGACCACGGTCACCGCGGACCTCTTCGAGGACGGCCGGGGGCCCCTCAAGGACGACATCAAGCAGCTCGGCCGGCTCTCCGGGAACCTGGCCGACAACACCCCGAAGATCGAGAACTTCCTCCGGAAGACCCCGGCCAAGATGGAGGCCGTCAGCCGCCTCACCTCGTACGGCTCCTGGCTCAACCTCTACCTCTGCGAGGCCAGGGTCAGCGGCGTGACGACGAGCGACGGCAGCACCCCGCCGACCGGCATCGAGATCACCCAGCCGAGGTGCCTGTCATGATCAAGCCGATACGCCACCGCAACCCCGTCGCCGTCGGCATCGTGGGCCTGCTCCTGCTCGGCCTCATCGGATTCGGCGCCTACCGGGCCGACTCGCTCCCCTTCATCGGCGGCGGCACCACCTACAGCGCCGACTTCACCGAGTCCGCCGGACTCGGCGAGGGCGACGAGGTCCGTATCGCCGGCGTCAAGGTCGGCAAGGTCACCGGGGTCTCCCTGGACGGCGCCAAGGTGAAAGTCACCTTCAAGGTCGAGGACGCCTGGATCGGCAACGCCAGCACCGTCGGCATCGCCATCAAGACGCTCCTCGGCGAGAAGTACCTCGCCGTCGACCCGCTCGGCGACTCCCCGCAGGACCCGGACGAGCGCATCACGGCCTCCCGCACCACCTCCCCGTACGACGTCACGCAGGCGTTCAACGGACTGGGCGAGACCATCGGCGAGATCGACACCGAACAGCTCGCCAAGAGCTTCGAGACGATCTCCGCCACCTTCAAGGACTCCCCGCCCGACGTGAAGAGCGCCGCCCAGGGACTCTCCGCACTCTCGAAGACCGTCTCCGCACGCGACGCCCAGCTCGCCACGCTGCTCAAGGGCAGCAAGAAGCTCACCAAGACCCTCGCCAACAAGAAGAGCGGCTTCGAAACCCTCCTGGACGACGGCAACCTGCTCCTGGGCGAGATCCAGGCCCGCCGCGACTCCATCCACCTGCTGCTCACCGGCACCCGCGACCTGGGCACCCAGCTCACCGGTCTCGTCTCCGACAACAACAAGCAGCTGAAGCCGACCCTCAAGGCGCTCGGCCGGGTCACCGCGGTGCTCAAGAAGAACCGCAAGAGCCTCGACCAGGTGCTCGCGCTCGCGGGCTCCTACAACCGGCTCGTCGGCAACACCCTCGGCAACGGCCGCTGGTTCGACAACTACGTCTGCGGGGTCGTCCCGAAGAACTACCTGCCCGCGAACACACCCCCGGCGACCGGCTGCATGCCGCCGAAGCAGGAAGGCGGGCGCTGAGATGAGACTCACCCGCGTCATCGGCATCGGCGCCGGCCTCGTCGTCGTGGCCGTCGCCGCCACCTCCGGGGTCTCGGCCCTGGAGGAGCGGGGCGGCACCACCGTCACCGCCTACTTCGACCAGGTCACCGGCGTCTACGCCGGTTCCGACCTGCGCATACTCGGCGTACGCGTCGGCCGCGTCGAATCCGTCGAACCGCGCGGCAAGGACGTCAAGGTCGTCCTGCACATCGACAAGGGCGTCCAGGTCCCCAAGGACGCGCACGCCGTGGTCGTCGCCCCCAGCCTGGTCGCCGACCGGTACGTCCAGCTGGCCCCCGCCTACACCGGGGGAGCGGCCATGGAGGACGGCGCCCAGCTGCCCGCCGCCAACAACGCGGTCCCGGTGGAGGTCGACCAGCTCTACGCGTCCATCACCGAACTGTCCACCGCGCTCGGCCCCGACGGGGCGAACGCCGAAGGTGCCTTCGCCGGGCTCCTGGACACCGGGGCCAAGAACCTCAAGGGCAACGGCAAGGACATCGGCGACTCCATCGAGCAGTTCGGCAAGGCCACCAAGACCCTGGACAAGTCGAGCGGCAACCTCTTCGACACGCTGTCCTACCTCCAGACCTTCACCACCATGCTCAAGGACAACGACGGCAACGTCCGCGCCGCCGAGAAACAGCTGGACTCGGTCACCGGCTTCCTCGCCGACGACAAGAAGAACCTCGGCGCCGCACTCAAGGAACTCGGCACCGCGCTCGGCCAGGTGAAGACCTTTATCAAGGACAACCGGGGCGAGCTCAAGAAGAACGTGGACGCCCTCGTGCCGATCACCCAGGCCCTCGTCGACCAGCGCGCCTCGCTGGCCGAGTCGATGGACGTCCTGCCGCTCGCGGCGGGCAACGTGCTCAACGCCTACGACCCCGAGCACCGCACGCTCAACGGCCGGACCAACCTCAACGAACTCAGCATGGGCGGCCCGCTCGTCGAACCCTCCCTCGCCCTCCAGGGACTCTCCCCGGTGGACGCCGAACGGCAACGGGCGCTTCCCGCGCTGCCGCTCCCGGCCGTGGGCACGGTCTACGGCACCCCGAAGGACGCCAAGGACGCCAAGGACGCCAAGGACGCCAAGGACACGAAGGGGGCGGACCGATGAACCGGCGACCGCGCAGACCCGCCGCCCTCGGCACCGCGGGGGGACCGGCACTCGTCGCGCTCGGCCTCTGCTGCACCCTCCTCGTCACCGGATGCGGAGCCCCGCACTTCTCCGGCATCGAGGACCTGCCGCTCCCCGGCGGGGCCGACCTCGGCGACCACCCCTACGAGATCACCGCGGACTTCGGGGACGTGCTCAGCCTCTCCCCGCAGTCCTCGGTCAAGGTCAACGACGTCGCGGTCGGCCGGGTCACCAAGATCTCGCTGGCGCCCGACGGCTGGCAGGCCCGGGTCACCATGAAGGTGAACGGGAAGATCGACCTGCCCGCCAACGCCTACGCCCACCTGGAGCAGTCCAGCCTGCTCGGCGAGAAGTACATCCAGCTCACGCCGCCCGCCCAGGGCAAGGAGCAGGGCACCCTCGCCGACGGCGACCGCATCCCGCTCACCCGTACCAACCGCAACCCCGAGGTCGAAGAGGTCTTCGGCGCCCTGTCCATGCTCCTCAACGGCGGCGGCGTCCAGCAGCTCAAGACCATCACCACCGAACTCAACAAGGCCCTGAGCGGGCAGGAACCCCAGGTCACGTCCATGCTCCACCGGGTCGACAAGCTCGTCACCAACCTGGACGACCACCGCGGCGACATCACCGCCGCGCTCGACGGTGTCAACCGGCTCTCCAGCACCCTCGCCGGCCGCAAGCAGCAGGTCGGCACGGTCCTCACCAAGCTCAGCCCCGGCATGAAGGTCCTGGAGAAGCAGCGCGGCTCGCTCATGACGATGCTGCGCTCCCTGGACACCCTCTCCGACGTCGCCGTCACCACCATCAACCGGAGCAAGGCGGACACCATCGCCGATCTCAAGGCCCTCGCCCCGACCCTGCGTGCCCTCGCCGACTCCGGGAACGACCTGCCCGACTCCCTCCAGGTGCTGCTCACCTACCCGTTCACCGACGAGGTGCTGCGCGGCGTGAAGGGCGACTACCTCAACGTGTACCTGGACCTGACGGCCGAACCCGGCACCCAGATCATCCCCGCCTACGACCCCGACGCGGAGACCCCGCCCGCTCAGGGCCAGGCGGTCGCCGGCGCCGGACTGCCGCTGCCCCTTCCCGCGACCTCGGCACCGACGACGAGCCGGCCCACGAATGCGAAGGGGAGCAACCGATGATCACCCTCGCCATCCGGCTCAAGAACATCGCCTTCCTCATCATCTCCGTGCTGGTGCTGGCCTACCTCGGTGTGCGCTACGCCGACCTCGGCCATTACGTCGGCATGCGCGACTACTACACGGTCAAGATGCAACTCCCGCGCACCGGCGGCCTCTTCACGCACTCCAACGTCACCTACCGAGGGGTCTCGGTCGGCCGGGTCGGGCCCATCGAACTCACCGACGACGGTGTCGAGGCCGAGCTGCGGATCAACAAGTCCGCGCCCCGCATCCCCGACGACCTCAAGGCGGTCGTGGCCAACCTCTCCGCCGTCGGCGAGCAGTACGTCGACCTGCGGCCGACCCGCACCGAGGGCCCCTACCTCGCGAACGGCTCGGTCATCGACGAGGCCGCGGCCTCCGTCCCGGCGCCCGTGACCAACGTGCTCACCAGCGTCAACGACCTCACCTCCTCGGTCGACCTGGAGTCCCTGCGCACCGTCGTGGACGAGTTCGGCACCGCGTTCAGCGGGCGCGGCGACGACCTCCAGGTCCTCCTGGACACCGGCAGCGCGTTCGTGGACGCCGCCGACGACGCGCTGCCCGTCAACACCCGGCTGATGGAGGACGGCAGGACCGTCCTGCGCACCCAGGTCGAACAGGGCGAAGCGCTCAAGGGGTTCGCCTCCGGGGCCAAGGAACTGGCCGCCCAGCTCAAGGGGTCCGACACCGACCTGCGCAAGCTGATCGCCGCCGCCCCCGACGCGACGAACCAGATCAGCGGACTGCTCCGGGACGTCGAACCCGGCTTCGGGGTCGTCGTCGCCAACCTCCTCACCACCTCCGACGTCGCCGTCACCCGCCAGCGCGGCCTGGAGGAACTGCTCGTGAAGCTCCCCGCCGTCGCGGCCGCCGGGGCCAGCGCGGTGGACGAGGACGGCGCCCGGTTCGGCATGTCGGTCACCTTCTTCGAGCCGCTGCCCTGCACCGCCGGCTACGAGGGCACGACCTACCGCAACGGCCTCGACCTCTCACCCGCCCCCGCCCTGAACACCAAGGCCCGCTGCGCCGCCTCGCCCGGCACCGGCATCGGCGTCCGGGGCAGCGCCAACGCCCCGACCGGCGGCCCGCTCCCCGAACCGGCGAAGGCCGGGGCCCTCCTCCTCGGGGACACCGAGGAGGACCGGCTGCCCGGAGTGCTCGGCGCCGCGACCGACGCGGCCCCGGAGGCCCGGGGCATGGCCGGGCTGCTCGGCCTGGGACAGGAGGACGGCGAGTGAACCCCCGTACGCGAAGCCTCGGCGGCTGGGCCGTCCTGCTGATCGCGGCCCTCGTCTGCGCCCTGGGCGGCTGGTCGTACGCCCAGGCGTGCGGCGACGACGACCTGGCCTACGCCAAGAGCCGGGACGCGGCCCTCGCGGACGGGCGCCAGGCGCTGGCCCGGCTCAACACGCTGGACGGCAAGGACGCGGCGAGCGTGGACGCGGGCCTGGCCGGCTGGTTGGAGTCCGCCACGGGCCCGTTGTACGACCAGCTGAAGCGGACCCGGAAGAAGGACGCCGCCGACCTCAAGGCGTCCGGCGCCACCGCGCGCGGCAAGGTCACCGACGCCGCGCTCACGGAGCTGGACGAGCGGACCGGCACCGCGCTGATGATCGCGACCGTCGACGTCGAGGTCACCCCTCGCACCGGCAAGGCGGGCACCGAGCGCAAACGCTTCGAGGCCACGCTCGCCCGGACCGGGGACGGCTGGAAGATCAAGGCGCTCACGGCGCTCGGCATAGGGAGCGGCGCATGAACACGGACGTCGAGGAGAAGCCGGAGGCGGCCGTCGAGCCGCCCGAGGACACCGAGGAGACCGGCACCCGCCCGGCCCGCCGGTGGCCGCGCGCCCTCGCCGGAGTCCTGGTCGTCGCCCTGC
Organism: Streptomyces sp. DT224; assembly: GCF_049844595.1. Classification (NCBI taxonomy): domain Bacteria; kingdom Bacillati; phylum Actinomycetota; class Actinomycetes; order Kitasatosporales; family Streptomycetaceae; genus Streptomyces; species Streptomyces sp. DT224. Next base: position 49,410 of record NZ_JBNCLI010000002.1, read on the forward strand.
TCGCCGCCGGGGCCGTGATGTACGTGGCGGGGAGGCAGCTGCGGGACACGCCCGCCACGTCCAACCGGGCGCTGACCGACAGCGCGGCCACCGCCCAGGTGGCCGGCGAGGTCACCCACGCCCTCGGCAAGGTCTTCTCGTACAGCCCCGAAGGCACCGCCGCCACCAAGGCGTCCGCGCAGAAGCTGCTCGCGGGCAAGGCGCTCCAGCAGTACGCGGCGCTGTTCGGCCAGGTCGAGAAGCAGTCGGCCGACCAGAAGCTCACGCTCACCACCCGTGTCGTGCGCGCCGGCGTGACCAGGCTGACGCCCGACAGCGCACACCTGCTCGTCTTCCTCGACCAGGTCTACGAGCGCAAGGGCAAGGCGGCGAGCAAGGCGGCCGCACAGCTCTCCGTCACGGCCCGACTGCGCGAAGGGCGTTGGACGATCGTGGAGATCACCTCCCGGTAGCCGCGAGAGGCACCACCGCACCACCGAGCACGGACAGCACAGCACGGCGGGACCGCCGGCAGGGAGAGGCAGCGATGGCACGGGTAGCGATGACGAGGAATCCGCTGGTGACGGCGGCGATCGTGCTGACGGTCGCGGCGGCCGGGGCCGCGGGCTGGGGCGGGGTGTCCCGGTACCGGGCGGCGCACGACAGCTCGGCCGCGTACGCCCAGACCCGCGACGAGGTCCTGGCGGCGGGGGAGCAGGCCGTGCAGAACATGAACACGCTCGACCACGCGCAGCTGGAGCGGGGGCTCGACAGCTGGGAGGACTCCACCACCGGGGATCTGCACCGGCAACTGGTCGACGGGCGGGCCGGGTTCGTGAAGCAGATCCAGGAGGCGAAGACCGTCAGCACCGCCAAGGTGCTGGCCGGCGCGGTCACCGAGCTGGACGACCGGGCCGGGAAGGCCGGGGTCATGGTGGCGCTCCGGGTGACCGTGACCGCGCCGAAGGGCAAGCCCGCGGTGAAGGAGAGCCGGATGCTCGGCCAGCTCACCCGCACCCCCGACGGGTGGAAGCTCAGCGCGCTCGGCCAGGCGCCCGTCGGCAACACCGCCGGCTGACACCCCCGCCCCCGCACCGAGAGGAACCCGGACATGTCGACCACCCGTCACCTGGTCAACCGCCAGCGCCGCCTGGCCACGGTCGCCGCCGCCGAACGCGCCGCGACGGCCGCCCCGCCCCGCCCCCGCACCGGGCGCGGGCCGGACCTGGAGAAGCCGGACGCCACGCCGGACGAGGCGGTTCCGGAGAGCGAGGAGGACGAAGGGGAGGCCGGGCAGGAGCCGGAGACGGCCACCGCGCGCCGTCGGCCGCGCCCGAGCCTGCCCGCCGTCCTCTTCGTTCTCACCCTGATCCTCGGCGCCGTCGCCGCCTGGGCGTTCACCTCGGCGGCGAGCCTGCGCGACGACCCCAGCCGGCAGAACACGGCCCTGACCGACATCAGCCGCACCAGCGAGGTGAAGGGCCAGATCACCGAGGCCGTCGGCGCGGTCTTCTCGTACGACTACGCCTCACCCGCCAAGTCCGAGGCGGCGGTGACGAGATATCTGACCGGCAAGGCGGTCCAGCAGCACGCGGACATGCTCGCCGAGGTCCGGGCGCAGGCGCCGAAGCAGAAGCTGGTCCTCACCACGACCGTCACCGACAGCGGCGTGGAGATGCTCGACGGCGACCGGGCCCGGCTGCTGATCTACGCCGACCAGCGCAACACCCGTACCGGCAAGTCCGAGGAGACCACGTACGCCGCCGCCATGTTCAGCGTGGACGCGGTCCGCAAGGGCGGCAGCTGGCGGATCTCCGCGATCGACACGTTCACCCGGTGACCCCACGGAGGAAGGCACGCATGAGGTTCAACGGCACCATGCGCCGAGGACTCGGCAGCACCGCCGCGGCCGTCGCCGCGATGGCCGCGCTCACGGCGTCCCAGGCACCCCAGCTCGCCGCGCACGAGGCGACCCCGAAGCACCGCCAGAAGACGGACGACGTCGTCTGGTCGGAGGTTCCCAACGACGACTCGTACCACACCGAACTCCCGCCGCTGAAGAGCCCGGACCCGCCGAAGAAGGGTGAGAAGCAGAGCCCCGAGGCCAAGCAGTCGTGGGCCGAGGCGGGCATCCCGGCCACCGTGCTCGCCGCCTACCGCAAGGCCGAGGCGACGATGGGACGCGGCGACCCCGGCTGCCGGCTGCCCTGGCAGTTACTGGCGGCGATCGGCAAGGTGGAGTCCGGGCACGCGGCCGGCGGCCGGGTCGACGAGAAGGGCACGACCGTCTCGCCGATCCTCGGCCCCGTCCTCAACGGCGCCGGGTTCGCCGACATCCCGGACAGCGACGGCGGCGCCTACGACGGGGACGCGACATACGACCGTGCGGTCGGCCCGATGCAGTTCATCCCGTCCACCTGGGCGCACTGGGGCCGGGACGGCAACGGCGACGGGCGCCGGGACCCGAACAACGTGTACGACGCGGCGCTCGCTGCCGGGGCCTACCTGTGCGCCGGGACGCGCGATCTGTCGGTCTCGTCCGACATGAACCGGGCGATCCTCAGCTACAACCACTCGGAAACCTATCTGCGTACGGTGCTGTCCTGGCTGGAGTTCTACCGCAAGGGCACCCACCCGGTCACCGACGGCACGGGGCCCATCCCCAGGAGCCCCGGTGCCGGCAGTCCCAGCAAGCCGGAGCACCCCGTGGGCGGAGGGTCGGATCCCGAAGACGGCGACGGCGGCGGCATCGAGGTCGGCCCGCAGCCCAGCACCCGCCCGACCACACCCGGCACCCACGACCCCGACCCAAGCACCACGCCCGATCCGGACCCGACGGACACCACCGGTCCCTCGCCCGACCCCACGGACACCGGCTCCACCACCCCGGACCCGAGCACCACCCCCGACCCGGACCCGACCACGGCGAAGCCGGACCCGGGCTGCACGACCGCCCCGGCGCCCGACCCGACCGACACCACCGAGCCCACCGGCTCGCCCTCGCCCGACCCGACGAAGACCGACGAACCCTGCACCAGCCCCACCCTGCCGCCCACGGCGGACTAGGGCCTGTCTGACCATTCCCGTCTGCCGGGCGGCGTCATGCAAGCACTCTCGCCGCACCGGCCCCAGACCCCAGTACATCCAGTACAGGGGTCTGGGGCCGGCACGCCGAGAGCACGCACCTGACGCCGCCCTGCCCGTCCTCCGGGCGGACGACGGGAATGGTCAGACACGCCCCAGGGCCTGGCCGGGGCGGCGGCACGGTGTTCCGGAGGGCTCAGCCGCCGCCCGCCAGCACCTGGGCGAGGTCGTAGCGCACGACCTCCTCCAACTGCGCGTACGTGCAGCTGTCCGGCGTACGGTCGGGCCGCCAGCGGCGCCACTGGGCCGTGTGCCGGAAGCGGTCGCCCTCCATGTGGTCGTACGCCACCTCGCAGACCCGCTCCGGCCGCAGCGGCACCCAGGACATGTCCTTCTTCCCGGACCAGCGGCTCGGGGCGCCGGGCAGCCGGGCACCCGTGTGCGCCTCCGCCTCGGCCCAGGCACGCCACGGGTGGTCGTCGGCGTCGGTCAGCAGGGGTTCCAGCTCGGTGACGAGCTCCGCGCGGCGCTTCATGGGGAAGGCCGCGCACACCCCGACGTGCTGGAGCGCGCCGCTGTCGTCGTACAGGCCGAGCAGCAGTGAGCCGACGACCGGGCCGCTCTTGTGGAAGCGGTAGCCGGCCACCACGCAGTCGGCGGTGCGCTCGTGCTTGATCTTGTACATGGCCCGGACGTCCGGCCGGTACGGCGCGTCGAGCGGCTTCGCTACGACCCCGTCGAGCCCCGCCCCCTCGTACTGCTCGAACCACTCCCCGGCGCGGGCCGGGTCGGTCGTGGAGGGGGCCAGGTACACCGGCGCCGACGCCCCGGCGAGCGCCACCTCCAGGACCGTGCGCCGGTCCGCCTGCGGCGCGTCCAGGAGCGACTCGTCGCCCAGTGCCAGCAGGTCGAAGGCGATCAGCGCGGCCGGGGTCCGCTCGGCCAGTAGCCGCACCCGCGACTCGGCGGGGTGGATGCGCTCGCTGAGCCGGTCGAAGTCGAGCCGCCCGCCGTGCGCGACGACGATCTCACCGTCCACCACACAGCGTTCCGGCAGATTGTCCCGGACGGCGGTGACCACCTCGGGGAAGTAACGGGTGAGCGGCCTGCCGGTCCGGCTGCCGATCACCACCTCGTCACCGTCCCGGTGCACGATCGCCCGGAAGCCGTCCCACTTCGCCTCGTACTGCATGCCCGGCGGGATCTTCTTCACGGACTTGGCGAGCATCGGCTTCACGGGCGGCATCACCGGCAGGTCCATGGACCGATTGTGGACCGTACGGCGACCGGAGTCTCCCGATATGCGGCATATGTGTGCCCGGCCTACCGTGGCCGACATGGCAGCAGCGGGCACAGCGGTGGAGCTGGACGCGGCCGGGCGGGCGGTCCGGCTGTCCCATCCGGACAAGGTCTACTTCCCGGAGAAGGGCTACACGAAGAGGGACGTCGCCGAGTACTTCCTCGCGGTCGGCCCCGGCATCCTGCGCGCCCTGCGCAACCGGCCCACCACCCTGCAGCGGTTCGTGGACGGCGTCGAGGGCGAGTTCTTCTACCAGAAGCGCGCCCCCAAGAACCTCCCCGACTGGATCCCGACCACCGAGATCGCCTTCCCGAGCGGGCGGTCCGCCCGGGAGATGTGTCCCACCGAGGTGGCCGCCGTCCTCTGGGCCGCGAACCTCGGCACCCTGACCTTCCATCCCTGGCCGGTCCGGGGCGGGGACACCGACCACCCCGACGAACTGCGCATCGACCTGGACCCGCAGCCCGGCACCGGTTACGCCGACGCGGTCCGCGCCGCCCATGAGCTGCGCGGCGTCCTGGAGGAGCACGGGCTGCGCGGCTGGCCCAAGACGTCCGGCGGGCGCGGCATCCACGTCTTCGTGCCCATCGAACCGCGCTGGACGTTCACCGAGGTGCGGCGCGCCGCCATCGCGGTCGGGCGCGAGCTGGAGAGCCGGATGCCGGACCGGGTGACCACCGCCTGGTGGAAGGAGGAGCGCGGCGAGCGGATCTTCGTCGACTACAACCAGACCGCCCGCGACCGCACCATCGCCTCCGCCTACTCCGTACGTCCCTTCCCGCACGCCCCGGTCTCCGCCCCGCTGCGCTGGGCGGAGCTGGACGACGCCGAACCCCGCGACTTCGACCTCCGCACCATGCCCGTGCGGTACGCGGAACACGGCGACGTGCACGCCGACATGGACCAGGAGGCGTTCCGGCTGGACTCGCTGCTCGAACTGGCCGACCGCCATGCGAGCGACGGCGGGCCCGGCGACCTGCCCTACCCGCCCGAGTACCCGAAGATGCCCGGCGAGCCGAAGCGCGTGCAGCCGAGCCGCGCCCGCCGCGACCAGGGTGACGAGACGTGAGCGAACCGCAAGCCGGTGCGGAGCATGGGGCGCACGGCCGGCCGCTGACCCGGAGCCAGAAGTGGCAGGGGTTCAAGGAGTCCCCGTACTTCCCGGCGATCGTCCTGCTGTTCATCCTCTCGGCCGCCGCCGGGCTCTTCGCCGGCTCCTACACGTACGCCATGGCCAACCCGACGCCGCACCGGGTCCCCACCGCCGTGGTCAGCGAGCCGGACACCTCGCGCGGCCGGGAGTTCGTCGCCGGGATGGACAAGGCTCTCGACGCCTCCCTGGCCATCCGCGTCTATCCGACGGCGGCCGCCGCGCGCGAGGCCCTGGATGAGCAGAAGGTCTTCGCCATCGTGCGGTCCGGCGCCCGGGGCGTCTCCCTGGACGTGGCCGCGGCCTCCGGGGCGGCGGTCGCCCAACTGCTCGCCGAGTCCGCCGTGAAGGTGGGCGACGCGCTGGACATCCCGGTGGCCGTGCAGGACGTCAAACCGCTCCAGAAGGGCGACCCGCGCGGGCTCGCGCTCTTCTACATCTCGCTCGCCGCGGTGATCATCGGCTTCGTGGGCGCCATCCAGCTCAGCGTGCACGCCCGGGCGCTGATCCCGGCGGAACGGATCGGCTTCACGATCCTGTACTCGCTCCTGGGGGCCTTCGCCATCGCCGCCGTGGTCGACTGGCTGCTGGGGGCGGTGGACCTGCCCTTCGTCGAGTCCTGGCTGATCCTCGCGTTCACGATGTTCACCTCGGGCATGGTCTTCACCATGTTCAACACCCTGATCGGCCGCTGGGCGATGCTGCCCACCTGGGGCGTCATGGTGCTCCTGGGCAACCCGTCCTCGGGCGGAGCCGTCTCCTGGCCGCTGCTGCCCTCGCTCCTCGGGCACATCGGACGCTGGCTGCCCCCGGGCGCCTCCGTCAACGCCCAGCACACCGCCGTCTACTACCAGGGCCACCAGCGCGTCTTCCCCTACCTGGTCCTCGCGGCCTGGGCACTCGTCTCGTGCACCGTCTTCTGGGTGTGGCGCCACCGCCACCCCGGCGGGCGCCCGCACATGCCGCAGCACGCGGCGACGGCCGGCTGATCAGACAGACGTATTCCGCGACTCGCCCACCCGGCTTGACGGCCCGGAGGCGGACTTCTCCTTACTGTGGGTAAGCGATTTTCCGGGCCTCGTGACGGCCCGTCGCCACATCCTCGGCAGCACCCGTCAGCAGTGGGGAGTTCGACATGGACCGCAGAAGTTTCAGCCGGCGGATGCTGATGGGCGGCGGGGTCGCGGCGGCCGCGGGGGTGACATCGTTGTCCCTTCCGGCGCCCGGCGCCGCCGCACTGCCCCGCCGGCTCCGCCGGGCGCCCGCCGGGGGAGTGGTCCGGCACATCCGCATGTACGTGGAGAAGCTGCCGGACGGGCGGATGGGCTACGGGCTGGAGAAGGGCAAGGCCACCGTGCCCGGCCCGCTCATCGAGCTCAACGAGGGCGACACCCTGCACATCGAGTTCGTCAACACCCTGGACGTGCCGGCCGGGCTCCACGCGCACGGCGTCGACTACGACATCGCCAGCGACGGCACCCGGATGAACCACAGCACCGTCGAACCCGGTGCCACCCGCACGTACACCTGGCGCACCCACACCCCCGGCCCGCGCCGCGACGGCACCTGGCAGCCGGGCAGCGCGGGCTACTGGCACTACCACGACCACGCCGTCGGCTCCGACCACGGCACCGGCGGCATCCGCAACGGGCTCTACGGACCGCTGGTCGTCCGGCGCCGGGGCGACATCCTGCCGGACAAGACGATCGCGATCGTCTTCAACGGCATGTCGATCAACAACACCCCGGCCGGTGAGAGCCCGGACTTCACGACCACGCTCGGCGACCGGCTCGAAGTCGTCATGATCACGCACGGCGACTTCTACCACACCTTCCACATGCACGGTCATCGCTGGGCGGACAACCGTACGGGCATGCTCACCGGGCCCGGCGACCCGAGCCGGGTGGTCGACACGAAGATCGTCGGCCCGGCGGACTCCTTCGGCTTCCAGGTGATCGCGGGCGAACACGTAGGTGCCGGCGCCTGGATGTACCACTGCCACGTCCAGAGCCACGCCGACCGGGGGATGGGCGGCATGCTGCTCGTCGCCGACCGGGACGGCACCGTCCCCGGACACGACGGGTAGGTCCTTCAGCCGTCCGTCGGCGCGGCGAGGCGCCGCTGCTCCTCCTCGACGATCCGGCGGGCCAGTTCGCCCTCCGAGACGTCGACCGCGTCCGGCGTCGTCTCGGCGACATCGCTGCGCCGTGCGTACGCGTCGAACAGGCGCTCCTTGCGGGCCAGGATGTCCAGCATGCGCTGGTCGACGCTGTCCGCGGAGAGCAGCCGGTGCACCCGCACCGTCCGTATCTGGCCCATCCGGTGCACCCGCGCCACGGCCTGGTGCTCCGTCGTCGGCTTGATCTGCGGTTCGCACAGGATGACGACGGACGCGGCCTGCATGTTCAGCCCGACCCCGCCCGCCTGGATCTGGCTCAGCAGCACCGCGTGACCGTCCGCCGCCGTGAACGCGTCGACCAGCCCCTGGCGCCGGGCCGCCGGCACGCTTCCCGACAGCGGTCCGTGCACCCCGTCACCGAGTGCCCCGCGCACCGTCTCCAGGACCTCGCGGAAGTACGAGAACACCACGACCTTCAGACCGTTGCCCGCCGCCTCCGCGACCAGTTCGCACAGCCGGTTCAGCTTGGCGGAGGTCTCCGGCCGGGCGTACGCCGCCCGGCGCATCCGCATGAAGTGCCCGGCGGCCACCGCCTCCCGGTACGCCGGCAGGTCGCCCTCGCTGAACCCCACCCACTCGTCCACCTGGACGACAGCGGGCAGTTCGGCGAGGACGTCCTCCTGATTGCGCCGCAGATAGGCGGGGGCCACGGCGCGGCGGAACGCTCGCGAGCCCGCCGCGCCGTGGCCGGCGCCGACCGTGGGGGCCAGCTCGGGCCGGAGCCGGCGGACGAGGCTGCGGAACTCCTCCACCCGGTTCTCCATCGGGGTGCCCGTCAGGAACAGCACCCGGTCCGTGCCCTCCGACCACCCGGAGACCGCGCGCGAACGGCGGGTCTCCGGGTTCTTCACGTAGTGCGCCTCGTCCACCACGAGCATCCCGGGCCGCACCCCGCTCCCGGCGGCGTCCGGCAGCGAGTGCAGCGCGTCGAAGGTGGTCAGCGCGACCCCGCCGGACTCCCGCCACTCCGCGAACGCCTCGCACCGCTCGGGACCGTGCACCGGCACCGCGCGCAGGGTGGACCTGGCCCGGACCTCCCGTGTCCAGTTGATGAGGACGCTCGCCGGGCAGACCACCAGGAAATGGGTCTCCCCGTGCGCCGCGAGGTGCGCCAGGGCGGCGATGGCCTGGACGGTCTTGCCGAGCCCCATCTCGTCGCCGAGGATCACCCGCTTCTGGACGAGTGCGAACCGGGCACCGAATGACTGGTAGCCGCGCAGGGAGACCCGCAGCAGGGCGTCGTCCAGCCGCAGCCCACGCACCCGGCCGGCCATCCCCGACGGCAGGAACCCCTCGGCCGCGTCCCGGTCGGGCCCCGAGCCGGAGAGCTCAGCGAGCAGGCTGTAGTACTCGGCGGACCGCAGCTCGAAGTCGACCCAGGCGGCGGCCGGGGACCCCGGCTCCCGCAGCAGATCGGCCGACACCTGGGCGAACAGCGGCGGCAGCCCCCGCTCCACGGCGTCGGCGACGGCCGCCCGCACCCCGGCCACGGCCTCGCGCACCCGGGCCCGCGACCGCCGTCCGGCGAACAGCATCCGCAGCCGCCCCCGCGCCGGACCGGCCGTCGCCAGCAGCGGCTCCAGGCGTCCGGCCAGCGCACGCGCCCCGGCCACCGCCCGCCGCGCGTCCGGGCCCGCCTCCACCAGCCCGTACACCGCGCCGAGCAGCGCGGTCACGGCCTCGTTGCGGTCGTCCACGTCCATGCGCACGGCGACGGTGTCCCGCACCGCGTGCGCGATCCCGCCCGCCGCCGCCAAGGCCTGGTCGGCCGTCTGCGCGCCGACACCGGGGATCTGGCGGAGCTCGTAGCGGCCGGCGCCGTACACCTGGCCGACCGTGGTGAAGCCCGCCTGCTCGAGCGCGCCGAGGCGCAGCCGGCCACTGGTGACGTCCTTCAGCCGGGAGACGGGGATGGCGGCGAGTTCGGCGCGCACGAGGGCGTCGAGCAGGGGGTCCAGGCACGTCCGGACGGCGGAGACGGCCCGGGTGTGGTCGGCGAGGACCCCGCGCGCCGCGTCCAGCAGGCCGTCGGCGTGGACGAGCGCCTCCCGGGCGGCCCGCCCGACCCGTGCCCCGCCCTCGGTCATGTGCGTTCCTCTGTCTCCGCGACCGCGCAGCCATCCGCGCACGGCGGCCCTCATCGTCCCACGCGGCGCCGGCGCTCCGGCCGGACGCGGGCCCCATTGACGCGGCGTTGATCAGTCGTTTATCGCGGCACGGCACTGTGGCCGTCATGCTGATCAACACCGCGACCGACCCCGCCTTCTCCTGGCAGGAGACAGCACTGTGCGCCCAGGCGGGCCCCGAGTTCTTCTTCCCGGCCCCGGGCAGCTCCACCCGGGAGGCCAAGCAGCTCTGCAACGCCTGCGAGGGGCGGCAGGCGTGCCTGGAGTACGCCCTCGACAACGACGAGCGCTTCGGCGTCTGGGGCGGCCTGTCCGAGAAGGAGCGGGAGCGACTGCGCAGAGTTGGCCGCGAGCGGGCCTGAAACGCCGCTGTACGTGCGAGACTTCGGCCTCCACCGTCTCCGTGCGCGGACCCTGTGCCCGTGACGGAGCCCGCGTCGACCTGGAGGAGAAGCCGAGTTGAGCGAGTACGACTACGTCGTCGTCGGGGCGGGTTCGGCCGGCTGCGTGCTGGCCGCGCGGCTGTCCGAGGACCCCACCGTGCGGGTCGCGCTGGTCGAGTCGGGCGGACCCGACCGCAAGCAGGAGATCCGCGTCCCGGCCGCCTTCCCGCAGCTGTTCAAGACCCCGTTCGACTGGGACTTCAGCACGGTGGCACAGCCGGCGCTCGGTGGCCGTGAACTGTTCTGGCCGCGCGGCCACACCCTGGGCGGCTCCTCCTCGATCAACGCCATGATGTGGGTACGCGGCCACCGCGACGACTACGACGCGTGGGCCGGGGCCGCCGGGCCGGACTGGGGCCACGACGCGATCGTGCCCTACTTCCGGCGCGCCGAGCGCTGGTCCGGTCCGGCCGGCGGGGGCACGGTGTACGGCACCGGGGGGCCGCTGCACATCGCGCCGCCCCGCAGCCCGTCCCCGCTGACCGCCGACTTCGTCACCGCCTGCCGCGAGGACGGCCTGACGTTCCTGCCCGAACTGAACGCGCCCGACCACAGCGGGGTCGCCCTCACCCCCGTCAACCAGCGGCGCGGGCGGCGCTGGAGCGCGGCCGACGGCTACCTCAAGCCGGCCGCCCGGCGCGCCAATCTGGACGTCCTCACGCACACCCGCGTCCGCGCCCTCGCCTTCGACGGCGACCGGGCCACCGGAGTGGAGACCGAGGTCTCCGGCACGCTCACCGCCCGCCGCGAGGTGATCCTCAGCGCCGGCGCCATCGGCTCCCCGCACCTGCTGCTGCGCTCGGGCATCGGCGACCCCGGCGAACTGCGCCGCGCGGGCATCGAGGTCCGCGCCGCGTCACCGGACGTCGGCCGCAACCTCCAGGACCACCTGTCCTTCGCGTTCACCCTGCGCTGCCCGCGCCCGGTCACCATGACGGGCGCCGACACCCCGGCGAACATCGCCCGCTACCTGCTCACCGGACGCGGACCGCTCAGCTCCAACCTGGCCGAGGCCGTCGCCTTCGTACGCAGCGCCTGCGCACCGTCCGCCCCGGACCTGGAACTGATCTTCGCCCCCGCCCCGTTCATCGACCACGGACTGACCCCGCCCACCGAACACGGCGTCACGATCGGAGTGGTCCTGCTCCAGCCCGAGAGCACCGGCCGCATCACCCTGGACACGGACCACCCGGACCCCCGCTCCGCCCTCCGCATCGACCCGGGCTATCTCGCGTCCGGCACCGATCTGCGGCGCATGATGGACGGCGTCCGCCACGCGGAACGCCTTTTCGCCCACACGGCTCTCGCCGCGCACACCTCGACGCCCATGGGCCACTACCCGGGGGAGGTGGACGACGACCGCCTGGCCGAGGCGATCAGGACCGGGGCGGAAACCCTCTACCACCCCGTCGGCACCTGCCGGATGGGCCAGGACCCCGGATCGGTCACCGACCCCCGGCTCCGGGTGCGCGGTGTCCGGGGTCTGCGCGTGGTCGACGCCTCGGTCATGCCGCGCATCACCCGGGGGCACACCCACGCCCCCACGGTCGCCATCGCCGAGAAGGCCGCCGAACTGATCAGACAGGACGCCCGCGCCCAGTGAGCGTGGGGAGCCGCCGCGGGCCGGGATCACGACGGGATGCGGAACGTCTCGCCGTACATCTTCCAGGTCAGCGGCGGCTCCAGGTCCAGGTTCCCGTCCTCCAGGAAGACGCGCTGCGCGGTGTCGATGCGCGAGGTGTCGTGCTGCTGGTTCTTCTTCGACTTCATCACGGCCCGCGCGGTGTCCAGGAAGATGTCCAGGTACGCCGACTCGTCACCGCCCTCCGCGACCGTGTCCGCCTCGGCCAGCGCCGCCTGCCGGATGCCGTAGAAGGAGTCCGCCTCGTGCCCGGGGCCCTGGAGGACCATGGTGTCGAAGTAGATGAACTGGCCCAGCGTGCCCAGGCCGTCCAGCTTCGCCAGGCGCACCGCCGGCTCGAAGTACTGCTTGTCGCGCACCTCCTCCTGCGCCGTGCGGAACGCCGGATCCTCCGCCGCCTTCTTCCACGCCCCCGTGAACCCCGGGTCCAGGCCCTCGTGCGACCCGGTCCCGTCGACCTTGCGCAGGGCGGGAAGGTACGGGGCGAGCGGGTTGTCCGGGTGGTCCTTCGTGAACGCCTCGACGAACGCCAGCATGTCGTGCGTACCGGAGCAGAACCCGACGAGACCGGCGGCGTAACCGGTGCCGTCGCCGCTGTCCTCGATCGTCGCGTACTGCGTGCGCCAGTCCAGCGTCGAGCCCTCCGCGCTGGCCAGCAGCTCCCACGCGATCTCACGCATCCGCGGCGCGGCGAGCCCGGCCGGTGCCCGCTCGACGCGCTTGCTCATCTCCGCGCGCTCCTCGTCGTCCGCCGCCGCGAACGGGTCCGGGTTCACCGGCCCGGAGGCCGACGCCTCGGCGGCCTTCGGCGAGTCCGTGGGCAGCCCGGCGTCGTCGCCGCCGGGGTTGAGGACGAGGGCGACCGCAATCGCCAGCGGCGCCCCGATGAGAACGAAGCGGGTCACAGGTTTCACCGGCACAGCGTACGGTCCCCGCCCGCCCCCGGGCGGCACACCCCCGCACGGCAGAATCGCCCCATGACCGATGCCCTGCTGAAGGTTCTCGATCCGCTTCCGTACCCCCGGCGCATGCGCGAACTCGCCGCCCGGGCACGCGTTCTGTCCGCTTCGGGGGAATTGCGCCGCGTGCTGGACGAACTCGACGGCGGCGGCCCGTACGAGCGGGGCATCGCCGTCGTCGTGGCGGCCGTCGGCGGCGACGCGGAGTGGATCAGCGCGCACCTCGCCGACCCGGACCCCTTCGTGCAGGGCCACGCCCTGCGGGTCGCCCGGAGCCTCGGCGTCCCCGACGAGGCGTACGAACGGGCCCTGGACGACCTGCCCCGCGCCGCGCGCCGCCGCCTGCTGCGGGCGGTCGTCCACGACCGGCGCACCGACCTCGCCGCCCGGCTCCTCGAACGGGTGCGCGCCGACTGGGGCGACGCCGAGGCCGCCGTGCTGCTGCCCGGCTGCCCCGCCGGCACCGTGGCCCGGCTGCTGCCCGAGCTGCTGTACGCCGTACGCGGCTGGAGCGCTCTGGGACGCCGCCACCCCGGCCCCCTCCTGGACGCCGTCGAACGTCAGCTCGCCGAACTGCCCGAGCCGCAGCGCCCGGAGTGGTGGCAGCGGTACGCCCCCGGGCTCGCCGCCGCCGTCACCGCCCGGCCCGCCCGTGTCCTCGAACTGCTCGACCGCTTCGGCCCGGCCACCCTCCCGTATCCCCTGGCCCGCCGCCTCGGCGCCCTCGCCGCCGCCGACCCGGCCCGGACCGCCCGGCTGCTCCTGCGCCCGGAGACCCGGCCGATGCTGGAGCGCGGCGCGCGCGGGGTGCCCGACGGCGTCCTGTTCCGCCTGGCCCGCACCGCGCCCGAAGGGCTCGTCGTGGAGCTCGGCCGGGCCATGGCCCAGGACTCGGCCGGCCTCGCCCGCCTCCTCACCGCCCTCCCGCCCGGCCGGCGCACCGCCCTGCACGCCTCGGTCACCGCCGGACGCGGCCCCGGCGGCCCCGCCGTCGACGCGGACCTCCTCGACGCACTGCCCCGCAGCGGCGTCGCCGACGAGGCGCGCCGCATGGCCGCCAGGGCCGCCGAACGCGGCGAGGACTGGCACACCGTGCTGCTCGCCGAGTCCTACCTCCCGGCCGCCGAGGTCTGGGACCGGCTGCTCGCCGCGACCCGCCGGCCCGCCGCCGCCGACCGGGCCCTCGCCTGGCCCCTGCTCGTCCGCAACGCCGGGCGCACCGGCGCGCCCGGGCCCGTCGCCGTACTCCTGGACGACATGGCCAGGCTCCGCAACGAACAGGACCCCGTCCGCTCGGCCGCCCTCCTCGCCCTGGCGGGCGTCCCCGCCGGACTGTTCACCGAGGCCATGGAACCGGCCCTGGACCGGATCTCGGCCGACGCCGTCGAGGCCCGCGACTCCTCCTACGCCACCCGGCACGCCCTGAGCACCCTCGCCGTGCGGTTGCTGCGCGAACACGCCGCCACCGGCCGCCGCGCCCCAGGCCGGGGCCTGGTCAGCTGGTCGCTGCGCACCCTGGTCCGGATCTCCGGCAACACCGGCGGCGCCGACCTCGGACGGCTCGACCGCGCCCTGCGCAGGGGCCAGGAGCACGACGTGTTCGAGGCCCTGCGGCCCTGGCTGGAGGCGGGCGCCGAGAAGAGCGACTACGGGCTCGCGTTCGCGCTCGTCCGGGCGCTGGGCCGCCGGGCGGCCGGGCTGCCCGAGCTCCAGGACCTGCTGTGGCAGGCGATCCGCTTCGGTTCGGTCACCACCGCGCGGACCGCCGTCCGGCTCTGGCTGGAGCCGGACGCGGACCGGGGCGAGCGCGTCGAACGGCTGCTCGCGCTCGACCCCTCGGCCGGCACCCTGCCCGAGGCGCTGGCGGTCCTCACCCGCACCCGCACCGACCTCCTCGACCCGTACCTCGCCACCCCGCCGCCGCACGGCCGCTTCCTCACCCCCGGCCGCCCCTGGACCGTCCACCCCGGGCCCGAGATCCGCCGCTGGGTACCCCGCCAGCACCACGCGGCCGAACGCGCCCTGCGCCACGCGGCGCGCGACGGAAAGCTGCCGCTCCACGGGCGGGCGCGCGCCGTCGCCGCCCTGGCCCGCATCCCCGGGACCGGCGCCGCGTCGCTGGGGGAGTGGACCGGCTCCGACGACATCGTGCTCGCCGAGGCCGCGCTCACCGCGCTCGGCCACACCGACCGCGCCCCCGAGGTGCTGCCGACCCTGCTCGCCCACACCGGGGACGACCGGGCCCGGGTCGCCGTCTTCGCGGCCGGCCGCGCCTCACAGAACGTCCGCCCCTCCGTCCTCGCCCCGATGCTCCGCGCCCGGCTGGCCCCCGGCACCGGCAAGGTCACCAGCCGCAAGGAGGCCGTCCGGCTCGCCGTGGCCCGGCTGCCCCGGGAGACCGCCGCCGACCTGGTCACCGAGGGGTACGAAGCCCCCGAGCAGCACCCGGACGTCCGGGCCGCCTGCGTGGCCGGGGCCATCGCCCTGCTCGGCGACGCGCGGATGTGGCGGCTGCTCGCGGACGCCGCCGCCGGGCCCGCCGTGCTGCGCACCGCCGTCCTGCGCGTGCGGCCCATGGACCTGCCGGGTGCGCACCGCACCGGCTACGCGCGCCTGGTGCGGGAGGTGTGCGGTACGGACGACGAGGAGCTGGCCGCCGCCGCCCATGCCGTGGTGGCCCGCTGGATACCGTGGGAGCCGGGGATCTGCGAGGTGCTGGCCGCCGCCACGACGGACCTGGCGCGCCGCCGCTCCTGGCGCTCGGCCGCCGACGCGCTGGCCGGTGCGGCGCCCGCCGCCTCCGGGGAGGCCGCACGGGCTCTGATGGGAGCGCTGGGCACGCTCACGGACTCCGTCGCCATGGACGACGCGGGCAGCGACCGCGACCGGCCCGAGCGGCAGCGTGCCGTGCACCTGGTGAACCGCCTCGCCTCGACGGCCGGGGCGCGCGCCGACGCGACCCTGCGGTCCGTCCTCGCCGCCGCCGGCGACCGCCTGGCCCGCCACCGCGACTACGTACCGCAGGCCGCCGAGCTGCTGACCGGGGCGGTGGACCCGGAGAGCGGCGCGGACGCGCTGCACGCCGCGCTGGACCGCATCGCCCTGCTGGTCACCGGCCGGCCCGTGCTCGCCGCCCGCATCGCGCTCCTGTACGCCACGCACCACGGGGTCCCCCGGGGCGAGGACGGGGCGGCGACGCTGCTCGCGGTGGCGGGCCGGCTCGCCGAGGACGGCGGCCTCGCGCACGGCCTGCTGGCGGTGCGGCTGGTCGCGGCCGGCGGGCGGCACACGGGCTGGACCGGACCGTGGCGGACCCAGCTGCGGCTGCTGCGGCGCCACCCGGAAACGGAGGTGCGCGACGCGGCCTACGCGGAGGTGACGGTCCGGGAGTGAGCGGGCTCCCGGACCGCCACCTGCGCGCGGTCAGACCCTAGCCGCGGGCGGCCATCCGGGCCTTCCGGGCGGCCAGCTTCTCGTCGAACTTCGCGGCCTCGGTGTCCAGGCCGTGCATGTACAGGCCCAGCTCCTCCTGCGCCTTCAGGCCGTCCGGGCCCAGGCCGTCGATCTCGAGCACCTTGAGATAGCGCAGCACCGGCTGGATGACGTCGTCGTGGTGGATACGCATGTTGTAGATCTCACCGATCGCCATCTGCGCGGCGGCCCGCTCGAAGCCGGGCATGCCGTGGCCGGGCATCCGGAAGTTCACGACGACGTCGCGCACCGACTGCATGGTCAGGTCCGGGGCCAGCTGGAAAGCCGCGCCCAGCAGGTTGCGGTAGAACACCATGTGCAGGTTCTCGTCGGTCGCGATGCGCGCCAGCATGCGGTCGCAGACCGGGTCGCCCGACTGGTGCCCGGTGTTGCGGTGCGAGACGCGGGTGGCCAGCTCCTGGAAGGCCACGTAGGCCACGGAGTGCAGCATCGAGTGCCGGTTGTCGGACTCGAAGCCCTCCGCCATGTGCGCCATCCGGAACTGCTCCAGCTTGTCCGGGTCGACGGCGCGCGAGGTGAGCAGGTAGTCCCGCATCACGATGCCGTGCCGGCCCTCCTCGGCCGTCCAGCGGTGCACCCAGGTGCCCCAGGCGCCGTCGCGGCCGAAGAGCGTGGCGATCTCGTGGTGGTAGCTGGGGAGGTTGTCCTCGGTGAGGAGGTTGACCACGAGGGCGATCTTGCCGATGTCGGTGACCTTGGACTGGTCGGCCTGCCACGCCTCACCGTCCTCGAAGATGCCGGGGAAGTTGCGCCCGTCGGAGAAGGGGACGTACTCGTGCGGCATCCAGTCCTTGGCGACCTTGAGATGCCGGTCGAGTTCCTTCTCGACCACCTCTTCCAGTGCGAACAGGAGGTGGGCATCGGTCCACGCCTGTGAACTGCCGAGATGGGGAGAAGTAAGGGTCACGGGGGCTCCTGGGGACGGGAGGAATGGCTACCTACGGCTTCGTAGGTTACGAGACCGTAGGTTAAAGCGGCGGTAAGGCTCTGGCCAAGCCCGAATGGGCGAGCGTCGCTCACTCTGCGTGTCCAGAGGCCGAAGGGGGTGCGCACCGGCCCGGCGCACACCCCCGTGTTCCCGCGTCAGAGCCCGGCACGCACCTCCTCGGCCGAGGTGTCCCGCAGTTCGCCGTCGAGCAGCAGCCAGCGGGTGATCTCCAGCGATTCCAGGAACGGCACGTCGTGACTGGCCACGACGAGTGCCCCCTCGTACGCCTCCAGCGCCTCGGTCAGCCGCCGTACGCTCGCCAGGTCGAGGTTGTTCGTCGGCTCGTCCAGCATCAGCAGCCGGGGCGCCGGCTCGGCCAGCAGCAGCGCGGCCAGCGCCGCCCGGAACCGCTCCCCGCCCGACAGGGTCCCCGCGGCCCGGTCCGCCCGCGCACCCCGGAAGAGGAAGTGCGCGAGCCTCGCCCTGATGTGGTTGTTGGTCGCGTCCGGGGCGAACCGCGCCACGTTCTCCACCACGCTCAGCCCGTCCTCCAGCACGTCGAGCCGCTGGGGCAGGAAGCGCAGCGGGACGTCGGTCACCGCTTCCCCGGACACCGGGGCCAGTTCCCCGGCGAGCGTACGGAGCAGCGTGGTCTTGCCCGCCCCGTTGCGCCCCACCAGCGCGATGCGCTCCGGACCGCGCACCTCGTACTGCCCCCGAACCCGTGCCCCGTACGCGAGTTCCAGATCGCGCAGGACCAGCACGCCCCGGCCCGGATGGACCCGGGTGCGCGGCAGCTCGACCCGGATCTCGTCGTCGTCGCGGACCAGAT
Source organism: Streptomyces sp. DT224 (assembly GCF_049844595.1). Classification (NCBI taxonomy): domain Bacteria; kingdom Bacillati; phylum Actinomycetota; class Actinomycetes; order Kitasatosporales; family Streptomycetaceae; genus Streptomyces; species Streptomyces sp. DT224. The sequence continues at coordinate 67,524 of NZ_JBNCLI010000002.1, forward strand.
CGACGGCTTCGTCGAGGCGCTCCTTCGCCTCGGCCAGCCGCTCCGCGTGCATGATCCGGTGCTTGCCCGCCGACTCCTGCGCGGCACGCTTGCGCGCTCCCATGACAATCTTGGGCTCGCGCTTCTGCTCGTTCATCTTCTGCCCGTACCGCTTGCGCCGGGCCAGTTTCACCTGGGCCTCGGCCAGTTCGCGCTTCTGCCGCTTCATGTCGGCCTCGGCGACGCGCACCATGCGCTCGGCCGCATCCTGCTCGACGGCCAGCGCCTCCTCGTACGCGGAGAGGTTGCCGCCGTACCAGGTGACGGTGGAGTCCCGCAGGTCGGCGATCCGGTCGACCCGGTCCAGGAGTTCCCGGTCGTGGCTGACGACGACGAGCACCCCGTGCCAGGCGTCGACCGCCGCGTACAGCCGCTGCCTGGCGTACACGTCCAGGTTGTTGGTCGGCTCGTCGAGCAGCAGTACGTCGGGCCGGGCCAGCAGTAGCGCGGCCAGCCGCAGCAGCACGCACTCACCGCCCGACATCTCGCCGATCGTGCGGTCGAGCCCGATATGGCCGAGGCCCAGCCCGTCGAGGGTGGCCCGGGCCCGCTCCTCGACGTCCCAGTCGTCGCCCACGGCCGCGAAGTGCTCCTCGCCGACCTCACCGGACTCGATGGCGTGCAGCGCCGCGCGGACCGCGTCGATCCCGAGCGCGGCGTCGACGCGCAACTCCGTGTCCAGGACCAGGTTCTGCGGCAGGTAGCCCACGTCGCCGGAGACGCTGATCCGGCCCTCGGTGGGTGCGAGTTCCCCGGCGAGCAGCCGCAGCAGGGTCGATTTTCCGGCCCCGTTGAGGCCGATGAGTCCCGTGCGGCCGGGGCCCACGGAGAGATGGAGGCCGTCCAGGGCCCGGCCGCCGTCGGGCCAGATCAGGGAGAGGGCGGAACAGGTGATGTGGGCGGTGGGGGTAGACATGAGGAATCTCCCGGTTGCGAGGAAGGACAGGGCAACGGGGCGAGACACCGGCCACTGGCGTTCGACGCATTCCGGCGGGATTTCCGGCATTGCGCGGGGAAGGCCCTGGTCGCGGAGGACGGCTCGGAGAGCTGAGGTCGCACTCGGGCGCGCGGACACGGCAAAGGCCGGTCATGGTACGCGACACGGTGTCTCGGGACCTCAGACCTTCAACGGCCTGCTCCAATCGGCGACGACAAGGACACCGAGAACGTTAAGCGGGGCCCGCGGAGGGAGCAAACGGATTAACGGCCCCGCGCAAGCGGGTCGCGGACTCAGCAGGGACCGAACAGATCGGTCAGGTTCCGGTCCAGGTCGAGGAACCGGTGCTCGTGGCCGCGGGGCACCAGCTCCTCGGCCCGCCGCAGGAACCGCCGCAGGTCCGCGGTGCGCACGTGCACCATCGCGATCCCCTCGGCGGCGTGGAACTCCAGCACCGTACGGTCGTAGCCGAACGGCCTGACCCGGACGTCCCCGAGTCCGGACGGGACCTCCATCCCGGCGGCGAGCAGGTCCCGGGAGAACTGCCAGGACACCTCCGTGCCTTCCAGCGTCGCCGGCGCCGGGAACGCCATGCGTACGGCGAAGGGGTCCGACCGGTCGTAGCTCAGGACGGCGGGCAGCGTCTCCATCTGCGGCGCGGACGCCACCATGCGGGCCTGTACGGACTGTTCGATGACCGTGGACACGAACCTGCTCCCTCTCGCGACCGGACGAACGGTTCCCGGCACCCGTAGAGACGACGGAAGCCGCCGATCCGTGCACCGGGAGGCGGCGTGAGCTGTATCACCGCACACCGCTCTCTGTTCACCTGCCCCGTTCCGGCCGGAGCACCCCGGCGGGCCGCATTTCAGAGCCGCTGGCGGTACGGGGCGAGCGCGTCCGAGGTCTTGGTGGCGATGAACTCGGTGATCCGGTACGCGCAGACGCCCTCGACCACGAACGGGTCGGTCGCCGCCAGCCGTTCGATCGCCGCCCGGTCGTCCCCGACCGCGAGGATCACCCCGCCGTCCCGGGGGTTCTTGCGACCGGATGCGATGAACACCCCGCTCTCGTACTGCTGGTCGAGCCAGACGACGTGCGCGTTCAGCAGGGCGTCGACGCGGTCCAGCGGGGCGGTGTAGGACAGCTCCAGTACGAACATGTGCCCAGGCTATCGGCCGGGTGGGCCCGTAGGGTGGGCGCCATCATGACAGCGCTTCAGATGCCTTCCGACGCCGCCGGGGCCCGTGCCCTCCAGGACGCCCTGCGCGGCCGGGTGATCCTCGACGAGCCCGGTCCGCCGCCGGGGACCGGCCGGGTGACCGGGGTCGACGTCGCCTACGACGACGAGCGCGACATCGTGGCGGCGGCGGCCGTCGTGCTCGACGGCGCGACGCTGGAGCTGGTGGAGGAGGCCACCGCGGTCGGCCGGGTCAGCTTCCCGTACGTCCCGGGGCTGCTGGCCTTCCGCGAGATCCCGACCGTCCTCGCCGCCCTGGAGAAGCTGGCCGCTGACCCCGGGCTCGTCGTCTGCGACGGGTACGGCAGGGCCCACCCCCGCCGCTTCGGCCTCGCGAGCCACCTCGGCGTCCTCACCGGCCTCCCGGTCATCGGCGTCGCCAAGAACCCGTTCACCTTCACCTACGAGCCGCCCGGTCCGGAGCGCGGGGACCAGTCGCCGCTGCTGGACGGGGCGGAGGAGGTCGGCCGGGCCGTGCGCACCCGGGCCGGCACCAAGCCGGTCTACGTCTCGGTCGGGCACCGCACCGGTCTGGACAACGCCGTCGCGCACACCCTCGCGCTCGCCCGGGACTTCCGGCAGCCGGAGACGACGCGCAGGGCGGACGCCCTGTGCCGCAGGGCCCTGCGCGAGGCGACCGCCGGAGGGCCGGCCGCCTGAGGAGGCGGCCGCGACCGCTCAGCGCGCCGCCGCCACCCGGAACCGCAGCCCGGCCGAGACCAGCCGGTCCAGCAGCGCGTCGCCCATCGCGGCAGCCGTCGTGACCTGCCCCGAGGTGGCCGGCAGCTCGTCCAGCGCCAGGCACAGCGCGGACTCCGCGAGCATCTTCGCCGTCTCGTCGTACCCCGGATCGCCGCCCGACACCTCCGTGAACACCCGCCGCCCGCCGCCCTCGCCGACGAACCGCACGGTGAACCAGCTGCGCCGCCTGCGCTCCGCGTCCGGACCGGCACCGGACTCGTAGCGCCCCATCAGCCACTCCCGCGCGGCCGGCACCTGCGCGGCACCGAGCAGCACGCCGAGCGCGGCGGTGCCGCCGAGGGCCACGGGGAGGCGCTTGACCGAGGCGTAGTGGCGGTAGCGGAAGTCGGGGCCGTAGCGGGGCAGCGCCTTCGCCGAGCGGGCGACGACCCGCGCGTCGAGCGTCGGCAGCGGAAGCGCCCAGGTGCCCGTCTCCGGGCTGAAGCGGGGTCGGCCGAGCGGGGCGTGCACGCGGCGGCCGGCCGCCCGGGGTTCGTACAGACGGCGTTCACTCGCGGCGCGCGCCGTCTGGGCGCCCCGGCCCATCGCGGTGAGCGCCGAGGCGAACGTACCGCCGGAGAAGACGGCGTTGCTGCGGACGAAGCCGTCGATGCGCAGCGGCACGTCCTCGGGCAGCTGCCGCACCGTGAAGTAGGCGCCGAGGTCGTGCGGCACGGAGTCGAAGCCGCAGGCGTGCACGATGCGGGCGCCGGTCTCCCGGGCCCGGGCGTCGTGCGCCACGTACATCCGGTCCACGAACTCCGGTTCGCCCGTCAGGTCCGTGTAGTCCGTCCCCGCCTCCGCGCAGGCGGCGACCAGCTGCTCGCCGTACCAGACGTAGGGGCCGACGGTCGTGGCCACCACGTGCGTGGACTCGGCGAGTTCGCGCAGCGAACCGGCGTCGGCCGCGTCCGCCGTCAGCAGTGGAAGGTCCGCGCAGCGCGGATCGAGGGCGGCCAGCCGGGTGCGCAGCTTCTCCAGCTTGGCGCGGTCGCGCCCGGCGAGGGCCCAGCGGCAGCCGTCGGGGGCGTGCCGGGCCAGATACTCGGCGGTGAGCGCGCCCACGAAGCCGGTGGCGCCGAAGAGGACTACGTCATAGGGGCGTGCGGGCCCGTTCTGCCTGTTCACGAAAGCCTCCACGGAGGACGGCGCCGGACGGAGCGAGCAGAGGTTAGCGCGGCCGCCGTGGCGGTGTGCGGGCGGGAGGGGGTCATGGGGGAGTATCCATGAGTATCCGCGAGAAGAACTAAGCGCTTGCTCGGCCCAGGGGGTTGTGCGGAGCGCGGCACGTTCTTAGCATCATCGATGTTACATCAGTTGTGTCATACCGCTGGGGGCTCGATGGCGACACCAGGGAACGGCCCGCGCGGCCCACTCGACGGCCTGCGGGTGGTGGAGCTCGCCGGCATCGGCCCCGGCCCTTTCGCCGCGATGCTCCTGGCCGACCTGGGCGCCGACGTGGTGCGCGTCGACCGCCCCGGCGGCGCCGGACTCGGCATCGACCCGGCCCGCGACCTCACCAACCGCAACAAGCGCTCCGTGCTCGTCGACCTCAAGGCCCCGGACGGCCCGGACACCGTCCTGGACCTGGCCGCACGCGCCGACGTCCTCATCGAGGGCTACCGGCCGGGCGTCGCGGAGCGCCTCGGCGTGGGCCCCGAAGCCTGCCTGGCCCGGAACCCGAAACTGGTCTACGGGCGGATGACGGGCTGGGGCCAGGACGGGCCGCTCGCCGAGCGCGCCGGGCACGACATCGCGTACATCGCGCCCACCGGCACCCTCTCCGTGATCGGCCGGCCGGACGAGCCGCCCACCGTCCCTGCCAACCTGCTCGGCGACTACGCGGGCGGCTCGCTCTACCTCGTGGTCGGCATCCTCGCCGCCCTCCAGCACGCCCGCACTCCCGGCGGCACCGGACAGGTGGTCGACGCGGCGATCGTGGACGGCGCCGCCCACCTCGCCACGATGATCCACGGCATGCTCGCGGCCGGCGGCTGGCAGGACCGGCGCGGCGCCAACCTGCTGGACGGCGGCTGCCCGTTCTACGGCTCGTACGAGACCGCCGACGGGCAGTACATGGCGGTGGGCCCGCTGGAGCAGCGGTTCTACGACGAGTTCGTCGAGCTCCTCGGCATCGCGGAGACCGCCCCGGACCGCAACGACCTGGCCCGCTGGGACGAGCTGCGCGGCGCCGTCGCGGACCGGTTCCGCACCCGTACCCGCGCCGAGTGGACCGAGGTCTTCGACGGGTCGGACGCCTGCGTCGCGCCCGTCCTCTCGCTCCGCGAGGCCCCGCACCATCCCCACCTCGCCGCCCGCGCCACCTTCGTGGAGCACGGCGGACTCACCCAGCCCGCGCCCGCGCCCCGCTTCTCGGCCACGCCCACGTCCGTACGCAGCGGACCCGTCCTGCCGGGCGCGGACACCGAAGCCGTCGCCGCCGACTGGGACGTGCCCGGCCTGCGGACCACCCGGAAGGACACCACTCCCTGATGCAGCGGCAGATCTTCACCGAAGAGCACGACGCCTTCCGCGAGACCGTGCGCACCTTCCTCGCCAAGGAGGTCCTTCCGCACTACGAGCAGTGGGAGAAGGACGGCATCGTCTCCCGCGAGGCGTGGAGCGCCGCCGGGCGGCAGGGCCTCCTCGGCCTCGCCGTTCCCGAGGAGTACGGGGGCGGCGGCACCACCGACTTCCGCTACAGCGCGGTGCTGGCCGAGGAGTTCACCCGGGCCGGCACGCCCGGAATCGCGCTCGGGCTGCACAACGACATCATCGGTCCGTACCTCACCGGCCTCGCCACCGACGAGCAGAAGCGGCGCTGGCTGCCCGGCTTCTGCAGCGGCGAGACCATCACCGCCATCGCCATGACCGAACCCGGCGCCGGCTCCGACCTCCAGGGCATCCGCACCACCGCCGAGGACAGGGGCGACCACTGGCTGCTCAACGGCTCCAAGACGTTCATCTCCAACGGCATCCTCGCCGACCTGGTGGTCGTCGTCGCGAAGACCACCCCGGAGGGCGGCGCCAAGGGCCTCTCGCTGATCGTGGTCGAGCGCGGCGCGGAGGGCTTCGAGCGGGGCCGCAACCTCGACAAGATCGGCCAGAAGGCGCAGGACACGGCCGAGCTGTTCTTCAACGACGTGCGCGTCCCCAAGGAGAACCTGCTCGGCGAGCGCGACGGCGCCTTCATCCACCTGATGACCAACCTCGCCCAGGAGCGCATGGGCATAGCCGTCGCCGGGATCGCCGCCGCCGAACACCTCCTGGAGATCACCACCGCGTACGTCAAGGAGCGCGAGGCGTTCGGCCGGCCGCTCTCCAAGCTCCAGCACATCCGCTTCGAGATCGCGGAGATGGCCACCGAGTGCGCCGTCACCCGGGCCTTCCTCGACCGCTGCATCGTGGACCACTCCGACGGCACCCTCGACGCGGTGCACGCCTCGATGGCGAAGTGGTGGGCGACTGAACTGCAGAAGCGCGTCGCCGACCGCTGCCTCCAACTGCACGGCGGGTACGGCTACATGAGCGAGTACCCGGTGGCCCGGGCGTTCACCGACGGCCGCATCCAGACCATCTACGGCGGCACGACCGAGATCATGAAGGAGATCATCGGCCGCTCGCTGCTCGCCTGACTCCGGCTCCTGAACCACGCCCGCGCCACCACCCCCGAAAGGCAGCTGTCTTGAGTACCGAAGCGTTCGTCTACGACGCGATCCGCACCCCGCGCGGCCGCGGCAAGGCCAACGGGGCCCTGCACGGCACCAAGCCCATCGATCTCGTCGTCGGCCTGATCCACGAGATCCGAAACCGCTTCCCCGGCCTGGACCCGGCCGCCGTCGACGACATCGTCCTCGGCGTGGTCAGCCCGCTCGGCGACCAGGGCTCCGACATCGCCCGGATCGCCGCCATCGCGGCCGGACTGCCCGACACCGTGGCCGGCGTCCAGGAGAACCGCTTCTGCGCCTCGGGCCTCGAAGCCGTCAACCTGGCCGCCGCCAAGGTGCGTTCGGGCTGGGAGGACCTGATCCTCGCGGGCGGTGTCGAGTCGATGTCCCGGGTGCCGATGGGCTCCGACGGCGGCGCCTGGGCGATGGACCCGATGACCAACTTCGAGACCGGCTTCGCCCCGCAGGGCATCGGCGCCGACCTCATCGCCACCATCGAGGGCTTCTCCCGCCGCGATGTGGACGAGTACGCCGCGCTCTCCCAGGAGCGGGCCGCCGAGGCGTGGAAGGACAACCGCTTCGCGCGGTCCGTCGTCCCCGTCAAGGACCGCAACGGCCTCGTCGTCCTCGACCACGACGAGCACATGCGCCCCGGCACCACCGCCGACTCGCTCGCCGCGCTCAAGCCCTCCTTCGCGACGATCGGCGAGATGGGCGGCTTCGACGCGGTGGCGCTCCAGAAGTACCACTGGGTGGAGAAGATCGACCACGTCCACCACGCGGGCAACTCCTCCGGCATCGTGGACGGCGCCTCCCTCGTGGCCATCGGCAACCAGCAGATCGGGGAGCGCTACGGCCTCACCCCGCGCGCCCGTATCGTCTCCGCCGCCGTCTCCGGCTCCGAGCCCACCATCATGCTCACCGGTCCCGCCCCCGCCACCCGCAAGGCGCTCGCCAAGGCCGGGCTGACCATCGACGACATCGACCTCATCGAGATCAACGAAGCCTTCGCCGGAGTCGTCCTGCGCTTCGTCCGGGACATGGGCGTCTCCCTCGACAAGGTCAACGTCAACGGCGGCGCCATCGCGCTCGGCCACCCGCTGGGCGCCACCGGCGCCATGATCCTCGGCACCCTCATCGACGAGCTGGAGCGCCGGGACAAGCGCTACGGCCTCGCCACGCTGTGCGTGGGCGGCGGCATGGGCATCGCCACCGTCATCGAGCGTCTCTGACCGTCCCCTTCCTACGGAGAAGACACACCCATGACCGAGAGCACGACCATCCGCTGGGAACAGGACGAGACCGGCGTCGTCACCCTCGTCCTGGACGATCCCCACCAGTCCGCCAACACGATGAACCAGGCGTTCAAGGACTCCATCGCGGCCGTCGCCGACCGCGCCGAGGCCGAGAAGGACTCCATCCGGGGCATCATCTACACCTCCGCCAAGAAGACCTTCTTCGCCGGTGGCGACCTCAAGGAAATGATCAGGATCGGTCCTTCGAGCGCGCAGCTCGCGTTCGACACCGGAACCGCCATCAAGAACTCGCTGCGCCGCATCGAGACCCTCGGCAAGCCCGTCGTCGCCGCCATCAACGGCGCCGCGCTCGGCGGCGGTTACGAGATCGCGCTCGCCGCCCACCACCGCATCGCCCTGGACGCGCCCGGCTCCCGCATCGGCCTGCCCGAGGTCACCCTCGGCCTGCTCCCCGCGGGCGGCGGCGTCACCCGCACCGTACGCCTCATGGGCATCGCGGACGCCCTCCTCAAGGTCCTCCTCCAGGGCACCCAGTACACCCCGCGCCGCGCGCTGGAGAACGGCCTCGTCCACGAGGTCGCCGCCACGCCCGAGGAGATGCTGGACAAGGCCCGCGCCTTCATCGACGCCCACCCCGAGTCCCAGCAGCCCTGGGACGTCAAGGGCTACAGGATCCCCGGCGGCACCCCCTCGCACCCGAAGTTCGCCGCGAACCTCCCGGCCTTCCCGTCGAACCTGAAGAAGCAGATCGCCGGGGCGCCCATGCCCGCGCCGCGCAACATCCTCGCCGCAGCCGTCGAGGGCTCCCAGGTCGACTTCGAGACCGCCCTGACCATCGAGGCCCGGTACTTCACCGAGCTGGTCACCGGCCAGGTCTCCAAGAACATGATCCAGGCGTTCTTCTTCGACCTCCAGGCCGTCAACTCGGGCGCCAGCCGCCCCAAGGGCATCGAGGAGCGCCAGGTCCGCAAGGTCGCCGTCCTCGGCGCCGGCATGATGGGCGCGGGCATCGCGTACTCCTGCGCCAAGGCCGGCATCGACGTCGTCCTCAAGGACGTCTCCGCCGAGGCCGCCGCCAAGGGCAAGGCGTACAGCGAGAAGCTGCTCGACAAGGCGCTGTCCCGCGGCCGTACCACCGAGGCGCAGCGCGACGAGCTGCTGGCCCGGATCACCCCGACCGCCGAGGTCGCCGACCTCGCGGGCTGCGACGCCGTGATCGAGGCCGTCTTCGAGGACACCGCCCTCAAGCACAAGGTGTTCCAGGAGATCCAGGACGTCGTCGAGCCCGACGCGCTGCTCTGCTCCAACACCTCCACCCTCCCGATCACCGTGCTCGCCGAAGGCGTCTCGCGCCCCGTCGACTTCATCGGGCTGCACTTCTTCTCGCCGGTCGACAAGATGCCGCTGGTCGAGATCATCAAGGGCGAGAAGACCGGTGACGAGGCGCTGGCCCGCGCGTTCGACCTGGTCCGCCGGATCAGGAAGACCCCGGTCGTAGTGAACGACTCGCGCGGCTTCTTCACCTCGCGCGTCATCGGCCGGTTCATCAACGAGGGCGTCGCCATGGTCGGCGAGGGCGTCGAGCCCGCCTCCGTCGAGCAGGCCGCCGCGCAGGCCGGCTACCCGGCCAAGGTGCTCTCCCTGATGGACGAACTGACCCTCACCCTGCCGCGCAAGATCCGCAACGAGACCCGCAAGGCCGTCGAGGAGGCGGGCGGCACCTGGCCCGGCCACCCGGCGGACGACGTGATCGACCGGATGGTGGACGAGTTCGGCCGCCCCGGCCGCAGCGGCGGGGCGGGCTTCTACGAGTACGACGAGACGGGCAGGCGCACCCGCCTGTGGCCGGGCCTGCGCGAGCATTTCGGGGGTTCCGGGGGTCGCTCCCCGGACGGACGCAGCACGCGACCCGGGACGGACATCTCCTTCACCGACATGCAGGAGCGGATGCTCTTCTCCGAGGCGCTGGACAGCGTCCGCTGCCTGGAGGAGAACGTCCTGATCACCGTCGCCGACGCCAACATCGGCTCCATCATGGGCATCGGCTTCCCGCCGTGGACCGGCGGCGTGCTCCAGTACATCAACGGCTACGAGGGCGGCCTGCCCGGCTTCGTGGCCCGCGCCCGGGAACTCGCCGAGCGCTACGGGGACCGCTTCCTGCCGCCCGCGCTGCTGGTGGAGAAGGCGGAGAGGGGCGAGACCTTCCACGACTGACCCGCCGCGCCGGGTGCCGTACCGCCGTTCCCGGGCGGTACGGCACCCGATGCGTTCACTCGGCGGTGAACGCCGCCCGCAGCTCCTCCTTCAACGACCGCTGGAACGCGGTCACCAGGGCCTGGAGCACCATCGGCTGCATGTGCGCGGACAGCGACTTCATCACCTTGACGTGCTCGGGGTCCGCCTCCCGCTCCCGGTACGGACTCCACACCTCGTCCCGGAAGAGCCGGGTCAGCTCCTGCGCGGCGGACCGGGTGTGCTCCATCAGGACCGTACGGGCGGCGAGGATCGTCTCGTGCGCGATCGGCACGTCGAGCAGCTCCACACCGAGCCGCAGCAGCCCCGGGTCCACCCGGAAGACCCCGTCCTCGGGCGCCGACCGCTCCAGCACCCCCATCGCGGCCAGCCGGTCGAGGTCCTGGTCCCCGAGCGGCCGCCCGGCCCGCCGCTCCAGCTCGGCCCGCGAGGCGTCCTCCGCCGAGTCCGGCGCCCAGGACGCGACGAGCGCCCGGTGGATGGCCAGATCGTGGGCGCTCAGATCGGGCGGCAACTGCTCCAGGTAGCGTTCGATCGCGGCGAGCGTCATGCCCTGGTGCTGAAGCTCCTCGATGAGCGCCAGCCGCGACAGGTGGTCGTGCCCGTAGTGCCCGACCCGGCGCGGTCCGATCACCGGGGGCGGCAGCAGCCCCCGGGTGCTGTAGAACCGCACCGTCCGCACGGTCACCCCGGCGCGAGCCGCCAGCTCGTCGACGGTGAGCTTCGGCTCCTCGGCCTCGGTCGCCATGTCCGCTCCTCGTATCCGGTGCTGCGCCCCACTCGGTGCAACAGTATTGCTGTCTCACCACTGATGTGAAAGCGCCGGAACCTACGACCAGTCACCGCCGCCTCGGTGGAGCCCCCCGTCGCCGGCCCCAGGGCGGGCTCTCCCTATGCTCCGGGCATGAAATTCTTCCGGTCGCGCGGCACAGGTACGAAGCCGTCCCCCGCCACCCGGGCCGCCGAGCTGTATCGGGCCGGGCGCTACGCCGAGGCGGAGACGCAGGCGCGCGCCGTGGCCCGGTCGCGGCCGCGCGACAGGGAAGAGCTGCTGGGGGCGCTGACCGTGGTCGCCGTCTCGACCGGCGCCCAGGGCCGCCACGCCGAGGCCCTGACCGCGTACGACGAGGCATTGTCGGTCTCCCGCAGGCTCTTCGGACCCGGTCACTGGCAGACGCTGAAACTGCGGTCCGACCGCGCGCAACAACTGGCCTCGCTGGGCCGGCACGCCGAGTGCGAGGCGGAGAGCGAGGCCGTCGTCCGGGCCGCGGCAGGCAACACGCATCCGGAGACGCGGCGCGTGGCGGCGGCCGCCACCAACGGAGTCGTCTTCGCCCTCAACGCACAGGGCCGCCACGCGAAGGCCGAGACGCTGGCCCGCGACGCGCTGGCGCAGCTGCGCGAACCGCACCGCATCCGCCTGGTGCTGCAGATCGGCCTGGCCCGCAGTCTGAACGGCCAGGCACGCTACGGGGAAGCGCTCGCCGAGTCCGCGACCGCCGACGCGTTCCACCGCGCCCTGCCCGAGGGGCAACGCGGCCCGGAGGCGGGGGCCGTGGACCTGGTCGCCGCCACCGCCCTGCTGGGACTGGGGCGCGTTGCGGAGGCCCGGACCCGGGCCTCCGCCGCCCACGACACCTGCCTGACCTCCTTCGGACCGGACCACCGCCGCACCGTGGAGGCCCGCGAGCTGCTGGACCGCTTCGACACCGCCTGAGCGGGTGCCCCGGCCGCACTCGTGGCCCGGCAGGGCCGGCGGCCTCGCCCGCTGCGCACGGCCGCATACTGGATCACGCGGGCCCGGCCGCTTCGGTCCGGCGCCCACCGAGCCGCCGGGAGCACCGCATGAGCAGCAGCAACGACCCCGCGCCACCCCCGCCCGGTGGCGTGCTGTGGAGCCTGTCCGGCGATGTGCGGGCCCTGCTGATGCTGCCCGCCGCCCTCACCCTCCAGGTCGCCCACCCCGCCGTCGGGGCGGGCGTGGACGAGCACTCCGTGTTTCGCACGGACCCCTGGGGGCGCGGCGAGCGCTCCCTCAGCTCGCTCCAGCTCTGGGTGTACGGAGGTGAGGAAGCCGCCGAGGAGGGGCGCAGGCTCCGCCGCCTGCACCGCACCATCCAGGGCACCGACACCCGGGGCCGCCCCTACCACGCCCTGACCCCGGCCAACTACGCCTGGGTGCACGCCACCGGCTACCCCGTCTACCGGCACGCCGCCCGCTATCTGCTGCGCCCGCTCAGCCGCGAGCAGGAGCGCGCGCTGTACGCGGAATGGCTCCAGGTGGGACGGGTGCTCGGCATCCAGGACCGGGACATGCCGCAGACCATCGAGGAGTTCTGGCCGTACTACCGCGCCATGCTGGCCGACGAGATCGAGAAGACCCCCGTCGTCGCGGAACTCGTCGCCACCGACACCGCCGTCCCGCCGCCGGACCGGGGCCCCTGGGCGCTGCGGCTGCTGCTCGGGGCGCTGTGGCCGGTGCTGCTCCCGCCGCTCGCCCGGTTCCGCTCCTTCCTGACCGTCGGGCTGATGCCGGCCGATGCCCGCGAGGCCATCGGCCTGGAGTGGACCGACGCGCAGGAACGCGCCCTGCGGCGGTTCTGCGCGGTGCTCCGGCTCGTCGTCCCCGTCCTGCCGGAGCGCCTGCGCTACCTGCCCCGGGCCCGCCGCGCCCGGGCGGCGTACCGGGCCCGCACGCGCGGGCTCAGGCCGAGGCGCGGCGGACCAGCCGCGTCGGGGTGATCACCGACTCCGGCCCCGCGCCCCCGCCCTCCAGCCGCTCCATCAGCAGCCGGACCATCAACCGGCCCATGCCCACGACATCCTGACGTATCGTCGTCAGCGGCGGATCCGTCGCCTCGGCGACCGACTCCATGTCGTCGAAGCCCACCAGCGCCACCTCCTGCGGCACCCGCCGCCCCCGCTCCCGCAGCACCCGCAGCGCACCCGACGCCATCAGGTCGTTCGCCGCGAACACCGCGTCCAGGTCCGGCCGCCGCGCCAGCAGCTCGGCCATGGCCCGCGCACCGCCCTCCACCGTGAAGTCGCCGTCCGCGAGCAGCGCGGGATCGGCCTGCGGCAGGATGTCCCCGTAGCCGTCGATCCGGTCGAGCGCCGAGGTCTGGTCGCGCGGGCCGGCGATGTGCGCGATGTGCCGGCGGCCGAGCCCGGCCAGATGCCGTACGGCCTCCCGGGCACCGCCCCGGTTGTCGCAGTCCACGAAGGGCACCGCGTCGGTCGGCGCACCCGGCCGCCCGGGCCGGCCGCCGTAGACGGCCGGGACGCGGAAACGCCGGATGGCGGCGGGGAGTTCGTCGTCGGTGTGCAGGGAGAAGGCCAGCACCCCGTCGACATGGCCCCCGCCCAGATAACGGCTGACCCGCTCGAAGTCTCCCCGGCCCTCCACCAGCAGCAGCACCAACTGTGCGTCGTGCGCATTCAGTTCGCGGCTGATGCCCCGGATGTGCTGGGAGAAGAACGGGTCGGAGAAGATGCGCACCTCGGGCTCGTCGATGATCACGGCCACCGCCCCGTTCCGCCGGGTCACCAGGGTCCGCGCCGCATGGTTCGGGATGTAACCCAGCTCCTCGACCGCCTTGCGCACCTGGTCCACGAGCGGCTGCCGGACGCCTGCGCCCCCGTTCACCACCCGCGAGGCCGTCGCCCGCGAGACTCCGGCACGGGCCGCCACCGCTTCCAGCGTGGGGCGCGCGTGGAGCGGGGCATCGGGGGACGGACCGGGCACGGGACGCTCCTCTGTGGCACAGCGGGGCCGGCCGGTCGGCCGGCCCCGCCAGCCTAGGCGTATTGCCCTGTCCGGCGAGGGCCGGGCCGGTCCCGACGGCCGGAGCGGTCTGCCCGTTTCATGAAACGAACCGTGCACGGGTCTGTCGCGGGCCGCCGCGCCGCAGGTACCTTCCGGCCATGCCGATCGCGCCGACGGCCGGGGGACGGCGGCTGCCCCGGCGCGGCCGTGCCCGCGATCTCGCCCTGGCGGTCGTCTCCGCCGCCCTGACCGTCCCCCTGCTCAGCGTCCCCTCCGACGCCGCCCGCACCACCGCGCCCCGCACCGGCTTCGAGGTCTCCGGCGGAGCGCGGTGGACCGGGCAGTCCGAGGAGGCGTCCCTGCTCGCGGGCCTCGCCCGGAGCGGCGACCGGGTCTCCGTGCGGCGGATCGGCACCACGGCCCGGGGCCGCCCCCTGCGCCTCGTCCGCATCGGCAGCGCCGGCCCCGACGCGCTCACCGTGCTCCTGGTCTGCGGCCAGCACGGCGACGAACCGGCAGCGCGGGAGGCGTGCCTGAGCACGGTCCGGGACCTCGCGTACGCCACCGACGCGCGCACCCGCGCCCTCCTCGCCCGGACCGAGATCCTGGTCGTCCCCACCGCCAACCCCGACGGCCTCGCGGCGGGGACCCGGGCCAACGGCGACGGCGTGGACATCAACCGGGACCACCTCGCCCTGCGCGGCGCGGAGGCCCGGGCCGTCGCCGCCGTGCTGCGCGACCACGAGCCCGAGGTGATCGAGGACGTGCACGAGTACGCCGCGACCGCGCCGTACTACGACGAGGACCTGCTCGTGCTGTGGCCCCGCAACCCCAACACCGAGGAGTGGTTGCACGACGAGGCGCGCGCCCTGGCCCTGGACCGGGTGCGGCCCGCCGCCGAGAAGGCCGGCTTCGACACCGGTGTCTACGGCGTCTGGACCGACCCGGCCACCGGCCGCCCGGTCAAGCGGAGCGCGGGCGACGGCCAGGAGCGCCTCCTGCGCAACATCGCCGGCCTCACCCACGCGGTCGGACTGCTGACCGAATCCCGCACGGACGCGCTCTCCGCCGAGGAGCGCGCCGACCCCGCCCTCAACGCCCGCCGCCGCGTGACCTCCCAACTCGTGGCTCTCGACGCGCTCTTCCGGTACGCGGACGAGCAGCGCGCGAGCATCGCCGCCGCGACCGCCGCCTCCCGCGCGGCGGGGGCCGCCGACCGGGGGCCCGTGTTCCTCGCGGGCTCGGACGAGGGGGTCCCGGAGCCGGGTGACACCCTCACCGACCCGCCGTGCGGCTACCGCCTCACGAAGGAGCAGTTCGCGGGCGTCCGCGACGAACTCGCGCTGCACGCCGTCACCTCCCGCCCCGACGGTGACGGGGTCTACGTGCCCCTGCGGCAGCCCGCCCGGAAGCTGATTCCGCTCCTGCTGGACGGACGGGCCGCATATCACCTCACAAACGGTCAACCCGATACCGCTTGTTGATCCCGAAAGATGCACTTTGGGTGTGGTACTGCCTACGGAGAGCTTTTTGTCGGCTTCCGTGAAAGGTGCCATTCGTGTCGCAGGACGATCAGAGAACGGGCGGCAGAGGGGACGTGCCGGTGACGGCCGACCTCCCCGGAGAACCGGGCCACGGCCGGCGCCCCGTCACCGACCGGGTGGTGTTCGGTGTCACGGCCGGCCTCACCCTGGCCTTCGTCATCTGGGGGGCCACCGCCACCGACTCGCTGGAGGACGTCTCCGACAAGGCCCTCAACGGCCTCATCCACAACGGCGGTTGGGCGTTCATGCTGGCCGCGTCCGGATTCGTGGTCTTCGCCCTGTGGCTCGCTGTCAGCCGGTACGGAAACATCACCCTCGGCCAGGAGGACGAGGAGCCGGAGTTCCGCACGGTCTCCTGGGTCGCGATGATGTTCAGCGCCGGCATGGGCATCGGTCTGATGTTCTACGGGGTCAGCGAGCCGCTCGCCCACTTCACCGACCCGCCGCCCGGCACCCGCCCCGCCGACGCGGCCGAGGCGATGCAGACGGCCATGGCCACCACCCTGTTCCACTGGACGCTGCACCCGTGGGCGATCTACGCGGTCGTCGGCCTCGGTATCGCGTACAGCACGTTCCGGCGCCGCAGGCGGCAGACGATCAGCGCCGTCTTCGAGCCGCTGATCGGTCCCCGCCACGCCCACGGCGGCCTCGGCCGGTTCATCGACATCCTGGCCATCTTCGCGACCCTCTTCGGCTCGGCCGCCTCGCTGGGTCTCGGAGCCCTTCAGATCGGCAGCGGCTTCCACGAGCTGAACTGGAAGGAGAAGACCGGCACCGGACTGCTCGTCCTGATCATCGCCGTGCTGACCGTCGCGTTCATCGCCTCGGCCGTCTCCGGGGTGGAGAAGGGCATCCAGTGGCTGTCCAACATCAACATGGTCCTCGCCCTGATCCTGGCCGTGTTCGTGTTCATCGCGGGCCCCACGATCATCGTGCTCGACCTCATTCCGACCTCGATCGCCTCCTACTTCGGCGACCTCCCGCAACTCGCCGGCCGTACGGAGGCCACCGGTGAGGGCGAGGTGGCCGACTGGCTCGGCAGCTGGACCGTCTTCTACTGGGCCTGGTGGATCTCGTGGACGCCCTTCGTGGGCATGTTCATCGCCCGTATCAGCAAGGGCCGGACCATCCGCCAGTTCATCGGCGGCGTCATCCTGGTGCCCAGCACCGTGAGCCTGATCTGGTTCGCCATCTTCGGCGGCACCGCCATCAAGCTCCAGGAGGGCGGCAAGCTCGGGGGCGCCGACACCCAGGAGGCGCAGCTCTTCGGCGTGCTCCAGCAGTTCCCTGTCGCCACGCTGATGAGCATCCTGGTGATGGTGCTCGTCGGCATCTTCTTCGTCTCCGGCGCGGACGCCGCGTCC
Organism: Streptomyces sp. DT224; assembly: GCF_049844595.1. Classification (NCBI taxonomy): domain Bacteria; kingdom Bacillati; phylum Actinomycetota; class Actinomycetes; order Kitasatosporales; family Streptomycetaceae; genus Streptomyces; species Streptomyces sp. DT224. Next base: position 84,332 of record NZ_JBNCLI010000002.1, read on the forward strand.
ATCGTGATGGGCACCCTCTCCCAGAAGGGCATCCTCGAACCCGCCAAGTGGGTCGTCATCTTCTGGGGCGTCGTCACCGGCGCGGTCGCCGCCATCATGCTGCTCATCGGCAACGGCAAGGGCGACGCCCTGGCGGGCCTCCAGAACCTGACCATCCTGGTCGCGGCCCCGTTCACCATCGTCATGCTCGGCATGTGCGTGGCCCTGATGCGCGACCTGCGCCAGGACCCCCTGATCGTGCGCCGCGAGTTCGGCGTCGAGGCCGTGGAATCGGCGGTCATCGAGGGCCACGCCAAGTACGACGGCGACTTCGAGATCCGCATCGGCCCGGGCGGCAGCCAGATCACCACGGAACGCCACGACCGCGACCGCCCGGGAGGCTCCACCCCGGCCTGAGGAGCCCGCCGGGGGCGGCCCGCCGGCCCCGGCCCCTCACCCCACCAACAGCGCCGCCTCCCGCGCGCAGCCCAGTGCCACCGTCACGCCCGCGCCCCCGTGCCCGTAGTTGTGCACCAGCCGGCCGCCCCCGGCCAGGGGCTCCGCCTCGATGCGGACTCCCGCGTCCCGGGCCGGGCGGAGGCCCACCCGGTGGCCGATGACCTTCGCGTGGGCGATCTCCGGACGCACCCGGGCGCAGCGGGCCACGATCTCCTCCGCCGTACGGGGATCGGGTGCCGCGGTCCAGTCGTCGGCCGTCGCCGTGCCGCCGAGCACCAGCCGGCCCGGCTGCGGGAAGAAGTACGTGGTCTCGCTCGACGCCGGGTCCGCCTCCGTGAACCACTCCCGTATCCCCGGGTTCTCCACCAGCACCAACTGCCCGCGCACCGGGCGCACCCCGGCATCCGGGACCAGGTCGCGGGCGCCGAGCCCGGCGCAGTTGACCACCGTCCCCGCCTCCGCGGCGGCCTCGGCGAACGAGGTGACCGTGCGGCGCTCGACCGCACCCCCGGCCGCCCGTACCCGGTCCTCCAGCCACGCCAGGTGCGCCGGCATGTCGATCAGCGGCAGCCGGCACCGCAGACCCCCGGCCGTCTCCACAGCGTCCCCCAGCTCCCCGGCCCACGCCCCGAGGTTCGCCAGGCGCTCGCCCCGGTGGAGCCCTTCGACCAGGCGTACGCCGGTCTCCTCCGGGCGCAGGGCCAGCTCCTCGTACCACCGCAGCGCGGCCAGCGACCAGTCGCCGACGCGGTCCAGCGGCTCGATGCGGTAGGGCCACCACAGGGCGCCCGCCACGGCCGAGGTCGTGTCGCCGGCCGGCTCCCGGGACCACACCCGCACCCGGTGGCCCCGCTCGGCCAGCACCTTCGCCGTGGTCAGCCCGCTGACCCCGCCGCCCACCACGATCACGTCCGCCACCACTGCCGCCTCCCGGTCCTCGTACCTGCCCCGGACCCTAGGCGGCCTCCCGCGCGCCCGGCGGAGCGCCCCCGGCCGATTAGGATCTGCACCCTGATGACTGCCACTCTCGTCGCCAAGGATCTCGCCGCCGGACACGGCGACCGCACGCTGTTCGCCGGGCTCGACCTCGTGGTCGCCCCCGGTGACGTGATCGGTCTCGTCGGAGTCAACGGCGCCGGAAAATCGTCCCTGCTCCGGCTGCTTGCCGGTCTCGACCAGCCGGAGGAGGGCGAGCTGCGGCTCTCCCCGCCCACCGCCACCGTCGGCCACCTGCCCCAGGAGCCCGAGCGGCGCCCCGGCGAGACCGTACGGGAGTTCCTGGCCCGCCGGACCGGCGTCGCCGAGGCCCAGGCCGCCATGGACGCCGCCACGGAGGCCCTGGTCGAGGGGGCTCCCGGGGCGGACGACGCGTACTCCGAGTCCCTGGAGCGCTGGCTCGCCCTCGGCGGCGCGGACCTGGACGAGCGGGCCGAGGAGACCGCCGCCGAACTCGGCCTCACCGTCGGCCTCGACCTGCCGATGACCGCGCTCTCCGGCGGCCAGGCGGCCCGCGCCGGACTCGCCTCGCTCCTGCTGTCGCGCTACGACGTCTTCCTGCTCGACGAGCCCACCAACGACCTGGACCTGGACGGCCTGGAACGCCTGGAGAAGTACGTCTCCGGGCTGCGCTCCGGCACCGTCGTCATCAGCCACGACCGCGAGTTCCTGATGCGCACGGTCACCAAGGTCCTCGAACTCGACCTGGCCCAGCAGCAGATCAACCTGTACGGCGGTGGCTACGCGGCCTACCTGGAGGAGCGCGAGCGGGCCCGGCTCCACGCCCGCGAGGAGTACGAGGAGTACGCCGGCAAGCGCTCGGCGCTGGAGAGCCGCGCCCTGATGCAGCGCTCCTGGATGGACAAGGGCGTCAAGAACGCCCGTCGCAAGGCCACCGACTCCGACAAGATCGGCCGTAAGTTCCGCAGCGAGTCCAGCGAGAAGCAGGCCGCCAAGGCCCGGCAGACGCAGCGCATGATCGAACGGCTCGACGTGGTGGACGAGCCGCGCAAGGAGTGGGAACTGCGGATGGAGATCGCCTCCGCGCCCCGCTCCGGCTCGGTCGTCGCCACCCTCCGCGAGGCCCGCGTCCTGCGCGGCGACTTCGTGTTCGGCCCCGCGTCGCTCCAGATCGACTGGGCGGACCGGGTCGCCATCACCGGCGCCAACGGCTCCGGAAAGTCGACCCTGCTGGCCGCGCTCCTGGGCCGCCTCCCGCTGGACTCTGGGCACGCGAGCCTGGGCTCCGGCGTGGTCGTCGGCGAGGTGGACCAGGCGCGCAAGCTGTTCCACGGCTCGGAGACGCTCCTCGAGGCGTTCTGCGCGGCGGTCCCGGAGACGGAGCCCGCGGACGTACGCACGCTGCTCGCCAAGTTCGGTCTGCGCGCCGACCACGTGATGCGCCCGGCGACCACCCTCTCACCGGGGGAGCGCACCCGTGCGGCGCTCGCCCTGCTCCAGGGCCGGGGCGTCAATCTCCTGGTGCTGGACGAGCCCACGAACCATCTGGACCTTCCGGCGATCGAACAGCTGGAGACGGCGCTCGACTCGTACACCGGAACCCTGCTCCTGGTGACGCACGACCGCCGGATGCTGGAGGCGGTGCGCACGACGCGCCGGATCGAGGTGGCGGAGGGTCGCGTCACGGAGGCCTGACCCCCGTTTGGCATACCAAAGGGCGAGTGGGGATGGTTCACTCCCTAGTTTTCCCTTAAGCGGTTACGCGACCGTAGCCTTTGGCATACCAAGTGCTACGGTCCTGTGGTGATGACTCAAGCGAGCGACGACGCCGGAGCCTCGCACGCCGACCGTGCCGAGCGGACGATCCGCGCGGGCATCCTCTCCGGCGCGCACCCGCCGGGCTCACGGCTGCGCGAACGCGAGCTCTCCGAGAGCCTGGGCGTCTCGCGCATCCCGGTCCGCGAGGCGCTCACCCGGCTGACCGGCGAGGGCCTGGTCGTCATGTCCCCGCGCCGGGGCGCCTCCGTACGCGACCTCTCGCTGCGGGACGTCGCCGAACTCTTCGACCTCCGCCTCAGCCTGGAGGTCTTCGCCGCCCGCCGGGCCGCCGAAGCGTGTGCGGCCGGGGGAGACGAGGAGGCGTTGCGGGCGGCGATGGAGGCGGCGGAGGCCGCCACCGCGCGGGGCGACGCGGCGGAGATCCCGGCGGCCAACACCGCCCTGCACGCGGAGATCGTCGCGATGACCGGCAACCGGCTGCTCCGGGACGCGCTGCAGCCCTCGCTCGGACTGGTCCAGTGGCTGTTCAGCCTCACCGGAGGCCGCGACCCGCACGTCCAGTGCGCCGAGCACCGGGACATCTGCGCGGCGATCCACGCGGGCAAGCCGGACCTGGCCGCGGCACTCGCGTACGCGCACATCGAACGGGGGAGGGAGCCGTCCCTGACGGCGTTGGCGGGAGTCCTCCCGCCCGAGTGAGAGCACCCCCTCCTCCACCACCACACACCCGCACAGGAGAAGCGCCACATGCTGATCAGCGACGTCCGTCCGTGGGGCGGAGAGCCCAGTGACCTCACCGTCGAGGACGGGGTGATCACCGCGATCACCGCGCACGACCCGGCCCGCGCGACCACACAGGACACGGTGGCCGGGCGTGGACGGCTCGCCCTGCCGTCGCTCTCGGATGTCCACTGCCACCTGGACTCCACGCGCCTGGGCCTGCCGTTCCGCCCGCACACGGGCGCCCCCGGCGTCTGGGGCATGATGATGAACGACCGCGAGCACTGGCGCGAGGACGAGTGGGACGTCGCCCGCCGGGCCACGTACACCCTGGGCCGCATGATCGAGCGCGGCACCACCCGCGTGCGGAGTTACGCGCAGATCGACGCGGACTGCGGCCTTGAGCGGTTCGAGGGCGTCCTCGCGGCGAAGGAGGCGCACGCCGGGCGGTGCGAGGTCGAGATCATGGCGTTCCCGCAGGCCGGCCTCCTCCGCGAGAAGGGCGTACCGGAACTGATGGACCGGGCCCTGTCCTCCGGCGCCGCCGTGGTCGGCGGCATCGACCCGTGCACCCTGGACCGCGACCCCGTACGCCACCTCGACATCCTCTTCGGCCTCGCCGAGCGCCACCACGCGCCGGTCGACATCCACCTCCACGAGCCGGGCGCCCTCGGCGTGTTCAGCGTCGACCTGATCCTGGAGCGCGTGCGCGCCCTGGACATGGCCGGCCGGGTGACGATCTCGCACGCCTACGACCTGGGCTCGGTGAACGAGGCGACGACGCGCCGCCTGATCGAGGAGTTCGCCGAACTGGACATCGCGATGGCGACCGTGGCACCCGCCCGGCACCACTCCCTGCCCCTGGCCGACCTGACCGCCGCGGGCGTCCGGGTGGGCCTGGGCGAGGACGGCCAGCGCGACTTCTGGTCCCCGTACGGCAACGGCGACATGCTGGACCGCACCTGGCAGCTGGCCTTCACGAACGGCTACCGCGCGGACGCCCTGATCGAACACTGCGTGGCCGTGGCCACCATGGGCGGCGCCTCGATCCTCCGGAACGGCCCCGCCCGCCTGACCTCCACTGCGGACCGCCCGGGCGTGACGGTGGGCGCGAGGGCGGACCTGCTCCTGCTGGAGGGCGAGACGGTGACATCGGCGGTGATGGACCGCCCCGAGGACCGCACGGTGCTGCACGAGGGCCGCGTGGTCGCGGACGGCCTGATCCTCAGCCCCGCCGGCGTCTGAAGCGCGGGGCCCGGGGCACAGCCCCGAATCCACCCCGCCGCAGGATTTCAGCTCCTCGGGCGCTTGAGGAGCGGGGCCGGGGGCAGGGCCCCGAAACCGCCCCGCCGCAGGATCCAGCCCCGCCGGCGTTTGAGGAGCGGGGCCGGGGGCGGAGCCCCGAATCCACCCCGCCGCAGGATTTCAGCTCCTCGGGCGCTTGAGGAGCGGGGCCGGGGGCAGGGCCCCGAAACCGCCCCGCCGCACGATCCAGCCCCGCCGGCGTTTGAGGCGCGGGGCCCGGGGCGGAGCCCCGGTTACGGGAAGGGGCGGGGTGGGGAACAAGCCCGCCGCAGGCGCACCCCACCCGCACCCCGCCCCGCCCCCTACTCGCCCTTCAACAACCCCGCCCGCCGCAACGCGTCAGCCATCGCCCCGTCACCGCTCGAAGCGGCCGAAGGCCGCCCCGCACCGCGCGACGACGACCCGCCACCGCGGCCTCCACCCCCGCCTCCCTGCCGAGGCCGAGGCGGCCGCCCACCCCGCTCACCCCCCGACGAAGCACCGCGGCCACCGGCCGCCCCCGCACCGGCCCCCGCCTCGTCGTCCAACCGCAAGGTCAACGAGATCCGCTTCCGCGGGATGTCGACCTCCCTCACCTTCACCCGCACCACATCCCCCGGCTTCACCACATCCCGGGGGTCCTTCACGAACGACCGCGACATCGCCGACACGTGCACCAGCCCGTCCTGATGCACCCCGATGTCCACGAACGCCCCGAACGCGGCGACGTTCGTCACGACGCCCTCCAGCACCATCCCGGACTCCAGGTCGCCGATCTTCTCGACGCCCTCCTTGAAGGTGGCGGTCTTGAAGGCGGGGCGCGGGTCGCGGCCCGGCTTCTCCAGCTCCTTGAGGATGTCGCTCACCGTCGGCAGCCCGAACTTCTCGGACACGAAGTCGTCGGCCCGCAACGACCGCAGCACCCCCGTGTTGCCGATCAGCGCGGCCACGTCCCCGCCGGTCTTCTTCACCATCGCCCGCACCACCGGATACGCCTCCGGGTGCACGCTCGACGCGTCGAGCGGGTCGTCGCCGCGGATCCGGAGGAAGCCCGCGCACTGCTCGTACGCCTTCGGACCCAGCCGGGCCACGTCCTTCAGGCTCCGGCGGGACCGGAACGGCCCGTTCGCGTCGCGGTGCGCCACGATGTTCTCGGCGAGCCCCGAGCCGATGCCGGAGACCCGGGAGAGCAGTGGCGCGGACGCGGTGTTGACGTCGACGCCGACACCGTTCACGCAGTCCTCGACGACCGCGTCCAGCGAGCGCGAGAGCTTCACCTCGGACAGGTCGTGCTGGTACTGCCCGACACCGATCGACTTGGGGTCGATCTTCACCAGCTCGGCCAGCGGGTCCTGGAGCCGCCGCGCGATCGAGACCGCACCGCGCAACGACACGTCCATGTCGGGGAGTTCCTGCGAGGCGAACGCCGAGGCCGAGTACACGGAGGCGCCCGCCTCCGAGACCATCACCTTGGTCAGCTTCAGCTCCGGATGCCTCGCGCACAGCTCACCGGCCAGCTTGTCCGTCTCCCGGGACGCCGTGCCGTTGCCGATGGCGATCAGCTCGACCCGGTGCTCCCGGGCCAGCCGCTCCAGCGTGGCGAGCGACTGGTCCCACTTGTTGGCCGGAACGTGCGGGTGGATGACGTCGGTCGCGACGACCTTGCCGGTCGCGTCCACCACGGCGACCTTCACCCCGGTACGGAAACCGGGGTCGAGCCCCAGCGTGGCCCGCGTCCCGGCCGGCGCGGCGAGCAGCAGATCGCGCAGGTTCGACGCGAAGACGCGTACCGCCTCGTCCTCCGCCGCCGTACGCAGCCGCAGCCGCAGGTCGATGCCGAGGTGCACCAGGATCCGGGTCCGCCAGGCCCACCGCACCGTGTCGGCCAGCCACTTGTCGCCGGGGCGCCCCCGGTCGTTCACGCCGAAGCGCCGGGCGACCATGTTCTCGTACGAGGACGGACCGGGGGCCTCGGACGGCTCCTCCGGCTCCAGGACCAGGTCGAGCACGTCCTCCTTCTCGCCCCGGAGCATCGCGAGGACCCGGTGCGAGGGCAGTGCGGTGAACGGCTCGGCGAAGTCGAAGTAGTCCGCGAACTTGGCACCCGCCTCCTCCTTGCCGTCCCGCACCCGGGCCACCAGCCGCCCGCGCGTCCACATGCGCTCGCGCAGCTCGCCGATGAGGTCGGCGTCCTCCGAGAAGCGCTCGGTCAGGATGGCGCGGGCGCCCTCCAGCGCCGCCGCCGGGTCCGCCACGCCCTTGTCCGCGTCCACGTAGGCCGCCGCGGCGGCGAGCGGATCGACCGACGGGTCGTCGAGCAGGCCGGAGGCGAGCGGTTCGAGACCGGCCTCCCGGGCGATCTGCGCCTTCGTCCGCCGCTTCGGCTTGAAGGGGAGGTAGATGTCCTCCAGGCGCGCCTTCGTGTCGGCGGCCCGGATCCGAGCCTCCAGCGCCTCGTCCAGCTTGCCCTGCTCCCGTACGGATTCGAGGACCGCCGTCCGGCGCTCCTCCAGCTCCCGCAGATACCGCAGCCGTTCCTCGAGCGTGCGCAGCTGCGCGTCGTCGAGCATCTCGGTCGCTTCCTTGCGGTAGCGCGCGATGAACGGCACGGTGGACCCGCCGTCGAGCAGCTCGACGGCCGCCCTCACCTGCCGCTCGCGTACGCCGAGCTCCTCGGCGATCCTGCCTTCGATGGACGTCGTCACGGTTCTACCGACTCGCCTTCTCCTGCTGGCTGTGCTGGTCGGGCCCCGGGCCGCCGCGGGGGCGGTCCCGGAGTCACACGTCCTGCATTGTGCCGGGTGGCCGGGTGCCGTGTCGCCCGGCCACCCCAGGGAGCGGTCCGCGGTTTCAGAGGGTCAGCCCGTCGCGCTCGCCGGGAAGGCGCCCGCCGCCGCGGCCGTGGCGAGGAAGCCGCGCCCCAGCTCGGTCAGCCGGGCCACGCCCGGTCCGCCCAGGTGCTCGTACGGGCCCAGGTCCATCCGGTCCGTGGTCTCCTCCAGCTCCGTGCGCAGTGCGGCGCCCTCCTCGGTCAGCTCGCCCTCCGCCGTGAGCAGCCCGCGCCACCGCAGCCGCTCCGACGCGTCCTCCCAGTCGGTGCGCCGCCAGCCCCGGCTGGACAGAAGCCAGCGGATCGCCATGCCCTTCCCGGTCGCGGTGTGGCTGACCAGCGCTTCGAGCGGGTCGAGCTCGGCGGTGAGGAGCGCGGCGAGATGGGCGTCGCCCCGGTGCTCGCGGAGCAGCGCCGCCGCGTGCCAGTACGCCAGGTGCGGTTCGTCGGGCACCGGCAGGCCGGCGTGCGCCGCGTACAGCGGCCGGGCGTGCCGGGTGCAGCCCTCCGTGGCGCGCAGGGCGAGCTGCGCGGCCTCGGCCATCTCGGGGGAGGCGATGATCTCCTCGCCGAGCAGCCGGCGCAGTGTCGCGTCGGCGGCGCGCAGCCGCGCGTCCAGGACCCTCGCGGGCGAGGCGATGTCCCAGACCGCGGGCACGTGCCGGGCCACGAGCGCGTGGTTGAAGTTGTAGAAGGTCGCGGTCACGGTCTCCGCCCCCACCGCGCCCATCGCCGCGGCGCGGGTGGCGAAGTAGGCGGCGATGGGGTCGTCTATCCCGATCCCGCCGAGCTCCTTGCCGAGATCGGGGGAGAAGTAGAGCGACGAGTGCAGCGGGTTCAGGGCGTTGTGGCAACGCCGCCCGGCGCGGGGCGGGAGAGTACTCATACCCGCACGTTACCGACTGGTCGGTACGGGCCGGAACCCCCTGGCCCCCGTGAGCTGCGCCGCAGCCGGCCGTGGCAGGAAAGGTGGGGAACCCGTCATTGCCGCCATCCCGGGGGCCGCCCAGGATGGCGGACATGAAGCAGCGATCCGTGCTCGTCGTCCTCTTCGACGGCATCCAGAGCCTCGACGTCACCGGCCCCATGGAGGTCTTCGCCGGGGCGTCGCTCTCCCCGGACATCTCGTACGAGCTGCGCACCGCCTCGCTGGACGGCGCCCCGGTCCGCACGTCGTGCGGCCTCACCCTGGTCCCCGACGGCAGCCTCGCCGACGCGCCGGCGCCTCACACCCTCCTCGTCCCCGGCGGCGGAGGCACCCGTGCCCCCGACCCCGCGCTCGTCCACTGGCTGCGCGCGCACGGTCCGCTGCCGGAGCGGCTGGTCTCCGTGTGCAGCGGGGCGCTGCTGCTCGCGGCGGCCGGACAGCTGGACGGGCACCGTGCGACGACGCACTGGAACGTCTGCGAGAAGCTGGCCCGCGAGCACCCGGCCGTCGAGGTCGACCCCGATCCGATCTTCGTACGGGACGGCAGGCTCGCCACCTCCGCCGGGGTCACCGCGGGCATCGACCTCGCGCTGGCCCTGGTCGAGGAGGACCACGGACGGGACGTCGCCCTGACGGTCGCCCGGCATCTGGTCGTCTTCCTGCGCAGGCCGGGCGGCCAGTCCCAGTTCAGCGCCCAGCTCAGCGCCCAGACGGCGCGCCGGGAACCACTGCGCGAGGTGCAGCACTGGATCACCGAGCACCCCGCCGCCGACCTCTCCGTCGAGGCCCTGGCCGTCCGGGCCCGCCTCTCGCCCCGCCACTTCGCCCGCGCCTTCCAGGCCGAGACGGGGACCACGCCCGGCCGGTACGTCGACCGGGTCCGCCTCGAACACGCCCGCCGGCTCCTGGAGGACACCACCGACGGGGTCGCCGGGATCGCCCGCAGCTGCGGCTACGGCACTCCGGAGGCGATGCGCCGGGCCTTCGTCAAGGCGCTCGGCGCGGGCCCGGCCGAATACCGCCGCCGCTTCGGCACCACCCACCACTCCTGACCCACCCGAGAAACAGGGGAGCCCCCATGCAGATCGCCATCGTCCTCTTCGACCGCTTCACCGCACTGGACGCCGTCGGAACCTACGAGATCCTGTCCCGCACCCCGGGCGCCGAGACGGTCTTCGTCGCCGAGCGGGCGGGTGCCGTACGCAACGACAACGACAGCCTCGACCTGGTCGCGCACCGGACGTTCGACGAGGTCCCCGCCCCCGACCTGGTGATCGTCCCCGGCGGTCCCGGCCAGCACCACCAGATGGGGAACGAGAACCTGCTCGGCTGGCTGCGCCGTGTGGACGGGACCACCACCTGGACGACCTCCGTCTGCAGCGGATCGCTGCTGCTGGCGGCCGCGGGGCTCCTGAAGGGGCGGCGCGCCACCTCGCACTGGCTGGCGCTCGACCAGCTCAGGGACCACGGGGCCGAGCCCACCGGCGAACGCGTGGTCTTCGACGGCAAGTACGTCACCGCGGCCGGTGTCTCGTCCGGCATCGACATGGGCCTCACCCTGCTCGGCCGCATCGCCGGCGACCGCACCGCGCAGGCCGTACAGCTCCTGACGGAGTACGACCCCCAGCCGCCCTACGACGCCGGATCGCCGGACAAGGCTCCGGCCGGCCTCGTCGAGGAGTGGCGGGGCCGGAGCCGCTTCATCCTGCGGTAGGCGCCCAGGTGAAGCGGGGCGCGCGGCGTTCCAGGAAGGCCGCGACGCCCTCCGCGGTGTCGCCGCAGCCCCGTGCCTGCCCGGCCCAGTGCTCGTCCCGGTCCTCGCGCCCGGCCGCGAACTCCTTGGCGGCGGCCTGGGTCAGCCGGGACCGGGACACCAGGGTGCGTGCGTAGGCGGCGACCCGCTCGTCCAGCCCGTCGGCCGGCAGCACCTCGTCCACCAGGCCCGTCCGCAGTGCCCGCTCCGTGTCGATCAGCTCACCGGAGAACAGCAGGTGCTTGGCCGTCGCGGGCCCCGTGAGGGCGACCAGCCGGCGGGTGGACGACGCGGGGTAGACGATCCCCAGCTTGGCCGGGGTCACCCCGAACAGGGCCCCCTCCGCCGCGAAGCGCAGATCACAGGCGGCGGCGAGCTGGCTCCCGCCGCCCACGCAGTAGCCGCGCACCGCCGCGAGCGTCGGCAGCGGGAACCCGGCCAGCGCCTCCTCGGCCGCCACGGCCAGGCTCTGCGGATCGCTCCCGGGGTCCCGGAGCGAGGAGATGTCGGCGCCTGCGCAGAAGGTGTCGCCCGCGCCCGTCAGGACCAGGGCGCCGACGGAGGAATCGCCCGCCAGTTCGTCGAGCAGGACCGGCAGGGCCTCCCACATCGCGGCCGTCATCGCGTTGCGCTTGGCGGGGTTGCTGATGACGACGGTGGCGACTCCGTCCGCGACGGTGTGCGCCAACCGGGGTTCCGTACGGTCCATGGCCGGATGCTATCCGCGGTGTTCGAACCTACGATCAGCAAGGGGGCGCGAAACAGGCACGCACCCGAGGAGCCCCACGTGGACGGTCCCGAACACGAAGGCAGGAAGCTCCACCGCAGTTTCAGCGGTCTGGCCCTGCTCGGCATCCTGCTCGTCGTCGCCGGCCTGGTCGGGCTCGTCTACACCGGCGTCGCGACGCTCACCTCGATGATCCTCTTCGGCTGGCTGCTGCTCGTCGGCGGTCTGGTCGGACTGCTGCACGCCATCCAGTCGCGCGGTACCAGCTACTTCTGGCTGGGCGTCGTGGTGGCCGCGCTCAACATCGCCGCCGGGCTCGTCGTCATCCGCCATCCGCACGGCACCGCCGAGGCGCTGACCATGTTCGCCGCGCTGCTCTTCCTGACCGGCGGGGTCTTCCGGCTCGTCGGCAGCGTCGTGGTGCGCGGACCGCAGTTCGGGTGGACCCTGCTCCAAGGCGCGTTCGGGCTGCTCCTCGGCCTGCTCGTCCTCTTCGACTGGCCGCACAGCAGCCTCTACGTCCTCGGCTGCTTCTTCTCGCTGGCCCTGCTCTTCGACGGGCTCGGGCTCATCGCCTTCGGTATCGGCGGCCGGCGGATCGTCTCGATGGTCTCCGAGCAGATGACGTCAGGAGCGGACAAGGGAGAAGGAACGGACCCGCTCACCCCGGAAGGTCAGAAGCGGTCTGAAAACTGACACTCTCGCGCGAATGAAGTCGAGTTCGCTCAATAGGAATCGACTTCTGTTCAGTAGCACGGACCGGAGCAACCTCGCCCGCCACCCTGTACTCGACGTGAAGTCACTACGAGTGGAGAGCGGGTACCGGACTATGGAGAGCCGCGGGAGTGTCCCCGCCCGGCCCGTGCCGTACGAAGGGGTCTGGCGGTTCACCGCCCCGGCCTCGGACGTCTCCGTACCCCAGGCCCGGCACGCCGTGCGTGATCTGCTGAAGCGCCAGAACGTGCCGATCGAGGACGACATCACCCAGGGCCTGCTGCTCATCGTCTCCGAGCTGGTCACCAACGCCGTCAAGCACGCGGCGCTGCTCTCGCCCGAGCTCGCCGTGGAGGTCGCCGTGGGCGCGGACTGGGTCAGGGTGTCCGTCGAGGACAACCACCCGTACCGCCCGACCGCGCTGGAGACCGACTACGCGCAGACCGGCGGCCGGGGCCTGCTGCTGGTCCGCGAGATCACCCGGGAAGCGGGCGGCACCTGCGACGTCGAGCACACCGCGGGCGGCGGCAAGGTAATCTGGGCGGCCCTGCCGCTGAGCACCGCCCTCTGACCTCTCCGCGGACCTACCAGCCGGCGCCGTCCCCGGTCAGCTCGCGGATCGCCGGGCGCGCGGCGTCCAGCACGGTCATGAACCACGCGGAGAACGGCTCACGGCCGTGCCGCTCGGCCAGCTCCGCCGCCGTCACGAAGGCCGTCCCGCCGACCTCCTCCGGATCGGGCCGCGGCCGCTCCTGCGCAAGCCCCACGAAGAGGTGGTTGAACTCCTGCTCCACCAGGCCCGACGCCGGGTCCGGGTGGTTGTAGCGGACGGTGCCCGCCTCGGCCAGCAGCGAGGGCGAGATCCCCAGCTCCTCGTGCGTACGCCGGGCGGCGGCGGCGAACGGCGCCTCACCCGGGTAGGGGTGGCCGCAGCACGTGTTGGACCAGACACCGGGGGAGTGGTACTTGCCCAGGGCGCGCTGCTGGAGCAGCAGACGGCCCTGCTCGTCGAAGAGGAACACGGAGAACGCGCGGTGCAGCCGGCCGGGCGCCTGATGGGCGGAGAGCTTCTCCGCCGTGCCGATGGTGGTGCCGTTCTCGTCGACCAGTTCGAGCATGATCGCTTCCGCTGTGCCGTTCGACGAGGTGTTCGCCGCGGTGACTGGTGTGGTCGGCATACCCATCCTTCGCTGTGGTCCCGGCCCCGTGCAGCCGGTCCCGTCGAGTCTGCTCAAGTCTGCCGTACAAAAGCGGCTTGTCCGTACTCGAGGGCCTGGCATGTCCGCCCGCACACGTCCGCGAAACCCTACACCTCGGGCCGCGTCGGCCCGGGGCTCAGCGGCAGAGCCTCGCCTCGTGCTCCGCGTGCCCGCTGGGCTCCAGCTGGAAGGTGCAGTGCTCCACGTCGAAGTGGTCGCCGAGGCAGCCCTGGAGCTCGTGCAGCAGCTTCTCGTGACCGATCGAGTCGAGCAGGTCCTGCTGCACCACCACATGGGCCGAAAGCACCGGCATTCCCGAGGTGATCGTCCAGGCGTGCAGATCGTGGACGTCCAGCACGCCGGGCAGCGCCGTGATGTGGTCGCGCACCTCGCCCATGTCGACGCCCGGCGGCGCCGCCTCCAGGAGCACGTTCAGCGTCTCGCGCAGCAACCGCACCGTACGCGGGACGATCATGAGCCCGATGATCAGCGAGGCGACGGGGTCCGCCGCCTGCCATCCGGTCGCCATGACGATGCCCGCCGAGAGCAGCACGGTCACCGAGCCCAGCGTGTCCGCCAGTACCTCCAGATAGGCGCCGCGCACATTGAGGCTGTCCTGCTGCCCGCGCGTCAGCAGCGACAGCGACACCGCGTTCGCGACGAGACCCACCAGGGCGAAGGCGATCGTGAGCCCGCCCCGGGTCTGGGCCGGGTCGATGAAGCGCTGCACGGCCTCGACGAGCAGGTAACCGCCCACCCCGAGCAGCAGGCAGCAGTTGGCCAGGGCGGCCAGGATCTCCGCCCGGGCATAGCCGAAGGTGCGGTTCGGGCCGGCCGGCCGGTTGGCGAAATGGATCGCCAGCAGCGCCAGCCCCAGCCCCAGGGCGTCGGTCGCCATGTGGGCCGCGTCGGCGATCAGCGCCAGCGAGCCGGACAGCACGCCGCCGACGACCTCCATGACCGTCACGGCCAGAGTGATGCAGAGCGCGATGCGCAACCGCCCCTTGTGCGCGGCGGCCGCCGTGCCGGTGAGGGCCGGCCCGTGCGCGTGTCCGTGATCGTGCCCTGCCCCCATGGGGACGCCTCCCGGTCGTCTCGCTGACCCGGGCTTCCGGCCCGGGCCCTGCCAGTCAACTACGGGTGGGGGGTATCGGGCAACACGGCACTGAACACCGTTGTCATTGGCTCTGACCTGCGGAAACGTCTGCAGGTCAGAGCCCTGGCGCGGTGAGGAGCCACCCGGTTTTGTCAGGCGGGGCGGCCATCGACGATGATGATCGCGGGCGGAGCGCGTGGTCCGGCCCCGCCCGGAACGGGGCGCGAACGGGCAGTGAACTCGCGCTTCCGTTCATCCGATAGCCTCTGCCGACATGCCGCCGGCCGCTTCTGGCCGCACTGTCGCGTGCCGATCCGTGTCAGCACCCAAGGAGTGAGTTCGTCTGTCGACCGCCATTCTCACAGGTGCTCCGCTGCCCGGATCCTCGCTGGAGGACGATCTGCGGTCGCTGGGCTTCGACGTCCGGACAGCCGCCGACGTCACCGAAGCGGCCGCCCTGCTGGCCGCCGTCCCGGCAGCCCACCGCATCGCCCTGGTCGACCCCCGGTTCGTCGGCCACCGCCACGCCCTGCGGCTCGCCCTGACCGACCCCCGCTTCCCGGCGGCGGCCGTGCCCGGCGCCCTCACCGCACAGGCCGAGGCGCGTCCCGCCCTGGTCGGCGCCCTGCGCGCCACCACCGACGCGATCGGCGCCGGACAGCCCACGAGCGGCACCGCCACGGTCACCGACCGCACGGTGCCCGGCCGGCTCGCGGCGGCCATGGAGGCCGAGGGCACCCAGGTGCAGCGCCCCGAACTGGGCTCGCTCGTCGCCACCGTGCCCACCGACGAGACCGCCCGCGCCGCCGCCCGCTCGGACGTCGAGGCCGTGGACGACGAGGCGGTCCGGCTGCGCAGCGCGGTGAAGGCCCGCGACGGCTTCTTCACCACCCACTTCATCAGCCCGTACTCGCGCTACATCGCCCGCTGGTGCGCGCGCCGGGGGCTCACCCCGAACCAGGTCACCACCGCGTCCCTGCTCACCGCGCTGATAGCGGCCGGCTGCGCGGCCACCGGCACCCGGGGCGGGTACGTCGCGGCGGGCATCCTGCTGCTGTTCTCCTTCGTCCTGGACTGCACCGACGGGCAGCTCGCCCGCTACTCGCTCCAGTACTCCACGATGGGCGCCTGGCTGGACGCCACCTTCGACCGCGCCAAGGAGTACGCCTACTACGCGGGCCTCGCCCTCGGCGCGGCGCGCGGCGGCGACGACGTCTGGGCGCTGGCGCTCGGCGCGATGGTCCTCCAGTCCTGCCGCCACGTCATCGACTTCTCGTTCAACGAGGCCAACCACGACGCGGTGGCGAACAGCAGCCCCACGGCCGCCCTCTCCGACAAGCTCGACAGTGTCGGCTGGACGGTCTGGCTGCGGCGCATGATCGTGCTCCCGATCGGTGAGCGCTGGGCGATGATCGCCGTGCTCACCGCGGCCACCACCCCGCGCATCGTCTTCTACGCCCTGCTCGTCGGCTGCGCCTTCGCCGCCTGCTACACCACCGCGGGCCGCCTCCTGCGTTCCCTGACCCGCAAGGCCCGGCGCACCGACCGCGCCGCCCAGGCCCTCGCCGACCTCGCGGACTCCGGCCCGGTCGCCCAGCTGATCGCCGCCCGGGGCCCGAAGGCCGGCGGCGCCTGGACCGCCCCCGTGGTCGCCCTCGTCGGCACGGGGGCGCTGATCGCCGCCGCGCTCCAGCAGCCCTTCGGCAGCCGCCAGACGATCATCGCCGCCGCGTTCTACGCGATCTGCGCCGGCATAGCCGTGGCCCGCCCCCTCAAGGGCGCCCTCGACTGGCTCGTGCCCCCGGTCTTCCGGGCCGCCGAGTACTGCACGGTCCTGATCCTGGCCGCCCGCAGCGACATCGACGGGGCGCTCCCCGCGGCCTTCGGACTGGTCTCGGCCGTCGCCTACCATCACTACGACACGGTGTACCGCATCCGGGGCGGCACCGGCGCCCCGCCCCAGTGGCTGGTGCGGACGATCGGCGGACACGAGGGCCGGACCCTGGTCGTGGCCGTGCTCGCCGCCGCACTCACCGGGGCCTCCGGCTTCACGACGGCGCTCACCGTGCTCGCCGCGGCCGTGGCAGTGATCGTGCTGGTGGAGTCCATCCGCTTCTGGGTGTCCTCCGGGGCGCCCGCCGTTCACGACGAAGGAGAACCCGCATGATCGGCCTCGTACTGGCAGCCGGCGCAGGACGGCGCCTGCGCCCCTACACCGACACGCTGCCCAAGGCGCTCGTGCCGGTGGACGGCGACAGGACGGTCCTGGACCTCACGCTGGCCAACTTCGCCGGGATCGGGCTCACCGAGGTCGCGATCGTCGTCGGCTACCGCAAGGAGGCCGTCTACGCCCGCAAGGAGGAGCTGGAGGCCACGTACGGCCTGAAGCTCACCCTCGTGGACAACGACAAGGCCGAGGAGTGGAACAACGCCTACTCCCTGTGGTGCGCCCGTGACGTGCTGAAGCGCGGTGTGCTCCTCGCCAACGGCGACACCGTCCACCCGGTCTCCGTCGAGAAGACGCTGCTGGCCGCCCGCGGCGACGGCAGGAAGATCATCCTCGCCCTCGACACCGTGAAGAACCTCGCCGACGAGGAGATGAAGGTCGTCGCCGAGGACGGCGAGGGCGTGCGCCGGATCACCAAGCTGATGGACCCGGCCGAGGCCACCGGTGAGTACATCGGCGTCACCCTCATCGAGGCCGAGGCGGCCGAGGAGCTGGCCGACGCGCTGAAGGCCACCTTCGAGCGCGACCCGGACCTCTACTACGAGGACGGCTACCAGGAGCTCGTCAACCGCGGCTTCACCGTGGACGTAGCTCCCATCGGTGACGTGAGCTGGGTCGAGATCGACAACCACGACGACCTCGCGAAGGGACGGGAGATCGCGTGCCGGTACTGACCCGACTCATCCCGTCCCCGGTCTTCGTCGACATCAGCCGGGGTGCCATGCACGACCTGGCCGGCCTCCTCGCCGACCAGCGGATCTCCGCCTCCGGCAAGCTCGCCATCGCGATCAGCGGCGGCTCCGGGCTGGCCCTGCGCGAGAAGCTGGCCCCGGCCCTGCCGGGCGCCGACTGGTACTGCGTCGCCGGCGGCAACATCGACGCCGCGGTGCAGCTGGCCGACGACATCAAGGGCAAGCGCTACGACGCCGTGGTCGGCCTCGGCGGCGGCAAGATCATCGACGTGGCGAAGTACGCCGCGGCCCGGGTCGGCCTGCCGCTGGTCTCGGTCGCCACGAACCTCGCCCACGACGGCCTCTGCTCGCCCGTCGCCACCCTGGACAACGACAACGGCCGGGGCTCCTACGGCGTCCCCATGCCCATCGCCATGGTGATCGACCTGTCGGTGATCCGTACCGCCCCCGACCGTTTCGTACGGTCCGGTATCGGCGACGCGATCTCCAACATCTCCGCCATCGCCGACTGGGAGCTCTCGCACCAGGTCAACGGCGAGCAGATCGACGGGCTCGCCGCCGCCATGGCCCGTACCGCCGGCGAAGCCGTCCTGCGCCACCCCGGCACCGTCGCCGACGACGAGTTCCTCACCGTCCTCGCCGAGTCGCTGGTGCTCTCCGGCATCGCCATCTCGATCAGCGGCGACACCCGGCCCTCGTCCGGTGCCTGCCACGAGATCAGCCACGCGTTCGACCTGCTCTTCCCGAAGCGGGCCGCCAGCCACGGCGAGCAGGTCGGCCTCGGTGCCGCCTTCGCCATGCACCTGCGCGGCGCCGTGGACGAGTCGGGCCTCTTCGCCGACGTCCTGCGCAGGCACGGCCTGCCGGTCACGCCCGGGGAGATCGGCTTCACCGCCGACGAATTCGTCCAGGCCGTCGAGTACGCCCCCCAGACCCGCCCGGGCCGCTTCACGGTCCTGGAACACCTCAGCCTCTCCACCGACCAGATCAGGGACGCGTACGCCGACTATGCCAAGACCATCAGTAGCTGAACTCCGCCCGGTCGTTCACCCGCCGGGCGTCAAGGACCGGCGCAGCGGTGAACACTGGGCGGGCCGGATATACATGCGCGAGGTCTCCCTGCGCATCGACCGGTACCTGGTGAACACCAAGGTCACGCCCAACCAGCTGACCTACCTGATGACGCTGGCCGGTGTGCTGGCCGCTCCCGCGCTGCTCGTCCCGGGCATCTGGGGCGCGGTGCTCGGCGTCGTGATGGTCCAGCTCTACCTGCTGCTCGACTGCGTGGACGGCGAGATCGCGCGCTGGAAGAAGCAGTTCTCGCTCGGCGGCGTCTACCTGGACCGGGTCGGCGCCTACCTGTGCGACGCGGCCGTGCTCGTCGGCTTCGGCCTGCGCGCCGCGGACCTGTGGGGCACCGGCCGCATCGACTGGCTGTGGGCCTTCCTCGGCACGCTCGCCGCGCTCGGCGCGATCCTGATCAAGGCCGAGACGGACCTGGTCGGCGTCGCCCGCCACCAGGGCGGGCTGCCGCCGGTCAAGGAGTCCGCCTCCGAGCCCCGCTCCTCCGGCATGGCTTTTGCCCGCCGGGCCGCGGGCGCGCTCAAGTTCCACCGGCTCATCCTGTGCGTCGAGGCGTCCCTGGTCATCCTGGTCGCGGCCGTCCTGGACGAGGTGCGGGACGACTTCTTCTTCAGCCGTCTCGCGGTCGCGGTCCTGGCGGGCATCGCCCTGCTCCAGACCCTCCTGCACCTCGTGTCGGTCCTGGCGTCGAGCAGGCTGAAGTGAGTACACCCATGAAACTCGGCGCGGTCATCATCACCATGGGCAACCGCCCGGCCGAGCTGCGCGCCCTGCTCGATTCGGTCGCCGCCCAGGAGGGCGACCGGATCGAGGTGGTCGTCGTCGGCAACGGCTCGCCCGTCCCCGACGTCCCCCCGGGCGTCCGCACCGTCGAGCTGCCCGAGAACCTCGGCATCCCCGGCGGCCGGAACGTCGGCATCGAGGCGTTCGGGCCCTCCGGCGCCGACGTGGACGCCCTGCTCTTCCTGGACGACGACGGGCTGCTGCCCCTCACCGACACCGCGGAACTGTGCCGGAAGGCGTTCGCCGACGACCCCCGGCTCGGCATCATCAGCTTCCGCATCGCGGACCCGGAGACCGGGGTCACCCAGCGCCGGCACGTGCCGAGGCTGCGCGCGGCCGACCCGATGCGCTCGTCCCGCGTGACCACCTTCCTGGGCGGTGCCAACGCGGTGCGCACCCGGGTGCTGGCCGAGGTCGGCCCGCTGCCCGGCGACTTCTTCTACGCGCACGAGGAGACGGACCTCGCCTGGCGGGCGCTGGACGCCGGCTGGCTGATCGACTACCGCGCGGACATGGTGCTGCACCACCCCACCACGGCCCCGTCCCGCCATGCCGTCTACCACCGCATGGTGGCCCGCAACCGGGTCTGGCTGGCCCGGCGCAACCTCCCCGCGCCCCTCGTCCCGGTGTACCTCGGGGTGTGGATGCTGCTGACCCTGCTGCGCAGGCCGTCCGGCGAGGCGCTCAAGGCGTGGTTCGGCGGCTTCCGGGAGGGCTGGCGGACTCCCTGCGGACCGCGCCGCCCCATGAAGTGGCGTACGGTGTGGCGACTGACCAGGCTGGGCCGCCCTCCGGTCATCTGAGAGGCTCCCCTCTGGGAGCATGAGGCGTATTTTTCTTGTCGGGACCTGTCCGCCCTGAGCCGCGCCCGCGACTGGCTGCGCATTTCGAATACGAGAGTTTCTTCTGGTGAGTGACACAACCCATGGTGGGGCGGTTGCGGTGAGCAGCCCGCCATCAGCCGACGACGGTCTGAGCGCGGCCGAGCTGGCCGCGAAGTACGGCCTTGCGGTCAGCGGTGCCCGGCCCGGACTCCTCGAGTACGTGCGCCAGCTCCAGGGGCGGCGCCATTTCATCCTGGCGTTCTCCCGGGCCAAGCTGACCGCCCAGTACAGCCAGGCGAAGCTGGGCCAGCTGTGGCAGGTGGCGACCCCGCTCCTGAACGCGGCGGTCTACTTCCTCATCTTCGGGCTGATCCTCGGCACGAAGAAGGGGATACCGCAGGAGGTCTTCATCCCGTTCCTGGTGACCGGGGTGTTCGTCTTCACCTTCACGCAGAGCTCCGTGATGGCCGGCGTGCGCGCGATCTCCGGGAACCTCGGCCTGGTCAGGGCCCTGCACTTCCCGCGTGCCTCGCTGCCCATCTCCTTCTCGCTCCAGCAGCTCCAGCAGCTGCTGTACTCGATGATCGTGCTGGTCGCGGTCACGGTCGGATTCGGCAGTTACCCCCGGCTCTCCTGGCTGCTGGTGATCCCCGCCCTCGTGATGCAGTTCTTCTTCAACACCGGACTGGCGCTCGCCATGGCCAGGATGGGCGCCAAGACCCCCGACCTGGCACAGCTGATGCCGTTCGTCATGCGGACCTGGATGTACGCCTCCGGGGTCATGTTCTCCATCCCGGTGATGCTCGCGGACAAGCCGGCCTGGATCACCGACGTGCTCCAGTACAACCCGGCGGCCATCTACATGGACCTGGTCAGGTTCGCCCTGATCGACGGATACGGCTCCGAGAACCTGCCGGACCACGTCTGGGCGGTCGCCCTCGCCTGGTCGATCGCGGTGGGCATCGTGGGCTTCGTGTACTTCTGGAAGGCAGAGGAACGGTACGGCCGTGGCTGACGACAACACCGCGGGGCGCGTCCCCACCGTGATCGCCGACGACGTGCACATCGTGTACCGGGTCAACGGCGGCGGCGGTGGCAAGGGCAGCGCCACCGCCGCACTGAGCCGGATCATGCGCCGCGAGAAGGGCGAGGCGCGCGGGGTGCGCAAGGTGCACGCCGTGCGCGGAGTGACCTTCACCGCTTACCGGGGCGAGGCGATCGGGCTCATCGGGACGAACGGCTCCGGCAAGTCGACGCTGCTCCGCGCCATCGCGGGACTCCTGCCGACGGAGAGCGGCAGCGTCTACACGGACGGTCAGCCCTCGCTGCTCGGCGTCAACGCCGCGCTGATGAGCGATCTGACCGGCGAGCGCAACGTGGTGCTCGGCGGCCTCGCGATGGGCATGAGCCGCGAGGAGATCCGCGAGCGCTACGAGGACATCGTGGAGTTCTCCGGCATCAACGACAAGGGCGACTTCATCACCCTGCCGATGCGCACGTACTCCTCCGGCATGGCCGCCCGCCTCCGCTTCTCCATCGCGGCCGCCAAGAACCACGACGTCCTCATGATCGACGAGGCGCTGGCGACCGGTGACCGCAAGTTCCAGATCCGCTCCGAGGCGCGGATCCGGGAGTTGCGCAAGGAGGCCGGGACGGTCTTTCTGGTCAGCCACAGCAACAAGTCGATCCGGGACACCTGCAACCGGGTGCTGTGGCTGGAGAAGGGCGAGCTCCTGATGGACGGGCCGACCGAGGAGGTCCTGCGGGCCTATGAACGGGAGACCGGCAAGTAGGACGCCCCGCGTCGCACGGCACACGGCCTCCGCCGGACCTCTCCGGCGGAGGCCGTGCCATGTCCGCAACCTGGAGCGGAGTCCGTACATCCGCGCCTCGTCGTACGGCTGCCGTCGCGATCTCCTACCGCCGGATGACGTGAACGCGCCCCGGCGGGGGGAAAGTTGACGCGGGCCCCGGGGCCGGTGCCGCGCGGCCCGGACCCCGGCGTTTGGATGAGCGTTGTACGACGTAAGCTGTACCGGTGCTGATTCGCCGCAACTGGGGCGATACCGCCTGGGGGGACGGTCGGGAGCCGTCCTCGGCACTCGGAACGGCGGGCGGCGTGTCCGGAATGGGGTATTTTGGGTCAGCAGTGTAGAACGGGAGTTGTGACGGCTATGACGGAAGATCTCCCGCTCCGAGGTGCTCACGCCGTCCCCGCGCAGGGCGGTCCGCAGTGACCCGTACCCGGCAGACGCGGCCCGATACCACCGCATCCGGAACCCTCGGCAAGGCAGCCCACGAGAACTTTCCGGTCGCCCCCTTCTTCCTGCCGCGCGCCTGGCGCGACGACCTGATGGCCGTCTACGGCTTCGCCCGGCTCGTGGACGACATCGGCGACGGCGACCTCGCCCCCGGCGGCGCCGACGCGACACACCTCGGCCTCGACCCGGCTCGGAGCGACGACAGGCTCGCGATGCTCGACGCGCTCGAGAGCGACCTGCGCCGCGTCTTCGCGACCACCGGTGAGACCCCGCACCACCCGCTGATGCGGGCGCTCCGCCCGACCGCCCGGCGCCGCGCGCTCACCCCCGAACCCTTCATCGGTCTCATCGAGGCCAACCGGCAGGACCAGAAGGTGCGCCGCTACGGCACGTACGAGGAACTCCTCGCCTACTGCGAGCTCTCCGCCAACCCCGTCGGCCGCCTCGTCCTCCAGCTCACCGGCACCGCGAGCCCCGAACGGCTGCGCCGCTCCGACGCCGTGTGCACCGCACTGCAGATCGTGGAGCACCTGCAGGACGTCGCCGAGGACCTCGGCCGCGACCGCATCTACCTTCCGGCCGAGGACATGGCCAGGTTCCACGTCGGCGAGACCGACCTCGCGGCGCCCACCGCGAACGCGTCGGTCCGCTCCCTGATCGCGTACGAAGCGGAACGCGCCCGGGATCTGCTGAATGAAGGCACCCCGCTGGTGGGTAGCGTCCACGGCAGGCTCAGGCTGCTTCTCGCCGGATTCGTGGGAGGAGGACGCGCCGCCCTCACCGCGATCGCGGCCGCCGGATTCGACGTACTGCCCGGACCACCCGGACCCACCAAGCCCAGCCTGCTGCGCGAAGTGGGAGTTGTCTTGCGAAAAGCGCGTAGAGAGGGGTGAGCCGGACCGTGGAGGGACAGACGACGTACATGTCGGCACCGGTGCAGGCCGCATACAGTTACTGCGAGGCGGTCACCGGACAGCAGGCGCGTAACTTCGCATACGGCATCAGGCTGCTGCCGGCCGAGAAGCGGCAGGCCATGTCGGCCCTGTACGCCTTCTCCCGTCGCGTGGACGACATCGGTGACGGCGAACTGGAGCCGGACACCAAGCGCGTCCGCCTGGAGAGCACCCGCACCCTGCTCGACCGCGTCCGCGCCGGCGAGGTCGAGGAGGACGACACCGACCCGGTCGCCGTCGCGCTCGCCGACGCCGCCCGCAGGTTCCCGCTGCCGCTCGAAGGGCTCGACGAGCTCATCGACGGCGTCCTGATGGACGTGGACGGCGCCGTCTACGAGACCTGGGACGACCTCAAGGTCTACTGCCGGTGCGTCGCGGGCGCCATCGGGCGCCTCAGCCTCGGCGTGTTCGGTACGGAGCCGGGCGCCCCCGGCGCCGAGCGCGCCCCCGAGTACGCCGACACGCTCGGCCTGGCCCTCCAGCTGACGAACATCCTGCGCGACGTCCGCGAGGACGCGGGCAACGGCCGCACCTACCTGCCTGCCGACGACCTCGCCAAGTTCGGCTGTTCCGCGGGCTTCCAGCGGGCCACCCCGCCGCCCGGTTCGGACTTCGCGGGCCTCGTCCACTTCGAGGTCCGGCGCGCCCGCGCCCTGTTCGCCGAGGGCTACCGGCTGCTGCCGATGCTCGACCGGCGCAGCGGCGCCTGCGTGGCGGCCATGGCCGGCATCTACCGCAGGCTCCTCGACCGCATCGAGCGCGACCCCGAGGCGGTGCTGCGCGGCCGGGTCTCGCTCCCGGGACACGAGAAGGCGTACGTCGCGGTGCGCGGCCTGTCCGGTCTCGACGCCCGGCACATCTCGCGGCGCACGGCCCGAGGGCGTGTCTGAATGCGCCTCAGGTACATCTCGCGCACCATGTGCATCACGGAAGAACGCGGCGGACGGCGGGCAACCCCCGGCCGGGCGGCCGCGTCCCTGTCTGGGCAGGACCGATCCGAGCAGGGCCGATGGGCGAACAGCCGGCGAGAGGGGGACGCGTGAACGACGACGAACTGCGCCGTTCCCGCGCGGTCGTGATCGGCGGCGGACTCGCCGGTGTGACCGCGGCGCTCCGCCTGGCCGACGCCGGGCTTGACGTGACCCTGCTCGAAGGGCGGCCCCGGCTCGGCGGGCTCGCCTTCTCCTTCCGCCGGGGCGAGCTGACCGTCGACAACGGCCAGCACGTCTACCTGCGCTGCTGCACGGCCTACCGCTGGTTCCTCGACCGGGTCGACGGCGCCCGCCTGGCACCGCTGCAAAACCGTTTGGACGTGCCCGTTCTGGACGTCGGGCGACCCGCGGGCCCCCGGCTCGGACGGCTGCGCCGCAACGCGCTCCCGGTCCCGCTGCACCTCGCCGCCGGCCTCGCCGGCTATCCGCACCTGTCGCTCGCCGAACGCGCCGGCGTCGCCCGCGCCGCGCTCGCCCTCGGCCGGCTCGACCCGGACGACCCCGCCCTGGATGCCGTGGACTTCGGCAGCTGGCTCGCCCGCCACGGCCAGTCGCCGCGCACCATCGAGGCGCTGTGGGACCTCGTCGGCGTCGCCACCCTCAACGCCACCGCCCCCAACGCCTCGCTCGGGCTGGCCGCGAAGGTCTTCAAGACCGGGCTGCTCTCCGAACCCGGCGCGGCCGACATCGGCTGGGCCGCCGTACCGCTCGGGGACATCCACGACACGATGAGCCGCAAGGCCCTGGACTCCGCCGGCGTCCGCGTCGAACTGCGCACCAAGGCCCACGGCCTCGCCCGCACCGAGGACGGGCACTGGGTGGTGGACACCGGCGCCGAACGGATCGAGGCGGACACGGTCGTCCTGGCCGTACCGCAGCGCGAGACCCACGCCCTGCTGCCCGAGGGCGCGCTCGACGCACCGGACAGGCTCCTGGAGATCGGTACGTCCCCGATCCTCAACGTCCATGTCGTCTACGACCGCAAGGTGCTGAGGCGGCCCTTCTTCGCCGCGCTCGGCTCCCCGGTCCAGTGGGTCTTCGACCGCACCGAGGCGTCCGGCCTCACCGGACCCGGGCAGTACCTCGCGGTCTCCCAGTCCGCGGCCGGCGACGAGATCGACCTGCCCGTCGCCGAGCTGCGCGCCCGCTACCTGCCCGAACTGGAACGGCTGCTGCCCGCCGCCCGAGGCGCCGGCATCCGGGACTTCTTCGTCACCCGCGAGCGCACCGCGACCTTCGCGCCCGCGCCCGGCGTCGGCCTGCTGCGCCCCGGCACGCTCACCCGCGCCCCCGGACTCTTTCTGGCAGGCGCCTGGACCGCCACCGGCTGGCCCGCCACGATGGAGGGCGCGGTCCGCAGTGGTGCGAGTGCCGCGGACGCCGCGCTCCTGGCGCTCGGCCGCCCCCATGAACATCCGCTGCAGGAGGCGGCATGAGCAGTACCACCGGAACAAGAGGAGAGTCAGTGACCCCGGCGAATCCGGCTTCCGACACCGTGGCGGACACCACGGACGTCACCGCGCTTCTGGAGCGCGGACGGGCCCTTTCCGCGCCGGTGCTCCGGGCCGCCGTCGACCGGCTCGCACCGCCCATGGACACCGTGGCCGCGTATCACTTCGGCTGGATCGACGCCCAGGGCAGGCCCGCCGACGGCGACGGCGGCAAGGCCGTCCGCCCGGCACTGGCCCTGCTGTCCGCCGAGGCGGCCGGAGCCGCGGCCGAGGCCGGCATCCCCGGCGCGGTGGCCGTCGAGCTCGTGCACAACTTCTCGCTGCTGCACGACGACCTGATGGACGGCGACGAGCAGCGGCGCCACCGCGACACCGTATGGAAGGTGCACGGCCCCGCCCAGGCCATCCTGGTCGGCGACGCCCTGTTCGCCCTGGCCTACGACATACTGCTGGAACTCGGCACGGCCGAGGCGGGCCGCGCGGCCCGGCGGCTGACCTCGGCGACCCGCAAGCTCATCGACGGGCAGGCCCAGGACATCTCCTACGAGCACCGCGAGAGCGTCACCGTCGAGGAGTGCCTGGAGATGGAGGGCAACAAGACCGGCGCCCTCCTCGCCTGCGCCTGCTCCATCGGCGCGGTGCTCGGCGGCGCCGACGACCGCACGGCCGACGTCCTGGAGGCGTACGGCCACCACCTCGGGCTCGCCTTCCAGGCCGTCGACGACCTCCTCGGCATCTGGGGCGACCCCGAGTCCACCGGCAAGCAGACCTGGAGCGATCTGCGCCAGCGCAAGAAGTCCCTGCCGGTCGTCGCCGCGCTCGCCGCGGGCGGGCCGGCCTCCGAGCGCCTCGGCGAACTGCTCGCCGCCGACGCCAAGAGCAGCGACTTCGACAGCTTCTCCGAGGAGGAGTTCGCCGCCCGTGCGGCGCTCATCGAGGAGGCGGGCGGTCGTGAGTGGACCGCCCAGGAGGCGCGTCGACAGCATGCGGTCGCCATAGAGGTGCTGCACGGTGTCGACATGCCGGAACCCGTGCGGGCGCAGCTCACAGCGCTCGCGGACTTCGTCGTCGTACGAAAGAGATGATCACCATCTGGTCCATATGACTCGCAGTCGCGGGGGGGGGGCCCCCCCCCCCCCCCCCCCCCCGCCGCCCCGCCGCCCCGCCGGTGTGCGGGTGTCAGCCGGCCGGCACCGAGACGGTGCCCGTCCCCTCCGCCGCCGCCCCCGTCGCCTCGGCCACCACGCGGTACGGGCGGTCGATGCGCTCGGGGGTCACCGTGAGGGTGTCCCCGTCGCGCGCCACCCGGAAGGTGGCGGCGGTGGCGCCCGTGTGGTCCGGCACCGTCACCGTCGTACCGGCCCCTGCCGCGCCGCCCCCGAAGACGCGCAGCGTGAGCCCGTCCAGCCAGTCGCCGTCCGGCCGCTGGTCGTCGCCGCCCCAGGGCAGGACGGCGCCGGGGCGGACGAGGACCGGGAGGCTGTCGAAGCCGTGGGTCTCGTGGCGCCAGACGGGTCCGGTGACGGTCTCGCCGGTGAGCAGATGGGTCCAGGTGCCCTCGGGGACGTAGTACTCGACCTGCCCGTCCTCCGTGAAGACCGGGGCGACCAGCAGGTCGGGGCCGAGCATGTACTGCCGGTCCAGGGTGCGGGTGGCCGGGTCGTCCGGGAATTCGAGGAGCATGGGCCGCATCACCGGGACGCCGGTGCGGTGGGCGGTGGCGGCGGCGCCGTACAGGTACGGCATGAGCCGGTGCTTGAGGAGGGTGAACTCCCGGGCGACGTCCACCGCTTCCTCGCCGAACTCCCACGGCACCCGGTAGGAGACGTTGCCGTGCAGCCGGCTGTGCGAGGAGAGCAGGCCGAAGGCGAGCCAGCGCTTGAAGACCGCCGGGTCCGGGGTGCCCTCGAAGCCGCCGATGTCGTGGCTCCAGAAGCCGAAGCCGGAGAGCGAGAGGGACAGGCCGCCGCGCAGGGACTCGGCCATCGCCGTGAACGAGGCGAAGCAGTCGCCGCCCCAGTGCACGGGGAACTGCTGGCCGCCGGCCGTGGCGGAGCGGGCGAAGAGGACCGCCTCGCCGTGGCCGCGCTCCTTCTCCAGGAGCTCGAAGACGGTCTGGTTGTAGATCTGCGCGTAGTAGTTGTGCATCCGCTCGGGGTCCGAGCCGTCGTGCCAGACGACATCGGTGGGGATGCGCTCGCCGAAGTCCGTCTTGAAGCAGTCGACGCCCTGGTCGAGCAGCAGCCGCAGTTTGCCGGTGTACCACTCGCGCGCGGCGGGGCTGGTGAAGTCGACCAGGGCCATGCCGGGCTGCCACAGGTCCCACTGCCAGACGTCGCCGTTGGGGCGCCGGACCAGGTGGCCGAGTTCGGCACCTTCCGCGAACAGCGCCGACTTCTGGGCGATGTAGGGGTTGATCCACATGCTGATCCGCAGTCCGCGCTCCTTGAGCCGGGCGAGCATGCCCTCCGGGTCGGGGAAGACGTCCGGGTCCCAGAGGAAGTCCGACCACTGGTACTCGCGCATCCAGAAGCAGTCGAAGTGGAAGACGGAGAGCGGGATGTCGCGTTCCGCCATGCCGTCCACGAACGAGGTCACGGTCTCCTCGTCGTACGCGGTGCAGAAGGAAGTCGTCAGCCACAGGCCGAACGACCAGGCCGGGGGCAGGGCCGGGCGGCCGGTGAGCGCGGTGTAGCGGGCCAGTACCTCCTTGGGGGTGGGTCCGGCGACGACGTAGTACTCCAGCGACTGGTCCTCGACGCTGAACTGCACCTGCCCCACCGACTCGGAGCCGACCTCGAAGGACACCTTGCCGGGGTGGTTGACGAAGACGCCGTAGCCGCGCGAGGAGAGGTAGAACGGGATGTTCTTGTAGGCCAGTTCGCTGCTGGTGCCGCCGTCCGCCTGCCAGATGTCGACGCTCTGGCCGTTCTTCACGTACGGGGTGAAGCGCTCGCCGAGCCCGTAGACGTTCTCCCCGACGTCCAGGGCGAGCTGGGCGAACATGTGGTGGGCGCCGTCGGAAGTGGTGGCGAAGGCGGTGCCCTTGGTGTCGGCACCGGTCAGGCGGCGCCCTTCGGCATCGGCGAAGGTGAGGCCGAAGGGCCCGTCGGCGTCCATGCGCAGCGTCAGCGGTCCGCTGGTGAGTTCGGTGACTCCGCCGTCCTGGCGGGTGCGGGCGCCGGAGCCCGCCGGGTCGAGCCCGGGGAAGGCGAAGTCCGGGCCGCGGCGGGCCTTTCCGGCGTGGTGCGTGATGCGGACGCCGATGATCCCCTCGGCCGGGGAGAAGCAGTCGGCGGTGATGAGCGGGGTGTTGAGGGTGTCGCCGCGCTCGGCCACCGGTTTCACCGCCGCGTAGGCGGTGAACCGGTCGGCGCTGACGCGCAGATCGCGGATTTCGGTCGCGTAGGAGGCGCGTACGCCCTCACGCATGAGCCAGAAGCCGTCGGTGAACTTCATGCGGACTCCTTGCCGGGGGCAATGGGAGGGGGATCGGGGAGGCTGCGGCGCTTCACGCGCCCGCCCCGGTGAAGCCGAGACGGGCCAGCCGGACCGTGCCGCGCAGGGCGACGCGCAGGTCGCCGACGCCGGAGGCGGTCAGTCCGGTGTGCAGGGTGCGGTAGTCGTACGGTCCGTCGGTGGCGGGCACCGGGACGGTGACGGTGGAGCCGTCGACGGTGATCAGGACGGCCCCCTCGCCCGAGGCGAGAACCTCGACGCCGCTCGTGGCGGCGCCGAAGTCGCACCGGCGGTAGAGGAGTTCGTTGGACTCGCCGGTGGCGGTGACCGCATCGCCGTCCGTCTTCGCCCGGTCCACGATCGCGGTGCCCAGCTGCTCGTCGTAGTCGGCCGCCTCCAGATTACGGTCCAGGACCGGGCGCGGCCCGGCCGGTTCGCCGTCGACGGTGACGACCGTGAGGCACCGGATGTCCGCACTGGAGGCACCCGCCTGGATCTCGTAGGCGCCGGGCTCGACGGTCCAGCGGCCGTGCGCCACGTCCCAGTGGCCCAGCTCCTCCACCGGCACGGTGAACGCGACGCGCTCCGCCGCCCCGGGGGCCAGGTGCAGCCTGCGGTGCCCGGCGAGTTGGCGCAGCGGCCGGGGTACGGACGGGGCCACGGCCCGTACGTACAGCTGGGCGACCTCGTCGGAGGCGGCGGGGCCGGTGTTGGTGACGTTCAGCGAGACGCGCAGCACGTCGCCCTCGCGGACGGCGGTCAGGTCGCTGTACGTGAAGTCGCTGTAGGTGAGCCCGTGCCCGAAGGGGAAGAGCGGGGTGCCGTCGTAGTAGAGGTAGGTCTGCCGTGAGCCGATGATGTCGTAGTCCAGGAGGCCGGGCAGCTCCGCGTCGGAGGCGTACCAGGTCTGCGGGAGCCGGCCGGCCGGGGAGACGTCGCCGGCGAGCACGCGGGCGAGCGCGGTGCCCGCCGCCTGGCCGCCGTGCGCGGTCCACAGCAGCGCGGGCAGCGTGGCGGCGGCGTCGGCGAGGGCGTACGGGTAGGCGGAGGTGACCGCCAGGACGGTGCGCGGGTTGGCGGCGTGGGCGGCGCGCCAGAGGCGTTCCTGCTGGGCGGGCAGGTCGAGGGTGGCGCGGTCCTCGGTCTCGCGGCCGTTGATGTGCGGGTCGTTGCCGACGACCACGACCACGGTGCCGGCGGCGGCTGCCGCGCGGGCGACGGCGTCCTCGCCGCGCTCGGTCACCTCCGTCTCGAAGACGGTCCCCGGGGCTCCGGGATTCTCCTCGTCCGGGGCGGCAACCTTTACGCCGTCGGCGGCGACTGAGACATACCCACCCGTTCCGATGTGCAGAAGGCGGTGACCGCCGGCATGCCCTTCCACCGCCTCCCACCGGAAGGTCTCCTGGACGACCCAGCCGCCCGGCTCGTCCGCGGAGGCGCGTACATACCCGTCCTCGGCGACCGAGAGGTAGCGGCCGTCCGGCTCCCGCAGGGTGATCACACCGCCGCCCCAGTCCACGAGCGCCAGCTCGGACGGGGTGTCGGCGCAGGTCAGCGGCGGGAGATCGGTGCGTCCCGCGAGCAGTGCCGGGTCCAGGGCGCCCTCCGCGCCGCGCGCCGCGTCCCCGGCCGGGTCCGCCTCGGGGATGTGCAGCCAGCCGTCCGCGCACTTGATGCGGACCAGGTCGGCGCCCTCGGCGTGGATCACCCGGTCGGCGCCGAAGCGCTCGCGGAGCCCGTCGAGCGGGGTCGAGCGGTGGATCAGGGTGCCGCTGTACCAGTCGAGCTTGCAGGCGTCCGCGAGGAGTCCGACGACGGCGACGGTCCGGCCGGCGTCCGGGTCGAGCGGCAGCAGCCCGTCGTTCTTGAGGAGCACGACCGCCTGCTCGGCGGCCTCCAGGGCGAGCGCCCGGTGCTCCTCGGTGTCGAGGGCGTCGGTGTCCGCGTAGGGGTCGGTCTCGGGGTCGAACTCGCCGAGGGCGAAGCGCATGTGGAGCAGGCGGCGGACGGCGGTGTCGACGTCGTGCTCGTCGATGAGGCCGCGCTTCAGGGCGCCCTGGATGCGGCCGGTCATGACGGAGGAGTCCTGGCCGTGGTCGGTGAAGCTGTCGACGCCGGCGCGCAGGGCGGCGGCGGTCGCCTCCTCGTGGGTGTCGAAGTAGTGCTCGGAGTCGACCAGGTTGCTCGGCGCTCCGGCGTCGGAGCAGACGGCGAGGGGCTGTTCGGTCCAGCTGCGCAGGTGCTGGGAGAGCAGCGGCGACACATGGTTGGGGCGGCCGTTGACCAGGTTGTACGCGGGCATCACCCCGGCCACCGCGCCCGCCCGGACCGCGTCGCGGAAGGCCCTGAGGTCGTATTCGTGCAGCACCCTCGGGCGGACCGACGAGGACGAGGTGTCGCGGTCGGTCTCGTTGTTGTGGGCGAGCCAGTGCTTGAGGACGGGAGCGGTGCGCCAGTAGTGCGGGTGGTCGCCGCGCAGGCCCCGGGTGTAGGCGACCGCGATGGCCGAGGTGAGCCCGGCGTCCTCGCTGTACCCCTCCTCGCCGCGCCCCCAGAGCGGGTGGCGCAGCAGGTTGACGGTGGGGGCCCAGACGTTGAGCCCGACCCGGTCGTCGTGGGCGCGCTTGGTGCGGACCTCGTCGCCGACGGCCGCGCCGACGCGGCGGACCAGATCCTCGTTCCAGGTGGCGCCGAGGCCGACGGCCTGCGGGAAGACCGTGGCCTGCCCCATCCAGGCGACGCCGTGCAGGGCCTCCTGGCCGGTGCGGAAGGCGGCGAGCCCGAGCCGGTCGACCGCCGGGGCGAACTGGTGCAGCATCGCGACGCGCTCGTCGGGGGTCAGCCGCCGGAGCAGGTCGTCGACGCGTTCCGCGAAGGGCAGTCGCGGATCGCGGTAGGGCTGCGGTTGTTCCGTCACGTGCGGGTCCTTCGTCAAAGGTGGGAGGTATGGCGGTGCCGGCGCGTCGTGCGGGCCAGTGAGCAGCCTCGGACGATCTTTCGAAGCGCTTCGATGCTCGACGCCCAACCCGGCGCATGTCAAGGGTCGATGACGGACCTCGGCTTCCGGTTCTCCCTCCCCGCCTCGGGAAACGGTTCGGAAACGCATCGGAGGATTCCGGCAACGAAGTCTTGTGCGACACAGACCCTTCACTTAACCTCGCTGCAACATCGAAGCGCTTCGACATAGCTTCGATGGGGCGCCCGGCGCCCTTGATTTCCCGGGACGGCGACTCCTTCAGCCGCCGCCCAGTTGAACCGCTTCACCTGGGGCCGGTGACACCGGCTCAGCCAGTAACGCTCCACCTCAGACACAGGAACCGAACGGCGGTCGCCCCGCCGCGTGTCGTCCTGGTGCGCCTCGAAGGGTTGACGCAATGACGCCGAATTCCTCCCCCTCCGCCTCGTCCCCGAGCCGGAGAAGCTTCCTCGCCACGGGCGCGGTGGCGGCCGTCGCCGTGGCCGGCGGGGTGCCGCTGCTCGCCGCCTGCGGCGGTTCCGGTTCCGGTTCCGGGAGCAAGGAGGGCACGACCACGGGCAAGGCCCTCAAGAAGGTCGTGCCGAGCTACGTGCCGCTGAACCTGGTCCAGCCCGACGTCCCCGGCGTCAACGGGTCGAGCCCCGGCTTCACCAAGCTCCCCGACCCGCTGGTGGTCTCGGTCAAGTCGGTGCCGGGCAAGGGCTCGAAGTTCCGGGTCATGACCCCGCTGTGGGGCACGGTCCCGAAGAAGAACAACCCGTACTACACGGCCGTGAACAAGGCGGTCGGCGCGACGCTCGACTTCGACCCGCAGGACGGCAACACGTACCAGGACAAGATCGGCGCGGTTCTCGCCGGTTCGGACATCCCGGACGTCATGACGATCCCCGGCTGGAACATGCAGGGGCAGATCCGCAACGCCATCACCGCCAAGTTCGCCGACCTCTCCCCGTATCTCGCGGGCGACGCCGTCAAGAAGTACCCCAACCTGGCCAACATCCCGACCGGCGCCTGGCAGTACTCGGTCTTCGGCGGCAAGCTGCGCGGCCTGCCCATGCCGACACCGATCATCGGGAACGCGATCTTCTACCGCAAGGACCTGATCGGCTCCGGTGCCGTTCCGGCGAGCTCGGACGACCTGCTGGCCTTCGGCAAGGAGTACACCTCCCCCAAGAAGAAGGTGTGGGCCTTCGACGATCTGTGGGTCTGCATACAGATGATCTACGGTCTGCTTCCGGACGCACCGCACTACTGGCGGGTGGAGGACGGCAAGCTGGTCCACAAGATCGAGACGCAGGAGTACCGGGAGGCGCTGGCCTTCGCCCGCAAGCTCCACGACAACGGGTACGTCCACCCGGACGCCGAGGCCGGGAAGGACGCCGACTCCAAGATCCGTTTCACCAGCGGCCGTTCGGTCATGTACAACGACGGCACCGGCGGCTGGAAGGGCATGGTCACCGAGCAGGCGGCCGTCAACCCGAAGTTCGACATGCAGGCGCTGGACTTCTTCAGCCCCGACGGCGGCAAGCCGACCCTGTGGCAGTCCGACCCCGCGGGCATCTTCACCTTCCTCAGCAAGAAGCTCCCCAAGGCGAAGATCGAGGAGTTCCTCGCCATCGCCGACTACGCGGCCGCGCCGTTCGGCACCGAGGAGTTCATGCTCACCAACTACGGCGTGAAGGGCACCCACTACACGATCAAGGACGGGTCCCCGACGTACACCCCGCAGGGTGTCGAGGAGGCGCAGCCCTCCACGTTCCTGTTCGTGGCCTCCCCGCCCACCTCCATCGCCTACCCGGACCAGCCGCAGCTGGCCAAGGACTACGCCGGCTGGATGGCGCGCCAGGCGCCGAACATCAAGAAGCCCCTCTTCTTCGGCATGCAGGTGGTCGAACCGCAGCGCTACGCCTCCCTGTACACCCCGTTCGACGACCTCCAGAAGGACATCCGCCGGGGACGCAAGAAGGTCAGCGACGTCGAGGACGCGGTGAACACCTGGAAGAAGAGCGGCGGCGACAAGCTGCGCGACTGGTACCAGGACATTCTCGACAAGAACGGCTCCGGCAACTGACGCGTACGTACGAGAACGAAGGGGCCGCCGGGCACACGCAGCCCGGCGGCCGGGGTCAGGAGCACGACATGGGGAGCACAGGGTGAAGGCACGGGCCACGGTCACGGCCGACCCGGGCGGCACCGCCGGCGGGGCGAGCGCCCCGGCCGCCGGGAGCGGCACCGGGGACGGTGACGGCGAGGAGACGAGGAGCGCGGGCAGGTCGCGGGCCGGGGGCGTCCGCGGACCCCGGAAGGAACAGGGCGGTATCACCTGGCGCCAGCGGCTGCGGCGGGACCGCACGCTGATCCTGATGACGATGCCGGCCATCGCGCTGCTGCTGATCTTCAACTACGTCCCGCTGCTCGGGAACATCGTGGCCTTCCAGGACTACGACGTCTACGACCTGGGCATCACGGGCAGCCCGTTCGTCGGGTTCGACAACTTCACCCGGATCTTCGAGGACTACCGCTTCTGGGAAGTCCTCGTGAACACGCTGGTCATCTTCGTGACCCAGCTGGTCCTGTTCTTCCCCATCCCGATCGCCATCGCGCTCCTGCTCAACACGATCATGAGCGCGCGGGTCCGGGCCTGGGTCCAGGCGGTCGTCTATCTGCCGCACTTCTTCTCCTGGGTGCTCGTCGTCACCGTCTTCCAGCAGATGTTCGGCGGCGCGGGACTGGTCGCCCAGTGGCTGCGCGAGCACGGCCACGAGGGCTTCGACCTCATGACCGACCCCGGGTTCTTCAAGTTCCTGGTCAGCGCGCAGGCCGTGTGGAAGGACGCCGGCTGGGGCGTCATCGTCTTCCTGGCCGCGCTCGCCGCCGTCAACACCGATCTGTACGAGGCCGCGGCCGTGGACGGGGCCGGCCGCTGGCGCCGCATGTGGCACGTCACGCTGCCCGCGCTGCGCCCGGTCATCGCCCTGCTGCTCGTCCTGCGGGTGGGCAGCGCGCTCAACCTCGACTTCGAGCAGATCCTGCTCCAGCGCGACCAGGTGGGCGCGGGAGCCTCGGAAATCCTGGACACCTACATCTGGTGGACGGGCATCAAGACCGGCGACTTCGGCTACGCCGCCGCCGCCGGCATCTTCAAGGGACTGTTCAGCGTCGCCATGGTGCTGGGTGCCAACAAGGTCGCCCACATGCTGGGCGAGCAGGGGGTGTACTCCAAGAAATGACAACTCTCCTGGACCAGCGAGCGGAGCCGGCGCCCCGCACCGAGACACGCCTCCAGCGCGCTCTGCGCATCGAACCGCGTCCCGTGTGGGAGGAGGAGCCGACGAAGGCCGGCCTCGCCTTCAAGGGCTTCGGGCTCGTCGCGATCTGCGCGGTCATCATCATCCCGATCTGGGTGGTCCTGGTGACCAGCCTCTCCGACACCAAGACCATCAACGACGCGGGCGGCCTGGTCGTCTGGCCCAAGCACATCACGTTCGTCGCGTACAAGGAGCTGCTGAGCGGGGGCGCGGTGACCCGAGCCGCCGCCGTCAGCGTCGGCCTCACCGTCGTCGGCACGGCCGTCAGCATGGTCGTCTCGATCCTCTGCGCGTACGGGCTCAGCCGCCGCGACTCGTACGCGCACCGGCCCCTGCTCATGACGCTGATGGCGACCATGTTCTTCGGCGCCGGACTCATCCCGACGTATCTGCTGGTCACCGGCATCGGGCTGAGCAACAGCTACTGGTCGATGATCCTGCCCAGCGCGATCAGCGTGTTCAACGTGCTGGTGCTGCGCGGCTTCTTCATGGACACCGCGCCCGAACTCATCGACGCGGCCCGCATCGACGGGGCCGGCGAGTGGCGCATCCTGCTCCAGATCATCATGCCGCTGTCGCGTGCGGTGATCGCCGTGATCTCGCTGTTCTACGCGGTCGGTTACTGGAGCCAGTGGTTCAACGCGATGCTCTACATCCAGGACAGCGACAAGTACCCCCTGCAGATGATCCTGCGGCAGCTGGTCCTCCAGCACCAGGTGCCGCCGGGCGCGATGGGCGCGGCCGTGAGCAACGGGCAGATCAACAGCCTCGCCGTGCAGATGGCGGTGATGATCCTCGCGCTGATCCCGGTCGCGGTGCTGTCGCCGTTCGTCCAGAAGCACTTCCAGAAGGGCATGCTCACCGGCGCCGTGAAGGGCTGACCCGCCACTCCTCCCCCGCTGACCCCCCCACCCCAGGAGAACCGGAGACGCCATGCCGTCCCTGCGCGACGCGGCCCGTGGCCGCATCCTCTTCGGAGGCGACTACAACCCCGAGCAGTGGCCCGAGGAGGTGTGGGAGGACGACGTCCGGCTGATGAAGGAGGCCGGGGTCAACTCCGTCACGCTCGGCGTCTTCTCCTGGGCGAAGATCGAACCCCGCCCCGGCGCCCGCGAGTTCGACTGGCTGGACCGGCTGATGGACCTGATGCACGCCCACGGCATCGGCGTCGTGCTCGCGACGCCGACCGCGTCCCCGCCGCCCTGGATGGGGGCGCGCCACCCGGAGACCCTGCCGCGCGCGGAGGACGGGTCCGTCGTCTGGTACGGCTCGCGCCAGCAGTTCTGCCCCAGCTCGCCGGTCTACCGCCGTTACGCCGCCGCGCTCACCGAGGACCTGGCCGCGCGGTACGCGGAGCACCCGGCGCTCACCGTGTGGCACATCAACAACGAGTACTGCACGCACTGCTGGTGCGACGAGACGGCGGGCCATTTCCGCCGCTGGCTGCGCGACCGGTACGGGTCGCTCGACGCGCTCAACGAGGCGTGGGGCACGGCCTTCTGGAGCCAGCGCTACGACGCGTGGACGGAGATCCTGCCGCCGCGCAAGGCGCAGTACATGAGGAACCCCACCCAGGTACTGGACTTCAAGCGCTTCACGTCCGACGCGCTCATGGAGTGCTTCACGGCCGAGCGTGACATCGTCGCCCGGCACACCCCGCACATCCCGGTGACGACGAACTTCATGCCGCTGTGGTCCGGCCAGGACGCCTGGGCCTGGTCGGCCGAGGAGGACATCGTCTCGGTCGACGTCTATCCGGACCCGCGTGACCCGTGGGGCGGCCAGTACAACGCCATGCTCGCCGACATGACGCGCTCGCAGGCCGCCGGCCCGTGGATGCTGATGGAGCAGGCGGCCGGCGCGGTGAACTGGCGGGGCGTCAACCATCCGAAGCCGGAGGGGCTGAACCGGCTCTGGTCGCTCCAGTCGGTGGCGCGCGGTGCCGACGCGATCTGCTACTTCCAGTGGCGGCAGTCCCGGCAGGGCTCCGAGAAGTTCCACTCCGGGATGCTCGGCCACGCCGGTGAGCGGGGCCGCGCCTTCCGCGAGACCCGGCAGCTGGGCGGCGAACTCGCCGCGATCGGCTCCTCCGTGTCCGGGACCGGCGTAACCGCCGAGGTCGCCGTCCTGCACGACTGGGACGCCTGGTGGGCGGGCGCCCAGGAAGGGGGCCCGTCCGCGCTCCTCGACTACGCGGAGGTGATCCGGCGCTGGCACCGTGCCCTGTGGGAGAACGGCACGCCCACGGACTTCGCCCGCCCCGACGCCGACCTGAGCCGCTACAAGGCGGTCCTCGTCCCGCACCTCTACCTGCTCGACGACACGGCGATCGACAACCTCGTGGCGTACGCACAGGGCGGCGGGCACCTGGTGTGCGGGTTCTTCAGCGGCGTCGCGGACGTGGACGACCGCGTCCGGCCGGGCGGCATGGACGCCCGCCTGCGCGAGCTGTTCGGGATCGCCATCCTGCACGAGTGGTGGCCGCTGGACGCGGACGAGGCCGTGGAGTGCGACGGATTCCGGGGCACCCTCTGGTCCGAGGAGCTGGAGGCGGCCGAGGGCACCGAGGTCCTGGCCGCCTACCGCGACGGCGAGCTCGCCGGGCTGCCCGCCGTGCTGCGCCGGGGCGGCGCGGTCTACGTGTCCACGCTCCCCGAGCCCCCGGCGCTGCGGGCCCTGCTGGCCGACGTGGTCCGGGATGCCGGGGTGGAGCCGGTCCTCGCCGGGCTGCCCGAAGGGGTGGAGGCGGTGCGCCGGGGCGAGCTGCTGTTCCTGCTGCACCACCGCCGCGAGATGGTCACCGTCACCGTGCCCGGCGTCCACGTGGATCTGCTCACCGGGCGAGCGGTGACGGACCGGATCGCGCTCGGCCGCTACGGCGTCGCGGTGCTGCGGAGATCCGCGCCGTGACCGGGCGCACGGACATCGACTCCACCTGGGAGCCGCGCCCCGCCGCCCGTTGGGAGGACGCCTTCCTCGGCGGCAACGGCCGGCACGGCGCCATGGTGTACGGCGACCCCGCCGACGACCGCGTGATCGTCAACCACCACACCCTGGTCCGGCCCAACGGCAGTCAGCACGTCCGGCCGCCCGAGCTCGCGGACCGGCTGGACCGGCTCCAGAGCGCGCTGCTCGCCGGGGAGACCCGGGCCGCGGAACACTTCGGCGCGGGCCGGCCGCTGGTGTGGGTGCAGCCCTTCCACCCGGCCTTCCAGACGCGCGTCCGGCCGGTGCCCGGGAACGCCGCCGACCCGGCCGCGGCCTATCGCAGGTCGGTCGACTTCGCCACGGGTGAGATCACCGCCGGCTGCGAGTCGTGGCGCAGCCGGGTCTTCGTCTCGCGCGCCGACGACGTGATCGTCCAGTACGTCACGGGGCCGGGGCTGGCCGTGGATGTGACGCTCGACCACGCCCTGCCGGGCGCCCCGCCCCGGCTGGCCGTCGGCCGGAGCACCGTGCTCACCCCGGACGGGGCCAGGCTCACGCTGCGCGCGGGCTACCCCGACAGCGACCTCGCGTACACCGGCGCGACGGTGCTCCGCACGGAGGGCGGACGCGTCTCGGTGGCGGGCGAGGGCGTCCGCGTCGAGGGGGCGAGGAGCCTGCTGCTGCTGACCCGGGTGCGCCGGCACGCGGGCCACCTGGACCTGGCGGCGGAGTGCGCCGCGCTGCCCGGTGACGGCTACGACGCGCTGCTGGCCCGGCACGTGGCGCTGCACCGGCCGGCCTTCGGGCGGGCGGCGCTCACCCTGGACGCGGACCCGGCCGAACGGGCGCTGCCCGGCTCCGAGCTGGTGCGCCGGCCGGACAGCCCGGCCCTGCTGGAGCGGCTGTGCGCGGCGGGCCGCTACCACCTGCTGTCCGCGTCCGGGGCCCTGCCGCCCCGGCTGACCGGGCTCTGGACGGGTGACTGGGACACCGCCTGGTCGGGGGCGTTCACGACGAACGCCAACCTGAACCTCCAGATCGCCTCGGCCGCGGCGGCGGCGCTGCCCGAGGTGTCCGAGGCCCATGCGTCGCTGGTGTACGGGCAGCTCGCGGACTGGCGGGACAACGCCCGGGCGATCTTCGGAGCGCGCGGCATCGTGGCCCCGTCGCACACGGACGGCGAGTCCGGGCACACCCGCCACTACCAGCGCGCCTACCCGCTGCACCTGTGGACGGCGGGCGCCGACTGGCTGCTGGAGCCGCTGGTCGAGCACGCGGAGACGACGGGGGCCGAGGACCCCCGGCTGACCGGCGCACTGCACGAGACGGCCCTGTTCTACGAGGACTTCCTCACCCGGACCGGCCCCGACGGGCGGGTGGCCGTCGTGCCCTCGTACTCGCCGGAGAACCGTCCGGCCAACGCGAGCTGGGGCACGGTCGACGCGACGATGGACCTCGCGGCGGCCCGCCACGCGCTCACCGCCTCGGCCGCCCGCTCCCCCGACGGTGCGACCGCCGAGCGCCGCCGGGCGCTGGCGGACCGGCTCGCCGACTACCGGATCAACGAGGACGGCGCCCTCGCCGAGTGGGCGTGGCCGGGGCTGGCGGAGACGTATGACCACCGCCACCTCAGCCACCTGTACCCGGTGTGGCCGCTGGACGCGATCAACCCCTACGACACACCCGGGCTGGCCGCCGCCGCGCACCGGGCGCTCGAACTGCGGGGCGCGGAGAACGACTCGGCCCACGGCCATCTGCACCACGCCCTGATCGCGACCCGGCTGCGGGACCGGACCCGAGCCTCGGCGGCGGTCCGCTCGGTGCTGGCGGGCGACTTCTTCCACGACTCGCTGATGAGCGCGCACTACCCGGGTCGCGATGTGTACAACGCGGACGCGGCGCACGCCCTGCCCGCGGCCGTGATCGAGTCACTGGTCCAGTCGGCCCCGCACCGCCTGGTCCTGCTTCCCGCACCGCTCGCGGGCTGCCCGGCCGGTGAACTGCGCGGAGTGCGTACGCGGTTCGGGGCGACCGTGGACCTGCGCTGGTCGGCGGACGGCTCCGCGACGGCGGTGCTGCGCCCGGACCGGGATGCCCGCGTCGACGTCCGTACGGGCGACGGGCACACCCTCACCGAAGCCTCCGCCGGCTCCCCCTCGGCTCCTCTGGAGCTGACGGCCGGCGTGGACCGCGTCCTGGAACTCCGGCCGCGGTAGCACTTCCCCCCACCCACCATGGAAGGACGACCATGGCACAACGCACTCTCAGCAGGCTGGCCCTGACCCCGGCGGTGGCGCTGGCGGCCCTCGTCGGCTTCGCCGCCGCCCCCGCCCAGGCGGCCGTCTGGTCCTCGTCGGACCAGTGGGGCACGTACACCACCTCCGACGACTACATCCTCTACAACAACATCTGGGGCTCCGGCGCGGGCGCCCAGTCCATCTGGGCCAACTCCTCGTCGAACTGGGGCGTCTGGGCGGACCACCCGAACACCGGCGGCATCAAGTCGTACCCGAACGCCAAGAAGGTGGTGAACAAGCCGATCGGCTCGCTGTCGTCGCTCACCAGCACGTACAACGTCACCGTCCCGTCGTCCGGCGCGTACAACACCTCGTACGACATCTGGGACAGCGACTACGACTATGAGGTCATGCTTTGGGTCAACTACAACGGCGCCGTGGGCCCGTTGGGCACCTCGCAGGGCAATGTGACGCTGGGTGGGCACACCTGGACCGTCTACAAGGGCGACAACGGATCCAACCAGGTGTTCTCGTTCCTGCGGACCTCGGACTCCACCTCGGGGACGGTGAACATCCTGCCGATCCTGAAATGGATCAAGGACACCAAGGGCTGGTGGGGCGACGAGACCATCGGTGACGTCCAGTTCGGCTACGAGATCACCTCGTCGGCCGGCGGGCTCGACTTCCGCACGAACGCGTTCGGCGTCTCGGCGAGCTGACCCGCGCAGCTGAGGAGCCGGCCCCCGCGCGGGGGCCGGCTCACGCGTCACACCGGGGCCGGGCCGGTGCTCTCACGCAGCGTCAGTTCCGGCGCGAGCAGCTCGACTTCGTCGGTGCCCCGGCCGGTCAGTTTGGCGACGACGTGCTCGACGGAGCGGCGGCCCATCTCCTGGGCCGGTATGGCGACGGAGGTCAGCCGCACCGACGCCTGCGTGGCCACCTGCTCGGGGCAGATCGCCACCACCGACACGTCCTCGGGCACGGCGCGGCCCTGCTGGCGCAGCAGGTTGAGCAGGGGCTCGACGGCCGCCTCGTTCTGCACGATGAAGCCGGTGGTGCCGGGGCGCTCGTCGAATATCCGGGACAGGGTCTGGGCCATCGCCGCGTACCCGCCCTCGCAGGGCCGGTGCAGGATGCGCACGCCGGTCTCCTGCGCCTTGGCGCGTACGCCGTCGACGGTCCGCTCGGCGAATCCGGTGTGGCGCTCGTAGACCGCGGCGGCCTCGCCGATGACGGCGATCTCGCGGTGCCCGAGGCCGGCCAGGTGCTCCACGCAGAGGGCTCCGGTCGCCTCGAAGTCGAGGTCCACGCAGGTCAGTCCCGTGGTGTCGGCGGGCAGGCCGATGAGCACGGCGGCCCGGTCGGTCTCGCGCAGCAGGGGCAGCCGCTCGTCGTGCAGTTCGACGTCCATCAGGATCATCGCGTCGGCCAGCGAGCTGCCGGCGATCCGCCGCACCGCCGCGGGCCCCTCCTCGCCGGTGAGGAGCAGGACGTCGTAGCCGTGGGTGCGGGCGGTGGTGGCGACCGCGATGGCGATCTCCATCATCACGGGCACGTACATGTCGGTGCGCAGCGGCACCATCAGCGCGATGATGTTCGACCGGCTGCTGGCGAGCGCCCGGGCCCCGGCGTTGGGATGGTAGCCGAGCTGCTGGATGCTGCGCTCGACACGCTCGCGGGTGGCGACGGAGATGGAGCGCTTCCCGCTGAGGACGTAGCTCACCGTGCTCGCGGAGACTCCGGCGTGCTGCGCGACCTCGGCCAGGGTGACCATGCGGCTCTCCCTCACCGGTCAGATGTGGCGA
Organism: Streptomyces sp. DT224; assembly: GCF_049844595.1. NCBI lineage: Bacteria > Bacillati > Actinomycetota > Actinomycetes > Kitasatosporales > Streptomycetaceae > Streptomyces > Streptomyces sp. DT224. Next base: position 126,737 of record NZ_JBNCLI010000002.1, read on the forward strand.
AGCGCTTCGACTCCGCTCTCCCCGCCCGTGACGCGGAGAGACAGCGCGAGCCTAGCCCTGCCATGACGGCATGTCCAGACCACTGTCGAAGCGCTTCGATACCTCTGTGCGCGTCGGCTACCGCAACGATATGCCCGCCGCCCCTCGCCCCGTCACACCGGCTCAACTGCCGAGCAGAACGGGAAGGGAATCCAGCGCGCCAGGACGGTCGTTCACGATCAATCCCGGACCGTGGACGGTCGCCCCGGCCGGTCCGCGCGGAGTCTCACCCGGTGCGCAGCCCCGGATCGCTCACCCCGGGCGCGCCCGTCTCGACGTGCCCGGCGAAGCGCCGCAGGAAGGTGGCGTCCGCGTCGCTCGTGACGGTGACGTCGTACCAGTACTTGCTGCGGCGCAGGTCGAGCGAATGACTCACGGTCTGCCCCGGTCGCACGGTGACCGTCCGCACCTCTCCCCCGTACGCGGCGGCACTGCGCAGGGTCAGCCGGACGGTGCCGGTTCCGGTGTGGGTGAGCGTGAGTGCGAGGTTGCCGGTCGCCGCGTCGTGCCGGGCCGTCACCTCGGGTCCGGCGGTCCTGCCCGGGCTGCGGAATGAGCGCAGGAAGCCGTTCGGGCCGTGCACGGTGAGGTCGGTGACGCCCTGGGAGTACGCGGTGTTCCAGGAGTCCGCGACCGTGGCGCCCGCGTGCGTGGTGTAGGTCCAGGGCCCGTCCGTGCGGTTGCCGGAGGTGACGAGGAACTGCGCGCCGGCCGCCGGTCCCCCGCCGAAGGTGAGCCGGAAGGTGCCGGTGGCCGGGTCGGCCGCGCCGTCCGCCAGGGGCGCGTAGGGCAGCGGGCGGGTGGGCCGCGAGCCGCGCTCCTGTTTCGGCACCGCTCCGGTGGCGGGCGGGACGGGCCTGTAGTCGGGGTGCCGGTCGCCGTCCGGGGGCTCGTAGGCGGCGGTGGAGGGCAGTTCGGGCGGGGAGGCGTCCGTGCGCCGGAAGTCGAAGGCGGAGGTCAGGTCGCCGCAGACGGCCCGCCGCCAGGGCGAGATGTTCGGCTCGTGCACCCCGAAGCGCCGCTCCATGAACCGGATGACGGAGGTGTGGTCGAAGACCTCCGAGCAGGCGTAGCCGCCGGTGCTCCACGGCGACACCACGGTCATCGGCACCCGCTGGCCGAGCCCGTAAGGACCCGCCGCGTACCGCAGGTCGCCCGGGAAGTAGTCGGCGGCGGTCTCCACGGTGGACAGGCCCTGCGCGGGCCCGGACGGCACGTACGGCGGGACCACGTGGTCGAAGAACCCGTCGTTCTCGTCGTACGTGATGAACAGGGCGGTGCGGCCCCAGACCTCCGGGTCCGACGTCAGTGCGTCCAGGACCTGCGCGATGTACCAGGCGCCGTAGTTCGCGGGCCAGTTGGGGTGCTCGCTGTACGCCTCGGGCGCCACGATCCAGGACACCGAGGGCAGCGTGCCGGCCCTGATGTCGGCCTTCAGGTCGTCCAGCAGACCGCCCCCGTTCTTCAGGTCGCTGCCGGTACGGGCCTTGTCGTACAGGGCGTCGCCGGGCCGGGCGTCCCGGTAGGAGTCGAAGTACAGCAGCGAATTGTCGCCGTATGTGCCGCGGTACGCGTCCCCGATCCAGCCCCAGGACCCGGCGGCGTCCAGGCCGTCGCCGATGTCCTGGTACACCTTCCACGACACACCGGCCTCTTCCAGGCGCTCCGGGTAGGTCGTCCAGCCGTACCCCCGCTCGTCGTTGCCCAGCTCGGGCCCGCCGCCGGCGCCGTCGTTGCCGGTGTAACCGCTCCACAGGTAGTAGCGGTTGGGGTCGGTCGAGCCGATGAACGAGCAGTGATAGGCGTCGCAGACGGTGAAGGCGTCGGCGAGCGCGTAGTGGAACGGGATGTCGTCCCGGGTGAGGTGGGCCATCGTGGTCGCCGTCTTGGCGGGCACCCACTGGTCGTAGGCCCCCTTGTTGAACGCCCGGTGCCCGCCCGCCCAGTCGTGGTTCAGGTCCTGGAGGAACTGCATCCCGAGGGCGTCGGCCGGCGGCCGGAACGGCAGCACCTCTTGGCCGGCCGCGTCCGTCTGGTGCCAGACCGGCTTGCCGCTGGGCAGGGTGACCGGGCGCGGGTCGCCGTAGCCGCGTACGCCCTTCATCGTCCCGAAGTAGTGGTCGAAGGAACGGTTCTCCTGCATCAGGACGACGATGTGCTCGACGTCCTCGATGGTGCCCGTACGCCCCCGTGCGGGCAGGGACGCGGCACGGGCGATGCTGCTCGACAGGGCGGTGAGGGCGACGGAGCCCCCGGCGAGCTTCAGGAGCCGGCGGCGGTCGATTTCTGCCATGGGTGGATGCCTTCGCGGTGGGGGGACATGGGGGAAAGCGACTGGAGTGTTCCAGACCCGCCGGTCTCCGCGTAAGGCTCTTGCCATGTGCACGGAGTGACGCCGGGCGGAACAGTCGGCGAACCTACCCAGCTGGGCCGGGTCCATTCCCCGCGCCTACCGCGACACGCTCGCGGAGATCGCGCGCGATGCCGCAACCGCTGCCCCATGAGCCACGTCCGACCGGGACGGAGGCGCGGAGCACCGGTGCCGGGGCCCTTCGCCCGGCGGCGGGACGAGCGGTGAGGTGTACGTGCCGCCCGTCACGAGGCCCGCGTCGGCCATGCGGTCGTACGCGGCCAGGATGAGGTCCCTGGTGCGGTATCCGCCGTACCGGGCCTCGTCCTTGCGCCGGACGATGGGGAAGGTGTCCAGGATGTACGCCGTGTCGGCGCGGCCGATTCCGTACAGGTGGAAGAAGAACGCGTCCAGTTCCGCCCGGATCCGGCTGCGGCGGTCCTCGTCCCAGCGGAACGGGCCGCGCGTGTCGCCCAGGTCAGCGGCGAAGGGGCTCATGTCGTGCGCGGTGCAGGTGAGTTCCAGGACGCGCGGGATCAGGAAGTCCGTGTGGCGGCGGACGGTCTCCGGGGGCAGGACGGGCAGTTGGCGGATGTGGAAGAAGTTGAGGTTGAGTCCTGCGGCCTTCTGGCGGGTGACGTAGTCGTAGACGAAGGAGTTGAAGTGGGCCACCAGGGCGGCGCTGTCGCGTGAGCTCCTGGTGTGCAGCAGGAAGACGGAGTCGCCGATCGCCGCCGGGGGCAGGATCGCGGCGATCATGGTGCGCTGGTTGGTGGGGCTGCTGATACGGAGGAAGGCGAGACGGCCGGGCGGGGTGCCGGGCGGTGTCTCGGCGCGGTCCACCCAGTTGCCGGGGAGGGCCAGGCGGGACGCGGAGGCCCAGGCGTCGGCCGTCAGATAGGCGGGCTGGTTCTGGCGTTTGACGGCGGTGGCGCTCTTGACCACGTCGGCCGCGCGGTGGTTGTAGGCGTCGACCATCTTGGCCTCGTACAGCGGGAGCATGACCCGCTCGCCGTTGACGTAGTGGTTCCCGGCCGCCTGCCAGCCGGTGGCCGTCAGCTCCTCGCGGGTGCGGAAGCGGTGCGAGTCGTTGGCCATGTGGAACATGGTGCCGAAGGTGACGCCCCACGGGTTGCCCGCCGGGGCGCCCTCCTCGATCAGGACGGGGAGACGCGCGTAGATGCCGAGGGTGATCTCGGCGTCGCGGCGGGTCCGGAAGACCGGGCAGGTGCCCGTGTTGGGGTTGAGGAGCGTGATCTCCTGGGGCGTGAGCGCGAACACCCGCCCCTCGTCGGCAAGTTCGGCCGGGTCGCGAAGGAAGAAGGCGAACCTGGCGGCGGGTTCGCGCAGGGCCCGGCCGGTCAGGGACAGGATGCTGAACTTGAACGAGCGGTGGACGTCGGGGAAGACGGGCGCGGCGTTCTCGAAGTCGTACAGGGCGGCGAGCGTGCCCCGGTCGACCAGGTCCTTGAAGTAGAAGCGGGTCGTCGCGTCCGTGGCGATGCCCGTCGGCACGATCATGCCCATCCGGCCGCGAGGGCCGGTCAGCGCACGGCCCGCCTCGGCGAACACGGCGTACGTGTTGATGTCACCGCGCCCGGTCAGTGGGTACCGTCCGCCGTTGCGCAGGAAGTGGCTCGTCCCCTCCGCCGTGCGCTTGGCCGCCTCGAACGCGGTGTGCAGGGCGGTGCGGTCGGGGTCCTCCTTCAGCGCGGCGATCAGGCGTTTGCGGGCGGCGGCGGTCTTCGCGGCGGCGATCTCCGCGTCGTGCTGGGCGAAGAACTCCTGCTCCTGGAGCTTGATGCGCTCCCAGGGCGGATTGCCCAGGACGCAGTCGAAGCCGCCGGTGCCGTCCGCGCCGAAGACCTCGGGGAACTCCAGGTGCCAGTGGAAGAACCGGTACCGGTCCCGCAGCCGCGCGATCTCCTCGTGGGTCGGCCGGGGCGCGCGCCGCAGGTCGCGGAGGACCGCGTCGGTCACCGCCGGCGGGGCATCCGCCGTCCTGCGCCAGAGGAACGCCGCGCACCAGGCGTCGGCGGCGTCGCGCCCCGGTGCGACGGCCCGGCCGCCCGAGGCCCTCCGCTCGGCCCTGTTCCGCTTCCTCAGGGCCCCGGCGTGCGCGCGGTCGTCGCCCGCGAGCGGGGCGAACGCCGCGTCGGGGACGCCGCCCTGCAGCAGGTCCGGCACCGCGCCGATCAGGGCGTTGCCGTGCTTGACGCGGTCGTCGAGGAAGGTGAGCGGCCGGCCGGGCTCCGGGGCCTCCAGCCACAGGGCCATCCTGGTCAGTTCGACGGCCATGGGGTCCAGGTCCACGCCGTGCACGCAGTGGGCGACGACCTCGTGGAGCACGTCGCGGGGCGGCTCGGCCGCGCGTCCGCGCACGGCCTCGGCGCGCCGGGCGATGCGGCGGGCCGCCGCCACCAGGAAGTGGCCGGAGCCGCAGGCCGGGTCGCAGACGGTGAGGGCGAGCAGCTCCCGGGCGGCGGCCTCGCCCGGGTCGGCGGCGCCCGCTGCCTCGCCCCGTGCGACGGCGGCGTCGAGGACCGGGTCGAGGGTGGCGTCGAGCAGGCACTCCACCAGGGCGGCCGGGGTGTAGTAGGAGCCCGACGTCTTACGGGCGTTGCCGGGGACCCCGACCAGCGCGAAGGCGCGGTCCGCCGCGTCGATCCGGGGGACGAGTTGGAGGAGCGATTCGTGGACGGACCCCAGTTCCTCCGCCTCCAGGCGGCCGAAGTCGACCGTGCGGGCGCGCCGCGTACCCGGGTCCGGGGCCTCGGACAACTGGCGTACCGCGGTGAGCAGGTCCTCGTCGGACAGGGCCAGGCCGTGCAGCGGGGCGTCGGCCTCCGTGGCGGTGAAGATGCCGCCGAGCCCGGGCAGGCCGAGGCCGGGGTCCCCGTCCGGTGCGCCGAGGGCGTCGAGGACGGCGCGCAGCGCCGCGTACGGATTCCCGTGCTCCGCGGCGCCGCGCGCGCGGGCGCGCAGGCGGGCCGTGGCGAAGTGCGTCGCGTAGCGGGCCCTGGCGCGGGCCGTCGCTTCCGGGAACAGCAGGACGCCGCGGTCCTCGGTGACGAAGAGGAAGAGGAGCCGGAAGACGAGGCGCAGCAGGGCGTGGTGCAGGGCGGGGGCGTCCGCGTGCGCGCGCAGCGCCGTGTTGGCGGGGTGGCGCAGGAAGCCGGTGCCGAGGGTGGTGAGCGCGGCGCGCACCCCTGGGCACAGCCGGTCCGGGGTCCGGCTGCTGGGGACGGCGGGCATCAGGCGGACTTCCCGGCGGTGACGGTGGGGAGCGGAGACGGCGACCGGAATCGTATCCGAGGCGGTCGGCGTGCGGGGGCCGCTCGCCCGGTGTTGGCTATCCTGACGACCGTTGCGGATGTGATCACGGGGGGCCGCGGGCGGGGACGGCGCGCCGGGCGAGGGGAGAGTCACGTGCAGGGTGCCGCGAGCCGGGGGTCGGCCAGGAAGGCCGAGCAGGCGTGGAACCAGGGGATGGCTCTCATGCGGCAGGGGGACGGCGCGGGGGCCGCCGCGCAGTTCGCGCTCGCCACGCGGCACGACCCGACGGCCGCTGACGCCTGGCTGGGCCTGCATGTGACCGGCACGGACCAGAAGGCGGCGCTGGACGGGCTGCTGCGCTCCTCGGCGCAGTTCGGGGCGCTGCGCTCGAAGTACCACTCGCCGTTCCGGTCCACCTTCCAGATCGGTCACTACGTCACCTTCCGGCTGGAGAACTCCCGCGACCTGTGGCTGGCGGCCATGTCGGCGTTCCTGGACGACCGGCGGCTGGACGAGGCGTGGAAGGGGCTCTCCACGGCACTGCTGGACTGCGACGAGACCCGGTTCGTCTGCACCCGGTACGCGTTCCTGAAGGAGGACTGGCCGCTCGTCCTGAGGTACGCGCCCGGGATCGGTGACGCGTTCCTGCGCGACGAGGCGCAGTTGTACGTGGGCTGCTCGCTGTTCGCCCAGGGGGTGTGCCACGAGTCGCTCAACGTGCTGTCCGCGCTGCCGGGCAAGCTCGAACGGGGCAGCAGGTTCGACGCCGAGGTGAAGTACTTCATGGGGCGGTCGCTGGAGGCGCTGGGCCGCGAGGAGGAGGCGCTGCAGCGGTACCAGTACGCCTTCCGGTGCGCGCCCGACCTGCTCGACGTGGAGTCGCGCGCCCGGGCCCGCCCGGCGAGCAAGCCCGCCCCGGCGCCCGCGTCCCCGGTCGCGGCCACGGCGGGCGGGGGTCCGTCCGCGACCGGTTCCGGCGGAGGAGGCGAGGGCGGGCTGTCGGCCGAGGACCGGGCCCGGGTGCTCGCCGAGGCGCAGCGGGCCCTCGACGCCATGATCGGGTTGCAGCCGGTGAAGCGCCAGGTGCTCACGCTGATCGCGCAGTTGCGGATGTCCGCGCTGCGCGAGGAGCAGGGTCTGCCCGGCGGGGCCCGTCCCCGGCACTTCGTCTTCGCGGGGCCGCCCGGCACCGGCAAGACGACCGTGGCCCGCATCATCGGCCAGGTGTTCGCCGGGCTCGGGCTGCTGAGTTCGGGGCACGTGGTGGAGGCCCAACGCGCCGACCTGGTCGGCCAGCACCTGGGGTCGACGGCCCTCAAGACCAACGCGGTCATCGACTCGGCGCTGAACGGGGTGCTGTTCATCGACGAGGCGTACTCGCTCGACATCACCGGGCTCAACGGCGGCGACGCCTTCGGCAAGGAGGCGGTCCAGGTCCTGCTGAAGCGGGCCGAGGACGACCGGGACCGGCTCGTCGTCGTACTCGCCGGATACCGGGACGAGATGTCGGCGCTGCTCGCCACCAACCCCGGACTGGTCTCCCGGTTCAACACCCGCGTCGACTTCCCCTCGTACTCCGCCGGGGAACTGGTCCGGATCGCCCGGGCCGTGCTGGCCTCGCAGGGCGACGAACCGGACGCGGGCGCGCTCGATGTCCTCGCATCGCTGTGCACGGCGATCGTGGACGGCGGCAAGGCCGATCTGGTGGGCAACGCCCGCTTCGCTCGCGAACTGTGCGCGAAGGCGTCCGCGCAGCGCGATCTGCGGCTGTACTCCGCGCACACCGGATCCACGCCGACCCGGCAGGAGATGGTCACCGTCCTCGCCCGGGACATCGTCGCCGCGCACGACGAGCTGATGGAGGCGCACCGCGACGCGGAGGAGGCGTAGGACCTGTCTACGATCGATCGCGTGTGCGCACATGTGATCGTTGCCGAGGACGACGAGAACCAGGCCGAACTCCTCCGCCGTTACCTCGAACGGGAGGGCCACCGGGTGACCGTCGCCCCCGACGGCCTGGCGGCTCTCGAAGCGGTCCGGCAGCGCGAACCCGATCTACTGGTCCTCGACGTGATGATGCCCCGGGCCGACGGCCTGGACGTCGTACGCGTGCTGCGCGCGGAGCACCGGGAGCTGCCGGTGCTGATGCTCACCGCCCGCACCACGGAGGACGATCTGCTGCTCGGCCTCGACCTGGGCGCCGACGACTACATGACCAAGCCGTACAGCCCGCGCGAGCTGATGGCCCGGGTGCGTACGCTGCTGCGCCGCAGCCGGCGGGGCACAGGCGGCGAACCGGAGGATGCCGGGGTGCTGCGGGTGGGGGCGCTGGTCGTCGATCCGGTCCGGCACGTCGTGTCGGTGGAGGGGCGGGCCGTGGAGTGCACCCCGGGCGAGTTCCGGATCCTGGCCGCGCTCGCCGCCGAGCCGGACCGGGTGTTCTCCCGGCAGCAGCTGCTGGGCGAACTCCACGGTTTCGACCGCTATATCAGTGACCGGACCGTCGACGTGCACGTGATGAACCTGCGCAAGAAGATCGAACCGGCACCGCGCCGGCCCGTCCGGCTGCTCACCGTCTTCGGTGTCGGCTACAAGCTGACGGACCCGGCGAAGGCGGCGACCCGTGCGGCGACTTCGTAGCCCGGGGCGTCCGGGAGCGGGCGGCGCGCGGCGGCGCGTGCCGCTGCGCAAGAGCCTGTTCGCGCGGCTGCTGGCGGTCTCCGCCCTGGTCGCGGCCTGTTCGGTGGCGGCGACCGCCTGGCTCGCCGTGCAGACGACCTCGGGCGCGATCCGCCAGGAGCAGGGACAGAACCTGGCCGCCGACGCCCGGATCTACCACCGTCTGCTCGGTTACGCGGCGGCTCATCCGACCTGGGTCGGCGTCGGGGCCACGGTGCGCGAGCTGGCCGAGCAGTCCGGGCGGCGGATCGCGCTGACGACCCAGGCCCGCGCCCCGCTGGCGGACTCGGCGGCCCCGGGCGCGGCGGCGCTCCCGGCCCAGGCGTCGGCGGTGGTCGATCCGCTGTCCGTGGACACCGCGCTGTCGGCGGGCGCCGGGGCGACCGGTACCACCACGGACCGGGTCGACCCGCGCGCGGTGGGTCCGTTCCGGCTGCCCGCGGCGGAACGGACCCGGCTGCGCAGGACCGCCGACCGGGGCGTGGCCTGCCTGGGCGACTTCGGGATCGCCGCCGATGTGGTGGCCGGTGCGAGCGGCCGCCCGCTGATCCAGGTGGTCGGCGGCAACGACCCCGACCGCGTCCGGGGCACCGGCTGCGCCGTGGACGCGCTGGACACCCCGACGGCCACGGAGCGGAAGGCGCTGAAGGCGCTCAACCAGCTGGCCGACGCCTGTCTGGAGCGCCAGGGCCGCGACGGCGTCCACCTCAGGCTGGGCCTGTCCTGGGGCCAGGCGGCCGAGCCCGGACCGGCGGAGGCGGTGCCGGTGCCCGCGGCTCCGACGGCCACGATGCCGCCGACCGTCATGCCGGGCGCGGCGCCGACGGAGGCACCCCGCGAGGAGCCGAGCGCCGTGCCCAGCGCGGTGCCCGGCCCGGGCGACGAGCGGGCGGCCGCCACCGGTGCGGACGACCGGGCCGTCGCCTCCTGCGTGGGCACGGCGCGCCGGGAGCAGCTGAGTTCGTACGTGGCCTCGCCCGCCCTGCTGTTCATCGGCGACCCGGGCGGCGCGACCGTGCCCGGTTTCGACCTCTCACCGGCGAACACGGCGCGGATCGCGGGCACTGCGGCCCTGGTGCTGGCCCTGACCGTGGGCGCGTCCGTGCTCGTCGGCGCCCGTCTCGTACGCCCGCTGCGGGCGCTGACGGGGGCCGCCCAGCGGATGCGGGACGGGGAGGACACCGCGCCGGTGGTGGTCGCCGCGGACAACGAGATCGGCCGGCTCGCCGCCACGTTCAACGACATGTCCGCCCACCGCGCCCGCCTGGAGGCGCAGCGCAGGGCCATGGTCAGCGATGTCGCCCACGAACTGCGCACCCCGCTCAGCAACATCCGGGGCTGGCTGGAGGCGGCGCAGGACGGGGTGGCCGACCCGGACCCGGAGTTCATCGCCTTCCTGCACACCGAGGCGGTCCAGCTCCAGCACATCATCGACGACCTCCAGGACCTGGCGCAGGCCGACGCGGGCGCGCTGCGGCTGCACCCCGAACCGGTGGACGTGCCGGAGCTGTTGGGGCAGGTCGCCGCCGCGCACCAGGCCCGGGCCGACGCGGCGGGCGTCGCGCTGGGCGTCCGGCCGCCGGACCGCCCGCTGCCACCGCCGCTGACGGCCGACCCGGTCCGGCTGCGGCAGGCGGTGGGCAACCTGGTGTCGAACGCGGTACGTCACACCCCGGCGGGCGGGGTGGTCACGCTGAGGGCGTACGGCTCCGAGGACGGGGACGCGGTGCTGGTGGACGTCGCCGACACGGGCAGCGGCCTCCCGGCCGAGGACCTGGTCCGCGTCTTCGACCGGTTCTGGCGCGGCGAGAAGTCCCGGTCCCGGCGCACGGGGGGCAGCGGGCTGGGGCTGGCGATCGTGCGGAAGCTGGCGGAGGCGCACGGCGGTACGGCCACGGCGGTGAGCACCCCCGGTGAGGGCTCGGTGTTCACGCTCCGCTTTCCGGCCGGCGGCCCTGCGGCGTCCCGTGTCACCGACGGCCCTGATGCGATGAACACAACGATCTGACAGCTTCCTCACAACGTGGCGCGAGCCTGTCCGCATGCCTCGCGCCGCGGTGCGCATCCGCACCGCGGCTGCCCCTGAGGCGCATCCGGAACGGAGCTCTGCCCATGCCCCTGCGCACCACCTTGCGTCCCGCCCTCCTCGCCGCCGTCGCGGCCGGTGCGGTCTGCGTACCGGCCACCGCGGCCTTCGCCGACTCCTCGGCCACCCCCTCGCCCGCGCCGACCGAGCGGTCCGCCGAGCCGACCGTGGCGCCGTCGGCCGAACCGTCCGCCGTGCCCTCGGTGGAGTCGACCGAGGCGCCTTCGGCGGTGCCCTCCGAGGCGCCGCGCGGCGGCGTCGCGGCCGGTGAGCGGCCCGCCGGTTCCCCGGGCGGCGGCACGACCGCCCTCGCGGGCTCCGCGGCAGCCGCGCTGCTGCTGGGCGGCGCCGGGACGGTGGTCGTCCGCCGCCGCACCGCCCGCCGCGACGGCTGACCCGCCCCGCACCCGATGAGCCGCAGTGGCGCCGCCCTTCCGACCGGGCGGCGCCACTGCCGTACGTACGACCCTGGAGCCCCGACCCATGCCCCGCACCACCCTTGCGCTCACCGCCGCCCTGACCCTCGCCGCGCTCGCCGCCCTGACCGGCTGCTCCGGCGACCCCGCCCCGCAGCCCTCGAAGGCCCCCGCGTCGGCGGCGGCCCCCGAAGCACCCGCCCCCACCGACACCGACACCGACACCGCCCAGCCGCCCACCCACCTCTCCATCCCGTCCCTGGGCGTGGACAGCGACATCATGCGGCTCGGCCTCAACCCGGACCGCACGGTCGAGGTCCCGCCGGCCGACCAGGGCATGACGACCGGCTGGTACACGGGCAGCGCCGTGCCCGGCGAACCCGGTGCTGCGGTGCTCATCGGCCACAACGACACCCGCTTCGGCCGGGCCGTCTTCCACGCCCTGAAGAAGATCGCCAAGGGCGCGGAGATCGTGGTCCGGGACACCCGGGGGAAGGACGTCCGCTTCGAGGTGACCGCCCGCGAGACCGTGCGCAAGAACGCCTTCCCGACAGCCCGCGTCTACGGCCGCACCACGGAACGGGCCCTGCGCCTGATCACCTGCGACGGCGCCTTCGACGCGGCCGGACACCCGGTGGACAACCTGATCGTGTACGCGAAGCGGAAGTGACGGGCGTGACCGCTCAGCCGGTCCGCTTCCACTCCGCGCACCGGTTCGTCTTGAAGTACTCACCCTTGTTGAGCGTCACCCGGCCCGGTCCGGTGAGGTTGTTGTTGGCGATGATGGAATCGAACTCCCCACTCGCGTCCTTGGCCCGCTCCCAGTAGCAGCCGATGGAGCCGTCGGCTCCGGCCGTCTTGTACGTACCCGCCGCGATGTCCTCGCCGACCAGGTACTCGCCGTCGCCGCTGAAGCTCGTGGCCGGCCCGGGAGCCTCGGTCTTCTTCGGCGGCTTGGGCTTGGCCGTCACCGTCTTGGTGACGGTCGGCGCGGGCCGGGCCCTGGCCGCGCCGGTCACGGTCACCGTCGGGCCCGGGTTCGCCTTGGCCTCCGTCTTTTCGGTGTCCGATCCGCCGCTCGCTCCGATGCCCACTCCGAGGAACAGCGCCACGAGGGCGGCCGCCCCATGGGTCAGCCACGCCTTGGCGGGCGAGGACTTGCGGGGCGGCTGCGGGACGGGCGGGACTGCCGCGCCGTACCAGCCACCCGGCTGCGGGCCGGAAGCCGGGGAAGGGCCCGGGGTCTGGAAGTCGGGTGTGTTCATGGCGTACTCCAGTCACTCATGGGTCGTTGAGCACATGCACGGATGTGCTCGTAGTGAGGTGGGCGAGCAACGAAAAAGAAGGGCTACTGCCCGCGGATCCGACGCCCCGCCTCAGTGCCCGGGTAGAGCAGCGCGTCCGCGACCCGGCCTCCGGAGTCCTTCACGCCGCCGCTGAAGTTGAGGCGCCCGGCAGCGCCTGCCTTCGCCGCCACACCGTCCCAGTAGCGGGCCTCGCGCTCCCAGTGGATGTCTCCGAGGAGCCGGTCAAGCGCGTCACCGCTCATCGCGTGCGCGGGGTCGGCCCACGGAGCGGTGTGGTGTACGGCGATACCGAGGCCGGCCAGTACGGCGGGTGCGGTGAGTGCGCTGCGGGACAGGAAGTGTGCGCTGTGCCCGGCGATCAGGCGGGCCAGCACCGGCACCACGTACTGCTCCACCTGCTCGGCGGTCGTCCCCGTGGGCAGTTCGTCCTCGTGCACGGTCTCGGCCGACCGGGAGAGACCGCCCTTGCCGTAGACCGCCGTGATGACCAGCGCCCGAAGCGCGGACAGGGTGACGACCTCGGGATCGGTCTTGCCGACCTGCCGCTTGGACGCGTTGACGAATTTGGTGAAGGGGACGAGCCGGCCGTCGATGTCCACCTTCACTGCCTCCGCGACGCGGTGGGCGAGGCGAGTGGCGAAGTCGCGCTGGTCCATGGACATCGCCAGGTTCTTGGCGACGGCCACGCCCTGCACGTTGCGGTCGTAGAAGATCTGACGGGCATCGGCGACGCTGAGGTCCACGTACAGCTCGAAGGGCACGCGCACCTGGGCGAGTTCGCCATACGTCAGCCCGTAGTGCTCGGGGTCGTCGTAGAGCTCGTGCCACGCCGTCGTCTGCGTCTCGCCGTCGATGGCGACGACCGAGGTGCCCGGTGCGATGGTGAGCGTCCGCAGTCCGGTGCCGGGGAGCAGTTCGTCGCTGAGCGCGGCGAGCGGACCGGCGTGCCAGAAGGTCACCGGCGGCGTGGACCAGCCGGAACCGAGTTCCCCCTTGACCCCGTCGGCGATGTACTCCGCGTAGGAGCCGACGTTCTTCCCCTTCTGCGTGGACTTCAGCGCCCGCTGCACGAGCGCCCGCAGTTCGGCGTGGCGCCGCACAGCACCCGAGGCGGCCTTCAGCGTCTTGGTGTCCTCTTCGCGACGGGGCGACGGGACGAGCTGGACGAGCGCGGCCACGGACATGGTCCCGATGACGGCGTCCGTCCGAAACGGCATGACGGTGAGCTGGGTCCCCTCGATGACTGCGGTCGGCATGGTGATGGTCATGGCGATGCTTCCCCCCACGGGTGATTGAACGCCTGCCAGGCATTTTCACCTGGAAGCAAATACAGAGAACCAGAGCAGTGAAAGCATTGTCAATCACTTCCATGGGTTTGACGGTTGGTGTAGCTTGTGAGCTGTTCACTACCGAGAGGCTCAGGACTCCCGCCATGCCACAGCCATCCGCCCAGGTGACCGCCGCCGAGATCTCCCGCATTGCAGGAGTGACGCGCGCCACGGTCAGCAACTGGCGTCGCAGGCACGACGACTTCCCGGCCCCTTCGGGGGGCACCGACTCCAGCCCCCTGTACGACCTCCTCGACGTACGGACTTGGCTCGGCGCCCGCGGCTATGCGGCGACGGCCGACCCGGCAGAGGAACTCCGCACCGCGCTGCGCCTGCACCAGGCGGCCGGCGGCCCTGCCGGTGTCCTGCTCCCGCTGGTACTGGCGGTCGCCCAGTGCTCGCCCGAGGAACGCGCGGCGCTCGCCGACGTGTCCGACCCGAGCCTGATCGTCCGCGCCGAGGGGGCGGCGGCCGATGTCGCGGATCTCGTCCCCGGGGCGGAGGCCGTGCGCTTCGCCGGGGAGGACATCGACGTGCTGCGAGCGCTGTTGCGCTGCGTACAGGACGACAGCACCGGCGAGGCCGCGCTGGCCGTACTGGCGGAACGCGAGCTGGAGGACAGCGCGATCGGGGGCACGTACCGGACCCCCGATCCCCTCGCGGATCTCATGGCCCGACTCGTCCCGGGTCCGTGCGGGCGAGTACTCGACCCGGCGTGCGGCAGCGGATCGCTGCTCGCGGCGGCGGCGCGGCTCGGTGCGGGGGCGCTGTACGGCCAGGACGTCGTTACGGTGCAGGCGCAGCGCAGCGCGGTGAGCCTGATGCTCGCCGCGCCCGAGGCAGACATCGAGGTGCGCGTCGGCGACAGTCTCCGCGCCGACGCCTTCACCGACCTCACCGTCGACGCCGTCCTGTCCAATCCGCCGTACGGTGACCGCGACTGGGGCCACGACGAGCTGGCGTACGACTCGCGCTGGGCGTACGGCGTCCCGCCGCGCGCCGAGTCCGAGCTCGCGTGGATGCAGCACGCGTTGGCCCATCTGGTGCCGGGCGGCCACGCCGTCATGCTCCTGCCGCCGGCCACCGCGTCCCGCGCCTCGGGCCGTCGGGTGCGCATGGATCTCGTACGCAGCGGAGCGGTCCGCGCGGTGATCGCGCTACCGCCGGGGGCAGCGGCACCCCTCCACGTGGGACTCCAGATCTGGGTGCTGCAACGCCCCGAACCTGCCGGCCCGGAGCGGAAGACGATCCTCTTCATCGACACCGCCGAGACGGCGGGCAATCGGGCATCCGCGGGGTCGGCGTCCGGTACGCGCGGGGCCCGATCCGCCGTGGACTGGCCGTCGCTCACGGTGGCCGCCATGGGCCAGTGGTCGGCGTTCACCGAGAACCCGGACGTGTTCGCGGACGAGCCGGGAACGGCGCGGGCGGTGCCGGTGGTCGACCTTCTGGACGACCTCGTCGACCTCACGCCCGCCCGCCATGTCCGCGCCTCCCGCACGGACATCGCCCCGGCCGACCTGGCCCGCGAGACGGAGGAGGTGCGCCGCCGGCTGGTCGCCGGCGCCGCGTCGCTCGGCGAGGCGGCGCGCTACACCGACTGGGGCGCGGCCGGCCCGACACCCCGCGAGTGGCGCACGGCCACCGCGGCGGACCTGGCACGAGGCGGTGCGCTGACGTTGCTGCGTACAGCGCCGGAGACACGGGAGGGGGCGGGCGACGCGTCGTCGGCCACGATGCCCGTGCTCACCGGCCAGGACATCGCCCGGGGCACGGCCCCGTCCGGCGAACCGGGCAGCCTGCGGGCGGACATGGCACCGCTGGTCGCGACCGGCGATGTCCTCGTCCGGGCGGTCGCCGGGGGCAACGGTGCGATGGCCCGCGTGGCGGACGAGCGGGACGCGGGCGCGCTGCTCGGCCCTCAGGTCCACCTGTTCCGTCCGGACCCGGCCCGGCTCGACGCGTGGTTCCTGGCCGGGTTCCTGGGCTCGGCGGAGAACATCGCCGCCGCCTCGACGGGCAGCACCGTCGTACACGTCAGCCCGGGCCGGCTCCGGGTGCCGCTGCTCCCGCTGGAGGAGCAGCGCCGGTACGGCGAGGCGTTCCGCCGCGTGCACACGCTGCGCGCGGAGGCGGCGCGCGCCACGGAGCTGGCCGACGAAACGGCCCGGCTGCTGGCGGGCGGCCTCACGGGCGGCGGCCTGATCCCGTCGCCGCCTCCGGCCGAGGGCGACAGGACGTCGGGCGTCGGATCGGCCTGAACCAGCACCACGCCCTTCACGTAACCACCACACTTGGCCATACCCGCTCCGGCAGAGCGGGGTCGACAGGGAACCGGGGAACGACTTGAACAGCAGCAAGCACACGGAGCTGGCGAACCACGCCTGGTCCGTCGCCGACCTTCTGCGCGGCGATTACAGGCAGTCGGACTACGGGAAGGTGATCCTTCCGTTCCTGGTGCTGCGCCGACTCGAATGCGTCCTGGAGCCGACCCGGGACAAGGTCACGGAGACAGCGGCCCGTTTCGAGGGCCAGGACATCGACACGGACCACTTCCTGCGCCGGGCCTCGGGCCACTCCTTCTACAACACGAGCAGCCTGACCCTGAAGAAGATTGCCGGCGACGCGAGCAACGCGGCCGCGAACCTTCAGGTGTACATCGGGGGCTTCTCCCCCAACGCCCGCGAGGTCATGGAGAAGTACGAGTTCGCCCAGCAGATCCGCAAGCTGGACGGCGCGAACCTGCTCTACCAGGTCATCGGCAAGTTCACGGACCTGGACCTGCGCCCGGAGACCGTGCCCAACCACAACATGGGCTACATCTTCGAGGAGTTGATCCGCCGCTTCTCCGAGCAGTCGAACGAGACCGCGGGTGAGCACTTCACCCCGCGCGAAGTCATCAAGCTCATGGTCAACCTGCTGATCGCCCCGGACGGCGACGCGCTCAGCGTTCCTGGTGTCGTACGCACAGTCATGGACCCGGCCTGCGGTACGGGCGGCATGCTCAGCGCGGCCGAGGACCACATCAAGGCGTACAACGAGGACGCCACGGTCGAGGTGTACGGCCAGGAGCTCAACCCGGAGTCCTGGGCGATCTGCCGGTCCGACCTGATGATCAAGGAGCAGGACCCGGAGAACATCGCCTTCGGCAACTCCTTCTCGGACGACGGCCACGCGCGGGAGACATTCGACTACCTGCTGGCGAACCCGCCGTTCGGCGTGGAGTGGAAGAAGGTCAAGGACGACGTCGAGCGCGAGCACAACACCCTCGGCGACTCCGGCCGCTTCGGCGCGGGCCTCCCCCGCATCAACGACGGCTCGCTCCTCTTCCTCCAGCACATGATCTCGAAGATGAAGCCGGTGGACGTCAACGGCGGGGGCGGCTCGCGCATCGCGATCGTCTTCAACGGATCGCCTCTCTTCACGGGTGCGGCCGGCTCCGGCGAGTCGGAGATCCGTCGCTGGATTCTGGAGAACGACTGGCTGGAGGCGATCGTCGCCCTGCCCGACCAGCTCTTCTACAACACCGGCATCTCCACGTACTTCTGGATCCTGACCAACCGCAAGGACGCCCGGCACAAGGGCAAGGTGGTGCTCCTCGACGCGCGCGACCAGTGGGTCAAGATGCGGAAGTCGCTCGGCGACAAGCGCAAGGAACTGGGCGACGGCACGGGCAGCAAGCCGAACCACATCGGTGACATCACCCGCCTGTACGGGGAGGCGGTGGACGCGGCGGCCGACCCGGAGCACGCGATGCACGCCAAGGTGAAGGTCTTCGACAACACGGCCTTCGGCTACCAGCGCATCACGGTGGAACGCCCGCTGAAGCTGCGCTTCGAGCTGACGGAGGAGACGCTGGCCGCGCTGCTCGCGTCGAAGCCGGTGCAGAAGTGGGCGGAGGAGCGCTTCCTGCCGCGCGAGCCGGAGCTGGCCGCGAAGGCGAAGGCCCGGCGGAAGCTGACGGAGGACGAGGAGGCCCAGTTCCGGAAGCTGGCCGATGCGGAGGTGGCGGTGCTCGGGGAGGCGTTGAGCCCGCTGCTGGGCTCGGAGTGGGCTACCAAGTCGGAGGCGCAGGTGGCGGTGCGCAGCGCTATGGCGGAGGCCGGCGTGCCGGGGCCGACGGGGGCGCCGTTCGCGAAGGCGTTTCGGGATGCGGTGGGGGTGCGGGACGCGGAGGGCGAGGTGCAGCTTCTGAAGGGCGGCGCGACGGAGCCGGATGCGGAGCTGCGGGACTACGAGAACGTGCCGCTGGGCGAGGACGTGGAGGAGTACCTGAAGCGGGAGGTACACCCGCACGTGCCGGACGCGTGGATCGACCACACGAAGACGAAGGTGGGGTACGAGATCCCGTTCACGCGGTACTTCTACGTGTACGAGCCGCCGCGGCCGTTGGCGGAGATCGACGCGGAGCTGAAGGCGCTTGAGGCGGAGATCCAGGCCCTGCTGGGCGAGGTGACGGAATGAGTCAGAGCAACATTGCACCATGGCTCGCCGAATCGCGATGGGCGACAGTGCCAATTCGCCTCGTGGCTCGCCTGGGGTCTGGACACACCCCCAGCCGTAGCAAGCCAGAGTACTGGACGGACTGCACCAAGCCTTGGATCACCCTGGCCGATGTCTGGCAACTGCGAAGCGGCCATACCGATGTGATCACGGAGACAAAGGAGAAGATTAGCCAACTCGGGTTGGCGAATTCTTCCGCAGTTCTCCACCCGGCTCAAACCGTAATTCTTTCACGCACTGCATCCGTCGGATTCTCAGCCATTATGGGTAGCGAAATGGCAACGAGCCAAGATTTCGCTACATGGACATGCGGGCCAAAATTGGACCCCCGGTACCTGCTGCACGCCCTGCGCGGAATGGCTCCAGATTTGAAACGAGTCGCCACAGGATCCACTCACAAAACCATCTACATGCCGGACATTGAGCAGCTGCGGGTTCCCCTGCCGCCAGTGAGCGAGCAGCGACGCATCGCCAACTTCCTCGACGCCGAGACCGCCCGCATGTTCGAGCTCACCACCGCGCTCCATCGCTTCGAGCAGGACGTTCGAGAGCGAGAACGCGCAGTCCTTGCACACGTACTGAATTTGGACGTACGAGAGACTCAGAGCGAATTGCCCTCAGGTTGGCAATGGACACCCCTCATGCACCTCACCGATCAACTTCGGCAGATCATGTACGGCATTGTACTGCCGGGTCCCAACGTGCCTGACGGGGTACCGATCGTAAAGGGAGGGGATGTTGCCGCCAACCGCCTTTCGCCTGAGAGCCTGAATCGGACGACCCGGCAGATCGAGTCTTCATACGAAAGGTCACGGCTCATCGGCGGCGACTTGGTGATCGCTATTCGCGGAAGCGTTGGAGAGATCGCCGTCGTGCCGGATGAGTTGACTGGGGCAAACCTCACGCAAGATGCTGCACGTATCTCCGTCGGACCGACCACTAATCGCAGCTGGCTGCGTTTGGCACTCGAATCTCCTCTAGTCGTTCACCAAATTCAACGGCGCATCACAGGTGCAACAATCAGAGGGATCAACATTTGGGACCTCAAGCGAGTGTTGGTCCCAACACCCAAGCCGGCCATGCAAAAGGCGCTGGCTCAAGAGGCTGGCAGTGCCATCGCAACACACGAAGCGCTGCGAACCCGAGTGACTCAGCACCGGAAATTGGTAGCCGAACGCCGCCAAGCCCTCATCACCGCAGCAGTAACCGGCCAGTTCGACGTGTCCACCGCCAGCGGCCGCAACGTCACGGACGGAGTCCCTACCGTATGAGCCCCATACACAGCGAGTCCGCCTTCGGGGACGCCATCGTCGCGGCCATGACCGAGCGCGGCTGGCGCGAGGCGCGGCCCGAGGATTATCAGGCGGACCTCGGCCTGGACACCAACGAGCTGTACACCTTCCTCGGCGAAAGCCAGCCCCGCGAGTGGGCCGAACTCCTCGCCGTCTACGGCAAGGACCCAAACGCCGCCCAGCGCGGCTTCGCCCAGCGCCTCGACAAGGCGATCAGCGAGGACGGTCTCCTCAACGTTCTCCGGAACGGCGTCAAGGACCGGGGCGTCCGCCTCCGCGTGGCCTATTTCAAGCCGAACCTCGTCGCCGACGAGTCCGTGCTCGACGGCTACCGCGCCAACCGGCTCACCGTCGTACGCGAACTCGTCTACGCGACCAAGCAGGCCGACTGGGGCAACAAGCTCGACCTGACGCTCTTCCTCAACGGCATCCCCGTCGCCACCGCCGAGCTGAAGAACCCGCTCACCCGGCAGGGCGTCGAGCACGCGAAGGAGCAGTACCGCACCGACCGCGACCCTACCGAGCTGATCTTCACCCGGCGGGTCATCGCCAACTTCGCCGTGGACCCGGACCTCGTCTTCGTCGCCACCCAGCTCCGGGGCAAGAACACCCGTTTCCTGCCCTTCAACACCGGCTCCAACGGCGCCGGCCTCCCCGGCGGCGCCGGAAACCCGGCCCCCACCGCGTACGGCACGTACGCCACCTCCTACCTGTGGGAGCAGGTCTGGGCGCGGGACAACTGGCTGGACCTGCTCCAGCGTTACGTGCACCAGCAGAAGACGAAGACCCCCGGCGGCGGGATGACCAAGTCGACGATCTTCCCGCGCTTCCACCAGTGGGACGTCGTCAAGAGGCTGACCGCGCACGCCTCCTTCCACGGCGTGGGCCAGAACTATCTGGTGATGGCCTCCGCGGGCTCCGGCAAGTCGAACACCATCGGCTGGCTCGCCCACCGGCTGAGCGACCTGCACGCCGACACGGACCCCCGCGCGCTCGACCCCGACGCCCTCGCGGCCGGCCGGATCAAGCCGGGTTCACCCGTGTTCGACAAGGTCATCGTCATCACGGACCGCCGCAACCTCGACGCCCAGCTCCGCGAGACGGTCGGCAGCTTCTCGCAGACCGAGGGCCTGGTCGTGAAGGTGGACGAGAAGCACGGGGCGAAGAGCGAACAGCTCGCCCGCGCTCTGTCCCGCGACACCGGCAAGATCGTCACAGTCACCCTGCACTCGTTCCCCGCGCTCATCGACTACATCGAGCGCAACCCGACGGAGATCAAGGGCACCAACTTCGCGATCGTCATCGACGAGGCCCATTCCTCTCAGTCCGGCGACGCCTCCACGGCTGTCAAGGCCGCGCTGCGGGAACTCGGTCTGGATGCGGACTCCGAGGACAAGGGCGCGAGCACCGCAACCGTGTACGAGAAGCTGAAGCAGAAGGCCGCCGAGCGCTCGAAGGCCGCCAACCTCTCCTACTTCGCGTTCACCGCCACTCCGAAGGCGAAGACGCTCGAACTCTTCGGCACGGAGGACACCGTGGACGGGAAGGCGGTCTACCGCCCGTTCCACACGTACTCCATGCGCCAGGCCATCGAGGAAGGCTTCATCCTCGACCCGCTGCGGAACTACGTCACGTACAACACGTACTGGAAGCTGGTGAACGGCAACCCGGACGAGCGCGAGGTGGACCCCTCGAAGGCCAACGGCCTCCTCGCCCGGTTCGCGCTCACCCACGAGTCCACCGTCTCCCAGCACGCCCAGGTGATCGTCGAGCACTTCGTGACGCACTCCCGGGGCCGGCTCGGCGGACGCGCCAAGTCCATGGTGGTCACGGCCTCGCGCAGGTCCGCCGTGGACATGGCCCGGGCGATCCGGAGCTACATCCAGGACCGGGACTACCACACCAAGTACCCGGACCTGGGCGTGCTGGTGGCGTTCTCCGGCTCGCTGAAGGTCGATGGTGACAAGGAGGAGACCACCGAGTCCAAGGAGAACGGCGGCATCGCGGAAAGCGCGCTGCCGAAGGCGTTCGCGTACACCCGGGCCGACGACAAGACGGTCGGCGCAGGCGGACGGGGGCAGCAGGAGTACAAGATCCTGGTGGTCGCCGAGAAGTACCAGACGGGCTTCGACCAGCCGCTGTTGACCACTATGTACGTCAACAAGAAGCTCACCGGCATCTCGGCCGTCCAGACGCTCTCCCGTCTCAACCGCACCGCCGACCGCAAGACGCAGGCCGACTTGGCGGTCCTGGACTTCGCGAACGACGCCGAGGACATCCAGGAGGCCTTCCGGCCGTACTTCGAGGAGGCGAACACCCTTCCCTCCGACCCGAACCTGCTCTACACCGCGCAGAGCCGGGTCATGTCGGCACCGATCATCGCCGAGTCCGAGATGGACGAGTTCGCCGCCGCGTACTTCGCTGCGAAGGAGAAGGCGGCCGGCTCGCAGGCGAAGTGGGAGAAGCTGCACGCCGAGCTCTACCGGCTGCTCTCCCCCGCCGTCGCCCGCTTCACCCCGCTGCTGGAGAGCGAGGAGGACGACGACGTCGAGACGGCTGAGGACTTCCGCGCGAACCTCAACGACTACGTACGGAAGTACGGCTTCCTTGCGCAGATCGTCCCCTACCGCGACGCGGAGTTGGAGCGGCTGCACCTCTACGGCCGCTACCTTCTCAACCGGCTCCCCCGCCGGGCGGACGGCGGTGTCGACGTAGGCGAGATCGACCTCAGCCACCTCCGCGTGGAGAAGACCGGCGAGTACAACGTGTCGCTCTCCCCCGATGGGCCGGCCGAGTTGCCCGGCTTCGGGGACGGTTCGGGCGGTGCGGCCGAGCCGGAGAAGTCGCTGCTCTCGGAGCTGATCGAGGCGTTCAACGCCAAGTTCGGTACGGAGTTCACCGAGGACGACGTCCGCGCACCGTTCAAGAAGACGACCGAGGACCCGAAGGTCCGGGCCGCCGCGGTCGTCAACGACGAGGCGAACTTCGGCAAGGTCTTCGACCGCGCCTTCGCCGACAACATGGCCGACCACATCGAGACGACCGCCGGCATAGGGCGCCAGTACTTCGGTCCCGACAAGAGCTTCCGCTCCAGCCTGGACCGCAGCGCCCGCCGGGCGGCGTGGCGGATGATCCGCCGCGACGAGGGTGTGGACGAGTAGTCCGCCTGTGCGTACGGGAGGGCCCCGCAGCGTCGCCGGCTCGGCTCGCTGCGGGGCCCTCCCTCGTCGCTGCGGCTCAGCTCGTGACGAGCCCCACGAATCCCGCCCACGCCGCTGGTGCGACGGTCAGGACTGGGCCGCCGGCTTGCTTGGAGTCGCGGATATGCACCCGGGCTGCGGCAGCCGCGACCTCCACGCACTCACCGCCGCCCCCGCTGCTGTAGCTGCTCTTGAACCAAGCAGTCTCCGGCACGGATTGCAGGGTGTGCTGTGCGCTCATGCTTCTCCCATCAGTTGCACGATCAGCGCCGATGACTCGCTCGGCGTCAACGCCTGTGCTCGGAGAATGCCATATCGCGCTTCGAGCTCGCGAACCTTGCGAACGTCGGTGTAGAGCCGACTGTCGTCCTGGACCTCGGTATA
Source organism: Streptomyces sp. DT224 (assembly GCF_049844595.1). Lineage (NCBI taxonomy): Bacteria > Bacillati > Actinomycetota > Actinomycetes > Kitasatosporales > Streptomycetaceae > Streptomyces > Streptomyces sp. DT224. The sequence continues at coordinate 149,597 of NZ_JBNCLI010000002.1, forward strand.
CGCGATGCGGTGCCCCTTGTCCGTGTCGAGCAGCGTGAACGGCCCGCCGAGGCCCGCATGGTCCTCACGGTCCATGGGCATGACTTGGATCTCCACGTTCCGAAGCTGTCCCACCAAAAGGATCTGCTCCAAAGCACCACGCATGGTCTCCCGCCCTCCGATGGGTCGCCGGAGCACGGATTCCTCCACCACGAAGCTCATCAACGGAGCAGGCTTGCGATCGAAGATCTCCTGCCGCAGCAATCGCGCCTCCAAGCGCTGCTCGATCACCTCGTCGTCCAGCAGCGGCCGTTGCATCTGGAAGACGGCTCTCGCGTATTCGGCGGTCTGGAGCAGCCCAGGTACAGCACTGACCGCGTAGACGTTGATAGCCGTCGCGCGCGCCTCAAGCTCAGCCATGTCCCGGAAGAACGCCGGGTACTGCGCCCGCACGACCTCGTCCTTCAGCGTCAGCAACAGGCCCCCGGCGTCCACCACCGCGTCCGCGTCGTCGATGAAGGCCGGCTGCGGAATACGTCGCCCCTGCTCGAACGAGGCGATCGACTGCGCGGAGTACCCCACCCGCTTGCCGAACTCCGTCCGGTCCAGCCCAGCCCGCACGCGTAACAGCTTCAGCTGACGCCCGAAGGCGACGGCCACCCCGTTCTCCGGCCCGCTCCCCGCCCGCTTCCCCGTCTGCGGTGCCCCACCCACCTCAGCATCTGGCTCCGTCCCCGTCTCGTCCAGCGCCATCACCACCACCGCCTATCCCACGTACGTACATACACGCCCACACCGGCTCCCATTCGGGACACCGTCACCCGCGATCGCGCCGCTGCATCGCAGCGCCCTCCTTGGCGCGCCCCGCTCGGGCACCGTAAACACTCACTGAACCGCCTGCACCGCGTTCGCAGGCCGTTCCCACCAAAGAGTCTCCGTCGCGGAACGGGCGGCAGGCCTGCCAGGTCGACGGAGACTTCCCCAGGGAAGTCGGCCAGGGGCTGCTGTCACGCTTGCCGACCTACGGGCTTGAGGGCACCATTCAGTACGTCCTGACGCGCACCTGCCACGTTTAGATTCCCTGTGGGACGGTCCCTGACAGCTGCCCGTCCGCGCTCCCGCCGCGTACGCGGACAGGGTGGTGCAGCCAGCCGACCCCCCACAGGAACGCGGCAAGAAGGAGTGACATGAGGCTCACACCGAAACTCTCGTGGGTCACCGCCACGGTCGTCGCGGTGATCGCCGGCGCGCCCACCGCAGCAAGCGCACTGGGCCCCCAGGCCTCTCAGCTGGTCGACGGCGTGATCACGACAGCCGGCAGCACCTGCACCTGCACCTGGACCGACGCCACCGCCAGCGCGGACCCGCCCACAGCCCTGACCATCAACCGCTCCACCCTCAACAACAGCGTGAGCTGCAGCGGCGACGCGAGCGCCACGCTCAACAACAGCCCGACACTCACCTTCGACGACGCGGCGGGCACAGCGGCCTCCGACCTCATCGACATAGCGGTGAAGCAGAGCATCATCTCCTGCAGCTACCAGGCCAAGGGCGTCGAGTGAACCCGCGACGGCTCCACCCGCACCTACCTTGACGAGGTGTTCACCGCGTCAAAAAGCTCCGGCAGCTTCATCTGCCCGGGCTCGATCACCGCCGACCCCGGCTCCGCCTCCCTGAGCTTCCACTGACCGCTGCACCCCCGGGCGCAGCGCCGCCCTCGCGCCGCCGCCGGCAGGGGTCCGCCCGGCAGCGGCGCTCACGTGTTCGTTTCACTTCCGAGGGCATCAGCAACGGGCCCCACAAGCCCGTCGCCCACGGCGTGAGTGGCCTCCGCTCACTCCTGCTCAGCCTGTTCGTCCAACAACACGCGCGCCATGTCCGAGAGGGTCAGGCTCTCTCCCTCGATGGTCCACCGCGCAGGCCCCTGGACGGCCACGGGAGCGTCCTCCCAGCCGGCGAGTTCGTACATGTGCAGGACGAGGCGCGTAGGCGAGTAGGCGCGGTTGTCCACCGCCCACAGGAGACATTTCGAACGGTCGTTGACCCAGATCGCCACAGTCCGCCGAGGGTCCTGGGCAAGCCACGGTTCAAGTGCCTTGGTCTCAGGCTTGTTTCCCAGTCGAAGACGCAAGGGGGTGCCGTCGGCGATCCTTCGATGATCCACGAGCGTGGGTACCGCGTTGGGCCGGCGGCTCTTCCGCTGGACCGCGCTGGAGGGCCGGTACTCCCCGGGTAGATCCGGAATGACGCCTGCACGCTTCGCGTCACGGAGCACCAAGGCCGCGAGCAGCTTGCAACGAGCCACATCCGTCAAAGTGCCACTCAGGAACGATGTCGGCCCGAACTCACTGTCGATGTGGTGAATCACCCACGACAGCACCCGAGTGGTCAGCTCAGGAACCTCCGCGAGGACCGTGTCCCAGTCGAAGTCGGGATCGTCGATCCGGTCCTGCTCGATGAGCTGGAAGACGAGATGCGTGATCAGCAGGTCACCTCGCTGGGCGACATCGGCCGCACGCTTCTGGTATTTCTTGCGCTCCTCATTGAGAGCCGCTCCTACAGCGCGGTGAACCAGCACCGACCGCCAGATCTGGAAGGCGCTCGGCCGCTCCCCGAACAGCCGCGGATACGCGCCGCCGCTCCCTCGCTCCCACAGCAGGTCGGTGTCCCGCTTTGCCCGCACAGTAAGTTCGGTGCCGTGGTGCGCACAGGCAAGGGCAGTCGCGGCATGGACCATCGAGCACCCTTCCTCGGGCGCGGGGTCCGACTCGCCTCGCTTGTACACGTAGGACTTCTGCAGCGACAGGGCGAAGTCTTCCCGGATCATCGCCTGGACTTCGTCCAAGGCGATGAAATCCCGTTGCTCCACGTGGTTCTGGGTATTGGTGGTCTCCGTGATGCGCCTCGCGAAATCCGGCATGTTCTCGTCGACGACGATGACCTTCACCGTGACCTCGGCGTCGTCGACCGCCTCAGGGGATGACTGCATGGCCCTGTGCGCCGCACTGACGGTCTGTGCTCCGTTGACCACGCTGACGCCGCTGAGCCGTAGATGCACCGGCTCGTCAGGCCTGCGCCGTCCAGGCCAGTCCTCCTCCAAGCCGTCGCACAGCACAGTCACACCGTTGTTGAAGAGCCAGAAGTTCTCCGGTTCCTTCGCGAGTGTGCTGATCATGCCAGAGTTGACCCGCGTGGCGCCCAGGCTCTGCCGCAGGTTCTGGGTGTACAGGCGGTCCTCGTGCTCCCCGAACCACTCAGCGATGTTGCTGGCCGGGACAGTACCCTGGTAGGCGACAAGAGGGGTATTCCGCTTGAGCCAGTTCGTCATCCGGACGGTGACACGCACCGGCTCGGGAGCTAGGTCCTCCTGGACCTGCCGCAACACGTGCGCTGCGTTGACCACTCGGTAGTCCAGGACGGGGCCGAGCCCGTTGAACTCCTTCTTGGCGTCCTCGAGGACGCTGATCACCTCATCGCTGAGAACCCCCGTGCCCATCACGGCGATCACCAGAGTGACCTTCAGCCGGGCGTCATGCATCGCGGAGTTCACGCGGGCCGCGATCGGTTCGAGGCGGTCGTTGAAACGGTCGTAGCTGCGTTGCTCGATGAGGCGAAGACCGTGTATGAACTTGTGGGCCGCGTCAGTGTTGAACTTGCCCTTGCCCTCGTCACTCCACTTCGCCTGTACGAGCCAGACCTCCTGCGTGCCCTCGGTCACCGCCACGCCGTCGATGCCCTGGTCAAGCTCCCCGTCGATGACCGACAGGCCAGCGGTCTTGTGGTCGCATCCGGTGACGACCCGGACCGCCGCAGCCGTCAGCGCGCGGGACAGGAAGCGCTGCTCGTAGCCGTTCCGGTCGTACCTCTTCAGGTCTTCGTCGTAGATGAGACCGACATACTGCTCCAGCAACGCGGTCCGGATCTGGTGTCGCCGGATCGGAGTCGTAGCATTCCTGCGTTCCGCATCGTCCATGTCTTACCCCCAGAACCGCCCGGCCGTGTTGTTCACACATAGTAGTGACTTCACTGCACTACTCGGAATGGACCCAAGCATCGGGAGACAACCCTCACCCTGGGCCCTCATCCCTCGACACATGCCGAACACCAGCCACGGCGGAAGCGGGCCGAGGACACACCAGGCGAGGACTGGCATTCCGGGATGACGTCAGTGCCGCCTCGGTTCCCGTCGCATCCGATCCGCGGCGTACGAATGCTGCGTCAGAAGCACAACTGTGTGCCGCAATTCGCGGAGATCGGGGCGCAGATGAATTTACCGGGGCACGGAACCACGATCGCCACTCGGGTGGTCCTGCGGCGCGCCCGAGTCGATACATTCGGCTATCACGAAGTGGCGTTCAGCATCGCGGGCCACCTCGTCACCCGTGAGACGTCGGACCATGCGGAGCAGGGTCAGCGAGTGGGTCGGCGTGAGATCCTGCCGCCAAGGGCCACGCTTCACCGTGGCGTCAGGCCAACGCCCCTCCTACTCTCTTGGTCCGGCAGCGCGCATGAGTCGCAGGCCCAGCCGAACTGCCATGCAGCGAGTTCATGCCGCATGTACGCGTGACCGCCGCTCCGCAGAATCCCGCGTCTTCCGATCGCCCTTGCCACAAGGCCTGTCGCCCGCGCGTACAGCCCCGCGCCTTCCGCGTACAACCGCTGCGCGACCGCGCGTCACCCATGGCAACCATGAGCGACGACGCGAAAGCGTAGGGGCATGACCAGTAACCCACCCCTCCCCGTCCGCCCTCTCCGGCACGGCGCGGCCGCCCACCCCCGCTTCCCCTGCCGCCACTTCGAGATGCGTCTCAGCTCCACGCCCCGCAGCTGCCAGCTCGCCCGTCGGCTGGCCGGGGAACGACTCGACTCCTAGGGTGCCCCGTACGGCAGTGCCACGCACGACGCAATGACACTGGTCGTCGCCGAACTGAGCGCGAACGCCGTGCGCCACGGTCACGTGCCGGGGTGGGACTTCCGGCTGCGGCCGGCCGCCGAGGGGACCGCGCTGCGCGTCGAGGTCACCGAGACCCGCGGCGAGCGGATGCCCGTGCGGCCGGCCTCCGTGGGCCGGGCTCAGTGGAGACCAAGGCGTAGAAGGAGACGGGGGCAGGGGGCTGCTCCTGGTGGCTTCGCTGGCAGATCGCTGGGGCTGGTCCGCGCACGGACGGACCCGGCAAGACGGTCTGGGCCGTGGTGGAGGTGCCTGCCGTGTAAAACACAGCCCTGTGACCGGAAAGCAACGTTGCGCGATCACCGGTCCGGCCTCGGCTGGACCGGTGATCGTCCTTCCGGAGAGACTTGCCCCGACGTTGCCGGAGCCGGGACCGTACGCGTGTGCCGTACATGCCCGGCCCCGCACCCGCACGTACGCACACCCGGGGGACATGTGCCGCAGCAGCAGTCGATCGCCGGTCGGTACGAGCTCCTCGAACCGCTCGCCAACGGCGGCATGGGGGACGTGTGGCGGGGCTTCGACACGGTGCTGGACCGGCCCGTCGCCGTGAAGCGGATCAGGCCGCAGGCCGTGGCCGACTCGCCGGAGCTGGCCGAGGAGTTCGCCAAGCGGTTCCGCCGGGAGGCGCGCATCACCGCGCGGATCCAGCACCCCGGTGTGCCGCAGGTCTACGACGCGGTGCTCGACGACAGCCACGACCGGCTGTTCCTCGTGATGGAGCTGGTGGACGGCATGCCGCTGTCCGCCTGCATCCACCCGGACCATCCGCTCCCGGTCAGCTGGGCGGTAGCCGTGGCGGCGCAGGTCGCCACCGTTCTGTCGCACGCACACGAGGTTCCGGTCATCCACCGCGACCTGAAGCCGGGCAACATCCTGGTCGCACGTGACGGGACGGTGAAGGTCCTCGACTTCGGGATCGCCGCCATACTGCGGACCGATGTCACCAAGCTGACCGCGACCGGCAGCCCCGTCGGCACGTACCAATACATGGCGCCGGAGCAGGTGCGCGGCGGGCGTATCTCGCCGCAGACCGATCTCTACGCACTCGGGTGCGTGCTGCACGAACTGCTCAGCGGCCGTGTGCTGTTCAGCGCGGACAGCGAGTACCTGGTGATGTACCAGCATGTGAACGCGGCTCCCACCCCGCTGCGCGTGCTGCGCCCGGAGGTGCCGCAGGCCCTGGAGGAGCTCGTCCTCCAGCTGCTGCTGAAGTCGCCGGAGGCACGGCCGGCCGATGTGCAGGAGGTGTACGAGCGGCTGCGGCCGTTTCTGCCGGCACCGGGCGACACACACGCACCGGAAGCCGGCGGACCGGCGGGCGTGCCCGACCCGACAAGGATCTTCCGCGATCCGTACGCCCCGCGGGCGCGGGCCGGAAGCGGGCGCGCCACCGCGCCGACGACCGCCGCGCCGGCTCCCGTCGCCGTGCCGGTGCCTGCGCAGCTGCGCCAGGAGATCGAGGCGGCGTTCGCTCACTCGGGCGCACTGCTGGAGGAGGAGCGGTTCGCTCAGGCGGCGGAGGTGCTCGGCGAGATCATCGACCCCGCTGCCCGCGTCCTTGGCGCCGAGAGCACATGGGTGCTGGCGCTACGGAAGAACCGGGCGGCGATCCAGCTCCTCGGCGGGGACTACCGGGCGGCGCTGCCCGAGTTCGATGCGCTGGCCGACGCGTACGCGCGTACCGACGGGCCGACCGGGGCCTCGGCGCGTGCCTGTCGCGCCCAGGCCGCCCGCTGCCGCGCGGAACTCGGTCGGGCCACCGACGCGCTCGCCGAACTGCGCACCCTCCTGGCCGTCGTACGGTCCGTCGACAGCGACCTGAGCGAGGAGGCGGTCGAGCTGCGCCGAGACATCGGGATGCTGCTGCTCGCGCAGGGACAGGCGGCCGAGGCGGACCGGATTCTGCGACCGCTGTACGAGGACCTGTGCGTGGTCTTCGGGTCCGAGGACGAGATGAGTGAGGAGGTGGCCGAGGCACTTGCCCTGATCGGCCTGGGGCTCGACGGGCCTGCCGCCTGACCCATCCACCACCCACCCGGACCACCCCATCCCTCCTCCCCGGAAAGTACGACCATGCCGCATCTCGCATTCGACATCGGTTTCTGCGCCCAGCTCGGCAAGCTGCAAGGCAGCGTGAAACAGGGGGTGTTCGACGCGTGGGAGAAATTCGAGCGGCTCACTCTGGACCAGCTGTTCAAGGACCCCGGGCTGAAGCTGGAATCGCTGAAGCGAGCGCGGGACCCCCACATCCGGACCATCAGGATCGATCAGGCCACGCGAGGCGTCGTACTCGCCCCAGACAGCGGGGACACGTACGTGTTGCTGCGCGTAATGCCGCACGACAAGGCGATCGACTGGGCCGTCAAGCAGAGGGCGAGCATCAACACGGTCACCCGTGCCGTCGAGGTGCGGGACATCGCGATGCTCGACGAGCTCACGCCCGCGTACGAGCGGATCGCCGTCGATTCCGACCGCCGGCTCTTCTCGAAGGTGTCCGACGGGGACATGGCGGCGCTCGGCATCGACGAGACGACGCTCCGCCAGGCGCGGGCGCTGACCGACGCCGAGCAGTTGGAGGTCTTCGCACCGTACTTCCCGCAGGACCAGCGTGAGGTACTCGAATACCTCGCCGCCGGATTCACCGTGGAGGAGGTGTGGCGGGACGTCGTCTCCGTCGCGCTCGCCGCCTCGCCCGGGGACGACGCACCCGTGGACACCGAGGACTTCGCGACCGCCATCCGCCGTACCCGTACCCGCATCGCGCACGTCACCGGTTCGGAGGAGCTGCGGGACATCCTCGACAAGCCGTTCGCCGCCTGGCGGGTCTTCCTCCACCCGTCACAGCACAAGGTCGCCTACCGGGCCTCGTACTCCGGTCCCGCTCAGGTCACCGGGGGTCCCGGTACGGGCAAGACCGTCGTCGCACTGCACCGTGTCCGCCATCTGCTGCGGTACCTGAGGGACGGGGAGCGCATCCTCCTCACCACGTACACCAACGCACTGGTGGGCGCCCTGAGGGCGGGGCTGGCCACCCTGGTCGAGGACGAGGCGCTGCGGGACCGGGTCGACATCATGACCGTGGACGCGTTCGCGGGGCGGGTCCTGTCCACCTCGCGGCGGCCGCTGCGCGGCGGTGAGGAGGAGACACGGTGGGCCCAGGCGGCGAAGGCGACCGGGTTCACCGGCAGCGTGCAGTTCCTGAGCCAGGAGTACCGGCACGTGGTCCTGGCGCAGAATCTGCGGACCGAGCAGGAGTACGTGGGCTGTGAGCGTCGCGGCCGCGGGAGCAAGTTCCCCACGTCGGCCCGTCCGCTCGTATGGCGCACGGTGGAGGAGTTCACCGAACGGCTCGCCTCGGACGGGTTGCGCACCTACCTGGGCACGTGTGCGGAGGCCGCCGACCTGCTGGCGGCCCAGGGGCCCCGGTACCGGCACGTGGTGATCGATGAGGCGCAGGATCTGCACCCCGCCCAGTGGCGCCTGCTGCGGGCGGCGGCCCCGCAGCGCCCGGACGACCTGTTCATCGCCGGGGACCCGCACCAGCGGATCTACGACTCCAAGGTGTCGCTGAAGTCCGTCGGGATCAAGGTCGCGGGCCGGTCGGCGAAGATGCGCAAGAACTACCGCTCCACGCACGAGATCCTGAGCTGGTCCACCGCACTCCTCGTGGGACGGCCCTTCGAGCAGCTCGCGGACGACGCCGACAACGAGACATTGCTCGGATACCGCTCGGCTTTGCACGGCAAGGGGCCCGAGGTCTGCGCGGCGGCCACCGAGGAGGCGGAGCTGGACGCCCTGCTCACGCGTGTCCGGGGCTGGGTCGACAGCGGAATCGCGCCGGGAGACATCGGTGTGACGGCCCGCTTCAACAAGAACTGCGACAAGGCCGTGGACCGGCTCCGGGCGGCGGGAATCCTGGCGACGAGGCTGCGGGGCGACGGCCCCTCCGCGCCGGACGCCGTGCAGGTGGGCACGATGCATGCGTTCAAAGGGCTGGAGTTCCGTTGCGTCGCGGTCATCGGGGTGAGCGAGGGCGCGCTGCCGTACCCCCGGGCCGTGACACCGGTTGATGTGGATCCCGTACAGCACGCCTCGGACCTCATGGCGGAGCGTTGTCTGCTGTTCGTCGCCTGCACGCGGGCGCGGGACGGGCTGTACGTGTCCTGGTCGGGCGCACCGAGCGCGTTCCTGGTGGAGGCGGGGCTGGGGCAGAGCGGGTAGCGGCGCGGTCGGGTGGTGGTGGGAGGGGGTCCCTTCAGCCCCGCGCCTTCGCCAGCCGCTGCCGCCGCGCCTCGTACAGGACGATCGACGCCGCGTTCGAGGCGTTGAGGGAGCTGGCCGAGCCCGTCATCGGGATGCTGACGACGTGGTCGCAGCGCTCGCGCCAGGCGTTGCTCAGGCCCGCCGTCTCGTTGCCGATGAGGAGCAGGACGGGCTGAGTGAGGTCGAACTCCGAGGCGTCGCACTCGCCGTCCTCGTCGGTGCCGACGACGACCACCGGGTGACCCCGGTCGCGCTCGGCGTCCAGCCAGTCGCCGACCTCGCGGTGGGAGGGGGTGCGGACGACGGGGAGGGCGAAGAAGGAGCCGGTCGTCGCGCGGACGGCCTTCGGGTCGTACGGGTCGGCCGCGTGCCCCGTCACGATGAGCCCGCGGGCGCCGAAGGCGTCGGCGGAGCGGACGATGCTGCCGATGTTGCCGGGCTGCGTCGGGCGGTCGAAGACGAGGCCGAGGAAGTCCTCGTCGACCCGGAGGCGGGTCAGGTCGTCCGGCTCCATCGCGACCACGGCCAGGACCTCGGGGGCGCCCTCGGCCTTCTCGCTCAGCTCCGCGAGCAGGTCGGGGGCCATGGCGATGCGTTCCGTGGTGATCCCGCGCACCAGTTCCTCCGCCCAGCGGGAGAGCGGGCGGCTCGCGTCGTACAGGAGGGAGCGGATGGTCCAGCCGTGCTCGACGGCCATGGTGATCGGCCGGACGCCCTGGACGATGAACTCGCCGGCGCGTCCGCGCTTGGTCCGGTTGGTGAGCAGCGTCTGGAACTGCTGAAAGCGGGCGTTGCGGGTCGTGATCCGCTGCACAGCCACCGGGGGTCCTCCATGGGGTGATCGGCCGCTCCGGCGGCGGCGCGGGGCCGTCCCGGAAACCAGAAATTCCCACGGTTCGCGATGAACCGTGGGAACTGGATGAGTGTCCGAGGGGGGACTTGAACCCCCACGCCCGATAAAGGGCACTAGCACCTCAAGCTAGCGCGTCTGCCATTCCGCCACCCGGACCAGGTGATCCGCCCCGGTTTCCCGCGGCGACAAAGAAAACAATACCAGGGGTTTGGGGTGCCTTTCACCTGGATAGCGGGTGGCCCACCGAGGAACATTGCGCTGGTCAGTGCGGTGCGGGCGGCTCCGGGGAGTGTTTCGGCCCGGGGCCGCGCGCCGCCCGTACGGACCGTCGCCGCGCGCGTACGGAACGTGCCGCCGGAGGGTCGGCGGCTCGTTCCGCCGGTGGCCGCGCGGGGCGGGATACTTTCGCCTGCATGAGTGATCGAGGATCCCGTCCTCCCCGCGCGCTGTCGCCGCTGCGCGAGCACCTGCGCGAGACCTTCTGGTTCGCCCCGGCCCTGACGCTGGTCTGCGCGTGCGTGCTGTGGTTCGCCGCGGCGGCGCTGGACGAGCGGATCGTCTCGTACCTGCGCGAGGAGCAGGCGTACGACGAGATCCAGGACCTGGTGAAGGTCGCCGAGGACACCAAGCAGATCGTCGTCACGGTCAGCTCGGCGATGATGACCTTCATCGGTGTGGTGTTCAGCATCTCGCTGGTCGCGGTGCAGATGGCGAGCGGCCAGCTCACGCCCCGGGTGGTGCGGATCTTCGTACGGAGCCGGATCAGCAAGCTGACGCTGTCGGTGTTTCTCGCGACGTTCGTGTTCTCGCTGCTGGTCCTCAGCTCGTACGAGAGCGAGACCGACCCGCGCCGGGTCACCTCGCTGCCGTTCGTGCAGAGCGTGCTGACCGCCCTGCTCGTCGGGCTGAGCCTGCTCCTCTTCATCGCGTACGTGAGCTCCACGCTGCGCCTGATGCAGATCGGGCCCGTCCTCGACCACATCACCCGGGACACCTTCCGGGTGCTGGGCCGGATGCCCGCCGGCCGCCCGGACGGGCAGCCGCTGCCCGAGGAGACCGGGCAGATCCTGCACGAGGGACGGGCCGGGGTGCTCCGCGATGTCAACGTGGCCCGGCTGGTCCGGGCCGCCCGGCGCCAGGGCGTGGTGCTGCGGCTGATCCCCCGGCTCGGGGACTTCGTGGTGCCGGGGACGCCGGTGCTCGCCGTGCACGGCGGGGCGGCGCCGGCCCGGCACACCCTGCGGTACACGGTGTCGGTGGGCGTCGAGCGCACCCTGCACCAGGATCTGGCGTTCGGGCTGCGCCAACTGTCGGACATCGCGCTGCGGGCGCTGTCCCCCGCGGTGAACGACCCGACGACGGCCGTGCAGTGCCTGGACCGGATCGTGCAGTTCCTGGCGGCGGTGGTGCGGCTGCCGCTGGGCACCGTGCACCACCGCGACCGCAAGGGCGCGGTGCGGCTGGTGCAGGAGGTGCCGGGCTGGGAGGACCTGGTGGACCTGGGCTTCGAGGAGGTGCGCCGGTGTGCGGCGGGCGCCCCTCAGGTGACGCGGCGGCTGCTCGCCGGCATCGACGACCTGGTGCCGCTGGCCGGGCCGGACCGGCGGGGGCCGCTCGTCCGGCACCGCACGCTCCTCGTCCAGGCGGTGGAGCACGCGGTGCCGGACACCGATGAGCGTGAGTTCTCGCTGCTGCCCGACCGGCAGGGCATCGGCTGAGCGGTCCCCGAGGCCCTGCCGTTCCTCAGTCCTTGCCGCCGAACGCCGCGTCGAAGGACGCGCTCGGCGGGTCGAAGTCGTACCGCTTCAGGGTCGCCAGCGCCTCCGGGGCGCCCGCCAGCCGGTCCATGCCCGCGTCCTCCCACTCCACCGACACGGGGCCCTCGTAGCCGATGGACCGCAGCATCCGGAAGACGTCCTCCCAGGGCACGTCACCGTGACCGGCCGAGACGAAGTCCCAGCCCCGGCGGGGGTCGCCCCAGGGCAGATGGGAGCCGAGGCGGCCGTTGCGGCCGTCGAGGCGTTTGCGGGCCTCCTTGCAGTCCACGTGGTAGATCCGGTCCCGGAAGTCGTACAGGAAGCCGACCGGGTCCAGGTCCTGCCAGACGAAGTGGCTCGGGTCGAAGTTCAGGCCGAAGGCAGGCCGGTGGTCCACCGCTTCCAGGGCGCGGTGCGTGGTCCAGTAGTCGTACGCGATCTCGCTGGGGTGCACCTCGTGGGCGAAGCGCACGCCCTCCGCGTCGAAGACGTCCAGGACCGGGTTCCAGCGCTCCGCGAAGTCCTCGTAGCCGCGCTCGATCATGTGCGGCGGGACCGGCGGGAACATCGCGACCAGGTGCCAGATCGACGAGCCGGTGAAGCCGATGACGGTGTCCACGCCGAAGGCGGCCGCCGCCCGCGCGGTGTCCGCCATCTCGGCGGCGGCCCGGCGGCGCACCCCCTCCGGCTCGCCGTCGCCCCAGATGCGGGCGGGCAGGATGCCCTGGTGGCGTTCGTCGATGGGGTGGTCGCAGACGGCCTGGCCCACCAGGTGGTTGGAGACCGCCCAGCACTTCAGGCCGTACGTGTCGAGCAGGGCCCGGCGGCCGTCCAGGTACGCCGGGTCGGCGAGGGCCTTGTCCACCTCGAAGTGGTCGCCCCAGCAGGCGAGTTCGAGGCCGTCGTAGCCGAAGTCGCGGGCACGCCGGCAGACCTCCTCCAGCGGGAGGTCGGCCCACTGGCCGGTGAAGAGGGTGAAGGAACGGGGCATGGGGACGGGACCTCCTAGAGGGTTACGGGGGTGAGGGCGGAGTTCTTCGCGGCGCTCTCCTCCACCGCGGCCAGCACCCGCTGCACCTGGAGGCCGTCCGCGAAGGACGGCACGGACGGGGCGCCTCCTGCGGCGATGGCGCACACCACGTCCCGGGCCTGGTGGACGAAGGTGTGCTCGTAGCCGAGGGTGTGGCCCGGCGGCCACCACGCCTCCAGGTACGGGTGCTCGGGCTCGGTGACGAGGACGCGGCGGAAACCGGCCGTGGCGGCGGGTTCGGTGTGGTCGTGGAAGGACAGTTCGTTGAGGCGTTCCAGGTCGAAGGCGAGCGAGCCGCGCTCGCCGTTGATCTCCAGGCGCAGGGCGTTCTTGCGGCCGGCCGCCATCCGGGTCACCTCGAAGGACGCCAGGGCGCCGGAGGGGAACCGGCCGGTGAAGACGGCGGCGTCGTCCACGGTGACCGGGCCGGTGTCCCCGGCCGCCGCCCCGCCGCCGAGCCCTCCGGACGGCCCGGCGGACCGGGGGCGTTCGCGTACGAAGGTCTCGGTCAGCGCCGACACCGCGGCCAGCGGCTCCCCCGCGAGGTGCTGCGCGAGGTCCACCACGTGGGCCCCGAGGTCGCCGAGCGCGCCGGAGCCCGCGCGGTCCTTGTCGAGGCGCCAGGTGAGCGGGGAGGCGGGGTCGGTCAGCCAGTCCTGGAGGTAGACGGCGCGCACGTGGCGCAGGGTGCCGAGGCGGCCGTCGGCGATGATCCGGCGGGCGTGGGCGAGGGCGGGCACCCGGCGGTAGTTGAAGCCCACGAAGGCCGACCGGCCCCGGGCGGCGGCGCGCTCGGCCGCCGCCGTCATGGCCTCCGCCTCGGCCACGGTGTTGGCGAGCGGCTTCTCGCAGAGGACGTGCTTGCCGGCCTCCAGGGCGGCGACGGCGATCTCCGCGTGACTGTCGCCGGGGGTGCAGATGTCGACCAGGTGCACGTCGTCGCGGGCGATCAGGGCGCGCCAGTCGGTCTCGGCGGCGGCCCAGCCGTGCCGGTCGGCCGCGGCCTCGACGGCGGTGCGGTCGCGTCCGCAGACCGCGGCGAGCACCGGCCGCATCGGCAGGTCGAAGACGTGTCCGGCGGTGCGCCAGCCCTGTGAGTGGGCGGCTCCCATGAACGCGTATCCGACCATGCCGATCCCGAGCGTCGGCGGCGCTGCCGTCTCCTGCTGCGTCTGATCCCTCTGGGCCATCCGGGGCCTCCTCCTCGTCGGTGGTGCGGCACGTACGGGTGCGGGGCGGTCAGTTGAAGCCCGTCGGCAGGTACTGGTCGACGTTGTCCTTGGTGACGACGGCGGAGTACAGGGTGAGGCTGGTGGGGATCTCCAGTTCGGAGAGGCCGGAGACGCCCTTGGACTGGCCGAGGGCCCGGGCCAGGTCGATGGCGGATGCGGCCATGGTCGGCGGGTAGAGGACGGTGGCCTTCAGGACGCTGTCACCGGCCTTGATGGCGTCCATGGCGGACTTGGCGCCCGCGCCGCCGACCATCAGGAACTCGTCGCGGCCGGCCTGCTTGATCGCGAGGAGGGCGCCCACGCCCTGGTCGTCGTCGTGATTCCAGAGGGCGTCGAACTTCTTCTGCGCCTGGAGGAGCTGCGCCATCTTCGCCTGGCCCGACTCCACGGTGAAATCGGCTGCCTGACGGGCCACCAGTTCGATGTTGGGGTAGTTCTTCAGCGCGTCGGAGAAGCCCTTGCTGCGCTGCTTGGTGAGTTCCAGGTTGTCGATCCCGGCGAGCTCGACCACCTTGGCGTTCTTCTTGTCCTTGAGCTGTTCGCCGATGTAGGTGCCGGCGTTGAGGCCCATGCCGTAGTTGTCGCCGCCCACCCAGCAGCGGTACGCCTGCGGCGATGCGAAGATCCGGTCCAGGTTGATGACGGGGATGCCCGCCCGCATGGCCTCCAGGCCGACCTGGGTGAGGGCTTTGCCGTCGGCGGGCAGGACGACCAGGACGTCGACCTTCTTGTTGATGAGGGTCTTGACCTGGCCGATCTGGGCGGCGGTGTCGTTGGAGCCCTCGGTGGTCTCCAGGGTGACTTCGGAGTACTTCTTCGCCCGGGACCTGGCGTTCTCGTTGATGGCGTTGAGCCAGCCGTGGTCGGCCTGGGGTCCGGCGAAGCCGATGGTGACGGGCTTGCCCGGCTTGTCGTCGGCGGCGGGCGCCCCGCTCTGCGCGGGCGCGTCCTTCTCCTTGGGGTCGTTGCTGGTGCAGGCGGTGAGGAGGGCGCCGGCGGAGACGGCTGCGGTGCCGAACAGGAGCCCTCTGCGACTGGTTTGCGGCATGGCTGTGGAACCCTTCATCCGGTGGGTGGGTGCGGGAGGTGGCCGGGGCGGGTCAGGTCTCGGTACGGGTGGTGCGGCTCTGGGCGAGGACGGCGGCGACGATGATCGCGCCCTTGGCGATCTGCTGGACGTCGCTCTGGAGGTTGTTGAGCGCGAAGATGTTGGTGATCGTGGTGAAGATCAGGACGCCGAGGACGGAGCCGGTGATCGTGCCGCGTCCGCCGCTGAGGAGGGTGCCGCCGATGATCGCGGCGGCGATGGCGTCGAGTTCGTAGAGGTTGCCGGCGGTGTTCTGACCGGAGCCGGACAGGATGATCAGCATGAAGGCCGCGACGCCGCAGCACAGCCCGGACAGCAGGTAGAGGTAGAGCCGCTGCCGGCGGACGTCGATGCCGGCGAGCCGGGCCGCTTCCGCGTTGCCGCCGATGGCGACGGTGCGGCGGCCGAAGGTCGTACGGTTCAGCAGCAGCCAGCCGGCGACGGTGACCGCGGCGAAGATCAGGACGAGCGGCGGGATGCCCAGGAGGTAGGAGTCCGGGAGCCCCAGGTCCAGGACCGCGTCGACGGTGACGATCTGGGTCTTACCGTCGGTGATCATGAGGGCGACCCCGCGCGCCGAGGCGAGCATCGCCAGCGTCGCGATGAACGGCACCACCCTCCCGTACGCGATGAGCACCCCGTTGACCAGACCGGCGCCGAGGCCGACGAGCACGGCGGTGAACAGGATGCCCGCGAGCCCGTACTCCTGGGTGGCGACGGTGCTCGCCCAGACGGAGGCCAGGGCGACCATGGCGCCGACCGAGAGGTCGATGCCGCCCGAGGTGATGACGAAGGTCACGCCGACGGTGACGACACCGATCACCGACGCCTGGGTCAGGATGAGTTGGAGGTTCTTGGTGTCCAGGAAGGCGTCGGGCTCGGTGAATCCGCCGACGGCCACCAGCACGGCGAGGATGCCGAGCAGGGACAGGGTGTGCAGGTCCAGGCGCAGCCCGAGGGCGCGCGGGGCTCCGCTCTTCTTCAGGGTCACGGGGGCGGGGCCCTGGTCCGGCCCGCTCTGCCGCGCCGTGGGTACGGGGTGGGTCATGACGTCGGGCTCCCTTCCATCACGAGGTCGAGTACGCGGTGCTCGTCCAGGTCCGTGGCGTCGGCGGTGTGCACCACACGGCCTTCGCGCAGGACGAGCACGCGGTCGGCGAGGCCCAGGACTTCGGGCACTTCGCTGGAGACGAGCAGGACGGCCAGCCCTTCACCGGCCAGCCGGCGGATCACGGCGTAGAGCTCGGCGCGGGCGCCGACGTCGACGCCGCGGGTCGGTTCGTCCAGCAGCAGCACCCGGCAGCCGCGCAGCAGCCAGCGGGCCAGGACCGCTTTCTGCTGGTTGCCGCCGGAGAGGGTGCGGACGGGGATGTCCGGGTTGTCGGGGTGCAGCGAGAGGGTCCGGGTGGCCTCCCCCGCCGCCCTGCGCTCTGCGATGCGGTTCAGCCAGCCGGCCCTGGAGTAGCGGGACATGGTGGACAGCGAGACGTTCCGGGTGACGGATTCGAGCATCAGCAGGGCCTGGGCCTTGCGCTCCTCGGGGGCGAGGCCGATGCCGGCGGCGACGGCGGAGCGCACGCTCCCGGGCCGCAGCGCCTTCCCGTCCACGGTGACCCGTCCGGCGGTGGCCCGGCGGGCGCCGTAGACCGTCTCCAGGATCTCCGAGCGCCCGGACCCGACGAGCCCGGCGAGGCCGACGATCTCCCCGGGCCGGACCTCCAGGTCGACCGGGGCGAACTCCCCTTCTCTGCAGAGCCCTTCGACGGTGAGTACGGGGGTGGCGTCGGCACGCCCGGCCGGTGGCGGGGTGCGGGGCGGGAAGACGTACTCCACCTTGCGGCCCGTCATCAGGGCCACGATGTCGTGCGTCGGGGTGGTCTCGGCGGGCAGCCCGGAGGCGACGGCCCGGCCGTCCTTGAGCACCGTCACCCGGTCGCCGATGCGGCGGATCTCCTCCAGGCGGTGCGAGATGTAGACGACGGCGACGCCGTCGGCGGTGAGCGAGGCGATGACCCGGAAGAGGTTGCCGACCTCGTCGGGGTCCAGCGCGGCGGACGGCTCGTCCATCACGATGAGCCGTACGTCGTGCGAGAGCGCCCGGGCCATGGACACGATCTGCTGCTGGGCCGCGGAGAGTTCGCCGACCGGGCGGGCCGCGTCGATCTCCGGGTGGCCGAGGCGGGCCAGCAGGGCGGCGGCCTCGGCGCGGGCGCGGCGGGAGCGGACGACGAAGCCGGCGCTGGTGAACTCGTGGCCCAGGAAGACGTTCTCGGCGACCGACAGGCCCCGGACCAGGTCGAGTTCCTGGTAGATCGTGGCGATGCCGAGGCGCATCGCCGCCATCGGCGACTTGAGTTCGGCGGGGGCGCCGCACCAGGTGATCGCGCCTTCGTCGGGCTGGTGGGCGCCGGCCAGGACCTTGATGAGGGTGGACTTGCCGGCCCCGTTCTGGCCGAGGAGGCAGTGCACTTCGCCGGCCTGGACCTCCAGGTCGACGCCGTCGAGGGCGCGGACACCGGGGAAGTACTTGGTGATGCCGGACATGGTGAGCAGCGGTGGTTGCGGAGCCATGACGAATCCCCTCGCTGGACGAGGTGCGGGTGTGTGGGGCCGGCCGCCCGGGCGGGCCGGGCGGGTCAGGCGGGTGAGAAGAGGTGGTCGCTGATGAGCCTGGCCGCGCCGGTGACTCCGGCGGCGGGTCCCAGCTCGCCCAGGACGATCGGCAGGTTGCCGGTGGCCAGCGGCAGGGAGCGCCGGTAGACCTGGGTCCGGACGGCGGCCAGCAGGGTGTGGCCGAGTCCGGTCACCCCGCCGCCGATCACCACCAGGGCGGGGTTGAAGAAGCTGACGAGGCCCGCGATGACCTGGCCGACGCGGTTGCCGCCCTCGCGGATCAGGAGGAGGGAGGCGGCGTCCCCGGCGGCCGCGGCGGCGGCCACGTCCGCGGCGGTGAGGCGGCCGGACGCGTCGAGCCGGGCCGCGAGTTCCCCGGACCGTCCGGCGCGGGCCGCGTCCTCGGCGTCGCGGGCCAGGGCGGCGCCGCTGAAGTGGGCTTCCAGGCAGCCCCGGTTGCCGCAGGCGCAGAGCCGGCCGCCGGGTTCGACCTGGATGTGCCCGATGTCGCCGGCGCTGCCCGTCGCGCCCCGGTGGACGGTGCCGCCGACGACGATGCCGCAGCCGATGCCCGTACCGATCTTGACGCAGAGGAAGTCGCCCACGGAACGGGCGACGCCTGCCTGCTGCTCCCCCAGGGCCATCAGGTTCACGTCGTTGTCGACCATGACCGGGCAGCTCAGCTCCTGGCTGAGTGCCTCGCGGACCGGGAAGCCGTCCCAGCCGGGCATGATCGGGGGCGCGACGGGGACGCCCTCGGGGAAGCGGACCGGTCCGGGGACGCCGATCCCGGCGCCGTCGAAGCTGTCGGCGAGCCCGGAGTCCCGGAGCTTCGCCGCCATGGACAGCACCTGCTCGAAGACCGCGACGGGCCCTTCGCGTACGTCCATGGGGTGGTTGAGGTGGCCCAGGACCTCCAGCTCCGCGTTGGTGACCGCCACGTCGACGGAGGTGGCGCCGATGTCGACGCCGAGGAAGCGCAGGTGCGGGGCGAGCCGGATGTTGTGCGAGCGGCGTCCGCCCCGGGAGGCGGCGAGCCCGTCGGCGACGACGAGTCCGGTCTCCAGCAGCCGGTCGACCTCGACGGCCAGCTTGGACCGGGAGAGGTCGACCTGATCGCCCAGCTTCGCCCGGGAGTTGGGCCCACCGTCGCGCAACAGCCGGAGCAGTCGCGCCTGGTGGGCGTTCGCGGGTCGTGCCGTCATACGTCTCACGCGCCCCTCCCGCCTCGTCGGCCTGTCCGTCGGGCTTGGGAGGGGAACGTAGCAGCGGTTGCCGGGGCTGGGAAGAAGTCGCGCGGAAATCCGGCGGACTTTCTCCACTCCGAGGACAAAGCCCGGGCGGCCCGCGGCTCACGGGCAGCTGATCACCTGTCCCGCGTAGCTGAGGTTGCCGCCGAAGCCGAAGAGGAGGACCGGGGCGCCGCTGGGGATCTCGCCCCGTTCGACCAGCTTGGACAGGGCCATGGGGATGGAGGCGGCGGAGGTGTTGCCGGAGTCGATCACGTCGCGCGCGACGACGGCGTTGACCGCGCCGATCTTCCGGGCGACGGGCTCGATGATCCGCAGGTTGGCCTGGTGCAGGACGACCGCGGCCAGGTCCTCGGGGGTCAGGCCCGCCTTCTCGCACACCTTGCGGGCGATGGGAGGCAGCTGGGTGGTGGCCCAGCGGTAGACGGACTGGCCCTCCTGCGCGAAGCGCGGCGGCGTCCCCTCGATGCGGACCGCGTCCCCCATGCCGGGGACCGACCCCCACAGCACCGGCCCGATGCCGGGGCGCCCGCCCTCCGCCGGGTCGGCGACGACGACGGCCGCGCCGGCGCCGTCCCCCATCAGCACACAGCTGGAACGATCCGTCCAGTCGACGATGTCGCCCATCTTGTCGGCGCCGATGACCAGGGCCCGGGTGGCGGCCCCGGCCCGCAGCGCGTGGTCGGCGGTGGCGAGGGCGTGGGTGAAGCCGGAGCAGACCACGTTGATGTCCATGACCGCGGGCGCCTCCATGCCCAGGCGGGCGGCGACCCGGGCCGACATGCTCGGCGAACGGTCGATGGCGGTGGAGGTGGCGACCAGCACCAGATCGATGTCGGACGCCTGGAGACCGGCCGAGGCGAGGGCCTTGGCGGCCGCGTGCGCGGCCAGCTCGTCCACCGGCTCGTCGGGGCCGCCGATGTGGCGGGTCCTGATGCCGACGCGGCTGGTGATCCACTCGTCACTGGTGTCGACCATGGCCGCCAGGTCCTGGTTGGTGAGCACCTTGGCGGGCTGGTAGTGGCCGAGCGCCACGACACGTGAGCCGGTCATAAACAAAGGTCCCCTCGCTCCATCTGTCAGGAACCAACCAGTCTTGGTCGCTACCGCCCGGTACGGGGGCAGGTGATCCCACAGGAATACCGGCTCCGGCTTGGAGGGCTCGACACCAGCCGCCGGTGGCCCGGGACCGGTCCCTCCGGTTGCGGCGCCGCGCAGGCGGTGCAGGACAATGGCAGCGTCGGGGCACACCGCCGGTGCGCCCCCCAGCCTTCACGCACAGAAAATCGGGTCCAACGGTCATGGGACGGGTCACCGAGCGCCGCCGCACCATCCGCATCCGGGACGGGGCCGTCTCCACCCGCCCCGACACCCTCGTCGCCGAGGAGCCTCTGGAGATCCGGCTGAACGGGAAGCCGCTCGCCATCACCATGCGCACCCCTGGCGACGACTTCGCGCTGGCGGCGGGCTTCCTGGTCAGCGAGGGCGTGATCGGCGACCGGGCCGATGTGCGGTCGATCGTGTACTGCGCGGGCGCGACCGCGGAGGGGGTCAACACGTACAACGTGGTGGACGTCGGGCTCGCGACGGGCGTCGAGGTCCCCGACATCACCCTGGAGCGCAACGTCTACACCACGTCGTCCTGCGGGCTGTGCGGCAAGGCCAGCCTGGACGCCGTCCGCACCACGACCCGGCACCCCGTCGCCGATGCTCCCCCGCTGCTGCTGGAGCCCGCGCTGCTGGCCGGGCTCCCGGACCGGCTGCGGGCGGCCCAGCGGGTCTTCGACCGGACCGGGGGCCTGCACGCGGCGGCGCTCTTCTCGGAGGCCGGGGAGCTGATGGACGTACGGGAGGACGTCGGGCGGCACAACGCGGTCGACAAGCTGGTCGGCCGGGCGCTGACGGACGGGCGGCTGCCGCTGTCCCGGTCGATCCTGCTGGTGTCGGGGCGGGCCTCCTTCGAGCTGGCGCAGAAGGCGGTGATGGCCGGCATACCCGTGCTGGCGGCCGTCTCGGCGCCCTCGTCCCTCGCCGTCGACCTGGCGGCCGAGACGGGCCTGACCCTGGTCGGCTTCCTGCGGGGGCCCTCGATGAACGTGTACGCGGGAGAGCACCGCATCGCGCTGGACGCGGGCTAGGGGCCTGTCCGGCGAATCATGGCCGGGGCCGCGACGCCTTGCACGGCACCTCGCCGCGTTGCCGAAACACCCGGATAGCTCCGCTATCAGGCCGTTTCGGCGCCTTGCGATGCACCGCACCAGACGCCGCGCCCTGTCCGACCCTGATCCGCCGGACAGGCCCTAACCCACCCGCACCGCCGCCTCCGGCGACACGGCGTCCTGGCCGTCGCGGGCGCGCCGCCTGGCGATCACCGCGCAGACCATCAGCTGCATCTGGTGGAAGAGCATCAGCGGCAGCACCGCCAGGCTCGCCTGCGCGCCGAAGAGGACGCTGGCCATGGGCAGCCCGGAGGCCAGACTCTTCTTGGACCCGGCGAACTGGATCGCGACGCGGTCGGCCCGGCCGAAGCCGAGGCGCTTCGCGCCGTACCAGCTCAGAGTGAGCATCAGCGCGAGCAGGACCGCCTCGGCGGCGAGGAGCGCGCCGAGCCGGGCCGGGGTGACCTGGTGCCAGATGCCGGCGACCATGCCCTCGCTGAACGCGGTGTAGACGACGAGCAGGATCGAGCCCCGGTCGACCAGACCGAGGGCCTTGCGGTGCCGGGCGACGAAGCCCCCGATACGGCGGCGCAGCAGCTGGCCCGCCGCGAACGGCAGCAGCAGCTGGATGCCGATCTTCAACAGGGCGTCACCGGAGAACCCGCCCCCGCTGCCGCCGAGCAGCGCGGCGGCGAGGAGCGGAGTGAGGAAGATCCCGGCGATCGAGGAGAAGGAGCCCGCGCAGATCGCGGCGGGCACGTTGCCCCGGGCGATCGAGGTGAAGGCGATCGAGGACTGGATGGTCGAGGGGACGAGACACAGGAAGAGGAAGCCGCTCTGCAGCTGCGGCGACAGGACGTACGGCACGAGGCCCGCGCTCGCCAGGCCCAGGAGCGGGAAGACGACGAAGGTGCAGGCCAGCACCGTGAGGTGGAGCCGCCAGTGGCGCAGGCCGTCCAGCGCCTCGGCCGCGGACAGGCGCGCCCCGTACAGGAAGAACAGGAGCGCGACCGCGCCCGTGGAGGCGCCGCCGGCCACCTCGGCGGCCGGGCCCGAGGCCGGCAGCAGTGCCGCGAGGACGACGGTGCCGATCAGCGCCGCTATGTACGGGTCGACCGGCAGCCGGGACGGCGGCTGCGGGATGCGGCGGCTCAGGTGTTTCACGTGTTCTTCCGTTCGGGTCGTGTCGTGCCCGGGCCCATCCTGCGCGCGGGGGGCCGCGAACGGGAAATGCGCGCGTCGCACTGTTACCGCCGTCACGTCGGCGTGAGCAGGCATGACGGGGTTCGGGGCCGGGGAGAATGCACGGAACGCGACGGCCCGCCGGGGGGCGTTCCCACCGGACCGGCCATACCGGTACACAGCCCCCCACACCCGCAGTGATCGTGGCGTACAGATTCGGTGGAGATTCCCGTGCGAGCCGCTTACCCCGCGGTCCCAAGCGCGCCCGAGCCTTGCCCATCTGGCCGGATTTCGGCCCCTGACCAGTGCAGATACCACGCGGTACCGACCGTCCCGGGCACTCCCGCGCCGACGCCCCTTGGGGTAGCGTCGCGGCGCTGTGCGGAGCACCACAAGGAGCAGGTCATTGCGCGAGTTCACTGTCCCACCCATGGCGGCCGCGCCCCTCGTGGGCGGCCTCGCCGATGTGGTGTTCGACCATGCCGACGAAGACCCTCACCGGGTCGCGCTCGGCCGGAAGGACGCGGACGGGAACTGGCAGGATGTGACATCGGCCGTGTTCCGCGACGAGGTGCTGGCGCTGGCCAAGGGGCTGATCGCACACGGGGTGCGGTTCGGTGACCGGGTCGCCCTGATGTCGCGTACGCGCTACGAGTGGACCCTGTTCGACTTCGCGCTGTGGGCGGTGGGCGCCCAGTCGGTGCCGGTCTATCCGACGTCCTCCGCCGAGCAGGTGCTGTGGATGCTGCACGACGCCGAGGTGTCGGCGGTGATGGTGGAGCACGAGGACCACGCGATGACGGTGGCCTCGGTCATCGACCGGCTGCCGCAGCTGAAGCGGCTGTGGCAGCTGGACGCCGGTGCGGTGGCGGAGCTGGTGGAGGCGGGTGCGCACGTCGAGGACGAGGTGGTGCACCGGCACCGGCGGGCGGTGACCCCGGAGTCGGTGGCGACCGTCATCTACACCTCGGGCACCACGGGCCGCCCCAAGGGCTGCGTCCTCACGCACGCCAACTTCATGTTCGAGGCGGACACCATGGCCTCGCGCTGGGAGCCGGTCTTCCACTCCAGACCGGGCGACGAGGCGGTGACGCTGCTCTTCCTGCCGCTGGCGCACGTCTTCGGGCGGATGGTGGAGGTCACCGCGATCCGGGGCCGGGTCAAGCTGGGACACCAGCCGGAGCTGTCCGCGAAGGCCCTGATGCCGGACCTGGTCTCGTTCCGGCCGACGTTCATCCTGGCGGTGCCGTACATCTTCGAGAAGGTCTTCAACGCGGCGCGGCGCAAGGCGGAGGCGGAGGGCAGGGCGGGGCCGTTCGACAAGGCCGTCGACATCGCGGTGAAGTACGCGGAGGCGATGGAGGCCCGGGCCTTCGGCACCGGCCCCGGTCCCTCGGCCGGGCTGCGGATGCAGCACCAGTTCTTCGACAAGGTCGTGTACAAGAAGGTCCGCGAGGCGATGGGCGGCCGCATCCGGCACGCCATGTCGGGCGGCTCGGGCATGGAGCGCCGGCTCGGGCTGTTCTTCGCGGGCGCCGGGGTGACGGTGTACGAGGGGTACGGGCTGACCGAGACGACGGCGGCGGCCACCGCCAATCCGCCGGAGCGCACCCGGTACGGCACGGTCGGGCAGCCGATCCCCGGCAGCACGGTGCACATCGCGGAGGACGGCGAGGTGTGGGTGCACGGGGCCCATGTCTTCGGCGGGTACCTCGGCGACCCGAAGGCGACCGACGCGGTGCTCAACGACGGCTGGCTGGCCACCGGGGACCTGGGGGCGCTGGACGAGGACGGCTATCTGACGATCACCGGGCGGAAGAAGGAGATCCTGGTGACGTCCGGCGGCAAGAGCGTGTCGCCGGCCGCCCTGGAGGAGCGGGTGCGGGCGCATCCGCTGGTGGCGCAGTGCATCGTCGTCGGCAACGACCGGCCCTATGTGGCGGCGCTGGTCACCGTCGACCAGGAGGCCGTGGAGCACTGGCTGACGATGCAGGGCCGCATGTCGCTGTCGCCGGGCGAGCTGGTGCGCGACCCGGATCTGGAGATGGAGGTGCGCCGGGCGGTGGTGGCGGCGAACACCGCGGTCTCGCAGGCGGAGTCCATCCGTACGTTCCGCATCCTGGCGCACCAGTTCAGCGAGCAGCACGGGCTGCTCACGCCGTCGCTGAAGCTGAAGCGCAAGGCGATCGAGGCGGCGTACGAGGCCGAGGTGGACGCGCTGTACCGCTGAGCGCGGAACGGATCGCCGCGCCGGGAATGCGCGGGCCTCCTTGATCGTTGACCCTGGGAGTCCCACCCCTCAACGTTAGGATCCTCAGCTCGTGAGCCAGGTCCCCTCCCTCACCCTCAACAACGGCGTCGAGATGCCCCAGCTCGGGTTCGGAGTTTGGCAGGTGCCGGACGACGAGGCGACGAAGGCGGTCACCACCGCCATCGAGTCCGGGTACCGCAGCATCGACACCGCCGCGATCTACCAGAACGAGACGGGCACGGGCAAGGCCATCGCCGCCTCCGGTGTCGCCCGCGACGAGCTGTTCGTGACCACCAAGCTGTGGAACACCGAGCAGGGGTACGACTCGACGCTCCGCGCCTTCGACGCCTCGCTGGAGAAGCTGGGCCTCGACTACGTCGACCTGTACCTGATCCACTGGCCGGTGCCGGCCAAGGACGCGTACGTCGACACCTACCGGGCGTTCGAGAAGATCTACGCCGACGGCCGCGCGAAGGCCATCGGCGTGTCGAACTTCCTCCCGGAGCACCTGGAGCGGCTGCTCGGTGAGACCTCCGTGGTGCCGGTGCTCAACCAGATCGAGCTGCACCCGCAGCTCCAGCAGGCCGAGTCGCGGGCCCTGCACGCCAAGCACGGCATCCTCACCGAGGCGTGGTCGCCGCTCGGCTCCGGCAAGGGCCTCCTGGAGGTCCCGACGGTCGTCGCGGTCGCCCGCAAGCACAACCGCACGCCCGCCCAGGTGGTGCTCCGCTGGCACCTCCAGACGGGCAATGTGGTGATCCCGAAGTCCGTGACGCCGTCGCGGATCGCGGAGAACATCGACGTGTTCGACTTCGAGCTGGACGCGGACGACCTGGCCGCGTTCGCGGCGCTGGACGAGGGCAAGCGCCTCGGCCCGAACCCGGGCGAGTTCAACGCCGGCGCCTGACCGCCACGGGCCTACGGAACCGCCGCCCCGCTCCTTCCCGGGCGAGGCGGCGGTTTCGTGTGGGACGGGGGCGGTTCAGGCGTCGCGCCGGCCCAGGTGGAGGGTGCGGGCCAGGAGCAGGAAGACGTCCGGGCGGCGGTGCAGGGAGGCCGGGTCCTCGGGGTCGAGGAGCCGGTCGAGCACGGCGTTGTCGTCGGCGTCGAGGTGGTCGCCCAGCCCGTCGCGGCGGCGGGTGAAGTCCGCGACGACCTGTTCCCGGGCCGCGTCGCCGAGGGGCGCGGGCAGGTCGAGCAGGAAGCTGCGGGTGCCCTGCGGGGTGAGCCCGGCGGCCTCGAACAGGGCCGCCCAGTTCTCGACCTCGCGCCGGGCATCGGGCAGCTCCGCGCGCATCTCCTGGAAGAGCTCCGCCTCTGCGGCCTCCATCCGGGCCTCGATGCCGGGCCTGCCGAAGCCCAGGTCGCGCGGGAGCTGCCGGGCCTGGAGCCCGCCCTCGACCAGGGCGACGGTGCCGCCGGGACGCAGCAGCCCGCCGAATCCGGCGAGCACGGCGCGCTGGTCGCCCATGTGGTGCAGGGTGTTGCCCGCCCAGATCAGGTCGGCCTCGCCCAGGGTGGAGAGCTCGTCGGGGAGGGTGGCGTGCAGGGTGGTGACGCGGTCGTCCAGCCCGAGCCGCCGCGCCCGGTCGCGGGTGCGGTCGAGGAGGGCGGGGGTGCCGTCGACGGCGACGACCTCGGCGTCCGGGAAGACCTCGGCGAGCAGGCAGGCGACCACCCCGGGTCCGGCGCCGACGTCGAGGACCCGGCGGGCCTCCGGGGCGGTGGGCAGGGCGGCGATCCAGCGGGCCGCCTCGGTGTACTGCGCGCTGCTGAGCTCGGCGTTGCGCTCCAGGAGCGGGGCCATGACGTCCCAGTCGGGTTCGGACCCGCCGTGGTGCCCGTGCGCGGAGGGCTCGTGGTGCAGGCTCTGGTGGCCGTCGTGGTGGTGGCCGTGGCCGGAGTGGTTGCTCATGGCACCAGGGTCACCACGCGCCACCGCTGAGGCAAACATGCTTGCCGTTCCGGCAAGCCGCCGGGGGCGGTGGGCCGGCTACCTGCGCCGGAAGGCCAGCAGCCGGTATTCCGGGTCGGTCCGCTTGCGGTCCTGGTCCGGCAGGGCGGCCAGGCTCCGGGCGAGCTGTTCGGCGGCGTCCCCCGGCAGGACCAGGCGGGAGATGTAGTAGCCCCGCCGGACCCCGCGTGCCGCGCTCACCGGTGACCGGCCCTGCCCGTGTCCGGTGAAGAACGCATCGCCCGCCACGTCGAGGCCGCCCTCCGCCGCATGGGCGACGACCAGGTCCGTACCGTCGGCCGGGGTCGGCGCCGGCCAGGGGGCGAACACCTCGTCGATGTCGCTGCCCACGTCGTGCGCGGCGTCCTTGTCGACGGTGGTGACGAACACCCCGCCCGGCCGCAGCACCCGCGCGGCCTCCGCCACCACCGCCCGGACCGCGCCCTCTTCGCGCAGCAGATGCAGCAGCCAGACGGCCGTGACCGCGTCCACCGCCGCGTCGGGCAGGGGCAGCCGGCGGGCGTCCGCGAGCACGACGGCGCCGACGCGCTGCCGGGCGACGGCGGCCATGCCGGGCGCGGCGTCGGAGCCGGTCACCCGCAGCCCGGGGCGCCCGGCGGCGATCCTTCTGGTGACCAGTCCCGTACCGCAGCCGATGTCCAGCAGGGAGCGCGCCGTGTCCGGGACCAGGCCGAGCACGGCGGCGGCCGCCGCCTCGGCGCGCGGCAGCCCGCCACGTGTGTCGTCGTAGACCGTGGCCTCTTGGTTGTAATCCAGCATCGGGAGGGGACTCTAGTGCCGCCTCCGGGCGCAAACCAGAGGTCTGAACCAACGACGTATTGCCGTGCGGCCACGGGGGCCATAACGTGCGGTGATGGAGCTGGAGTTGCGCCATCTGCGAACCGTACGTGCCATCGCCGACACGGGCAGCCTGACCAAGGCCGCCACCGCCCTGGGCCTCGCACAGCCCGCCCTCAGCGCACAGCTGCGGCGGATCGAGAAGGCGCTCGGCGGCCCGCTGTTCGACCGCGACCACACGGGCGCGCGGGCGACGCCGCTGGGCGAACTGGTGCTGGAGCGTGCCCGGATCGTGCTGCCCGCCGTCAGTGAACTGCAGGAGGAGGCCGTCCGGTTCGCCAACGCGATGGGGTCCATGGAGCGGTTCCGGCTGGGCGGCACGCACGGCCCGCTCCTCGGGGGCCTCGTGGACCGGCTGGCGGCCGCACACCCGGCGGCTGCGGTGTCCACGTACACCTCCTGGTCGGTGGCCGAGATCGCCTCGCAACTGGTGGACGGGCGGCTCGACTTCGCGCTGATCGGGACTTGCGGCGAGAGCGCCCCGCCGGAGCCGGACCGGCTGGAGTGGCAGGTCATCGGGGTCGATCCGGTCTTCGTGATGCTGCCCGAGACCCACCCGCTGGCCGCCCGGGGCGAATTGGAGCTGTCCGAGCTGGCGGACGAGTGCTGGGCGGATGTGCCGGGCGACGGCTGCTTCGCCGACTGCTTCGTGGCGGCGTGCGCGCGGGCGGGGTTCCGCCCGGTGTCGGTGTACGAGACGGACACCTCGTCCGTCGTCCATCTCGTCCAGGTGGGGCGCGCGGTGGGGCTGTGCCGGGCGACGTTCCCGCCGACGCCGGGGATCGTGACACGTCCGGTCGCCGGGGCGCCGCTCAGCTGGCGCCACCTGCTGGGCCGGCACCCCCGCTCGGCCGCCGCGGCGGCGGCGGCCGCGGCGGTGAGCGGGCACACGCGGGCGGCGTACGCCCAGGCGGTGGAGCGCAGCGAGAGCTACACGCGCTGGCTCGCCACGCACCCCGGGTTCGGCGCCGCGGCGTGAGCGGCTACTCCGCCCTGTGGCCGGGCGCCACCGCCGCGACCCTGGCGGCGAGGCCGAGGTCCTTCTCGGTGACCTTGCCGCCCGCGTCGTGCGAGTTCACGGAGAGGGCGACGGTGTTGTAGCCCAGCGTCAGGTCGCTGTGGTGGTTCAGCTCGTCCTGGATCGCGGCGACGTGCATCGCGAGGGCTGCGGCGGCGAAGTGCGAGGGCAGCCGGTAGGTACGGGTGATCCGGTCCCCCTCCAGCGCCCAGCCGGGCAGCTCGCGCAGCCGGTCCTCGATCTCGTTCAGCGGCAGCGGTGCGGCGGGCATGGGGCGGCTCCCTCACTGGTGGTCGATGCCGGTCGGCGGTGCCGGTGACGTTACGGTCTCTGTATGACAACTGTCGCGCTCGACACGGGGGTAGGGCCGCTGCTGCGCAGTTGGCGGGAGCGGCGCCGGATCAGTCAGCTGGAGCTCGCGCTGCGGGCCGGCTCCTCGGCCCGGCACATCTCGTTCATCGAAACGGGGCGTTCGCGCCCCAGCGAGGAGATGGTGCTGCGGCTCGCCGAACACCTGGACGTGCCGGTCCGGGAGCGCAACGCCCTGCTGGTGGTGGCGGGTTACGCCCCGCACTACGCGGAGACCGCGCTCGACGACCCGGCGATGGGGGCGCTGCGGGACGGCCTGGACCGGCTGCTGCGGGGCTACGAGCCGTATCCGGCGTTCGTCGTGGACGGGACGTACACCGTGGTGGCGGCCAATCAGGGGATGACCCGGCTGCTCGACGGCGTGCCGGAACACCTGCTGGCGCCGCCGCTGAACGCGATGCGGCTCACCCTGCACCCGGAGGGCCTGGCCCCGCGCATCCGGAACCTGCGCGCGTGGCGGGCGGACCTGCTGGCCCAGATGGAGCGCCAGATCGCGCTGGTCCGTTCGCCGGAGCTGCGCGCGCTGTACGAGGAGGTCGCGGGGTACCCGCTGCCGGCGGGCCCGGACGGGCACGAGGACTGGCAGCCGCCTTCATCGTCGGTGCCGTTCGCCCTGCCGCTGGTCATCGAGCACGACGGGCATGTGCTGTCCTTCGTCGCCTCGATCGCCACGTTCAACACGCCGATGGACGTGACGGTGGCGGAGCTGGCCATCGAGACGCTGTTGCCGGCCGACGCGGACACCGCCGCGTATCTGCGCTCGCCGGTGCTCTGAGGGCGGACCGGGCCCGTGTCCGCCGGTTTCGGTGACACGGGCCCGTCCGCGTTACACCCGCGCCCCGTTGTCGTGCGGGTCGCGGCGTCCGGTGCCCTGCCGGGCGCGCGGGGCCCGGGTGCGGGCGGGCGGCGGCGCCTTGCTGGTGCGTTCCAGCAGCAGGGCGGCCGGTACGGCGGTCATCACCGACGAGTACATACCGACGACGACGCCGATCAGCAGGGCGAGCGCGAAGTCCTCCAGCGAGTCACCGCCGAGTAGGGCGAGGGCGGTGAGGATGAACAGGGCGCCCATCCCGGTGTTCACCGTCCGGGGCACGGTCTGCAGGACTGCCCGGTTCGCCACGTCCGCGAGGAGTTTGCGGCGGGCCTTCGCCCACAGCTCCCGGACCCGGTCGAAGACCACGACGGAGTCGTTGACGGAGTACCCGATGACGGTGAGGAGCGCCGCCAGGAAGATGCCGTCGACGGTGCGCCCCAGCCAGGCGAACGTCCCGACCAGGATGATCACGTCGTGCACGAGCGCCCCGACCGAGGCGACGGCGAACGTCCAGCGGAACCGGACCGCCAGGTAGGCCAGCTGCACGAGCACGGCGATGGCCAGGGCGATCAGGGCGTTGCGCCGCAGTTCGTCGCCGAGACTGGGGCCGATCAGCTCGTCGCGGACCTTGGTGGCCTCGCCGCCCTCGGCGGCCAGCGCTGCCCGCACCGCGTGTTCGCCGTCGTTGTCGAGCTCCCCGGCGCGCACGGAGATGTCGCCCGCGCCGGCCGTGGTGACCTCCGCGTCCCCGAACCCGGCGCCCGCGAGGGCGGTGCGCGCGGTCTCGACGTCCACCGGGCGGCTGGTGGAGTACTCGACGAGCCGGCCGCCGGTGAACTCGACGCCGAGGTTCACCCCGCGTACCACGATGCCCGCGACGGCCACCGCGATCAGGACGGCGGAGACCGTCAGCCAGCGGCGCGGGAAGCGCATGGGCTGCGGGTCGCGCCGGGTCAGCCAGGTCCGCACCCGGCCCGGGATCGCGATGCCGTTGACCCCCCGGTAGTCCGCGACGAACCGCGAGCGGGCGGCGATCTCGGTGAGGGCGCGGGCGATGACGAGCGCGGAG
Organism: Streptomyces sp. DT224; assembly: GCF_049844595.1. NCBI lineage: Bacteria > Bacillati > Actinomycetota > Actinomycetes > Kitasatosporales > Streptomycetaceae > Streptomyces > Streptomyces sp. DT224. Next base: position 180,289 of record NZ_JBNCLI010000002.1, read on the forward strand.
AACATGGATGCCAGAACGCCGATGGCGAGCGTGACGCCGAACCCCTTGACCGGTCCGGAGCCGAGGAAGAACAGCAGCCCGGCCGCGATGAGCGTCGTCACGTTGGAGTCGGCGACGGCGCTCCAGGCACCCTTGAACCCGGCGGCGAGCGAAGCCCGCAGGCTCTTCCCGGGCCGCCCCGCGTACTCCTCCCTGGCCCGCTCGAAGACCAGTACGTTGGCGTCGACGGCCATGCCGATCGCCAGCACGAAACCGGCGAGCCCTGGCAGGGTCAGCGTCACACCGAGGGCGACGAGGGCCGCGTACGAGATCACCCCGTAGGCCGCGAGCGCCACGGCGGCGAGGGCGCCGAAGAGGCGGTAGACGACGATGACGAACAGGGCGGTGGCCGCCGCGCCGATCAGGGCGGCCCGCGCGCCGGCGTCGATCGCGGCGGCGCCGAGCGTCGGGCCGACCGTCCGCTGCTCCACGATCTCGACGGGCACGGGCAGCGCGCCGCCCTCGATCAGCAGGGCGAGTTCGCGGGCCTCGTCCGCGCTGAACGAGCCGGTGATCTGCGTGGAGCCGGAGGGCAGGCCCGTGCCGCAGGAAACCGTCGGCGAGACCTGCGGCGAGGAGATCACCCGCTTGTCGAGCACGATGGCGACCCGGCGCCGCTCGTCCTGCACCGGGTGGCAGGCCGCCTCCCCGGTCAGCCGGGTCCAGTCCCGGCCGGCGCCCTTGTGGAAGTCGAGCGACACGGTCCAGCCGGCGCCCTGCTGGGCGTCGAACGACGCGGACGCCTCCTTGACCCCGGCGCCGGAGAGCGCGGCGGGGCCGAGGGCGAGTTCGCGGCCCTGTTCGTCGGGCAGGGTCAGCCCCTTGCCGTCCTTGCCGGTTCCGCCGGGGCCCTGGACGGCGTGGAAGGTGAGCCGGGCGGTCTTGCCGATGACATCGGCGGCCTTGCGCGGGTCCTGGACGTCCGGGAGCTCCACGATGATCCGGTCCTCACCGGACCGGGTGAGGACCGGCTCCGTCACCCCGAGCGAGTCGATGCGCCGGCGCAGCACCTCCAGGGTGCGGTCGGTGCTCTCGCGGTCGGCCTTCGCGGTTTCGGAGTCCTCGGCCTGGAGCACCATGCGGGTGCCGCCCTGGAGGTCGAGGCCGAGTCTGGGGGACATGGTCAGCGTGATGAACACGGAGACGAGCAGCACGGCCGCAGCCAGAACCGCCCGCACCGTGGTGGCGCGCGTCATTGCGGGTTTCCTCCGAGGGGGCGCCGGGCAGGCCCCCACCCCGGTCAGGACGGCGGGAACGGCACGGCGTTGATGGGTCGCGGGACCGCACAGCGGTCCCCGGGCGGGACAGAACACCCAGGAGGCCCGCGCACGCCGGGCAGCGCCACGCGCGGGCGCTGCACGGCGGAGGCGGGGGTGGCAGGGGCGGACCAGGGGACGGACCGCGGAAGCGGGGCCCGCGCGGGGCACGGGACGAGCCCGCCGGGGCCCGGCGGGGGCAGTTGGTGGGCGGTACGGGGATGCTCGGCGGCGGCCCACGGGGTGGTGTCCTGGCCCCGGTCGGCGGTGGCGGGCGGCGGAACGGCCGAGGCGGCCGGGGCGGTCCAGGGAGCGGTGGCCGGGGCGGTCCGGGGTGCCCCGGCCACCGCGGCCGTCCCGGAGGAGCGCTCGGCGGTCGCCTCCCGTACGGGGAGGACGGGGGCGGTTGTCGCGGGAAGGGCCGCCGTCGCGTGTACGGGGAGGCCGGCCCCGGCCGCCGCGGGCGCGCCGCCGACGAGGGCGAGCACCGCGAGGAGCAGGGCGACGAGACAGTGCCGCGCGGCGGACGGGCGCCCCGGGAGCGGGAGCGGGATCACCGGGGGCGGACGGGCAGGGCGGGCGCCGCGGCGTGGCGGAGGAGGGAGCTGAGGACCAGTCCGGCTCCGCGGACGACCGTGGTCGCCGGGTCGTCCGTGCGCCGGACCGGGACGCCGAGGCGGACCGCTATCCGGTTGGTGACGTCCGGCCGCAGCGCACCGCCTCCGGCGAGCAGCGGGCCCCTGCGCAGGGCGCCGAGCAGCGCGCCGTGCGGGTCCTGCCGCCACATGGCCATGACCATGTCCAGGACGGCACGGACGGCGGCGGTGGGCGGTTCGCCCGGGTCCAGGTCGCTGAGCCCGGTCTCGGCGAGCCGTGCGTCGCGCACCAGGCCGTCCACGAGCAGGGTCGCCTCGGTCAGCTCGGCGCCGATGTCGAGGACGAGGAGCGGGCCGCCGTCCCCCGGACCGGCGCACGCCGCTGCGGCTCGGGCGCTGTCCAGGACGATGACGTCCGAGGGGCCGAGCGCGCGGAGCAGGTCGCGGGCGGCGGCCCGGTGCCCGGGGCCGGCGAGCACGGGGTGGCTGAGGACGATGACCGCGTCCTCACGGTGCTCCCCCAGGGTCCGGTCGCAGATGCGGGCCAGCATCCGGCCGCACGCGTCCGGGTCCACGATGCGGCCCCGCCGGACGGGACGGCCGGGGCCGTAGTCACCGGCGCCGTGGACGGTGTCCGTGAGGACGCCCTGGCCGGGGACCCAGGCCCGGGTGCGGGAGCTGCCGAGATCGAGGGCGAGCCCCCGGGTGGCACCCCGGTAGTTCCGGTGGCCGGAGCGGTCGTGCCGCCGTCCGTCGCGCAGAGAACGCATCGCCCCTCACCCCCGGCGCGCAGCCGCGGCCGTACACACACCCAGTGACCCGCTGATCGCGAGGCATGGCCGAGCCCTCACTATGCAATAGGGAGGCAAAGAAAGCCACTCCCAGGCAAAATCGAAGGGACGCCGCCAGGCCCGCCCACCACGCGCGTCACGCCTACGCGTCGACCGGCAGGAACTCGGCGATCAGCTCCGCGAACTCCTCCGGCGTCGCGATCCGCACTCCGAGGCCCTCGGCCTTGGTCCGTTTGGAGCCCGCCTTCTCACCGGCCACCAGCAACGTCGTGCGCTGGGAGACGCTGGAGGAGGACTTGCCGCCGGCCCGCTCGACCAGCTCGTTCATCTGGTTGCGCGACAGCTTCTCCAACGCGCCCGTCATGGCCCCGGTGACCACCACGGTCATTCCGGCCAGCGGAGCGCCCTCGGCTCCGACTGCCGTCTCCTCGTCGGCCTCCTCGCCCGGCGGGGGCGGCGGCGTCGCGCCCGGTTCGGTCATGTTCAGCCCGGCGGCGACCAGCTTGTCGATGAGCGGGGCGAGCCCGGCCAGCTCCGCGACGACGCCGGCCGCCTTCTCCTTGCCGATGCCGTCGACGCGCTGCAACTCCTCCTCGTCGGCGGCCCGGATCCGGTCCATCTCCGCGAAGTACCGGGCGATCCGGCGGGACATGGAGCGCCCGGTGCCGCGCACGCCGAGGGCGCAGAAGACCCGGGAGAGCGGCTGCGAGCGCGCCGCGTCGATCGCGGCCAGCAGATTGTCGGTGCTGGTCTCCCCCATCCGGTCGAGCGTGAGCAGCTGTTCGCGTTCCAGCATGAACAGGTCGGCGAAGTCGGTGACGAGTCCGGCGTCGACCAGCTGGACGACCCGGGTCGTGCCGAGCCCTTCGATGTCGAGCTGGTCGCGCCCGGCGGCGTACGAGACGGAGGCGACGATCCGGCAGTCGCGGCCCCGCACACAGCGCCAGCGCTGCTCGCTGCTGTCGATCGCCGAACCGCACTGGGGACACGCCTCGGGGAAGACGACGGGCTGTTCGTCCCCGGTGCGCAGCTGGGCGACGGGCGCCTCGATGCGCGGGATGATGTCGCCCGCCTTGTAGACCATCACGTGGTCGCCGATGCGCAGGTCCCGGCGGGTGATGTCGGCCGGGTTGTGCAACGTGGCGTAGCTGACGGTCGAGCCGTCGATCTCGACGGGTTCCAGCACGGCGCGCGGGGCGATGATGCCGGTGCGGCCCACGTTCCACTCGACGCCGAGGAGGCGGGTGACCTTCTCGACGGCGGGCAGCTTGTAGGCGATGGCCCAGCGCGGGGCCCGGGAGCCGGAACCGGCTTCGCGCTGGTCGGCGGCCAGGTCCGCCTTGACGACGATGCCGTCGATGCCGAACGGCAACGCGGCGCGCAGAGCGGCGACTTCCTCGATCCGGGCCTGGACCTCCTCCACGGTGGCGGCGGTGCGCGGCGCGACCTCCGTGTCCGCGGCGGTGTGCACGCCGAGCTCCGCGACCCGGGCGAGCACCTGACTGTGCGGCAGCTCGGTCAGCTCGGCGGCCAGGGCGCCGGAGTCGGGCAGCGGCAGGGCGCCGTAGGCAAAGAACGTCATCTCCACCGTGTACGCACGGTCCTTGGCGCGCAGGGTGCCCGCGGCGCCGTTGCGCGCGTTGGCGAAGGGGGCGCCGCCGTGCTCGGTGCGGAGCGTGTTCGCCTGCTCGAACTGCTCGGTGGTCATCAGGATCTCGCCGCGTATCTCGATCGTGACCGGCTCCACGAGCCGCGCGGGGAGCCCGACGACGGTCCCTATCGCGTGGGAGACGTCCTCACCGGCGGTCCCGTCGCCCCGGGTGATCAGCCGTTCCAGACGGCCCTCGTGGTACCGGGCGGCGACCGCGAGCCCGTCGAGCTTCGGCTCGACGCTCCACGCGGTGACGGGCCGTCCGATCCGGCGCTCCAGGGACGCGGTCCAGGTGGCGAACTGCTCGACCGAGAAGACGTTGTCGAGGGAGAGCATCGGCACGGTGTGCGGCACGTCCCCGACGGCCGCGCCGCCCGCCACCTTGCCGGTCGGCGAGGCGGGCAGCACCTCCTGCGGATGCTCCCGCTCGTACGCGGCGATGCCGCGCGCCAGGCGGTCGTAGGCGTCGTCGTCGAGCGTGCTCTCGCCCGTGGCGTAGTACGCGGCGGCGGCCTGGGCGGCCTCCTCGACGGCGGCGGCGTAGGAGGCATGGTCGGCGAGCACGACTGCTGAGTTCGTCATGCCCTCCATCCTGCCGCCCACCACTGACAACGCCCCTGCCGAAGAGGTCGGGAGAGGCCAGGAGAGCGCTCTCCCAGGCCCGGCGCCAGGGGTTTTGGTCAACGAATGTCCGAGAGAGCGCTCTCCTCGCCTTCACAACCCGAACCGCCCCCGCAACACCCGGAATCGAAGGTTCGTCAGCTGCATTGACATGCCCTCAACACGCTCTTACGTTCCCTGACAGAGAGCGCTCTCTCACTCTGATCATGTCGCTCATGATCAGGGCACATCCCCCCACCACTTCCCCCGAACAGGAGTGCCGTGCTCTTCTTCCGTCAACGACGCAGCGGCGAGGACAGCCACCGCAGAATCCCATCGCCCCGGCGGTACCGCACGGCGGCGCTCGCCGCCGCCGCGCTCGCCCTGACCCTCCTTCAGGCCTCCACCGGCAGCGCGTCCGCCGGCGCGCCGGCCCCCGCCCCCAAGGCGGCCGCCGACGTGGTCCGGGTGGCCGAGTTCCTCGCCGAGTGCCCGTACACCCACCGGGCGCCCGACGACCCGATCGTCTTCCCGGGCCTGCCCGGCGCCTCGCACATGCACAGCTTCTTCGGCAACGACTCCACGAACGGCCACTCCGACCTGGCCTCGCTGGAGAAGGCCCGGAGCACCTGCTCACCCGACATCGACCTGTCGTCGTACTGGGTACCGACCCTGTACGACGGGGACAAGGAGGTGGAGCCCACCGGCACCACGTTCTACTACCTGGGCGAGGGCGTCCGGGACGACGTCATCCGGCAGATCCAGCCCTTCCCCCGGGGTCTGAGGATCGTCGCGGGCAACGCCAAGGCGACCGGGCCGGACGACAACACGATCTCGCGCTGGTCGTGTCTGCACCACGGCGAGGTCAACCCGTCGCACGACTTCGTCAACTGCCCGTCCGACGCGATGCTGGAGTCGTACCTCGACTTCCCGCAGTGCTGGAACGGCAAGGACCTCGACTCGCCCGACCACAAGAGCCACATGTCGTACCCGGTCAACGGCGAGTGCCCGGCCACCCACCCGGTGCCGGTGCCCAAGCTCCGCCAGGTGCTGCGGTACCCGGTCAACGGTGACCCGTCCAGGTTCCGGCTGGCGTCCGGTCCCGGCTACACGATGCACGGCGACTTCTTCAACGTGTGGCCCGAGGCCGAACTGGCACAGCGCGTACGCGACTGCATCAACGCCATCATCAAGTGCGGGGCCGACGGCACCCCCTGACGCACACCCGTCCCCACCCGCCCGTCCGGGGCCCCGCGCCCCGGACGGGCCCTCCCCGAGGGAGCCCCGATGAAAGCGGCCCGCAGCGCGGCGGCGCTCACCCTGCTGCTCCTCCCTCTGGCCGGCTGCGGCTCCCCGGCGGCCGGGCCGAAGAGCACTCCCCCGCCCGCCCCGTCCGCCACCGGCGCCCCCGCCGATCCGACCGACGCCGCCTGGGCGCAGCTCATGACCCCGATGAACGAGTCGGCCGTGGCGCTCCTGTCGCTCGCCGCCGACCGCTCCGGCGACACCGCCGTACGCCGCTGGGCGGCCGGTCTGCGGACCTCGCAGACCGGTGAACTGGCCCGGCTGCGCCCGCTGCTGGCCCGGATGGGGCTCCCGGACACCAATGTGCACGAGGGCCACCACATGCCCGGCATGGTGACGGCCGACGACCTGGCACGGGCCCGCACGCTGAAGGGCGCGGCCTTCGACCGCTTTCTGGTGGACCGGATCGGCGGCCATCTGCGCCAGACCGCCCAGGTGTCGCGCTCCGAGACCGGGGCCGGCACCCGGCCGGACGCCAAGCGGCTCGCTGCCGCCCTGGTCTCCGCCCGCCGGGCCGAGATCGCCCGGCTGCCCGCCCCGTCCGGCGTTCCCGGCTGACGAGCGGGTCAACGTAACACCAAGGCAACCATGGCCGTTGCTCCACCGGTCGTACCACCCGGTATAAAGACTGCATGCCTGCCGACGCGTCGCCGCCCGCCCGTCCCGTGACCTTGGAGGACGTCGCCGGGGTGGCCGGGGTGTCACGGGCGACGGTGTCCCGGGTGATCAACGGGGCGACCACGGTGGACCCGGCGCTGCGGCGGACGGTGGAGGCGGCGGTGGACGCCACCGGTTACGTGCCCAACCGTGCGGCCCGGTCGCTGGTGACCCGGCGCACCGACTCGATCGCGCTGGTCGTCTCGGAGCGGGAGCGGCGCACCGTGCCCGAGCCGTTCGTCGGCCGGATGTTCTCCGATCCGTACTTCGGGCGGGTGGTGACCGGTCTCCTGGAGGTGCTGCGCCCGGCGGGCATCCAGCTGGTCCTGATGCTGGCCGACGACCAGGAGTCCCGCGACCAGCTCCTTTCGTACCTGCGCCACGGGCACGTCGACGGGGTGGTGCTGATCTCCTCGCACGCGGACGACCCGCTGCCCGGGCTGCTGCACGACACCCGGCTGCCCGCCGTGCTCGCCGGGCAGCCCCGCAGGCCGACGCCGCTCACCTATGTCGAGGCGGACCAGCGGGCCGGGGCGCGGCTGGCCGCCGACCATCTCGCCGCGCTGGGCCGCCGCCGCATCGGCACGGTGTCGGGCCCGCAGGACATGCCGGCCGGTCAGGCGCGGCTCGCCGGGTTCCTGGACGCGGCCGCGGCGCACGGCATCTCGGATGTGGTGACCGCCGAGGGCGACTTCACCCATGCCGGGGGCGCGGCGGCGATGCGGCGGCTGCTGGCGGAGCGGCCGGACCTGGACGCGGTGTTCATCGCGTCGGACCTGATGGCGCTCGGGGCCCTACCGGTGCTGCTGCGGGCCGGTAAAGAGGTCCCGGACGACGTCGCGCTCGTCGGGTTCGACGACAGCAGCGCGGCGCTCGCCTGTGATCCGCCGCTGACGACGGTCCGGCAGCCGGTGGAGGAGATGTCGGCGGAGATGGCCCGGCTGCTGCTCAAGCAAATCGGCAAGCCGGTGGACCCGCCGCCTTCGGTGATCTTCCACCCGACCCTCGTACGGCGGCAGTCGGCCTGATCAGGCGCGGCCGGGCTCCTCCTCGGAGGTCACCGGCACCTGGGGCCCGGACGCCTCCTGGAGCCAGCGCCGGAGGACCCGGTGCACGGCCTCGGCGCCGACGAGTTCGTCCGGACGCTTCCCGTCCTCGCCGGTGACGGCGTCCAGCGGGTCGGTCAGGGTGCGCGGCCACAGCAGGAACGGACGGGACTGGTCGCCGCCCAGGCCACCGTGCGAGCCGATCTGCTCCTCGAAGGCGTGCACGGTGCCGGTGGCGGGGTCGTACATGGAGTTGACCATCACGTCGGCGACGTGCGGGAAGGTGTCCGTCCGCCGGATCGCGTCCGCGGCGCCGGGACCGTACACGGCCAGCGGACCCTCTCCGTCGGCCAGCTCCGCCAGGGGCACCCGTACGCCGTCGCGGGCCAGCACCACCGAGCCGTGGCGTTCGCTGCGGACGAGCAGGAAGCCGATGCCGGGGTGGTTGGCGAGCGTGGAGAGCAGCGCGGGGTGGCGGCGCTCCAGCTGCTCCTGGGAGGCGCGGCCCTCGATGTCCGGGAAGGAGATGAGCCCGAGGTTGCCGGAGGCGAGGACTATCGGGTCGGAGGGTTTCGCGACGTGTTCCTCCTGGCCCCCGGCGACCGGCCGGTGCAACGCGATCCGGACCGCGTCGCGGGCCTCTGAGGCGCTGCGGGTGCGCTGGGCGCGCCGGGGCACGGGCAGTCCGCTGCCCGCCCGGACGAGGTCCTTGAGGGTCAGCCCGTACACCCCGGCGAAGGTGTCCCCGGGGCTCTGGCCGTGGTCGGAGAGCAGCACGATCCGGTAGGTGCGGGGCGCCTGCTCGGCGACCTTGGCGATCAGGGCGAGCGCCCGGTCCAGGCGGGCGAGCACCTTCTCCGCGTCGCGGCTGCGCGGTCCGGAGTGGTGCGCCACCTCGTCGTACGCGACGAGGTCGGCGTAGACGGCGGTCCGGCCGGCGAACATGTCGCCGATGACGGCCGCGACCACCACATCGCGTTCGACCACGGTCGCGAAGGCGCGGATGAAGGGGTACAGGCCGCCGCGCTTGATGCGGGGCGTCTCCTTGCGGAGGCGGGAGCGGGTCGACTGGGCGATCTCCCGGCAGACCTCGGCGGCGAAGGAGCCGGCGGTGCGGACGGCGTTGGCCGGGTCGGAGAAGTACGCGAAGTACCCGGCCCGGGAGCGGCGGCCCTTGCCGAGTCGGGCGGCCATCGAGAGGACGAGCGCGAGCTGGACGGCGCCGCCGCTGAAGAGGTTGCCCCGGCTGGCGCCGTCGAGGGTGAGCAGTCCGCCGTCCCGGGTGCGGGTGATGGCGCGGCGCTGGAGTTCCAGGGCGCTCGCGGGCTTGCTGGAGACCATGACGAGGCCGGTCTCCTTCTCGTACCAGCGGAAGGCGGGGACGTCGTGGTTGGTGCCGTGCAGGATGCCGAGCTGGCTGGCACCGGTCTGGCTGGACCAGTCGGTGCGCCAGGGCATGAGCCGGTGTCCTTCCGGCTCGGCCAGCCAGTGGGCGACGGTCGGCATGACACCCCCGGCGGCCGCCGCGACGAGGGCGTCATGGCCGACCCCGTCGAGCTGGATGAAGACGGTGCCCGGCGGGCCCCCGCGCGCGTCGCCCGTGCCGGTGCGCCGGCGGCGCCGGTCGGCGAGGCGGGAGAGGCGGCGGCGGTAGGCGTTGTCGTCGCGTACGGCGAGGGCGGTGGAGGTCGCGGAGGCGACGGCGGACATCACGGCCGCGACGGCGACCGCGGTCTCCGGGGCGGCGGCGCCGCGGCCGTCCGGGATGAGCCGCAGCGCGATCAGCAGCAGTGAGCCGTTGAGGAAGAAGACGAGCGCGCCGAGGACGAGGGCCGGGACGATGAGCAGGGCCCGTACCAGCACGGGCCACACCAGCGCGGAGAGCAGCCCGAAGGCGCCCGCGCCCCAGGCCGCGGTGAAGGCCGTCTTGGTGATGCTGTCGCCGTCGGCGGACTGGAGCCTGAAGTCGGGGAGGATGCCGGCGAGCGCGAGCATGGTGAGCGTCGAGACGGCCCAGACCGCGATCACGCGCATCAGCGCGGCGCCGGTCCGCCGCCATCGTCCGTCGCCCACGCCGTCGTCACCTCACGTCCGGGCCCTGCCGTTCCGGGCCCCGTCCCAGGATTTCACAGCGGGCCGGACGGCCCTGCGGCCGGTCAGCAGCCGTCGTATCCGGCGGTCGGCATCGAGAGGCGGCGGTGCACGCCGGCCTTGCCGTCGGCGGTGTAGGACGGCTCGGCGAGCCCCGCGATCTCCAGGCGTACGCCGCGCCTCTCGCACTCGGCGGTGAATTCCGGCACCGAGGCGAGGGCGCGGGCGAGGACCCGGTCGCAGGGGGCGACGAACAGCTCCACCTCGCCGCTCTCGATGTCGGACCAGAGCGCCGGATGGTCGGGGCGCAGACCGTAGAGGCGCAGCTGCCGGGTGACGACATAGCCCTGGTCGGCGGCCCAGCGGGCGCACATGGCGTGCTGGCCCCGGGTGTCCACGAGGAAGGGATCGCTGTCCAGTTCCTCCAGCGGCGTCAGGCTGGCGATGGCCGCCACGCGTACGTCCCCCATGGCCCGTCTTTCTCCCCGTGCTCGTCGTTCTCCGACCCTATGCGCCCGTACGAGCAGGCCGAGGGAGCGTTCCGGGGCGGTGAGGGGGCGCACGGGGGCACGTGTCCCGGCCGGTGATCCACGGGTGCGCCGGGGTGCGCGGGCCGCTCGGGTACGACTGGCCGTAGGCTCGTCCGGGCAGGTGTGGAGGGGTCCGAAGGGTCCGGTGAGCAGGAGGAGGCGTCGCGTGCCGGTGGAGATCACCTGGTGGGGTCATGCCACGTGCACGATCGAGGACTCCGGGGTCCGCTTCCTCACCGATCCGCTGTTCGTACGGCGCTTCGCGCATCTGCGGCGACGCCGCGGGGAGCTGCCGGGTCCGGACGCGGCCGTGGCCGATGTGGTCCTCATCTCTCATCTGCACTCCGACCATCTCCACCTGCCGTCGCTGGCGCGCGTCGCCCCGGGGGCGCGGGTGGTCGTGCCGCGCGGTTCGGTGCGGTCGGTACCGGGGCTGCGGCTGCTGCGCCGGGCGCGCGGTCTGCGGATCACCGAGGTGGTCGCGGGCGACGAGGTGACGGTGGGCGGGGTGCGGGTCCGGGCGGTCCCGGCGCTGCACGACGGCCGGCGCCTGCCGCTGGGTCCGCACCGCTCGCCGGCGCTCGGTTACGTGGTGGAGGGCGCGGCGCGTACGTACTTCGCCGGGGACACCGGGCTCTTCGAGGACATGGCGCGGGCGGTCGGCCCGGTGGACGTGGCGCTGCTCCCGGTGGGCGGCTGGGGTCCGTACCTGGGTCACGGTCACCTGGACGCGGGGCGGGCGGCCCAGGCGCTGACCCGGCTGCGGCCGCGCGCGGCGGTGCCGGTGCACTACGGCACGTACTGGCCGATCGGGATGGACGGGGTCCGGCCGCACGAGTTCCACGCGCCGGGCGAGGAGTTCGTGCGCAAGGCGGCGCTGGTGGCGCCGGAGGTCGCGGTGCACCGGCTGGCGCATGGCGAGCGGGTGCGGCCGGAGGGCCGCGCGTGATCGAGTTCCTGCGCCAGACGGCGCAGCTGCCCGCCGAGTCGACGCGGCAGGCGGTCGGCTATCCGTCGCTCTTCCTGCTGGTGGCGCTGGGCGCGCTGGTGCCGGTGGTGCCGACGGGCGCGCTGGTGAGTTCGGCGGCCGTGGTGGCGTTCCACCAGTCGTCGCCGTTCTCGCTGCTGGTGGTGTTCGCGGTGGCGTCGGCGGCGGCGTTCCTGGGAGACATGTCCCTGTACTGGCTGGGGCAGCGGGGGGTGCGGTCCAAGAACGGGTCGCGGTGGCTGCGGACGATCCGTGACCGGGCGGCGCCGGAACGCCTTGAGCAGGCGCAGCACAAACTGGACGAGCACGGGGCGACGGTCCTGGTGCTGTCCCGGCTGGTGCCGGCCGGGCGGATACCGGTGATGCTGGCCTGCCTGCTGGGCCGGATGGAGCTGCGGCGGTTCGCCCGGGGCGATGTGCCGGCGTGTCTGGCGTGGGCGGCGACGTACCAGCTGATCGGCATCCTGGGCGGTTCGCTGTTCCCCGAGCCGTGGCAGGGGGTGGTCGCGGCGGTGGGCCTGACGCTGCTGATCAGCGGGGCGCCCGCGGTGTGGCGCCGGACGCGGGCGTGGTGGGCGCGGTGACGCCGGACGGCCGGGGCGGCAGCAGGCGGGAGCCGCCGATGGGCAGGTCCCAGAGCCGGTCGCGGGGGTGTCCGGCGCGCTGCCAGGCGGTCCGCAGCCGGGTGAGCGGTTCGAGGACCGGTTCGGCGGACAGCAGGAAGGTCGCCCAGTGCATCGGGGCCATCGCGTGGGCGCCGAGGTCTTCGTACGCCTGCACGGCCTCCTCCGGGTCGGTGTGGACGTCGCCGAGCCACCAGCGGGGCTCGTACGCGCCGATCGGCAGCAGGGCGAGGTCGATGCCCGGGTGGCGGCGGCCGATCTCGGCGAACCAGTGGCCGTATCCGGTGTCGCCGGCGAAGTAGATCCGGCTCCCGTGCCCCGCGCCGGTGGTGTCCTGGATGACCCAGCCGCCCCACAGCGAGCGGCAGGTGTCGGTGAGGGTGCGCCGGGACCAGTGGTGGGCGGGCACGAAGTCGAAGCGGACGCCGTCCAGTTCGGCGTGTTCCCACCAGTCGAGTTCGGTGACGTTGCCGAAGCCCCGGCGGCGGCACCACTGGCCGAGTCCGGCCGGGACGAACAGCGGGGTGTGCCGGGGCAGCCGGCGCAGGGTGGGGGCGTCCAGGTGGTCGTAGTGGTTGTGGCTGATGACGACCGCGTCGACGGGCGGCAGGTCCTCCCAGCGGACCCCGACGGGCGTGATCCGGGCCGGGGTACCGAGGATGCGGCGGGACCAGACGGGGTCGGCGAGGACGGTGAGGCCACCGGTGCGGATGATCCAGCTGGCGTGCCCGGCCCAGGTGACGGACGCGGCGCCTGCGGGGACGGGCGGCAGGGGCTCGGGGGCGTACGGCAGCCGGTGGATGTGGCGCAGGCCCTCCGCGTTGGGCCGGATGGCGTGCTCGCGGGCCAGCCGGGACATGCCCCGGACGCCGGGGAGCGGGGCGGTGAGCCGGTCGGCGAAGGTGCGGGGCCAGGTGCGCACCTCGCCGAGCGGGCGCGGGGTGACGACTTCGCCGCAGGACACAGGGGGTGCGACCGGGGTCTCGGTCTGGTCGGTCATGGAGGCTCCCGTCCAGGAGGGCGCCGGCGGGGTGGGTCAGCGCGGAGCGTCGAGGGCTGCTCGGAAAATGCTCAGCGCTGCCGCGATGTGCGGCAATTCGAGCGGGTCCGGGGCGGTGAGCGCCTCGGCCTGCCGCTCCGGGTCCGTGCCGAGGAGCGAGCCGGTGCCCAGGCGGACCCGGAGCGCGCCGAGTTCGTCGCCGAAGCGGTGGCCGCCGGGGGCGGGGGTGCCGAGCCGGGCGGACAGGAACTCCTCCAGTTCGAGCGAGTCGGTGACGCCCCGGGCGGCGAGCCGGGAGCGGAGCGGGCCGAGGTCCGCGTAGAGGTGGCGGCCGGCCTGCGGGGGCCGGGCGAGGGCGCCCCAGCCGAGGACGGCGCGGTGCGCCTCGGCGGCGAGCCGGGCGTGCAGGGCCGCGGAGCGCCGGGCGCGTCCGGTCACGGCGTCCGGTTCGCGCAGGGCGTGGGCGGCGGCCGCCGCGACCGGCCCGGCGACGGAGGCGCCGAGCGCGGTGAGGACGTCGAGCGTATGGGCGTGGCGGGCGGCGGAGCGGGCGGTGTCCGGGAACCGGGCGACGGCGACCGGCCAGGCGGCGGGGGCCAGCGCGCCGTACAGTCCGGAGACCACCGTCACGTCGTCGGGGCACATCTCGGCGGGGCTGACCAGGACCGTGTCGTGCGGGCGGTGCACGGTGTCGCGCCAGGTCTCGTCGCTGACGATGTGCAGCCCCTCGTCCACGGCGGCCTCGCACGCCTCGCGCACGAGTTCCGGCGGGGCGACGGTGGCGGTGGGGTCGTCGGCCACCGAGAGCAGCAGCAGCCTGGGCCGGCCGCCCTCGGCGCGCACCCTGCGTACGGTTTCGAGGAGGGCGTACGGGTCGGGCACGCCGCCGCACTCGGCGGGCGTGGGCACCTGGTAGGCGGGCCGGCCGAGCAGCCTGGCCTGCGGTATCCAGGAGGCGGGGCACGGGCGCGGCAGCAGCACGTCGCCTCCGTGCGCGGCGATCAGGGCGAGGAGCAGCGGCGCGGTGCCGGGGGCCGCCGCGACGCGCTCGGGGCCGCCGCGCAGTCCGCGCCGGTCCCAGTAGGCGCAGGCGGCCTCGCGCAGAGCGGCCGATCCGCCGGCGGGTTCGGGAGCGGCGCGGTCTGCGGCGGAGGCCAGCACCTCGGCCAGTTCCGGCAGCACGGGCAGTCCCGGCCACGGGGCCGGCGGCCCGTACCGTACGGGGCCCCGGTCCTCCCGGACCGTGTCCGTGCCGCGCTCGTGCCGCCCGGTCCGCTCCCGGCCCATCGGGCCTCCTTCGCCGCCGCCCGCCACTTCGCCCAGCCGTTCGCCCTCCGGACCTTTATACGAGGGAACGGGGCCGGGCGCCCGGTGGCCGGGACCGGCTCAGGCGCGGATCCGGTCGTGTCCGAGGCGGCCCGACAGCTCGTCGGCGCCTTCGACGGCGAGGGCGGCGAGTTCCCGCTCGCGCTCCTCGGTCCAGCGGATCATCGGGACCGAGACGGAGAGCGCGGCGACGACCCGCCCGGACCGGTCGTGCACGGGGGCGGCGACACAGCTGACTCCCGGGTCGGACTCCTGGTGCTCCGTGGCCACACCCCGTTCCCGTACGGCGTCGAGCGCGGCCCGCAGCTCGCGCTCGCCGGTGAGGGTGTGCGGGGTCAGGGCGGCCGGTTCCAGGCCGTCGAGCCGGGCGTCGAGCTCCTGGGCGGGCAGCGAGGCCAGGAGCATCTTCCCGGCGGACGTGCAGTGGGCGGGCAGCCGGTGGCCGGCCGCGGACACCGTGCGGACGGCGTGGGTGGAGTCGGCCTGGGCCACGCAGACGGTGTCGGTGCCGTCCAGGATCGCCACGTGCACGGACTCGCCGCACCGCTCGGCGACGCGCCGGGCGACCTGGCGCCCCTCGGCGGCGAGGTCGAGCTGGTCGGCGTACCGGCTGCCGAGCTGGTAGGTGCGCACGCCCAGCCGGTAGCGTCCGGGCCGGTCGGGTTCCGTGACCAGGTACGACCGGGCGGCGAGCGTGGTGAGCAGCTCGTGGACGGTGGTGCGGGGCAGCTGGAGCTTGCGGGTCACCTCGGGGGCGGACAGCGTGCCGTCGCCCTGGAGGAAGAGTTCGAGCACGTCGAGCGCCCGGGTCACCGCGGGGACGAGTCGCCCCATGGCCGTGCACCCCCTCTCCTGTCCGGCGTCCAGGCCGGTGACCGGTATGACGATCACAGGCTACCTTCGGCGTGGCCGCTGGTTCGGGGCGGCGATGCGGGGTATCCGCTGTCGCATGTCGTCAGCGAGCAATGCTTCCGTCCCGTCCCGGATCGCCGGGCTGCGCGACCGGTTCCACCGGCGCGATCTCGCCGTGTTCCAGAATCTGGCCCAACGGCACTGGCCGGCCGCGAACCCGGTGCTGCCCCGCCTGAGCCGCAGCGCCAATCACGGGCTCCTGTGGTTCGGGGCCGCGGCGGGCATGGCCGCCTTCGGGGGCAGTGCCCGGGCCCGGCGGGCCGCGCTGCGGGGCATCGCCTCGCTCGCGGTGGCGGCGGCCGCGATCAACACGGTGGGCAAGGGGGCGGTCCGCAGGGACCGGCCGGTCCTGGACGCCGTGCCGGTGATACGGCGGCTGAAGCGGCAGCCGGTGACCACGTCGTTCCCGTCCGGGCACGCGGCGTCGGCGGCCGCGTTCGCCACCGGGGTCGCGCTGGAGTCGCGGGGCTGGGGGGCGGTCGTCGCGCCCGTCGCGCTGTCCGTGGCGGCGTCCCGCGTGTACACCGGAGTGCACTACCCGAGCGATGTGCTGGCGGGCGCGGCGCTCGGCGTGGGTGCGGCGTTCGCTCTGCGCGGGGTGATACCGACCAGGGGCCAGCTGCCCGCGCCGGGCAGACCCCCGGCCGACGCGCCCGCCCTGCCCGGGGGCCGGGGCCTGGTGGTGGTCGCCAACCAGGAGTCGGGGACGGCGACCGCGACGGCCTCGCTGATCAGGAGCGCGCTGCCGGAGGCGGAGATCGTGGAGTGCCCGCCCGGCCGGCTCGCCTCGGAGCTGGCGCAGGCGGCGGACCGGTGCACGGCGCTGGGCGTGTGCGGCGGGGACGGCACGGTCAACCTGGCGGCGTCCGTGGCGGTGGAGCACGAGGTGCCGCTCGCGGTGTTCCCGGGCGGGACCCTCAACCACTTCGCGTACGACCTGGGCATCGAGACCGTCGCCGACGCCTGCTCCGCGCTCGTGGCCGGCAGCGCGGTGCGGGCGGACCTGGGCCGGTTCCGGCCGGGGCCGGACGGCACCGACGGCTACTTCCTGAACGCCTTCAGCCTGGGCGTGTATCCGGAGCTGGTGCGGATGCGGGAGCGCTGGTCGCCCCGGATCGGCGGCTGGCCGGCGGGCGTACTCGCGGCCTTGCACGTCCTGCGCGGCGAGCGCCCCCTGGAGGCCGAACTCCAGGGCCGGTGCCGCCCGTTGTGGCTGCTGTTCATCGGCAACGGGCTGTTCCAGCGGGTGGGCCCGGCGCCCGGGCGGCGGCACAACCTCGCCGACGGACTGCTGGACGTCCGCGTGGTGCACGGCGGCCGGACGCCCGGGCTGAGGCTCCTCGCGGCGGCGGTCGCGGGCCCGCTGACCCGCTCCCCCATGCATGCGGCGGTGCGGCGGCAGCGGGTGCGGGTCTCGGGCCTGAAGCCGGGGACACCGTATGCGTACGACGGTGAAGTGGCGCACAGCGAGAAGGAGTTGATGATCGACAAGCTGCCGGAGGCGCTGACGGTGTACTGCCCGCGGCCGGTGTAGCGAGACCGGTCAAAAGGCGGACGAGGGGCGGTCGACGGGGAGTCGGCCGCCCTTTGGCGCGCCCGACAGCCGTCCACATAGCAAGATACCCATCTCATTATTCGGCGAATGGCTCTACGGTGGTCCTACCGATCAGCGCTTTCGCGGTCGCGTTTCGAGAAAGGATGCACGGCCATGTCGAAGGAGACCGCCGTCTACACCCACGGCCACCACGAGTCGGTGCTGCGCTCGCACCGGTGGCGCACCGCCGCCAACTCCGCCGCCTACCTCGTCGGCGAACTGCGCCCGGGCCTGGACGTGCTGGACGTCGGCTGCGGCCCGGGCACCATCACCGCGGACCTGGCCGCACTGGTCGCGCCCGGCCGGGTGACCGCCGTCGACACCACGGAGGACATCTTGGCCCAGGCGGCCGAGGCCGCCGCCGAACGCCGCCTGGAGAACGTGGAGTTCGCCATCGCGGACGTCCACGCCCTGGACTACCCGGACGACTCCTTCGACGTGGTCCACGCCCATCAGGTGCTCCAGCACGTCGGAGACCCGGTCCAGGCGCTGTGTGAGATGCGCCGGGTGTGCCGCCCCGGGGGCGTCGTCGCGGCGCGCGACAGCGACTACGCGGCGATGACCTGGTTCCCCGAGTCGCCGGGCATGGACCGCTGGGCGGACCTGTACGGCCGGGTGGCCCGCTCCAACGGCGGTGAGCCGGACGCCGGACGCCGGCTGCTGTCCTGGGCACGGCGGGCCGGGTTCACCGACATCACACCCACGGCGGGCTCGTGGTGCTACGCGACGCCGGAGAACCGGGCCTGGTGGAGCGGGCTGTGGGCCGACCGTACCGTCGCATCGGCGTACGCGAAGCGCGCGGTGGACGGCGGGCACGCCACGGCGGAGCAGCTGGCGGAGATCGCCGAGGCGTGGCGCGAGTGGGGCGCGCAGGACGACGGCTGGTTCATGGTGCCGCACGGCGAGGTGCTGTGCCGCGCCTGAGCGCGGCCGGGGCCGAAGGGATCACATGGCGGCGGGCGGCCAACTAACCTGGCCGCCATGGAGATCCTGGGAACCACGCTGCGTATCTGCGTCGACGACCTGGAGGGCGCGGTGGCCTTCTACGAGCAGCTGACCGGCGCTCGGGCCCTCCGCTTCGAGCGCGGCGGGGTGTCCGTCGCCGCGATCGGCTGCTTCCTGCTGATGAGCGGCCCCGAATCGGAGCTGGAGATCCTGCGCAAGGTCACCGCGACCATCGCCGTGAAGAATGTGGACGAGGCCCACGCGTCCCTGACCCGGGTCGGTGCCCGGATCATCGCCGGCCCGGTGCCGACCCCGGTCGGCCGCAACCTCATCGCGGTGCATCCGGACGGCTCGGTCTTCGAGTACGTCGACCGCAACCTGCCGGTCTAGCCAAGACCCGTCCGCTCCAGCACCAGGGCGGCGAGCTCTGCGGTGGGCAGCTCGCCGTCCAGCACCACGGTGTCCTCCCGCAGACTGCCCACCGCCGCCACGCATTCGGCGATCCGTGCCTTCCCCCAGCGCCGCGCCGCCTCGTCGCGCTCCGGATCGCCGGGCATCAGCACCCGGTCGTGCAACCGCTGTTCGAGTACGGGCGCGGAGACGTCGAGGAAGAAGTGGTGGACCGGGACGCCCGCCTTCTCCAGGGCCCCGAAGATCTCGTCGGCGTACTGTCGGCGGACCACGGTCATCGGCGCGAGGACCGGCCGCCCGTACTCCTCGGCCAGCCCCTGGGCCAGCGAGGCCACCTGCCTGCGCCACAGCGGGATGTTCTGGAAGTCGCCGCCCGGCACCTCCACGATCTCGCGCAGCAGGAAGCCGACGTGCTCCGGGTCGAAGACGAGGGCGTCCGGCAGCCTGCGGTGCAGCTCGGTGACCAGAGTCGTCTTGCCGCTGCCGAAGGCCCCGTTGATCCAGATGATCATGTCGTGCTTTCTCCTGCCCGGGCGGGCGGGCGCATCCGGAAGTCGTACGCGTCGGGCAGCGGTTCGTCCGTGAGCCGGTGCCACACCTCCTCGAGGATCTCCGCGCCCTCGCGCAGGTCGGCGACCTCGAAGCCCGCGTCGAACACGGCCTTCGCGGCGTCGGGCCGGCCCTCCGCGATCAGCAGCCGGGCTTCCAGCAGCCGGAACCGGCCGCGCGCCCGGACCTCCGGGGGCAGCCCTTGCCACACCGTGCGGGCGGCCTCGGTGCGCCCCGCCGCGAGGAGCGCCTCGATCGCCTCCCGGCCCAGCGCGGCGGTGGCCGCGGTCCACGCCCCGTCGCTGTCGCGGCGCTCCGCGCACACCCCGTCGAACGCCTCCGCGTAATACTCGGCGGCCAGTTCGCGCTGGCCGCTCACCAGGGCGGCGACGGCCAGGCAGCGCAGCAGCGGCCAGCGGGAGGCGGCCGTGGCCAGACCGCGTTCCCAGCTGCGGACCGCCTGGGCGCGGTCGTCGGCGTGCCACTGCGCGATGCCGAGGTGGTATTCGGTGTGCGGTTCGGCGGGGGCCGTCTCCAGCATGTCGCGCCAGTGCCGGGAGACCAGGGTGGGCCCGGGGACCGTCCCGTCCGGGCCGGGGAACGTGCCCTGGTCCAGCAGTTCGAGCCAGGGGGCCTGCTCCTCACCCAGCGTGTCCTCGCCGAACGGCGTGCCGGGCAGCTTGTACCGGCCGCGTCGCACCTCCAGGGCGCCCCAGCCGGACCCGCCGGCGAGGCGTTCGCCCGGTTCGGTGTCGGCGTGGGCGCGCCAAGCGGTGTACGCGGCGTCCACATCGGCGCGCGGCAGGGCGTCCGCGAGCCGCCGCTCGGTCTCGGCGCGGGCCGCCGCCCAGTCGTCGCCGTGCACGACGGAGGGGTCGGCGGCGAGCGGCCCGTACGACTCCAGCCAGCTGAACTCGCCGCCCGGTTCCAGCGGGACGTGTTCCAGCTGGGTGCGGGCCAGCCCTGCCTGGATCTCCGCGTAGCCGCCGGTGCCGGGCTCGGTGAGCCATTCCTGCCAGCGCCGCCCGCCGCGCCCGCTGCCCCAGAGGAACAGTTTGCGGCCCCGCAGCAGATCGGTGGAGGTCTGGACGAGTCCGCGGCCCTGCTCGTCCAGGGCGGCGATCCAGCGGCGGGCGCCGTCGGGCACCTCGTAGAAGTAGTCGGCGGGGTACTCGCCGCGCAGCGGGTAGGTGCGGTCGGTGCCACCGCTCTCGGGGACCGGGACCCGGGTCAGGGCGCGCTCGTACCCGAAGTGCCACGCCTCGTCGGCCGGGGCGATCACCCGGGTGCCCGCGTCCTCGGGGACGGCGGTGTTGGACCACCAGTAGACGGGCGCGGGCTGCTCGTGCGGGTTGCGTATCCGTACGCCGACGTGCAGGAACGCGGAGTCGGCGGGCAGCCACAGGTCGACCTGGAACGGCAGGTCGCGCAGCCGCTCCCACTCCCAGAGCCGGACCATCTCGCCGCCGTCGGGCGCCGGGACGAGCGCCGCGTGCACCGGGGCGCAGGAGAGCGTGGTGTGCCCGGTGGCGCCGATGTTCCACTCGATGCCGCCGGAGAACCAGGCGCCGTTGAGCGCGAAGTCGGCGGGCTGGAGGACCGGGTTGGCGTAGACGAGGTCGCGGCCGGACGGCTTGTGCACGAGGGAGTGGATACGGCCTCCGAGTCCGGGCAGCACGGTGACGCGCAGGTGCTCGTTCTCGATGACGATCGCGTCGAGGTCCGTGGGGGTGCGCTCGCGCCCGTAACCGTCGAGCAGGCGGACGGGCAGGACGGTGGTCAGGGGCGCGTGGCCGAGCTGGCGGGCCATGTCGCGGGGAAGCCCGGCCCGGTCCCGGTCGTCGATGACGTGGGTCTCGTCCAGCGGCCGCAGGGCCGGCAGCGGGTTCTCCGGCCCGGTCGCCGCCGCGGGCAGGGTCAGGACGGCACGTCGTACGGTGGTGGCCAAGGCAACCTCGCTCCCTCGCGCGGGCCGCCACAGGTCCGGGCGCCCCCCGATGACCATGGAACACGCCGGTCGCCGCCCGGACAAGGGGTGTCTTGCCGACCGGAGCCGACCCCCGCAGCGCCCGGAATTCCGTTTCCGTCCCGCTCCCGTCCCCCGTACGCTCCCACCGGACACGTACGCGGCAGCCGAGAGGAACAGCGGAACAGATGAGTACGCAGCACACGTACCGGGTGATCGTGCGCGGCACGTGGCAGGACCTGACGGACGCGGCGCGCGAGCGGCTGCTGGCCGAGGTCGAGGAGCACGGGCTGGCCGCGATGCAGTTCACCGAGGAGGGGTCGCTCACCTACGACCGGGTCCTCAAGCACTTCAGCTTCCGCTATGTGGTCGTCTCGGACGCCGAGGACGGCGAGGAGATGGCCGGCGCGATCGCCGAGGACCGGGCGCTGACGACACTGCGCGAGGCGGGCTACGGGCACGGGGAGCTGCGGTCCACGGCGACGGACATGGACACGATGAAGATCAACTACAAGCGGCGGTGACGCGGGGCCGCGCGACCGGGAGGACCGGGCGCGCGGCGCACCGCTGCTACTGGGGCGCCGGCGCCGTGGAGCCCCGGGGTGTCAGGGACGGGGTCGGCACCTGGAGGGAACCGCTGTGCTTCCCCTCCGTCAGGGCGAACAGGGTGCGGGCCACCTCGGCGCCGAAGTGATGGACGTCGTGGCTCATCGCCGACAGGGTGGGATGGGTGATCCGGCAGAGCTGGGAGTCGTCCCATGCCAGCAGTGACACGTCGTCCGGGACGACGAACCCCATCTCCGCCGCGACACCGGCCCCCGCCACCGCCATGATGTCGTTGTCGTAGACGATCGCGGTCGGCCGGTGGCTCGCCAGCAGCAGGGAGCGCGTCGCCCGGGCGCCTTCCCGCTCATCGAAGCCCGTCGCGATCTGGGTCCCCTGTTCCAGCCCGAGTTCCCTGACCGTGGCGTCGAACGCCTGCGTCCGGATCGCGCTGTGCCCGAATCCCGCGGGACCGCCGACCCGTGCCAGTCGCCGGTGTCCGAGAGCGGCCAGATAGCGGACGGCCTCCGCCGTCGCCGTGGCGTCGTCGGTCCACACCGCGGGGAACGAGCCGGTGAGCGACGGATGGCCGACGGCGACCGCCGGCAGCCCGATGGCCTCCAGCGCCGGGACGCGCGGGTCGTCGGCCCGGAAGTCGACGAGGACCGCGCCGGCGATGGTCTGGCTGCGCCACCAGGTCCGGTACAGCTCGATCTCCTCGTCGACATCACGCACCAGGCGCAGGAGCAGGGAGCAGGACCGTTCGGCGAGCACGGCCTCGATGCCCGAGATGAAGTCCATGTAGAAGGGCTCCAGGCCGAGCAGACGGGCCGGGCGGCACAGCACGAGACCGATGATGTCGGCACGCCGGCCGGAGAGGCTGCGCGCCGTCTGGTTGGGCGCCCAGCCCAGCTCCCGGGCCGCGGCGAAGATGCGCTCCCGGGTCGCGTCCGACACCCCGGGCTTCTGGTTGAACGCCAGGGAGACCGCACCCTTGGAGACGCCCGCCCGGGCTGCGACATCCTTGATGGTCACGCGGACCGGAGCGCTCACCGCTCGCCCACGCAGAACAAGGCCCCCCGGACGTCGTCGGCGGTGACGTCGCCGCACCCGTCGACCCGGATGCGGACCTGCTCCCCGGCCAGCAGTGTGGTGAGGCCCCGGTCGGCCGTGGCGCCGGGGGCGAGCCGGTCCGCCTGCAGGAGAAGATCCCTGATGAGTGTGTGTGCTATGACCACCACGTGGACGTTACCACTGCCGTCCGGACCGGGCTCCACAACGATGTCGAACGCCGGCCGCTGGTAGGCGAACTCCTTGTCGGGAACGGGGAAGAAGGTGGCCCGCAGTCCGTCGGCGTCGGCGACGAGGAACTCCTTGGTGCTGAGCCCGGCGGGCGCCAGCCCGGCAGGGACGGGGAGCCGGACGACGGAACGGGCGGCGACCGTTACTTCCTGCATGCCGCGGCTGGTGGTCGCCCCGTCGGCCTCGATGCGGCGCAGTGCCACCTCCGTGCGCCAAGGCGTCGCCGACTGGTTGACCACGGCGAGCACCGGTCCCCGGTCACCGGGTTGCAGGGTCAGCAGGCGGTCCGCGTAGACCCGGCGGAGCTCGTGGTGGAGCGGCTTGAGGCGGCCGTCCCCGTCGACGGCGGCCCAGGAGCTGACCGGCCAGCAGTCGTTGAGCTGCCAGACCACGGTGCCGGCGCAGACCGGCCAGTGGGAGCGCCAGTGCTCGATGCCGGCGGCGACGGCACGGGCCTGCACGACCTGGGTCAGATAGTGCCAGCGGTCGAAGTCGTCGTCGGGCAGGGTGAAGTGGCGGGCGACTCCGCGGTCCAGCTTGCCGTTTCCGTCCTCGGCCTTCTGGTGGTGAAGCATTCCGGGCGAGTCGGGCGCGAGAACCTCGCCGGGGAGGGCGCGCCGGAGCGTGGCCATCGCGGGCGGGGCCTGCCAGCCGAACTCGGAGACGAACCGGGGGACGTTCGCCCGGTACTCGGCGTAGTCCTGGCGGTTCCACACCTCCCATGAGTGGTAGGTGCCGTGGGCCGGGTCGTTGGGGTGGTGGTTCCACGACCCCGACCAGGGGCTGCCGGCGCAGTAGGCGCGGGTGGGATCGAGTTCGGCCACGACGCGGGGCAGCAGCCCCAGGTAGTAGCCCTCACCCCAGGAGTCACCGGCGAGTCCGGGCTCCCAGTTCCAGTCGCGGAAGCCCCAGAGGTTCTCGTTGTTCCCGTTCCACAGGACCAGACTGGCGTGCGGCATGAGCCGGACAACGTTGTCACGCGCCTCGGCCTCGACCTCACCCCGCAAGGGCTGCTCCTCGGGATACGCGGCGCAGGCGAAAAGGAAGTCCTGCCAGACCATCAGCCCCAGCTCGTCGCAGGCGTCGTAGAACGCCTCGTCCTCGTAGATGCCGCCGCCCCAGATGCGCACCAGGTCGACGTTGGCGTCGGCCGCCTGCCGCAGCCGGGTTCGGTAGCGCTCGGGGGTGATGCGCGAGGGGAACACGTCGTCCGGGATCCAGTTGACGCCCCGGGCGAAGACGCGCTCGCCGTTGACGACGAGGGTGAAGCCGGTGCCGTGCTCGTCCGGGGTGCGGTCCAGCTCGACGGTGCGGAAGCCGATGCGCCGCTGCCAGGTGTCCAGCGCACCCCCCTCGTCGTACAGGGTGACCTCCAGCTCGTAGAGAGGCTGCTCCCCGTAACCGCGCGGCCACCAGAGCCGGGGCCGGTCGACCGTCAGCCGTACCACGGCCTCGTCCCCCTCGAAGCGGACCTCCGCCTCCTCACCTGCCACCGCGGCCCGCGCCCGCAGCCCGGCGGCGGCCCCGGACTCCGTGCGTTCCACCTGAAGCCTCACCTCCACGGCCCCCCGGTCCCCGTCGACGGTGACGAGGGGGCGGACGGTGGCGAGACGGGCGGTCGACCAGTGCTCCAGGCGTACGGGCCGCCAGATGCCGGCCGTGACGAGCGTCGGCCCCCAGTCCCAGCCGAAGCTGCAGGCCATCTTCCGTATGTACTGGAACGGCTCGGGATACACGTTGGGCCGGTCGCCGGTGATCGCCCGTACGGATTCGGCCTCCTCGTACGCGGAGGCGAAGCGCACCTCCAACTGCCCGTTCAGGCCAGTGGCGTCGAACCGGTACGTGCGGTGCATGTTCCGGGTGGCTCCGAGGTCCCGGCCGGCGAAGGTGATCCGCGCGGCGGTGTCGAGGCCTTCGAAGACCAGGTCGGTGCGCTCGTGGGCACTTTCGTGGGAGACGTCGGTGACGTACGCCCAGTCGCGTCGGCCGACCCAGGCGACCTCGGTCTCGTTCCGTTCGAGGAAGGGGTCCGGGATGAGGCCCGCGGCAAGCAGGTCCGTGTGGACACAGCCGGGGACCCGGGCGGGCAGCAGCGCCTCGTCATGGCGCAGATTCCAGCCTTCGGCAAGCGGGGTGATGTCCTTCATGGTGCGGCTCCAATCGGCCCAGGTGCGCGCGCTGACAGATGTTCGACGCCGCACAACCTAACCCGCCGATGGATCACTGTCCATAAACCGGTCTAGTTACGGGACGGCAACACGCTCGCCTCGTCGCACGCTCTCCACCTGCGACAACGCAAAACGTGGTAACGATTCCGCATCGTAGAGGAAACAAACGCTTTACCGGTTCACCCCCGCCCTGCCATAGTGCCGACATCCGGCGCAGACCCGAGCCGCCGTCCGAAGGAGTTGGGCACATGGGGAAGACCAGGACACTCACAGGTGCGTTTCTGGCCATCGCGACACTGACCGCCACGGGTTGCAGTGGCAGCGGTACGCCGTCGACCGAGACGGCCTCCGCCCCGGCGGACGCGAGCAAGGCGAGCGGCACCATCACGGTCCTGACGCAGCGGACGGACCTGATCAAGAGCGGGGCCATGAAGGCTTACGCGGCGGAGTTCAACAAGGTCTACCCCAAGATCAAGGTGAAGTTCGAGGGCCTCACCGATTACGAGGGCGAAGTCAAGATCCGTATGAACACGGACAAATACGGTGACGTACTGATGATCCCGGCAGCGGTCGCCAAGAACGACTACCCCAAGTTCTTCGCGCCGCTGGGGTCGTCCATCGAGATGGCGGACAAGTACCGCTTCAGCGACAAGTCGGAGGTCAACGGCAAGACCTACGGCATCGCTCAGTTCGGTACGGCCAACGGCTTCGTCTACAACAAGGCCCTCTGGAAGAAGGCCGGCATCACCGCCTGGCCGGACTCTCCGCAGGAGTTCATCGCGGACCTCAAGGCGGTCAAGGCGAAGACCGGATCGACTCCCTACTACACCAACTTCAAGGACGGCTGGCCGCTGGTCCAGTGGTCCGCCAACATCGGCTCCGTCAGCTGCGACAAGGAGGCCAACAACAAGCTGGCGGGCGCCGTCTCACCCTGGAAGGCGGGCAGCGAACTCGGAGTGATCGACAACCTGCTCTTCGACATCGTCAAGGACGGGCTCTCGGAGAAGGACCCCAGCACCACCAACTGGGAAGCGTCCAAGAGCAAGCTCGCCAAGGGTGAGATCGGCTCCATGATGGTCGGTTCCTGGGCGATCACACAGATGCGCGACGCCGCCGAGAAGGCCGGCAAGAGCCCCGACGACATCGGCTACATGCCCGTCCCCGTCCAACAGGACGAAGGGCAGCAGTGCGCGACGCTCGTCTCGGACTACCAGCAGGCCGTCAACATCCACTCGGACCACAAGGAAGCGGCCCGGGCCTGGATCGACTGGTTCACGGAGAAGTCCGGCTACTCCGCCAAGGAAGGGGCCGTCCCCACCCTGAAGTCGGCCCCCATGCCCGACACCCTCAAGGAATTCGTTGACAACGATGTCATGTTCGTCGAACGCTCGGAGCGCAAGACGGGCACGGTGAACGACATCGACAACGCCGCCGAGATCGGCCTCAACAAGCCCGACTACCGGCAGAAGCTGATCGACATCGCCCGCGGGGCGCAGAAGGGCAGCACCGAAAGCTACTTCGGCGAGCTGAACAAGAAGTGGAACGACGCCGCGAAGACCGCCGGTTCCTGACCCGGCGCGGGTCCCGGCCGCGGAGGACCGGCCGGGGCCCGTCCCGCGCACACCGCATGACCGACGCGGACGACGAAAGGCCCGACATGACCGAGACGACCGAGGCGGTGAGCGTGAAAACGCCCCGCGCGACGCCCCAGCGGCGCGGCACCTCCCCCACGGGCAGCAGCCCCCGCCAGCGCAGGCCCCGGGGCCGGTCGCTCCGCCGCGCGACGCCGTGGCTGTTCCTGGTGGCGCCGCTGGCCCTGCTGATCACGTTCACCTACGTGCCGGTGGGCAACATGCTCTACTACAGCTTCACGGACTGGGACGGGATCAGCCCGGACCGGAACTTCACGGGCATGGACAACTACGTCCAGATCTTCACGCGGCCCGAGCTCTTCCGGGTCTTCTTCGTGAGCTTCTACTACCTCGCGGCGTCCGCGGTCCAGATCGTGATCGCGCTGTACTTCGCCACGGTGCTCAGCTTCGACCTGCGGTTCCGCAACCTGTTCAAGGGACTGCTCTTCTTCCCCTACCTCATCAACGGCGTCGCCATCGGGTTCGTCTTCCTGTACTTCTTCCAGGACGGCGGCACCCTGGACACGGTGCTGTCCTGGTTCGGCCAGAGCCCCGACCACGCGTGGCTGGGCGACCCCGCCTCTGCCAACACGTCACTCGCCGGCGTCTCGGTGTGGCGTTTCACGGGCCTCAACTTCGTCCTGTTCCTCGGCGCGATCCAGTCCATTCCCGGGGAGCTGTACGAGGCCGCCCAGCTCGACGGGGCGAACAGGTGGGAGCAGTTCCGGCACATCATCGCTCCGAGCATCCGGCCCGTGCTGAGCCTGAGCGTCATCCTCGCGATCTCCGGATCACTCGCGGTGTTCGAGATTCCCTGGATCATGACCGGGGGCGCGACCGGCACCTCCACGTTCGTCATCCAGACCGTGAAGCTCGCGTTCCAGTTCAACAAGACCGGGCTGGCATCGGCGGCCGCCGTGGTGCTGCTGCTGATCATTCTGCTGATCACCTGGATCCAGCGCCGGCTCGTGCCCGACGAAAAGGTGGACCTCGTATGACCACGGCCCCGCAGACCGCTGCCCCGAAGACCGCGGGCCGCGCCCGCACCGCACCCGGCCGGCCACGAGCCCGCAGGCGCGCCCGGATCGGCCAGTCGCTCGTCTACCTGTCGCTCGTCGTCGCCTCGCTGGTGGTGGTCCTCCCGCTCGCCGTCGTCTTCCTCACCTCGCTGAAGACCTCCTCGGAGGCCACCGACGGCGGAGCCCTGTCGCTCCCGGGCGACTGGCTGAACTTCGACAACTACGCGACCGCGTTCTCCGACGGCCAGATGCTGACGGCTTTCGGCAACACCGCGTTCATCCTGCTGTTCTCCATCACCGGCACCGTGCTGATCGGCTCGATGACGGCCTACGCCATCGACCGGTTCCACTTCCGGGCGAAGAAGCTCGTGATGGCGCTCTTCCTGATCGCCACCCTCGTGCCCGGGGTCACCACGCAGGTCGCGACCTTCCAGGTCGTCAACAGCTTCGGCCTGTTCGACACCCGCTGGGCCCCGATCCTGCTGTACATGGGCACGGACATCGTCTCGATCTACATCTTCCTGCAGTTCATCCGCGGCATCCCCGTATCCCTGGACGAGGCCGCGCGGCTGGACGGGGCGAACTCGTTCACGATCTACCGGAAGATCATCTTCCCGCTGCTCAAGCCGGCGATCGCGACCGTGGTGATCATCAAGGGGATCACCGTCTACAACGACTTCTACATCCCCTTCCTCTACATGCCCTCACCGGAGCTCGGCACGGTCTCCACCGCACTGTTCCGCTTCAAGGGTCCGTTCGGAGCACACTGGGAGAACATCTCCGCAGGGGCCGTCCTCGTCATCATCCCGACGCTGATCGCCTTCCTCTTCCTCCAGCGCTACATCTACAACGGCTTCGCCCAGGGCGCGACGAAGTAGCGGTCCGCACACCCGAACCCGGCCGGCACCGACCTCCGAAGAGGGTCGGTGCACTGCCGTACCCCGCAGAGACGGAAAGTCCGGGTGTCCGAGGGCGCACCCCTGACCCGGTTCACGCACTCGCCGGCCCAGCGGCGGAAGGCCGCTGAGCCGGCGAGTGCTTATCGTCCTTGTCGCCCGCTGCCGAGCACGATGTGATGTGACGCCCGCCCCCTTCCTCACCGATTCGCGTAAATCGGGAAAGGAGAGGGAGACTCTTGGCACCTCTGCACGAAACCGGTCAAGTCACGAGGCTGCCGAATACGGGTGAATCGGTGCATCGCCGCAGGCCTGTGGAGCGCCCGTGTCGACGGTGGCCCGGTAC
This sequence comes from Streptomyces sp. DT224, assembly GCF_049844595.1. Classification (NCBI taxonomy): domain Bacteria; kingdom Bacillati; phylum Actinomycetota; class Actinomycetes; order Kitasatosporales; family Streptomycetaceae; genus Streptomyces; species Streptomyces sp. DT224. The sequence goes on from NZ_JBNCLI010000002.1 coordinate 209,070, forward strand.
AGCTCCCCGTCCCCCTCGACCGCCACCCGCTCCCCCGCCGGCGCGTACGCCGAGCCGCCCGGACCAAGTGGGACGACACCCCGCGGACCGCTCAGGCGCACCCGGCCGCGCGTGCAGACGAGGATGTGCGGAGCTGTCGCGTCCAGGACCACAGCCGGGCCGCCCTCCGCCACCCGGACGCGCGAGAGCCGGAAGTCGTCCACCGGCGCCGGGTACACCTCCTCCGGCCCGTCCGGAACCGGCCTCACGACGCGCACGGGCGGCGCGTCGAACCGCACGACACGCAGGAGTTCCGCGGTGTCCACGTGCTTGGCCGTCAGACCGCAGCGCAGCACATTGTCCGAAGCGGCCATGATCTCGACCGCCAGCCCGCGCACATAGGCATGGGGCACACCGGCCCCGAGGAACAGCCCCTCGCCGGGTGCCAGCCGGACGGGCCGCAGCATCAGCGCGGCGAGCAGCCCGGGGTCTCCCGGGTGCGCCCGCGCCACGCGGTCGTAGAGAGCGAAGTCCTTCCGGTGGGGACCGTCCGACCGCGCCTCGCGCGCGACCGCCTCGGCCACCGCCGCGACGAGGGCCTGGGAGGGCGCGAGAAACGCGGAGAACACCGCCCGCAGCGCCTCCTCCTCGGGGTGCGTACGCAAGGCCACGCAGTGCGGGTCCAGTCCGGCGACCCGGAGCGCGGAGAGCAGCTCGGCGCATTCCCGGGGCGTCCGGAAGCCGCACAGCCCCTCGAACTTCCCGAGGGCGACGACCATCTCCGGTTTGTGGTTGTCGTCGCGGTAGTTGCGGTGCGGGGCGTCGAGCGGGACGGCGGCGGCGTTCTCGATCCGGAAGCCGACCGCGGCCTGGGCCAGGTCGGGGTGGACCTGGAGCGAGAGGGGCGCGACCGCCGCGAGCAGCTTGAGGAGGAACGGCAGCCGGGGGCCGAAGCGCCGGAGCACCGCATCGCCCAGCTCGGCGGCCGGCGCGGCCTCGATCACGGCGTCGAGCGGCAGGTCCCCCTCCGGGCGCCGGACCAGTGAGGGGGCGCCGGGGTGCGCCCCCATCCACAGCTCCGCCTGCGGCCGGCCGTCCGGGGCGACCCCCAGCAGGCCGGGCAGGGCCGTGGTGGAGCCCCAGGCGTAGGGGCGCACGGTGTTGACGAGTGGTTCCACGTGTACTTCCTTACGGGTCCGGCAGGCGTCGCCGTGCCCGGATTCGGGGCGATCAGGGGTGCATGGCCGGTACGGGCCCGATGGCCGGCGCCGACGCGGCGACGGCCGCGGCGCCGACGAGCCCGGCGTCCAGCGCCAGACCGGCGGGCACCACGGCGATGTCCCGTACGAAGTCGAGTACGGCGTAGTCGGCCAAGCGGCGCCGCAGCGGGGCGAACAGGACCTCGCCCGCCTGGGCCACCCCGCCCCCGATGACCACACGGTCCAGCTCCACGAGCGCAGCCGTCGCGGCGATCGCGGCGGCCAGCGCCTGCGCGGCGCGCTCGTAGGCCGAGCGCGCCCGGTCGTCGCCGCCCCGGGCGGCCTCGGCGACCGCCGCAGCGGTGGGCGCCACGCCGGGCGGCGCGGTCCAGCCGAGGGCACGGGCACGGGCCGCGATGGCCGTCCCGCTGGCGAAGGTCTCCACACAGCCCGGCGCTCCGCAGGGGCAGCGGGGGCCGTCGAGATCGACCGTGATGTGGCCGATGTGCCCGGCGTTGCCCGTACGGCCGCCGTGGACCCTGCCGTCCAGGACCAGACCGCCTCCGACGCCCGTGGAGACCACCATGCACAGGGCGTTGGCGACACCGCGTGCGGCGCCGAGCCAGTGCTCCGCGGCGGTCATGGCCACGGCGTCCCCGACGAGGACGGGCGTGACCCCCGCCGGGGTCGCCGGATGGCTGCGGACGAGCTCGACCAGCGGGAACTCCCGCCATGCCGGGATGTTCACCGGGCTGACGGTGCCACGGGCCGTGTCGACCGGCCCCGCGCTGGCGATCCCGAGGCATGTGACACCGGCCCACGCCGGATGGGCCGCGAGTTCGTCCTGTACGGCCGCGACGGCGGCGGCCAGCTCCTCGGCGGGCCGCCGGGCGGGGGTGGGCCGCTGCGCCCGCGCGAGCAGGCGTCCGCTCCCGTCGACGAGGGCCCCGGCGATCTTGGTCCCGCCTATGTCGAATGCTCCGTACACCATTACCTGTTCCGCCCTTCCGCGCGGGACGCACATCGCCCCCAGTCGTACTCTGCCCCGGACCTGACAACGTTGTCTAGCCCTGTCATTTTAGTTGAGCAATGTTTTAGTAAATTACCTCCCTTCCGGCCACCCGAAGTGCGCCCCGGAATGCACCTCCAGCAGCCTGGATATCGTCCGCCTGCTTATCCGGAAGGAAGCCGCGGATGAAATACGGGTGACACGTCTATTGACATGAATGGAACATCCAGTGCCTCATATGAGTGCACCGCCGGGCCGACGCCAGACACTGCGCGGCGGCCCCTGATTCCCTTTGGCAGAGCCAGGTTGACCACCCGTCAGTCCTGCGCCCGGCCACACCCTCGGCCGCCGCCCCGACCACCCGGCACCCGCCCGTCACCGAGTTCCCCACGCCTCCTGACAACGTTGTCCTCGACGTGGGTGCGCCGGACCACGTCGAGCGGCCGCGGACGTCCCACCCATGCCCCCTTGAGGAGAGCCCATGAAGAAACCACCCGGAAGCTCCCTGCTCGCGACCGTCACGGCCCTGGCCGTCGGAGTGGCCGGCACCCTGTTGTCCGTCCTCGGTCCCGCCGTCGCCGCACAGGCCGCCGGCACCGGCCTCCACGTCAGCGACGGACGGCTGCACGAGGCCAACGGCAACGAGTTCGTGATGCGCGGCGTCAACCACGCGTACGCCTGGTATCCGGAGCAGACCACCGCCATCTCCGACATCGCCGCCAAGGGAGCCAACACGGTCCGCGTCGTACTGGGCACCGGCGACCGCTGGACGAAGACCACCACGTCGCAGGTGTCCTCGCTCATCGCGCAGTGCAAGGCCGCGAAGGTCATCTGCGTGCTGGAGGCGCACGACACCACCGGCTACGGCGAGGACTCGGCCGCCACCTCGCTGGACAGGGCGGCCGACTACTGGATCGGCGTCAAGAGCGCGCTGGTGGGCCAGGAGGACTACGTCGTCGTCAACATCGGCAACGAACCGTTCGGCAACACCGGCTACACCGGGTGGACCTCGGCCACCAAGAACGCCATCGGCAAGCTGCGCAACGCCGGACTGCGGCACGCCCTGATGGTGGACGCTCCGAACTGGGGCCAGGACTGGTCCGGCACCATGCGGGACAACGCCGCTTCGGTCTTCGCCTCCGACCCGGACCGCAACACCGTCTTCTCCATCCACATGTACGGGGTGTACGACACGGCCACCGAAGTGCGGGACTACCTGAACCACTTCGTGGACAACGGGCTCCCCGTCGTCGTGGGCGAGTTCGGCAACGCGCACAGCGACGGAAACCCCGACGAGGACGCCATCATGGCCACCGCCCAGGCGCTGCGAGTCGGCTACATCGGCTGGTCGTGGAGCGGCAACGGCGGCGGGGTCGAGTACCTCGACCTCGTCAACGGTTTCAATCCGGACTCGCTGACCGGCTGGGGCGACCGTCTCTTCAACGGCAGCAACGGCATCGCCGCCACCTCCGTCCGCGCCACGGTCTACGGCAGCGGTTCGAGCGGCGGCGACGGGGGCACGGGCACGGCCCCGAACGGATACCCGTACTGCGCCGCCGCCTCCTCCGACCCCGACGGCGACGGCTGGGGCTGGGAGAACAACCGCTCCTGCGTCGTACGGGGCAGCGCACCGGACACGGGTGCCGGCACGGGCACGGCTCCCAACGGATACCCGTACTGCACCGCCGCCTCCTCCGACCCCGACGGCGACGGCTGGGGCTGGGAGAACAACCGCTCCTGCGTCGTACGGGGCAGCCGGGCCGACGCCTGACGGACGGGGCCTGCCGGCCGGCGCGCGGGCGTCGGCCGGCAGGCCCCACAGCGCAAACGAGGGCAACCTGCCCCGGGAAGGTGATGGACCGCCCGGATTCGGGAACCCGTTCCGTCGTCCCGCCCTCACGCGAAAGGTCCGGCCCATGACCAGCGAACAGACCAGCACGCTCGGCCCCGACAGCGATCTCACCGAGGTCTTCGAGCTCGCCCAGCAGCTGCGGGTGGACTCGGTGCGCGCCAGCACTTCGGCGGGGTCCGGGCACCCCACGTCCAGCCTGTCGGCGGCCGATCTGATGGCGGTCCTCATGACCCGGCATCTGCGGTACGACTGGGACGCGCCCGAGAATCCGGCCGGTGACCACCTGGTCTTCTCCAAGGGCCACGCCTCGCCGCTCCTCTACGCCATGTTCAAGGCCGCCGGTGCCGTCACCGACGAGGAGCTGATGACGACGTACCGCCGCTTCGGCCACCGGCTCCAGGGCCACCCCACGCCCGCGCTGCCCTGGGTGGACGTGGCGACCGGCTCGCTGGGCCAGGGCATCGCCTACGGTGTGGGCATCGCGCTCGCCGGGCGGGACCTGGAGAAGCAGCCGTACCGGGTGTGGGTGCTGTGCGGGGACAGCGAGATGGCCGAGGGGTCCGTCTGGGAGGCCCTGGACAAGGCCGGTCAGCACCGGCTGGGCAACTTCACCGCGATCATCGACGTCAACCGCCTCGGCCAGTCCGGCCCCACCGAGCTGGGGTGGGACACCGGCACCTACGCGCGCCGCGTCGAGGCGTTCGGCTGCCGGGCCCTCGTGGTCGACGGCCACGACCTGGCCGAGGTCGACCGGGCCCTGAAGACGGCGGCGGACGGCAGCGCCCCCACCGTGATCGTCGCGAAGACCGTCAAGGGGCGCGGGGTGAGCGAGGTCGCCGACAAGGAGGGCTGGCACGGCAAGCCGCTCCCCGACGACCTGGCCGAGCGCGCGGTCGAGGAGCTGGGCGGCGTCCGCGACCTGCGGGTGGAGGGCCCCCGGCCGCCGAAGGCCGCCCCCGCCGCGAAGCGCACCGGCGGATCCGTGGAGCTGCCGCGCTTCGAGAAGGGGGACGAGGTCGCCACCCGGGTCGCCTTCGGCAAGGCGCTGGTGGCCCTCGGGGTACGGCCCGAGGTCGTCGCCCTGGACGCCGAGGTCGGCAACTCCACGCACTCGGAGGACTTCAAGAAGGCGTACCCGGACCGCTTCTTCCAGACATACATCGCGGAGCAGCAGATGGTCGCCGAGGCAGTCGGCATGGCCGTGCGCGGCTTCCGCCCGTACGCGACGACGTTCGCGGCGTTCCTCACCCGGGCACACGACTTCATCCGCATGGCGGCCGTCTCGGAGATCACGATGGCGCTCTGCGGGACGCACAGCGGGGTGGAGATCGGCGCGGACGGACCCTCGCAGATGGGCGTCGAGGACCTGGCGATGATGCGCGCGGTGCGCGGTTCGACCGTGCTCTACCCGAGCGACGCGACCTCGGCCGCCGCCCTGACCGTGGCCATGGCGGACATCGACGGGATCTCGTACCTGCGCACCACGCGCGGCGCCTACCCCGTGCTGTACGGGGGCGAGGAGACGTTCCCCGTGGGCGGCTCGAAGACCCTGCGCCACGGCGACGACGACCAGGTCACCCTGGTCAGTGCCGGGGTCACACTGCACGAGTGCCTGGCCGCCGCCGATCTGCTGGCCGAGGACGGCGTACGGGCCCGGGTCATCGACCTGTACTCGGTCAAGCCGCTCGACGCCGAGGCGCTGGCTCGCGCGGCCCGCGAGACCGGGGCCCTGGTCGTGGTGGAGGACCACCACCCGGAGGGCGGCATCGGCGAGGCGGTGCTGTCGTCGCTCGCGGAGTCCGGCAGCCACCCGGGCTTCGTCCACCTCGCGGGGAGCGACCTCCCCGGGTCCGGCACCACGGCGGAGCTGCTCGACGCGGCGGGGATCTCGCGCACGCACATCGCGGACGCGGCGCGGAGCCTGGTCCAGTAGGGCGGTGCTCAAGCAGGGCGGTGCGTCAAGCAGGGCGGCGCATCTCCGCGGTGATCGCCCAGCGTTCGTGGTCGCGCCAGGCGCCGTCGATGTACAGGAAGTCCGGCGAGTAGCCCTCCAGCCGGAATCCCGCCCCGCGCACGAGCGCGATCGATCCCTCGTTGTCCGGCTGGATGTTGGCTTCGAGGCGGTGCAGGGCGAGCGGGCCGAAGGCGTGGTCCAGGACGAGGCCCAGCCCCTCGCCCATGAGGCCGCGCCCGGCCGCGTGCGCGAAGGCGCCGTAGCCGAGGGCGCCGCAGCGGAAGGCTCCGGCGACGATGTTGTTGATGTTGATGAACCCGGCGATCGCGCCCGCCCCGCCCGCCGCGTCCCGTTCGCAGACGAGGAACCCGGCTCGCGTCGGGTCCTCGATGAGCGCCCCCGCGTAGCCGGCGTACGTCTCGGGCGTGGTGGGCGGGAACAGCCAGGGCCGGTGCAGAGCGGTGCTCTCCCGGGCCCGGGCGGTGAACTCCTCGGCGTCGCCCGGGGTGAAGGGGCGGATCGCCGTGCGCGGTCCCTCGGCGAGGTAGCGGGTGTCGGACATCGTCCCAGCCTAGAACGGCCGCGCGGGCAGGGCCTGTGCACCCTGCCCGCACGGCCGTCGCCGCGCTTCTACTTGGACCGCCTCCGGAAGACATAGGCGCCGCACGCCATGCCCGCCAGGAACATCACGACCAGCCATACGTAGAGCGGCGCCGTCACCAGCGGGACGATGAGGCGGACCTCGACGTCCTCGGTGTTCTCGGCGATGAACACGATCGACAGGACCGCGATCACGAGGACCAGGATGCGGGCCGGGGTGAAGGCCCCGCTGCCGCCCTTCCCGCTGCTCGACACGTCCTTCGGGCTCATGAGCAGCCCCTTTCCCGGCCCTGGTACGGCCGTCGCCCGGGCTCCAGGATGGCCCCGCCCCCGTCCCCGCGGGCGGAGATGTTCGGCCGTCCGGGTGACGGGGCCGGGACATCGGCAGGTCAGAGCAGTGCGGGCACCTCGGCCGTGAGGGTCGCCGGGCCGCCGTCCGCCGGGGCGTCGAGCACCGCCGGCACCCCGAGCGGGACGGTGAGCCCGGTGGGCCCGTGCCCGAAGCCCAGCTCCTCCACGACCGGGACGCCCAGCGCACCCAGCCGGTCCGCGAGCACCGCCCGCACCCGCTCGTACGGCCCGCACCCCGCCCAGGACCCGCAGGCCACCCCGGCGACCCCGTCGAGCGCCCCGGCCCGCAGCAGCTGGGTGAGGATGCGGTCCAGGCCGTACGGGTCCTCCGTGGTGTCCTCGATGACGAGCAGCCCGCCCCGGGCCGAGCGACGGGCGTGCGGGGTGCCCAGGTCGGCGGCGAGCAGGCTCACGCAGCCGCCGTAGGTGATGCCGCGCGCCCGTCCCGGAACCAGCGCCCGCGCCTCCTCCAGGCCCAGCGTCAGCTGCGTCCCCGGCTCGAAGAGCGTGGCCCGCAGGGACTCCTGGGTGCGCGGGTCCTTGAGGAAGGTCTCGGTCCCCGCCATCGGCCCGTGCAGGGTGGCGAACCCGGTCCGCAGCGCGAACGCCTCGTGGAGCACGGTGACATCGCTGTAGCCGACGAAGACCTTGGGCCCGGCCGCGCGCACCGCCGCCCAGTCCACCAGGTCGACCATGCGGTGCGCCCCGTACCCGCCGCGCGCGCAGATCACCGCGTCCACGGCCGGGTCGCACCACGCGTCCTGAAGGTCCCGGGCCCGTGCCTCGTCCGTACCGGCGAGGTAGTCCAGGTCGCGGTGGACGTCCAGCACGTGGGGCATCGGCACGGGGTCGAGGCCCCAGCCGCGCAGGATGTCCAGGCCGGGTTCCAGCCGGTCGGCGGGGACGGGGCCGCTCGGCGAGACCACGGCGACCCTGGCCCCGGGGCGCAGCCGGGCGGGCCGGGCCAGCAGGGTGAGGGTCACCGCTTCAGCTCCAGGACGGCCACATCGGGCCGGTCGAAGCCGAACACCTGGGCGTACAGGGAGAGTTCGGACTCCAGCGCGTCGATCATCGTGCCGGCGCGGCGGAAGCCGTGGCCCTCGCCCGGGTAGGTGCGGTACGCGTGCGGGATGCCTCGCCCCTCGACGGCGGCGAGGAAGCGCTCGCACTGCACGGGCGGGCAGATGGGGTCGTCCTCGCCCTGGAGCAGCAGGAACGGCACGGTGAGCCGGTCGGTGCGGCCGACCGGGGAGCGTTCCCGGTAGCGCTCGGGGACCTCGGCGAGCGGGCCGACCAGCGATTCCAGGTACTGGGACTCGAAGTCGTGGGTCTCGTCGGTGCCCCAGCCGGCGAGGTCGAGGATCGGGTAGATGATCGTCCCGCAGGCGTAGACCTCGGTGCCGGTCAGCGAGGCGGCGCTGGTCCAGCCGCCGGCGCTGCCGCCCCGGATGGCGAGCCGGTCCGGGTCGGCGGTGCCCTCGGCGGCCAGCGTCGCGGCGACGGCGGCGCAGTCCTCGACGTCCACGACGCCCCACTGCTCACGCAGCCGGTTGCGGTACTCGCGGCCGTATCCGGCGGAGCCCCCGTAGTTGACCTCGGCGACGCCGATGCCACGTGAGGTGAAGTAGGCGATCTCCAGGTCGAGGACGAGCGCCGCGTGCCCGGTGGGGCCGCCGTGGGCCCACACCACGTAGGGCGGCAGCTCACCTTCGGGTCCGGTGCGTCCGGGGTTGCGCGGCGGGTAGATCTGGGCGTGGATCTCGCGTCCGCCGGGCCCGGTGAAGGTGCGCAGGACGGGTTCCGGGTAGTACGCGGGGTCGACCGCGTCCTCGTGCGGGGTGCCGATGACCCGGGTGTGCCCGGTGGCGGTGTCCAGCTCCACGATCTCGTAGCCGCTGTGCGGGCTCGCGGCGACGCCGGTGACACGGGAGCCGCGCACGGTGAGGGTCGGCACCCACTCGGTCCACGGACCGGCGATGTCGACCAGGTCGCAGGTCTCCGGGTCGAGTAGGCCGAGGGTGGTGGTGCCCTTGCCGTGGAGAACGGCGATCAGCCCGTTCTCCAGGGCGCGGAACCAGACGAGCCCGATCTTCCACAGCGGGCCGGCGAACTCCTCCTCGCGCGGGCACAGTTCCCGGGTGTCGCCGGTGTCCGGGTCGAGCAGGCACAGGTTCCACCAGCCGGTGCGGTCGCTCGCCAGGAGCAGCCGCCCGTCGGCGGTCCACTGGACCTGGGGCACGGATTCCTCGGGACCGCCGGCGACGGCCCGGGCGCCTTGGAAGGTGCCGTCGTCGCCGATGTCCGCGACCAGCACTTCGGTGCCGTCCCAGGGCATGCGCGGGTGGTCCCAGCCGATCCAGGCGGCGCGCCGCCCGTCGGGCGACACCTCGGGGCCGGTGACGAACCGGTGGCGGCCGTCGCTGATCTCGCGTACGGCGGACCGGTCGCCGGCCGCCGATCCGTCCAGGGGAACGGCGGCGAGGACCCGGCGCAGCTGGGTGGGCGCCTCGCCGGTGAACTCCTCCAGGACGCACCACACCTCGCCGGCCGCGCCCCGGCCGGGGTGGAGGCGCGGGTCCACCCAGCGCATGCCGCCGCCGACGGCGGAGACGGGGGTGAGCGGCCACGGTTCGCGGTCGCCGTCGGGCTCGTACGCGTAGAGCCGCTGGTCGGCGAAGTGGACGAAGACGACCAGGGGGCCGCCCTCCGCCCGCTCGGTGCCGGCCCAGGGCTGTCCGCCGTACTCGATGACTCGGCTGCGGACGTCCCAGGGGGCGGGCAGTTCGGTGGTGGTGCCGTCGGCGGTGCGGCGGACCAGGGCGCGCCGGCCGGCTTCGGCGGGGCGCGGTGCGGTCCACCACAGTTCGTCGCCGACCGCTCCGGTGTACTCGGGCCGCCCGTCGTGGGAAGCGGCCAGTGCGGCGTCGATCGGTGAGGGCCAGCTGCCGTAGGGCTGTGCGGATGACATCGGTGTCGGTCTCCCCCGAGTGGGTCAGGCGGTGCGCAGGTAGTGGTCCAGGACCCGGACGCCGAAGTGCAGCGCGTCGACGGGGACGCGCTCGTCCACGCCGTGGAAGAGGGCCTGGTAGTCGAAGCCGACGGGCAGCTTCAGCGGCGAGAAGCCGTAGCCGGTGATGCCGAGCCGGGAGAACTGCTTGGCGTCGGTGCCGCCGGACATGCAGTAGGGCACGACGTGCCCGTCCGGGTCGAACCGCTCGATGGCGGCGCGCAGTCTGCCGTACGTGGGTGAGTCGACCGGGGCCTGGAGGGCGACCTCGCGGTGGTGGAACTCCCAGTCGACGGAGGGGCCGGTGAGCCGGTCCATCGTGGCGTGGAACTCCTCGTCGCCGCCGGGGACGGTCCGGCCGTCGATGTAGGCGGTGGCGTGGCCCGGGATGACGTTGACCTTGTAGCCGGCCTCCAGCATCGTCGGGTTGGAGCTGTTGCGGACGGTCGGGGCGACGAGCGCCGCGGCCGGTCCGAGCTTGCCGAGGAGTTCGTCGACGTCGAAGCCGGGGGCGTCGAGGTCGGGGTGGATGCCGTGGAGCGCGGCGATCTCGGTGAGCGCGGCGCGGACCGTGGGGGTGAGCCGGACGGGCCACTCGTGCTCGCCGATGCGGGCGACGGCGGCGGCGAGCTCGCTGACGGCGTTGGCGCGGTTGACCTTGGAGCCGTGGCCGGCCTTGCCGTGGGCGGTGAGCTTCAGCCAGCCGGTGCCGCGTTCGCCGGCCGCGATGGGGTACAGCGGCAGGTTCGGCCCGGCGTGGAAGGTGAACGCGCCGGACTCGCTGATGCCCTCCGTGCAGCCGTCGAACAGGGCGGCGTGCCGGTCGGCGAGGAAGCCGGAGCCGTCATCGGCGCTCGCCTCCTCGTCGGCGGTGTAGGCGATGACGATGTCCCGGCGGGGGCGGATGCCGGCCCGGGCCCAGAACCGGACGACGGCCAGGACCATCGCGTCCATGTTCTTCATGTCGATGGCCCCGCGCCCCCACACGCTCCCGTCGCGGACCTCGCCGGAGAAGGGGTGCACGGTCCAGTCGGCGGCCTCGGCCGGCACCACGTCGAGGTGGCCGTGGACCAGGAGGGCGGGGGCGGACGGGTCGGTGCCGGGAATCCGGGCGACCACGTTGGTGCGGCCGGGGGTGCGTTCCAGGAGAGCGGGTTCCAGGCCGGTGGCGGCCAGGCGCTCGGCGACGTACTCGGCGGCGGGGCGTTCGCGGCAGTCGCCGTCGCCCCGGTTGGTGGTGTCGATGCGGATCAGTTCGGAGGTGAACGTCACCGATTCGTCGAGCGCCAGGGCGTCGACGGAGTCCCGGGGGGCGGTCGCCTCAGCCATACTGCTCCTCCACGGCGGCCGAGACGATCGTCGTCACCGCCTTGAACGTGCGGATACCTTCGTACATCGTCGCGCTGGTGTAGGAGACCCGCCTCTCGCCGCTCGGCGCCGCACCGGGTACGACGGTGGCCGCGGCGGCCAGGTGCTCGGCGTCGAATTCCAGCTCCACGGTGAACGGGCCGCCCTCCACCGGGGTGTACCGGCCGGCCAGGGGGACGGCCCGGGCGGCGGCCGCCCGGATGTCGGCGGCGGTACGGGCGGGGGTGCGGCAGACGGCGGCGTACCGCGACACGTAGTCCTTGACCGCCACCTTCGCGGCGTCGGGGGCGTACCCCTCGGCGTCCACGCAGGTCAGGTCGTCGCCGGTGACGAGGACGACGGGGACGCCGTACTCGGCGGCGACATGGGCGTTGAGCAGGCCCTCGCTGGCCCTCACGCCGTTCAGCCAGACCCCGGTGATGGAGTTGGCGAGGTAGGTGTGGGCGAGGACGCCCTCCGTACCGGCCCCGGTGTGGTAGCCGACGAAGGCGACCGCGTCGACGTCGCCGTGCTGGATGCCCTCGACCATGCTGAGCGACTTGTGCTTGCCGGTGAGCATCTGGACGCGGTCGTCCAGTCTCTCCAGGAGCAGGTTGCGCATGGACCAGTGGGCCTCGTTGATCAGCACCTCGTCCGCTCCCCCGTCGTAGAAGCCGAGGGCGGCGGCGTTGACGTCGGAGGTGAACAGGGAGCGGCACCGCTCCCACTGCGGCGTGCCGGGCAGCACGTCGGCCGGCCAGGTCACGCCGGTGGCGCCTTCCATGTCGGCGCTGACGAGGATCTTCATGCGGCCACACGGTACGCGCCGATGAACGCCCAGGCCAGGGGTGCCGAGCACGCCACAGGTCCAATCCATTGGCACCCCCGGCGGCCGGTGCGGGCCGCCGGGGGCGGGCCCTGGCGTCACCTTCCCGTCGTCGCCCGGCAGACGGGAATGTGACGACAGGGCCCGGGTCGTCAGCCGCGCTTGGCGCCCTTCAGCAGCTTCTCGATGCGGGCGAGTTCCTTGTCGGTGAAGTCCAGGTTCCGGACCGTCTCGACGTTGTTCTCCAGCTGCGCGACGCTGCTCGCGCCGACCACGGCGGAGGTGACGCGCCCGCCGCGCAGCACCCAGGCCAGGGCCAGCTGGGCGAGCGACTGGCCGCGTGCGGCGGCGAGTTCGTTGAGCTCGCGCAGCCGGGACACCAGGTCCGGGGTGACCGCCTCGGCCGACAGGAACGGGCTGCTGCCGGCGGCGCGGGAGCCCTCCGGGATGCCGTTGAGGTAGCGGTCGGAGAGGATGCCCTGTTCCAGCGGCGAGTACGCGATGGAGCCGACGCCCAGCTCGTCCAGGGCGGTGAGCAGGCCGTCCTCGGGCCGGCGGTCGAGCATCGAGTAGCGCGGCTGGTGGATGAGGAGCGGGGTGCCGAGGTCCTTCAGGATGCGGGCGGCCTCGCGGGTCTGCTCGGGTGAGTAGTTGGAGACGCCGACGTAGAGCGCCTTGCCCTGGCGGACCGCCGCGTCGAGCGCGCCCATGGTCTCTTCGAGCGGGGTCTCGGGGTCGGGCCGGTGCGAGTAGAAGATGTCGACGTAGTCGAGGCCGAGCCGGGTGAGGCTCTGGTCCAGCGAGGCGAGCAGGTTCTTGCGCGAGCCCCACTCGCCGTACGGGCCGTCCCACATCAGGTAGCCGGCCTTGGTGGAGACGATGATCTCGTCCCGGTGGGCGGCGAAGTCCGTGGCGAGTGCCTTGCCCATCGCGGTCTCGGCGGAGCCGGGCGGCGGGCCGTAGTTGTTGGCCAGGTCGAAGTGGGTGATGCCGAGGTCGAAGGCCCGGCGCAGGATCTCGCCCTGGGTCTGCGGTGTCCGGTCCCCGCCGAAGTTGTGCCACAGGCCGAGCGAGAGGGCGGGCAGCTTCAGGCCGCTGCGTCCGGTGCGCCGGTAGGGCATGTTCGCGTAGCGGTCGGCGGACGGGATGTACATGCGGGCTCCATCGAAGAGGTGTTCCGGCCATGACCGGCAGGACACACCAAGGCTGGCTCACTTGGATCCAGTAGTCCAACAGGAGATTCCGCTTGGATTCAGGGCCTAGAGTTCTCAATCATGGAGTTGCGCCAGCTGGAACACTTCGTGGCCGTCGCCGAGGAACGGCACTTCACCCGCGCGGCGGAGCGGGTCGCCGTCTCGCAGTCCGGCCTGTCCGCCTCCGTGCGGGCGCTGGAGCAGGAGCTGCGGACTCCGCTGTTCAGCCGGACGACGCGCAGCGTACGGCTGACCGAGGCGGGGCGCGCCCTGCTGGTCGAGGCGGAGCGCACCCTGGCCGGGGTGCGGGCCGCGAAGGAGGCCGTCGACGCGGTACGGGGGCTGCTGCGCGGGAGTCTGTCGGTGGGCGTGGAGCAGTGCGTGGCCGGGCTGCGGCTGCCCCAGCTGCTCGCCGCCTTCCACCGTGCCCACCCGCACATGGAGATCCGGCTGCGCCAGGAGGGCACGGCGAAGCTGGTGGACGGGGTGGCGGGCGGCCGGCTCGACATCGCGTTCGCCGCGACGGTGGACCCGGACGGCTGGCGCGGGGAGCTGGTCCCGCTGGCCCGGGAGCCCATGGTGCTGCTGTGCGCGCCGGGCCACCGGCTGGCGGCGGCGGACCGGGCGGGCTGGGCGGAGCTGGCCGGTGAGCCGTTCATCGACTTCCACCCGGACTTCGGTCCGCGCCGCGCGGCCGACGCGGCGTTCACGGCGGCCGGGATCCGGCGCACGGTGGCCCTGGAGGTGACCGACGTGCACAGCCTGCTGGAGCTGGTGCACGAGCAGCTGGGCATCGCGCTCGTGCCGCACCACTTCTCCCGCAAGCCCGAGGCACGCGGACTCGTCGCGGTGCGGCCCGAGGGCGCCGGCGAGGCGTACTACGAGAGTGCCGTGGTGCTCCCCGGGGCACGGGCGCTCAGCCCGGGCGCGCGGGCCCTGATGGCGCTGCTCCGGGACGGGGCGGGGAGCTGAGCCGGGGGGCCGCACGCGCGCCCGGCCCGGGGTCAGCCCGCGGCCAGCACGAACCACCTCGCCGGAAGGTCGATCCGGGTGCCGTCGGGGAGGTTCTCGGTCTGCGGCAGGACCGTGTCGCCGCTGTCCAGGACGGTCAGCCCGGCCGCCGCCAGCAGCTCAGGGACCTCCTCGTCGGTGGCGCTCGCCGGTTTCAGCCCGTGGGCGAAGACCCGGCGCAGCTTCGGGCCCGGACCGCCCGGGCCCTGCGCGGCGCGTTGCAGGACGTCCTTGGAGGCGGGGGTCAGTTCGGCGACGAAGGCCCGGCCGCGTGCGCCGAGGAGTGTGGCGACGGCGGCGGCGACGGCCGGGCGGGCCTCGGGGTCGCTCTGGTGGATCACCGCCCGCATGTACACGTTCGTGTCCCCGATGCGCTCGTGCAGGGAGCGCACGGCGTCGGCGTCGGTGAGGTCGAGCCTCTCGTACGCCGCTGTCTCCCCGGGGTCCGCCTTCCGGGCGTGCTCGATCGCCGCGTACGAGAGGTCCACGCCGAGCGCGCGGGGGAAGAGGGTGGCGAGGTGGCGGGTCTGCGTGCCGTTGCCGCAGCCGAGGTCCACGACGGGCAGGGTGACGTCGGCGTGCGGCAGGAGCAGCCGGCTGTGCGGCACGGCGCTCAGATCCGGTCCGGCGTCCCAGATGGCCTCGCCGGGTTCGTCCGACGTGGCCGCCCAGTACCCTTCCCACGCCTCGCGGTATTGCTGTGACACACCCATGCGTACTCCCAAGTCCCGTGGTGCAGGCTCATATTGCTCAGCCAGGGACTACTGCCCAGAGGTTCCCGGGGGCAAGGGTGCGGACGCGACCTCCTTGTCAGTGACGGCGGTGGGACCGGGGGCGTGGGAGGCGGGACAGGGCCTGCTCGAACCAGACGGTCTTGCCGCGCGCGGTACCGCTGGTGCCCCACTCCCTGGCGAGACCGCTCACCACCATGAGGCCCCGGCCGAATTCATCGCTGTCGGTGACGCCGAGGAGCGAGGCGGGGGCCGGCTCGTCGTCGCTGACCTCGCACAGCAGCGCGTCCGTGCGAACCAGCCGGAGGCCGATGTGGTGGGTGCGGCCGTGCTTGAAGGCGTTGGTGACCAGTTCGCTGACCATCAGCTCGGCCGCCTCCACCGCGTCGGGCAGCTCCCAGTCGAGGAGTTGGCCGCGCACGAGGCGGCGGGCCCGGGACACCTCGCGCGGGTCGAGGGCGAGCTGCCACTCGGCGACGTCCTCGTCCGCGATGCCGTTGAGCCGGGCCATCAGCAGGGCGACGTCGTCCTTGCGGCCACCGCCGGTGTTCAGGGCGCGGATGATGGTGTCGCAGGCGTCGTCCATCGAAGCGGCGGGGTGGGCGGCGGAGGCGCAGAGCGCGGCGAGCCCGGCCCCGATGTCCTGACCGCGCACCTCGACCAGCCCGTCCGTGCACAGGACGAGCCGGTCCCCGGGGCGGACCCGCACGGTGGCGGTCTCGAAGGCGACCCCGCCGACACCGATGGGCGCCCCGGTCGGCAGGTCGAGCAGTTCGGCCCGGCCGTCCTCGGCACGGACCAGCACGGGCGGGATGTGACCGGCGTTGGCGATCTGGAGTTCGCCCGCGATCGGGTCGTAGACCGCGTACAGGCAGGTCGCGAGGTACTGCTCGCCGAGGCGCTGGGCCAGGTCGTCCAGGTTGCGCAGGAGCTGGGCGGGCTCCATCTCCATGGTGGCCATGGTCAGCACCGCGGTCCGCAACTGGCCCATCATCGCGGCCGAGTTGAGCCCGTGGCCCATGACGTCGCCGACCACCAGCGCGGTGCGCGAGCCGGGGAGCTTCACCGAATCGAACCAGTCGCCGCCGATCCGCCCGAGCCGGGTGCCCGGCAGATAGCGGGTCGCGATGTCGCAGCCGGCCATGCGGGGCTCGACCTTGGGCAGCATGCTGTCCTGGAGCGTCTCCGCGACGTTCTCCTGGTATGTGTACATGCGGGCGTTGTCCAGGACGAGCCCGGCCCGCGCGGCGAGTTCGGCGCCCGTGGTGCGGTCCATGTCGTCGAAGGGCTCGCGGCCCGGGCGGCGCATCAGGACCATGAAGCCGAGGACCACGTCACGGGCCTTGAGCGGCACGATGAGCAGCGAGCGGTGCGTGATCAGGGGGCGCAGGTCGCGCTTCTCGAACTCGCCGGAGATCCGGTTGCTCAGCTCCTCGCTCACATAGGGCACGATGACGGGCTCGCCGGTGACCATGCACTGGAAGAACGGGGTGTGCTCGGGGAAGGCGATGGCCTCGCCGACGGGCACGGTGTCGTCCCAGCGGCCCGGTTCGTCGTTGTGCTCGACCCAGACGCGGTGCCAGACGGTGGTGACGTCGGGAGGGCCGTCGGGGAAGCCCTCACCGGCGAGGACGGCGGCGCGCAGATGCGTACCGGCGAAGTCGGTGAAGCGGGGGACGGCGGCGCTGGTGACCTCGCGGATGGTGCGTTCCAGGTCGAGGGACGTGCCGATGCGGCCGCTCACCTCGTTGAGGAATTCCAGCCGTTCGCGGACCGCGGCGTACTCGAGGTCCAACTCGGGCCGGGGCACGGCCTGCGGCGGGGCCACCGCCGCCTCCTCGCCGTACCGCTCCTCCCGCACCGACGGCCCTCCGGCACGCTTCGGCACGCCCCAGTCCGGGGTGACGGGGATGCGCTCGTGGTGGCTGAACTCCAGAACCGGGTAGCCGAGTTCGAGGACCTGGGCGACGATCCCGGTCGCCTCCTGGACGCTCATGTTCGGCAGGATCTCGGGCAGCCGGGCGGACAGCTCGGGGTGGCCGGGGAAGTCGGTGTGCAGGGCGAAGCCCGGGGCGACGGTCCGGGCCGGACCGCCCTCGCCCTCCTCCGCGCCGCGCAAATGCGCGCAGTCGGCGGCGAGCACCAGCAGCCGGGCCGGTCCGGGGCCGGCGAGCGGGTAGGCCCACCAGAGCACGTCGATCCGGCCGCGCCCTGGCTCGTCGAGGCGGGCCCGGCCCGAAGCCGGGTAGGGGAAGTCCCCGCTGAGCGAGCTGTCGAGCGCGGGGCCCTCGCCGTACTCCGCGGGTGCGCCGTCCACGCCCAGCACACCGGACACCGGCAGGAGTTCACCGGCGGGGCAGCCGACCGCGTCCTCGCGGGGGATGCCGAAGAGCCTTCTCGCCCCGGTCGACCAGTGCGAGACGAGCCCCTCCGCGTCGACCACGGCCACGGCGAGCGGCACGCGGCCCGCCGTGCCGTCACCCGGCAGTGGTGTCCTCTGCGGCGGCACACCGAGGTCCATGAGGGGAAGGCTCCTTCCTCACCGCGGCATTCCGCGGCGCGTGACTCCACGGTACGGGGATCCGGCCGGCGTCCGCGGGTCATCGGCCGAATCCCCCACGGGGGTGGTGCGCCCCGCGCACTCGGGGCGCACCGGGCGCACCGGCTCGCCGTGCCTGGGGAGTTCAGTCCTCGTGGCCCAGCTGGAGGTCGCGCTCGGTGCGTCCGCCGCCCGCGACCTGGAGGACCGTGGCGACGGGGGGGTAGCCGGCCGCGATCACGGTGTACTCGCCGGTGGACAGGTCCACGAAGCGGAACGCCCCGTCCGGCCCGGTGGTCACGGTGTCCACGACGTTGCCCGCCGCGTCCAGGAGCGTGACCCGGGCGTCCTCGACGGGCCGCCCGGCGGTTGCCCGGACGATCCCGCGCAGTACCGCACCGCCGGCCAGCTCGATGTCCTGCCGGGTCTCGCGGGCCGCCTGCACGCTGACCGGCAGCGCGGCGGGCCGGAAGGCCGGGGCGGAGGCGGCGAGGGTGTACTCGCCGGCGACCAGCTCCGAGATCACGTAGCCGCCCTCGCGGCCGCTGCGCGTGGAGGCGACGACCTCGCCGCGCACGTCGGTCAGCGTGACGGCCGCGTCCCGCACGGGGACCCCGTCCGCCGTGACGACGGTGCCGGCGAGCCGTCCGGCGCCGCCGAGCACCACGTCCAGCTCGACCGGGCGTTCGCCGACGGTGACGCTGACGGCCTGCGGCTGGTGGCCTCCGGCGGCGGCGATCAGGACGTACGAGCCGGCGCCCGGCACGCTGAGGGCGTACCGCCCCTCGTCGCCGCTGGCGCCCCGGCCGACCTGCTGGCCCTGGACGTCGATGAGGGTGAGGGCGGCGCGCGGCACCTTCGTACCGTCGGAGTGCTGGACGGTGCCCGAGACGGGGACGCCGGAGAGGTAGCCGGCGGACGGGCCTGCCGGGTCGGTGCGGGCGGAGGGGATCGGGGTGTATTCGGTGGTGGCTTCGGGTCCTGCG
This sequence comes from Streptomyces sp. DT224, assembly GCF_049844595.1. Lineage (NCBI taxonomy): Bacteria > Bacillati > Actinomycetota > Actinomycetes > Kitasatosporales > Streptomycetaceae > Streptomyces > Streptomyces sp. DT224. The sequence continues at coordinate 227,654 of NZ_JBNCLI010000002.1, forward strand.
GTGGTTTCGGGGCTGTGGGACACCAGCGGTTTCTCCTTGAGGAAGAAGGCGAAGAACAGGCCGAGCACGAGGACCGGCACGAGGTAGAGGAAGATCCGGGGCATCGCGTCGGCGTACGCCTGGATGTACGCGTCCCGCAGCGCGGGCTCCATCGCGTGGACCAGCTGCGGGCTGATCGACTCCGGGTCGGGAAGGTCCGCCCCGGAGGGCAGCCGGACGGCGAGCGCGTCGGCGAGCCGTCCGGCGAACAGGGTGCCGAAGACGGCGGCGCCGACGCTGCCGCCGATCTGCCGGAAGTAGTTGTTGGCGCTGGTGGCGGTCCCCAGGTCGGCGGGGCGCACCGAGTTCTGCACGGCGAGGACGAGGACCGGCATGATCAGCCCGATCCCGAGACCGAGGACCGCCTGCGCGATGCTGTATTCGAGGCGCGGGGTGTCGGTCTCCAGCCGGGACAGCAGCCACATGCCCACCGCCGAGACCGCGCTTCCCGCGATCGGGTAGACGCGGTAGCGCCCGGTGCGGGAGATGAGCTGGCCCGAGATCACGGAGGCGCCGACGATGCCGCCCATCATGGGGAGCATCAGCAGCCCGGACTCGGTGGCGGTGGCCCCGTCGACCATCTGGAGGAAGGTGGGCAGATAGCTGGCCGCGCCGAACAGCGCCACGCCGACGACGGCGCCGACCAGGGCGGTCACGTTGAAGATCGAGTCGCGGAACAGCCGGAGCGGGATGACGGGTTCGGCGGCGCGGCGCTCCACGAGGAGGAACAGCAGAGTCGTTCCGGCAGCTCCGGCGCCCAGTCCCAGGATGGTGCCCGAACCCCAGGCGTATTCCGTGCCGCCCCAGCTGGTCAGCAGCACCAGGCAGGTGGAGGCGGCGGCGAGGAGGGCGGCGCCCAGGATGTCGAGCCGGGGGCGGACGGTGGGCCGGGGGAGCTTGAGGACGACGGTGATCACGGCGAGGGTGATCAGGCCGAACGGCACGTTGATGTAGAAGCACCAGCGCCAGGAGGCGTGGTCCGTGAAGAAGCCGCCGAGCAGCGGTCCTGCCACCGAGGCGAGACCGAAGGCGGCACCGATGAGGCCCATGAACCGGCCGCGCTCGCGGGGCGGGACCACGTCCGCGATGATCGCCTGCACGCCGATCATCAGGCCGCCGCCGCCGATGCCCTGGAGCGCCCGGAAGGCGATGAGCTGGTCCATGGTGCGGGACCAGCCGGCCAGCGCGGAGCCGACGACGAAGACGACGATGGCGAACTGGAAGACGCTCTTGCGCCCGAAGAGGTCACCGAGCTTGCCGTAGATCGGGAGGCCGATGGTCGAGGCGAGCAGATAGGCGGTGACCGCCCAGGACATCTTCTCCAGGCCGTGCAGCTCGCCGACGATCTTCGGGAGCGCGGTGGCGACGATCATCTGGTCGAGCGCCGCGAGCAGGAGCGTGAGCATCAGCCCGACGAAGACCAGCCGGATGCGGCGGGGGTCCGCCGAGATGCCGTCGGACGTGTCGCCGGCGGCGGTCTCCGGCGCGACGGGGGGCGGCGGGGGCGGGGCGGGCGCGGGCGCCGCCTCGGCGCCCCCCGGGCCGCCCGGCTCGTCGTCCAACAGTGTGATGCCACCCACCACGTGCCGCTCCCCTCGTCGCGCTGCCGCACATTTCTCGCACCATGCGACAAGTGAGGGCAAACGCGACGGGGGGTGCTGACGGCGCACTCAGGGGGCGTATCCCCCGGTCGGAGGCACTACGGCGCACAACCGTCCCGCCGCAAAGACCACCCGAACCGGTGAGGCCGGGCGGTGCCGGCGCAGGGTCAGTTCTCCACCTCGGCGGCGAGGTTCGCCAGCAGCTCGTCGTAGATGCGGGCGAGGCCCTTCGGCGCGAACGTCTTCTCGAAGAAGCCGCCGATGCCCCCGGCACCGTTCCACACGGTCGTGACGACCGCCTTGGACCTGCCCTCGCCGGCGGGGGTGACGGTCCAGGTGGTGACCATCGAGGAGTTCCGGTCCTTCTCCACGAGCTGCCCATCGGTGGGCTCGGTGACCTCCAGGAGGCAGTCGCGCACCCGCTTGCTGGTGGCCTGCAGCTTCCAGTGCACGAGGGTGCCCTCGCCGTCGCCGCCCTCGCGCACCTCGTACTCGCTGTAGTGGGCGGGGAGCACCTTGCCGCGGACGTCCTTGTAGTCGGCCAGCGCGTCGAACACCGCCTCCGCGTCCGCCGCGATGATCCGCTCCGTCGTGGCTTCGACCTGCGCCATGCCTGCTCCTCCAGCACTCGGTTCTTCGGGGTGTGCTGAGCCAATCACCTCGGGTGTCCGGCTCAAAATCCGGGCCGGGACGAAGGGGAAAAAACGATCATGGGAACACGTGTTCTATTCTCGGTCCAGAACTACCGAGGAGGCGTCCATGCGCTGGGACAATCTGGCTGAAGACAACGCCAACCACCCCACGAGCGGTACGGGTGCGCTCTTCGCCGCCGACGCGGTGACCACCCGCACCTTCGACACCCCGGAATTCCGGGGCATCACCTTCCACGAGATCCGGGCCCGCTCGATCGTGAACCGGGTGCCCGGCGCCTCCCGAATGCCGTTCGAGTGGACCGTGAACCCGTACCGGGGCTGCACGCACGCCTGCGTCTACTGCTTCGCCCGCAAGACCCACAGCTATCTCGACCTCGACACCGGGCTCGGCTTCGACTCGCAGATCGTCGTCAAGGTCAACGCCCCGGAGCTGGTCCGCCGCGAGATCGCCTCGCCGCGCTGGCACGGCGCGCACATCGCGATGGGCACCAACGTCGACTGCTACCAGCGGGCGGAGGGCCGCTACCGGCTGATGCCCGGCATCCTGAGCGCCCTGCGCGACCACGCGAACCCCTTCTCGATCCTGACGAAGGGCACGCTGATCCTGCGCGACCTGGAACTGCTGCGGCAGGCCGCCGAGGTCACCGAGGTCGGCGTCTCGGTCTCGGTCGGATTCACCGACCCCGAGCTGTGGCGGACCGTGGAGCCCGGCACGCCCTCGCCCGAGCGCCGCCTCGATGTCGTACGGAGGCTGAGCGAGGCGGGCATCGGCTGCGGGGTGCTGATGGCACCGGTCATCCCGCACCTCGGCGACAGCCCCGAGCAGCTGCGGGAAACCGTCCGCGCGATCGCCGCCGCCGGCGCCACGTCGGTGACCCCGCTCGTCCTGCATCTGCGCCCCGGCGCCCGGGAGTGGTTCATGGAGTGGCTGGGCCACCACCACCCCCATCTCGTACGGCGTTACGAGCGGCTGTACGCGGACGGCGCCTACGCACCGACCTGGTACCAGCGGCGCATCACCCGGTACGTGCACGAGCTGGCGGCCGAGTACGGCATCGGGCCCGCGCACCGGGGGGCGGCCCGCAAACTCCCCCGGCGCGAGCCGCGTCCGCCGCTCGGCGGTTCCGAACCCACCCAGCTGACCCTGCTCTGAGCGGGCGCGCAAACGGGTCATCTCTCACCACAACGGGTCCTTCCGGCGCCGATTGCGGGGAACATGCGGCGGGGGCTGCGTCCCGCGCAGCCGTGTTCCCCCATCCCGGGAGGCCATATGACGAACCGTTCAGTACTGCTGTTCGCCGTCGGGGCGACGGTCGCCGGTCTGGTGACCGCCGCGCCGGCCACGGCGGACACCGCGACCCCGCGTGCCGCACCGCTCGCCTGGAAGGACTGCGGTACGAAGTCCTCCCCGACGCTCCAGTGCGCGACGGTACGCTCGCCGCTCGACCACGACGACCCGGCCGGCCGCCAGGTGACCCTGGCCCTGACGCGCGTGCCGCACACCTCGAAGACCTTCCAGGGCCCGCTGCTGGTGAACCCGGGCGGGCCCGGCGGCAGCGGACTGTCCATGGCCGCCTTCGTCGCCGCCTCGCTGCCGAAGGCGGTCGCCTCGCAGTACGACGTGATCGGTTTCGACCCGCGCGGCGTCGGGAAGAGCCGCCCGGCCCTGGACTGCCTGCCCGGGTACTTCGCCCCGGTCGGGCCCGACCCCGTACCGCAGTCCCTCGGCGGCGAGCGGGTCAACCGCAACCGGGCCCGCGACTTCGCGGCGGCCTGCGGCGAGAAGTACCCGGACCTGCTCCCGTACATGGACACGGTGAGCGCGGCCAAGGACCTGGACCTGATCCGCCGCGCAGCCGGGGCACGGCAGCTCAACTACTTCGGCTACTCCTACGGCACCTACCTCGGGGCGGTCTACGCGAAGCTCTTCCCGGACCGCGTCCGGCGCCTGGTCCTCGACTCGAACGTGGACCCGGAGGGCGTCTGGTACGAGGACAACCTCACCCAGGACTACGCGTTCGACACCCGGCACAAGGCGTTCGCCGCCTGGGTCGCGAAGTACGACGCCACCTACCGTCTGGGCGGTGACCCGGCGGAGGTCGAGGCCGCCTGGTACCGGATGCGGGACGCGGTGAAGAAGCGTCCGGCGGGCAAGAAGGTCGGCGCGGGCGAGCTGGACGACACCTTCCTGCCGGGCGGCTACTACAACGGCTACTGGCCGGTGCTGGCCGAGGCGTTCGCCGCGTACGTCAACGACAAGGACGAGAAGCCGCTCGTCGCGGCGTTCGAACGGTTCGGCGCGGTGGACGCGGAGGGCGACAACGGGTACTCGGTCTACACGGCCGTGCAGTGCCGGGACGCCTCCTGGCCGCGCGACTGGAACACCTGGCGCGGTGACACCTGGCGGGTGCACGCGAAGGCCCCGTTCATGGCCTGGGGCAACACCTGGTACAACGCGCCGTGCGCCGACTGGCCGGTGGAGCCGCTGAACCCGGTGCGGGTGTCCAACCACGCCCTGCCGCCGGCGCTCCTCTTCCAGGCGACGGACGACGCGGCCACCCCGTACGAGGGCGGAGTCACCCTGCACCGCAAGCTGCGCGGCTCCCGTCTGGTGGTCGAGCAGGGCGGCGGCAACCACGGGATCACGCTGAGCGGCAACGCCTGCCTGGACCGCTACCTGACGGACTACCTGGCGAAGGGCACCGTGCCCCGAGCCGGCCGGGGCGCCGCGGACGCGGTCTGCGCGAAGACGCCCGACCCGGAGCCGGAGACCGCCAAGTCGGCGCGCCCGGCGGTACGTCCGGACGCGGACCGGGGCAGCGTGCTGCACGGGCTGCTGGGGTTCCGGGGCTGAACAAGGGGCAACCAGGGTGCCGAGGGGCGCACGCGGAAGGACCGCGTGCGCCCCTTCGCTCATCACACCCCCAGCCGCCCCAGCGCCTCCCGGGCCGCCGCCGCCAGCCGGGGCCGGGGCAGCGCCGCCTCCAGGACCGGGCGGGCGCGGGCGTCCCCCAGGGAGCCCAGGCCCTCCACGCAGGCCAGCGCGACGCGCCAGTGCGGTTCGTCCGGGGTCAGCAGGCCGGACAGGGTCTCGATCAGGGCGGGTACGGATTCCGGGGCCCGGAGCGCGGTGAGCAGGCGGACCGGGTGGAGGGCGTAGGCGGTGCGCAGGGAGTTGGTGGCGAGGGCGGCGGCGGCGCGCGGGGTGCGGGGGTCGGCGAGGCGGGCCAGGGCGTGGGCGGCGCTGACGCAGCGGTCGGGGTCGCGGTGGTTGAGCAGGAGCACCAGGGGCTCGAAGGCACGGGGGTCGCCGGCGCAGCCCAGCCGGAACGCGGCGATCTCGCGCGCCCACAGCGGGCGTTCGTGCTCGACCAGCACCCGGGCCAGTTCCTCGTCGTCCTCGGTGGCGAGCAGGGCGCGGTAGGCCGCCGACTCCCCCGCCTCGTCGGCCAGCCGGTGCGCCAGTGACCGGAACTCCTCGTCATCCATGACCGTCAGCGTAACGACGGGCACGGTGCGTATCGACGGCCCTCGGGAATGTGGTGCGGGCCACAAACGACCGGGGCTGGCGCGCTCGTTACCCACTGGTTAAGCTCAGTTGAGCGGGACATGCTCCCGTCGCTCCGACGGCCTGGTGACGCAGCCGTCCGGAGTGTCGTCGGTTCGGCAGCTGTACGAGACGCGGCCCCGGGACAGGGTCCGTCGTTCCCTTCCGGTCCCGTGCGTGGATCACGCCCGGTGGTCGACCACCACGACAGGCACCTCCCGCGCGCCGTGCGCCGTGTGCGCCGTGCGTTCTCTCAGTCGTCACTCACCCCTGGAGTCCCGTGATGGACACCCCTCTCTCCACCATCGCCGTCGTCGGCCTCGGCACGATGGGCACCGGAATCGCCGAGGTCCTGGCCCGCTCCGGCCGCGAGGTCATCGGCATCGACACCGACGAGGCCGCCGCCCGCCGGGCCGTCGCCTCGCTGCAGGCGTCCACCGCCCGCGCCGTGGAGCGCGGGCGGATCACCGAGGAGGAGCGGCGCGACGCCCTCGCCCGCTTCCGTACGTTCTCCGACCTCCAGGCGGCCGCCGACGCGGAGCTGGTCATCGAGGTCGTGCCGGAGTCGTACGAGATCAAGCAGCAGGTCTTCCGGGAGCTCGACGCGATCGTCTCCCCCGCCACGATCCTCGCGACCGGCACCAACGCCCTGTCGGTGACCCGTCTCGCCGCCGAGTCGCAGCGCCCGGAGCGGGTGCTCGGGCTGCACTTCTTCAACCCGGCGCCGGCGATGAAGCTGGTCGAGGTGGTCTCCTCGGTGCTGACGGCCCCGCCCGCCGTGGAGGCGGTCACCGCGCTGGCCCGGCTGCTGGGCAAGGAGCCGGTGGCCATCGGCGACCGGCCCGGTTTCGTCGCGGACGGCCTGCTGTTCGGCTACCTCAACCAGGCCGCCGCGATGTACGAGGCGAACTACGCCACCCGCGAGGACATCGACGCCGCGATGAAGCTGGGCTGCGGCCTGCCCATGGGTCCGCTGGCGCTGCTGGACCTGATCGGCATCGACACGGCCCGCACGGTCCTGGAGGCGATGTACTCGTCCTCGCACGACCGTCTGCACGCCCCCGCGCCCATCCTGGGCCAGCTCGCCTCCGCCGGTCTGACCGGCCGCAAGGCGGGGCGCGGCTTCTACACCTACGCCGAGCCGGGCAGCCAGACCGTGGTGCCGGACGCGCTGACACCGGCTCCGCGCGGCGAGGCGGCCGCGGGGCGCACCGTGCGGTCGGTGGGCGTCGCGGGCTCCGGGACGATGGCCTCGGGCATCGCGGAGGTCTTCGCCAAGGCGGGTTACGACGTGGTGCTCGCCGCGCGCGGCCAGGAGAAGGCGGACCTCGCCAAGGCGCGGATCGCCACGTCGCTGGACCGGTCGGTCGCCAAGGGGCGGCTGAGCGAGGAGGCCCGGGACGAGGCGCTGGACAGGATCACGGCGGCGGCCTCGCTGGACGCGTTCGCGGAGGTGGACCTGGCCGTGGAGGCGGTCGCCGAGGACCTGCTGGTCAAGCAGGAGCTGTTCGCCACGCTGGACAAGGTGTGCCGGCCGGGCGCGGTGCTGGCCACGACGACCTCCTCGCTGCCGGTCGTGGCGATCGCCCGGGCCACCGGGCGGCCCGAGGACGTCGTCGGGATGCACTTCTTCAACCCGGCGCCCGCGATGAGGCTGGTCGAGGTCGTGCGGACGGTGCTCACCGCCGACGATGTGCACGCCACGGTCCACGAGGTGTGCCGCACGGTCCGCAAGCACCCGGTGGACTGCGGGGACCGGGCGGGCTTCATCGTGAACGCGCTGCTGTTCCCGTACCTCAACAACGCCATCAAGATGGTCGAGGAGCACTACGCGTCCCTCGATGACATCGACGCCGCGATGAGGCTCGGCGGCGGCTACCCGATGGGCCCGTTCGAGCTGCTGGACGTGGTCGGGCTCGATGTCTCGCTGGCCATCGAGAAGGTGCTCCACAACGAGTTCCGCGACCCGGGCCTGGCGCCCGCCCCGCTCCTGGAGCACCTGGTGGCCGCGGGCTGCCTCGGCCGCAAGACGGGGCGCGGATTCCGCGAGTATGCCCGGCGCTGACGCGGGCGCCGGCTGGGGAGGGCTGCTCGGGCCTCCGGGCGGCCCGCCCCCGCAGGCGCGCTCTCCCGCCCCCATGCAGTACGTTCACACCATGTCCCAGCCCGCCAGGTCCACCCGTGTGTCCGCCGCGCCCGACGTCCCGGAGAGTGCCGCAGGCACCCGTGCCGCCGCGCAGCGGCTCAAAATGCGCCGCGAGCTGGCCGCCGCGGCGATGGAACTCTTCGCGACGAAGGGATACGAGGCGACCACGGTCGATGAGATCGCGGGCGCGGCGGGCGTGGCCCGGCGGACCTTCTTCCGCCACTTCCGTTCCAAGGAAGAGGCGATCTTCCCGGACCACGACGACACCCTCGTACGGGCCGAGGCGGTTCTCAACGCGGCCCCCGCGCACGAGCACCCGCTCGACACGGTGTGCCGGGGCATCAAGGAGGTCATGCGGATGTACGCGGCCAAGCCCGCCGTCTCCGTGGCCCGTTACAAGCTGACCCGCGAGGTGCCGACCCTGCGCCAGGCGGAGATCGCCTCGGTGGCCCGCTACGAGCGGCTGTTCACGCGTTATCTGCTGGGCCACTTCGATGAGCGCGACCACCACCCCGGCAACGACGACCCGTTGCTGGCCGAGGTCGCCGCGTCCGCCGTCGTCACCGCGCACAACCATGTGCTGCGCCGCTGGCTGCGGGCGGACGGGCAGGGCGATGTGGAGGCGCAACTCGACCAGGCGTTCGCCATCGTGCGCGACACCTTCGGCACGGGCATCGGCGCGGGCCGCACGGCGGGCACCGAGCCCGCGAAGCCGCCGGCCGCGTCCGTGGAGACCCAGGGCGAGGTGCTGGTCGCGGTGGCGCGTACGGACGCGCCGCTGGACGAAGTCATGCGGACGATCCAGCAGGCCCTCAAGGAGCGCTGAGCCGCCCCGGGAAACCCTGTTGCCGAGGCGGGTCCCCGATGCTGGGGTGTGCGCATGAACGATCAAGTGACATCCGGCCCGGCCCGCCTCCTCGCCCATTTCGACCGGGTGATGCGCGAGCAGGCCCGCCCCGAGTCCCCCGGTGTCCGCGTGGAACGCGCCGGTGACGTCGTACGGCAGGTGGGCGTCGCGCACGCCTGGAACGGGGTGGTGTGGTCCGCGCCGGACCTGGACGCCGCCCGGGCGGACGCGGCGGTCGCGGAGCAGGTGGCGCACTGCGAGCGGACGGGCTGCGAGGAGTTCGAGTGGAAGCTCTACGGCCACGACCGGCCCGCCGACCTGGGGGCACGGCTGCTGGCGGCCGGGTTCGAGGCCGAGGAGCCGGAGACCCTGCTCGTGGCGCGGGTGGCCGAGCTGGCCACGGAGGTGCGGCTGCCGCAGGGCGTCCGGCTGGAAGAGGTGCGGGACGAGGCGGGCGCGGAGCTGATGGCGCGCGCCAATGAACGGGCCTTCGGCCGGGACGGGTCATGGCTGCGCCGACTGGTCCTGGACCGGCTCCGGGAGGACCCGGAGCATTTCGTGGCGCTGGTGGCCATGGCGGGCGACGAGCCGGTCAGCTCCGCCCGGATGGAGTTGTACCCGGGCACGGGGTTCGCGGGGCTGTGGGGGGGTGGCACGGACCCCGCCTGGCGCGGGCGGGGCGTCTACCGGGCGCTGGTGGCCTTCCGGGCGGGCGTGGCGGCGGAGCGGGGCTACGACCACCTCCAGGTCGACGCCACCGAGGACAGCCGTCCGATCCTGGAGCGGCTCGGCTTCACGGCACTGACCACCACGACTCCGTACGTCTACCGCCCCACGCGCACCTGACCATCTATACCGGGGCGAACCAGCGCATACCGCTGCCCGTGTTGCTCATGCGTGGGCGGCGGCTGACAATTGAGGGAAATTACTGGCACCGAGTGCCTTGTCAGCTGTCACGCAGTGCCATACGTTGAAGGCATCCGGGCGGCCGGCGTGCTGGCAACTCACGTACGCCGGCTGTCCCCGCAAGCCACGTGCCTGCGCGCCCGGGCGCCTGCGTCACCAGGCAACCCTTCTGCTCCACAGAGCAAGCAGCCGAGCACCACCCGCCGAACCGACGGCACACCTCCAGACCGTCCCCCTGTTCTCAGGGCCCCTCAGCGTTCCCTCAACGCCCTCCCCAAGCTCTCGGCTTCGCGTGAGCGGGGGAGACCCCATCCGCCGGAGGCACCCGTGAAGGAAATCCTGGACGCGATCCAGTCGCAGACCGAAGCGAAGGGCGGTTCCGCCGCGCCCACCGCCGCCGACTTCGCGGCGCTGCCGATCCCCGAGTCGTACCGCGCGGTCACCGTCCACAAGGACGAGGCCGAGATGTTCGCCGGGGTCGACAGCCGCGACAAGGACCCGCGCACGTCGCTCCACGTGGAGGACGTGCCGGTGCCGGAACTCGGTCCGGGCGAGGCCCTGGTCGCGGTCATGGCCAGCTCGGTGAACTACAACTCCGTCTGGACCTCGATCTTCGAACCGGTCTCCACCTTCGGCTTCCTGGAGCGCTACGGCCGGGTCAGCGAGCTCACCAGGCGCCACGACCTGCCGTACCACGTCATCGGTTCCGACCTGGCGGGCGTCGTCCTGCGCACCGGCCCCGGCGTCAACGCCTGGAAGCCCGGTGACGAGGTCGTCGCGCACTGCCTCTCCGTCGAACTGGAGTCCTCGGACGGCCACAACGACACGATGCTCGACCCGGAGCAGCGGATCTGGGGCTTCGAGACCAACTTCGGCGGTCTCGCCGAGATCGCGCTCGTCAAGTCGAACCAGCTGATGCCGAAACCCGGTCACCTCAGCTGGGAGGAGGCCGCGGCTCCCGGGCTCGTCAACTCCACCGCGTACCGCCAGCTCGTCTCGCGCAACGGCGCCGGCATGAAGCAGGGCGACAACGTGCTGATCTGGGGCGCCAGCGGCGGACTCGGCTCCTACGCCACGCAGTTCGCGCTGGCCGGCGGCGCCAATCCGATCTGTGTCGTCTCCAGCGAGCAGAAGGCGGAGATCTGCCGGAAGATGGGCGCCGAGGCGATCATCGACCGCAACGCCGAGGGCTACAGGTTCTGGCAGGACGAGCAGAACCAGGACCCGCGCGAGTGGAAGCGGTTCGGCAAGCGCATCCGTGAACTGACCGGCGGCGAGGACGTCGACATCGTCTTCGAGCACCCCGGCCGCGAGACGTTCGGCGCGAGCGTCTACGTGACCCGCAAGGGCGGCACCATCGTCACCTGTGCCTCGACCTCGGGCTACAACCACGAGTACGACAACCGCTACCTGTGGATGTCGCTCAAGCGCATCATCGGCTCCCACTTCGCCAACTACCGCGAAGCGTGGGAGGCCAACCGCCTGATCGCCAAGGGCAAGATCCACCCCACGCTCTCCAAGGTCTACTCGCTGGACGAGACCGGCCAGGCCGCCCACGACGTGCACCGCAACGCCCACCAGGGCAAGGTCGGCGTCCTGGCGCTGGCCCCGCGCGAGGGCATGGGCGTGCGCGACGAGGAGATGCGCGAGAAGCACCTGGACGCCATCAACCTGTTCCGTGACGCGTCAGCGGAGCGGACCATCCAGCCCAGCCGGAACGTCTGAGGCCCAGAGATGACCGAACGTCAGAAGGACCGCCCCTGGCTCATGCGGACGTACGCGGGCCACTCCACGGCCGAGGCGTCCAACGAGCTCTACCGGCGCAACCTCGCCAAGGGCCAGACGGGTCTGTCGGTCGCCTTCGACCTGCCGACCCAGACCGGTTACGACCCCGACCACGTCCTGGCGCGCGGCGAGGTCGGCCGGGTCGGTGTGCCCGTGTCGCACCTCGGTGACATGCGCCGGCTCTTCCAGGACATCCCCCTGGAGCAGATGAACACCTCCATGACGATCAACGCCACCGCCATGTGGCTGCTGGCGCTCTACCAGGTCGTCGCGGAGGAGCAGGGCGCCGACCCCGGCAAGCTCCAGGGCACCACGCAGAACGACATCGTCAAGGAGTACCTGTCGCGCGGGACGCACGTCTTCCCGCCCGGGCCCTCGCTGCGGCTGACCACCGACATGATCACGTACACGGTCAACCGCATCCCCAAGTGGAACCCGATCAACATCTGCAGCTACCACCTCCAGGAGGCGGGGGCCACCCCGGTCCAGGAGATCGCGTACGCGATGTCGACGGCCATCGCCGTCCTCGACGCCGTACGCGACTCCGGGCAGGTGCCCGAGGAGAAGTTCGGGGCCGTCGTCGCGCGGATCTCGTTCTTCGTGAACGCGGGCGTCCGCTTCATCGAGGAGATGTGCAAGATGCGCGCCTTCGGCCGCATCTGGGACCGGGTCACCCGCGAGCGCTACGGCATCACCGACGCCAAGCAGCGCCGCTTCCGCTACGGCGTCCAGGTCAACTCCCTCGGCCTGACCGAGGCGCAGCCGGAGAACAACGTCCAGCGCATCGTGCTCGAAATGCTGGCCGTGACCCTCTCCAAGGACGCCCGGGCCCGCGCGGTCCAGCTGCCCGCCTGGAACGAGGCGCTGGGACTCCCCCGGCCCTGGGACCAGCAGTGGTCGCTGCGCATCCAGCAGGTCCTGGCGCACGAGAGCGACCTGCTGGAGTACGAGGACATCTTCGCCGGTTCGCACGTCATCGAGGCCAAGGTGGACGAGCTGGTCGCCGACTCACTGGCCGAGATGGACCGGATCGAGCAGATGGGCGGCGCCATGGCCGCCGTCGAGTCCGGCTACCTCAAGTCCGAGCTGGTCTCCTCGCACGCGGAGCGGCGGGCCCGCATCGAGGCCGGCGACGAGAAGATCGTCGGCGTCAACGTCTACGAGACGACCGAGCCCAACCCGCTCACCGCCGACCTCGACGCGGCGATCATGACGGTCGACCCGGCGAACGAGGCCAAGGTCGTCGCCGCGCTCCACGAGTGGCGCGACAACCGCGACGAGCCCCGGGCCACCGAGGCGCTGGCCGCGCTGAAGAAGGCCGCCGCCGGCACGGAGAACCTGATGGAGGCGACCGTCGAGTGCGCCCGTGCCGGGGTCACCACCGGCGAGTGGTCCTGGGCGCTGCGCGACGTGTTCGGCGAGTTCCGGGCGCCGACCGGGGTGTCGTCCGCCCCGGTCGCGGTCACCGCCGAGGAGGGCTCGCCGCTCGCCCTCGTACGCGGGAAGACCGCGCGGACCGCCGAGGACCTGGGCGTCGGGCGGCTGCGGCTGCTGGTCGGCAAGCCCGGCCTGGACGGGCACTCCAACGGCGCCGAGCAGATCGCGGTGCGGGCCAGGGACGCCGGCTTCGAGGTCGTCTACCAGGGCATCCGTCTGACGCCCGAACAGATCGTCTCGGCGGCCGTCGCCGAGGACGTGCACTGCGTCGGCCTGTCCATCCTGTCCGGCTCGCACGCCGAGCTGGTGCCGGACGTGCTGGCCCGGCTGCGCCGCACCGGGGCCGGCGACATCCCGGTCATCGCCGGCGGCATCATTCCCCCGGCCGACGCCGAGGCCCTGATCAGGGCGGGTGTGGCCGCCGTGTTCACCCCGAAGGACTTCGGCATCACGGAGATCATCGGCCGTATCGTCGACGAGATCCGGAAAGCGAACCAGCTCGACCCTCTGGAGGTCCCCGCATGACCACCCCCGTCAACCGACTGCGCCCGCGCCGCTCCTGCCTGGCCGTGCCCGGCTCGAACCCGCGTTTCCTTGAGAAGGCCCAGGGCCTCCCCGCCGACCAGGTGTTCCTGGACCTGGAGGACGCCTGCGCGCCGCTCGCCAAGGAGGGCGCCCGCCATCACATCGTCGATGCCCTGAACAACGGCGACTGGACGGGCAAGACCCGGGTGGTCCGCGTCAACGACTGGACGACGCACTGGACGTACCGCGACGTCATCACGGTCGTCGAGGGCGCCGGGCCGAACCTGGACTGCATCATGCTCCCGAAGGTGCAGGACGCCCAGCAGGTCGTCGCCCTGGACCTGCTGCTGACCCAGATCGAGAAGACCATGGGCTTCGAGGTCGGCCGCATCGGCATCGAGGCGCAGATCGAGAACGCCAAGGGCCTCGTCAACATCGACGAGATCGGCGCCGCCTCGCCCCGCCTGGAGACGCTGATCTTCGGCCCGGCCGACTTCATGGCGTCGATCAACATGAAGACCCTGGTCGTCGGCCAGCAGCCGCCCGGCTACCCGGCGGACGCGTACCACTACATCCTGATGCGCATCCTGATGGCGGCCCGGACGCACGACCTCCAGGCGATCGACGGCCCCTTCCTGCAGATCCGCGACGTGGACGCCTACCGCGAGGTGGCGGGCCGGGCGGCGGCGCTCGGCTTCGACGGCAAGTGGGTGCTGCACCCCGGCCAGGTCGACGTGGCGAACGAGGTGTTCTCGCCCTCGCAGGAGGACTACGACCATGCCGAGCTGATCCTGGACGCCTACGACTGGTGCACCTCCGAGGAGGGCGGCAAGAAGGGCTCGGCGATGCTCGGAGACGAGATGATCGACGAGGCCAGCCGCAAGATGGCCCTGGTCATCGCGGGCAAGGGCCGGGCGGCCGGCATGCAGCGCACCTCCAAGTTCGAAGCGCCGGAGGTCTGACATGCAGTTCGGGCGCACTTACGAGGAATTCGAGATCGGTGCGGTCTACAAGCACTGGCCCGGAAAGACCGTCACCGAATACGACGACCACCTCTTCTGCCTGCTGACCATGAATCATCACCCGCTGCACATGGACAGCAACTATGCGGAGAGCACGACCGATTTCGGAAAGAACGTCGTCGTCGGCAACTACATCTACTCGCTGCTCCTCGGCATGTCGGTGCCGGACGTCTCCGGAAAGGCCATCGCCAACCTGGAGATCGAGTCGCTGAAGCACGTGGCGCCGACCTTCCACGGCGACACGGTCTACGGCGAGACGACGGTCCTGGCCAAGACGCCGTCGCGGTCCAAGAGCGACCGCGGAATCGTCTACGTGGAGACCAAGGGCTACAAGCAGGACGGCACGCTCGTCTGCGTGTTCCGCCGCAAGGTCATGGTCCCCACCGAGACGTACATCAAGGAGCGGGGCGGGGAACAGCCCGGCCGCCCGGAGCTCAGTCAGCCTTCGCAGAAGAACGTGGAGAAGCAGTCATGACGCGACTCGCCCAGACGGCCGGGCTCACCGAGGTCCAGCAGGAGATCCTTTCGACGGTCAGGGGCTTTGTCGACAAGGAGATCATTCCGGTCGCGACGCAGCTGGAGCATCGCGACGAGTACCCCACCGAGATCGTCGAGGGGCTCAAGGAACTCGGCCTGTTCGGGCTGATGATCCCCGAGGAGTACGGCGGTCTGGGCGAGTCACTGCTCACGTACGCGCTGTGCGTGGAGGAGATCGCCCGGGGCTGGATGAGCGTGTCGGGCATCATCAACACGCACTTCATCGTGGCGTACATGCTCAAGCAGCACGGTACGCAGGAGCAGAAGGACACCTTCCTGCCGCGCATGGCGCTGGGCGAGGTGCGGGGCGCGTTCTCGATGTCGGAGCCGGCGCTCGGCTCGGACGTCTCGGCGATCAGCTCGAAGGGCGTCAGGGACGGCGAGGAATACGTCCTGAACGGCCAGAAGATGTGGTTGACGAACGGCGGTACGGCGTCGCTCGTCGCCGTCCTGTGCCGGAGTGACGAAGGACACCCCGAGGGCACCGCGCCGCACAAGTCGATGACGACGTTCCTGGTGGAGAAGGAGCCGGGCTTCGGCGAGGTCCGGCCCGGGCTCACGATCCCCGGAAAGATCGACAAGATGGGTTACAAGGGGGTCGATACCACCGAGCTCATCATGGACGGACTGCGAATTCCGGCCAATCGGGTGCTGGGGGGCGTCACCGGCCGAGGGTTTTACCAAATGATGGACGGAGTCGAGGTCGGCCGGGTCAATGTGGCCGCCCGTGGCTGCGGCGTCGCGCAGCGTGCTTTCGAACTGGGCGTTTCCTACGCACAGCAGCGCCAGACCTTCGGAAAGCCCATCGCGCAGCACCAGGCGATCCAGTTCAAGCTGGCCGAAATGGCCACCAAAGTCGAGGCCGCCCATGCGATGATGGTAAACGCGGCACGCAAAAAGGACTCCGGGGAGCGAAACGACCTGGAGGCAGGGATGGCGAAGTACCTCGCCTCCGAGTACTGCAAGGAAGTCGTCGAGGACGCCTTCCGTATCCACGGCGGCTACGGCTTCTCCAAGGAGTACGAGATCGAGCGCCTCTACCGCGAGGCGCCGATGCTGCTGATCGGTGAAGGTACCGCCGAGATCCAGAAAATGATCATCGGGCGCCGGCTCCTCGAGGAGTACCGTTTCCAGGGTTGATTGTCCCTTTCGCGGCGATTTGGCCGCGAAGAAGATCACACCCTGTCATCCTCAACCGGTGCCTTCCAGACGTCCGACTCGGCTGCTGGCTTGCCCAGTTGCGGCCAGCAACCGATAACATCGCCGGAAAAGCCGCCGTCCCCCGTTGCCAGCGCGGCTCAATCCGCTACGAAGGTCATCCATGCCCGACAGCCATACCTCTGCCTCACGCGGCCGGGTCCGCATCGCACGCGGAGCTTCGCCGTGGCTCCTGCCGACCGTCGCCACCGCCGCCCTCAGCCTGACCCGCGCCCGCCGGTCCGGTCGCTGGGCGGCCGTGGCCGTGCCCACCACCGCGCTCGCGGCGGGCATGCTCTGGTTCTTCCGGGACCCGGAGCGCGAGATCACCCGGGGGCGCGTCATCTCACCGGCCGACGGAGTGGTGCAGAGCATCATGCCGTGGAAGGACGGGCGCACCCGCGTCGCGATCTTCATGAGCCCGCTGAACGTCCACGTCAACCGCGCGCCGCTGGCCGGCACGGTGACCTCGGTGGAGCACGTGCCCGGTGGCTTCGTGCCGGCGTTCAACAAGGAGAGCGAGAACAACGAGCGCGTTGTCTGGCACTTCGACACCGAACTGGGTGACATCGAGATGGTGCAGATCGCCGGCGCGGTCGCCCGGCGCATCGTCCCCTACATCCCGCAGGGCACGAAGGTGGAGCAGGGTGAGCGCATCGGGCTGATCCGCTTCGGCTCCCGCGTCGACATCTACCTCCCGGAAGGTGTGGACGTCGCGGTCGAGGTCGGCCAGACCACCACCGCGGGGGTGACTCGCATTGACCGTGATTGATCCCGAGACACAGGCCGGCTGGGTCCCGGAGGCCGAGGCGGAGGACGACGCCGACGACATGCCGCTCTCGCTGCGGCTCTCGATAGCGGACACCCTCACCCTCGGTAACGCCACGTGCGGGTTCATGGCGGTGTACTTCACCACCACGGGCATCCTGATCCCGCACCTCACGGGCAGCGACGAGAGCGGCATGGCGCGGCACTCCGCGGCCACCGCCGTGATCCTCATGCTCATGGCAGCGATCTTCGACCTGTTCGACGGGCTCGTGGCCCGCAAGCTGCGTTCCTCACCGATGGGTGCCGAGCTGGACAACCTCTCGGACCTCATCAGCTTCGGGCTCGCCCCGGCGTACTTCGTCCTCGTGTACGGCATGGTCGCGGACGACGCACACCAGCGGGTCTCGGCGCTCGCGGCGATCGTGGTGCTGCTCGCGGTGGTGCTCAGACTCGCGCGGTTCTCGTGCGTGACCTTGAAGGACGGCATGTTCCAGGGCATGCCGAGTCCCTTCGGAGCGCTCACGGTCATCTCGATCGTGCTCCTGGAGCTGCCCTTCGTCCCGACGCTGCTCGCGATCATCGGGGTGGCGTGGCTGATGGTCAGCCGGGTCGAGTACCCGAAGCCGCGGGGCGTCCTCGCGGTGGCGATGCTGGGTTGGATCGTGGCGGCGATGGGGCTTCTGGCGGCCTGGGCGCTGGACGCCCCCGGCGGTCAGCTGCTCCTCCAGACCGGCTGCGCGCTCCAGGTGGTCCTGGGGGCGGTCATCCCGCTCTTCGCGACCGCCCGCCGGGTGAACACCTTCCGCGGCAACCGTCGCGAGGCGCGTGCGGCGCAGCTGCCGTAGCGGACTGCACGAACGACACGAGGGCCCGGATGCCGGAAGGCATCCGGGCCCTCGTGCGTGTCCCGGCGCTTCCCCCTCAAGCCCCCGCACAGCGCACATCCTTCCCATGACAGCGTCGATTATTTGAGCTTGCACGACGAATTCTTGCGCAGCACCGTGGACTTCCTTGCGGCGATGCTCCTAGCCTGTGGGACGTCCGAAGAGCCCCCACGAGCCGCAAGGACGACTTCGACGTGACTTCCCCACCCCGCAGGCCGCTGCTCAGGCGGTCCGTATCCGCTTCCCTCTCGCTGGCACTCGCCGCGTTCGGCACCGCCGCCGCCGTGGTGCTGACCGGCGCACCGGCCGCCCAGGCGGCCGGTATCCCCGCCCCCTCGCCGCTCGCCGTTCCCGGCCGCGGCGCGACCGTCCCGTTCACGGAGCAGGAGGCCGAGTACGCGGCCACCAACGGCACCCTGATCGGCCCGAACCGCCTCTACGGCACGCTGCCCTCCGAGGCGTCGGGCCGGCAGGCGATGACCCTGGACGCGGTCGGTGAGTACGTGGAGTTCACGCTCACCGCCCCCGCCGACGCGATGTCCTTCCGGTACTCGCTGCCGGACAACGCCGCCGGGACGGGCCGGGACGCCTCGATCGACGTACGCGTGAACGGGGCCTCGCCCAAGGCGGTGCCGGTGACCTCCAGGTACGGCTGGTACTACGGGGGGTATCCGTTCAACAACAACCCGGGCGACACCAACCCGCACCACTTCTACGACGAGGCCCGGACCATGTTCGGGTCGACGCTGCCGGCCGGTACGAAGGTCCGGCTCCAGGTGTCGTCCACCGCCGCCTCACCGTCGTTCACCATCGACCTGGCGGACTTCGAGCAGGTGGGCGCGCCCATCGCCAAGCCCTCCGGCGCGCTGGACGTCGTCTCCGACTTCGGGGCCGACCCGACCGGGGCCGCCGACTCCACCGCCAGGATCCAGGCGGCCGTGGACGCGGGCCGGGCGCAGGGCAAGGAGGTGTACATACCGCGAGGCACGTTCCAGGTCCGCGACCACATCATCGTGGACAAGGTGACCCTCCGCGGCGCCGGGCCCTGGTACTCGGTGCTGACCGGGCGCGACCCCGCCAACCGGAGCAAGGCCGTCGGCGTCTACGGCAAGTACGCCGGTGACGGCGGCAGCAGCAACGTCACGCTGAAGGACTTCGCCATCATCGGTGACATCCGGGAGCGGGTGGACAACGACCAGGTGAACGCCATCGGCGGGGCGATGTCCCACTCGACCGTCGACAACGTCTGGATGCAGCACACCAAGTGCGGTGCCTGGATGGACGGCCCGATGGACGACTTCACCATCAAGAACAGCCGCATCCTGGACCAGACCGCCGACGGGGTGAACTTCCACTACGGCGTCACCAACTCGACGGTCACCAACACCTTCGTCCGCAACACCGGTGACGACGGGCTCGCCATGTGGGCGGAGAACGTCCCGAACGTGAAGAACAAGTTCACGTTCAACACGGTGATCCTGCCGATCCTGGCCAACAACATCGTCACGTACGGCGGCAAGGACATCACCCTGTCCGACAACGTCATGGCGGACACCATCACCAACGGCGGCGGCCTGCACATCGCCAACCGCTACCCCGGCGTCAACTCCGGGCAGGGAACGGCCGTCTCGGGCACCACCACGGCTGCCCGCAACACCCTGATCCGGACCGGGAACAGCGACTACAACTGGAACTTCGGGGTCGGCGCGATCTGGTTCAGCGGGCTCAACGAACCGATCAACGGCAACATCGACATCACCGACAGCGAAGTCCTGGACAGCTCCTACGCCGCGATCCACCTCATCGAGGGGGCGTCCAACGGGCTGCACTTCAAGAACATCAGGATCGACGGCGCCGGCACCTACGCGCTCCAGATCCAGGCACCCGGCACGGCCACCTTCGACAACGTCACGGCGACGCACATCGCGCAGTCGAACCCGATCCACAACTGCGTCGGCAGCGGCTTCCGGATCACCCGGGGCTCCGGGAACTCCGGCTGGTACGCCGACCCGCCGGCCTGCACCGGCGTCTGGCCCGCCCCGGTGTGGACGAACGGCGGCGTCCCGGGCGGCGGCACCGACCCGACCGACCCGCCGACCGATCCCACGGACCCGCCGACCGACCCGACCGACCCGCCCGAGGAGACCGGTAACCTCGCCCAGGGCCGCCCGGTCACCGAGTCCGGCCACGCCGACGTGTACGGCGCGTCCCACGCGGTCGACGGCGACGCGAACACGTACTGGGAGAGCACCAACCACGCCTTCCCGCAGACCATCACCGTGGACCTCGGGGCGGCCAAGTCCGTCAAACGGCTCGTCCTGAAGCTGCCGCCGTCGTCCGCCTGGGCGACCCGCACCCAGACCCTGAGCGTGTCGGGCAGCACGGACAACACCACGTACAACTCCCTGAAGGGTTCGGCGGGTTACACCTTCAACCCGTCGAGCGGCAACCAGGCGGAGGTCACCCTGCCGGGCACATCGGCCCGCTATCTGCGGCTGACGTTCACCGCCAACACCGGCTGGCCGGCCGCGCAGCTCTCGGAACTGGAGGCATACACCGGCTGACCGGCCGGAGGGACACCGGCGGGGGGGGGGCGCCCGGCGGGGGCCCCCCCGCCGGGCATTCCTCGCGGAGGGCGTTACTTGACGGTGAAGGTCTTGGCCGCTGCCGCCGCCTCGGCCGGCCTGACCACCTTCAGGCCGCCGGGGACCTTGTCGTCCGGCTTCATGATCACGCTCTCCCGGGTGGAGGGCGCCGCCGGGTCGGTGAAGTCGTGGGAGACCCCGAAGTCGGTGCCGAATCCGGTGATGGTCAGCAGCGCCTTGTCGATGCCCTCGCGGGTGAGGTCCTTCGCCGCGCACGCCTTCTTCAGGGCCTCGCCGTACAGGTCGGCGGCCGTGTAGCCGGCGATGACGCCGTTGTCGAGACCGTCCTTGGGGTAGGCGGCGGCGTACTCCTTCGCGAGTTTCGCCGGGCCGGTGCCCGGGTCGCCGATGGGCAGGGTGGACGCGGCGACGTAGTAGTCCTGCATCAGGGCCGGGCCGGCCTGGGTCTTCAGCAACTGCGGCGCGTACGCGGAGTTGTTGCCGATGACCGGGACCTTGAGGCCGGTGGCGGCGGCGACCCCGACGAGCGAGGCGGCCTGGCGGGGGCCCGCACTGACGACGACGGCCTTGACGCCCGCCTGCTTCAGGGCGGCGACCTGGGCGGTCATGTCGTTGTCGGTGGGCTTGATCTTCTGCTCGACGACGGTGAGACCCGCCTGCTTCGCCGCGTACTTGGAGCCGGCGAGCGCGTTCTCGCCGTAATCCCCCTCGAAGTACACGTGGCCGATCCTGTCGCCCTTCGCGATGCGCTTCTCCGCGAGCAGGTAGTCGATCGCGTTGATCGTCTCCACGTCGTACGTGGCACCGATGACGCGGACGTACGTGCTGCCGAGCAGGTTGGCGGACCACGCCTGCGGGAGGACGAGGCCCTTGTCCTGGCCGTCGATGCGCTGCTCCACGGCCGCGACGAACGGGGAGCCGATGAACTGGACGAAGCCCAGGACCTTCGGTTCCAGCTCGGTGTATCCGGCGACGGCCTTCTGCGGGTCGTAACCGTGGTCGCGCACGGTCAGCTCGATCGTGCGGTCGCAGATGCCGCCGGCCGCGTTGGTCTGCTTCACCCAGAGCTGCTGGGCCTGGGTGACGCTCTTGCCGAGCGAGGCGTAGACGCCGGTCATGTCGGTGAGCGCGCCGAGCGCGATCGTGGAGTCGGTGACGCCCTCGCCGGTCTTCACCCCGGCCTTGGCCTCCGCTTCCCCGTCGGAGGACTTGGCCTTCTCGCTGCACCCCGTGAGGGTGAGGGCGAGGGCCGCGCACACGGCCCCGAGCACACGCAGTTTCATTTCTTCTCCCCTGAGTTCTTCGTCGGGCGTGTCAGGCCGCCGGGCAGGAACAGGACCGCCGCGACCACCGCGGCGCCGTACAGGTAGCGCGACGCCTCGCCCGGAGTCAGGCCGCCCGTGCCGGGGGCCGCGACCAGGGGCAGGGAGTCGCTGTAGTGGGTGAGGAGCTGGGGCAGCAGCGAGACGAAGGCGGCCCCGACGACCGCCCCCGCCACGGTGCCGAGTCCGCCGATGACGATCATGGCGAGGTATTCGAGGGACAGGACCATGCCGAAGTACTCGGGCACCGTCCGCTGGAAGACCAGGGCCAGCAGCACCCCGGCCAGCCCCGCGTACATCGACGACAGGACGAAGACCCCGGCCCGGTAGCGGGCCACCGGGACGCCCATCACACCGGCCGCGATGCGGTGGTCGCGGATGGCGTTCAGCGCCCTCCCCGGCCGCCCGCGCAGCACCCCGCGCGCGAACAGGCCGCTGAGGAGCAGGGCGAGCAGGGCCGCGTACCAGAGTTTCTCGGAGGACTGGAACGGCACCGCGGCCACCAGCGTCTCGGTGTCGTCGAAGGTGAGGCCGAAGAGCGACAGCGGCGGCACCGAGCGGCCGTTGTAACCCCCGGTGAGGGACGAGGCGTTGAACAGGACGTGCTGGCCGATGAAGATCAGCGCCAGGGTCGCGATGCCGAGGTAGGCGCCGCGCAGCCGTCCCGCGATCGGGCTGAACAGTCCGCCGGCGGCCCCGGCGAGGAGGACCGCCAGCACGGCGGCGAGCCAGCTGGGAAGGCCGAGTCCGGTCAGGGCGTGCCCGTTCTCCGTACCGCTCTCCCCCGCCAGCACGCAGTAGCCGTACGCGCCCACGGCGAGGAAGAAGGCGTGGCCCATGGACAGCTGCCCGGTGGCGCCGGTCAGCAGGTTGAGCCCGATCGCGCCGATCGCGGCGGCCATCGCGAAGAGCCCGGCCTGGAGCCAGAAGCGGTCCAGGTAGAAGGGGAGGGCGAGCAGCAGCACCGAACCCGCCGCCCAGACCCAGGTGCGGGGGCGGCGCAGCCGTGCGGTGACGGCGTACGCGAACGGGGTGGCGGTCTCAGACACGGGCCGGCTCCTTCGTGCCGAAGAGTCCGGCGGGGCGCATGAGCAGCACGATCACCATCACCAGATAGGGGGCCAGGTCGCCGATGCCCCGGCCGAGGAACGACAGATCGCTCTGGTAGCCGGTGGCGAGCGCTTCGGTGACACCGACGATCAGTCCGCCGGCCAGGGCGCCCGTCGTGGAGTCGAGGCCGCCGAGGATGGCGGCGGGGAACGCCTTGAGCGCGGCGAGCGAGGTCGCCCGTTCCAGGCCGGGCGTGGGGAAGACGGTGAGGAACAGCGCGGCGACGGCGGCCAGCGCCCCGGCGACCGCCCAGGCGGCGAGCGAGACCCGGCCGAGCCTGATCCCCATCAGCGCGGCCGTCCGGGGGTTCTCGGCGGCGGCGCGCATCGAGACGCCCCAGGAGGTGAAGCGGAAGGCGAGCAGGAAGACGGTGATGAGGAGGGCGGCGGCGACGAACGCGGCGACGCGGGTCTGGGCGAGGGTGACCCCGCCGACGGTGAGGACCCGGTTGCCCCAGGGGTCGCCGAGCGCGAGCACCTCCGTGCCCATGCGCCGGGTGAGTTCGGTGGTCAGCAGGATGTCGACGCCGATGGTGACGATGGCGAGGACGCTGTGGTCGCTGCCCCGGTAGCGGCGCATCACCAGGAATTCGACGGCGGCGCCGACGACGGCCGCGCCCGCGATGCCGGTCGCGAGGGCGGGCCAGAAGCCGATGTCGTCGTGGAGCACGGCGGTGACGTAGCCGCCCGCGAGCAGCAGCGAGGCGTGGGCGAAGTTGACGACCTCGGTGGCCTTGAAGATGACGACGAAGCCGAGCGCGATCAGGGCGTAGACCGAGCCGATGGAGAGGCCGCCGAGGAGGAGTTCGATGAAGGTGGTCACTGCGGTGCCCCCAGATAGGCTTGGACGACGGCCGGGTCGTTCTGGACCTCGGCGGGGGTGCCGCCGGCGATCCTGCGTCCGAAGTCGAGTACGGTCACGGCGTCCGCGAGCCGCATCACCACCCCCATGTCGTGCTCGACCAGCACGATCGAGATACCGAGGCCGTCGCGGACCCCGGCCACGACCGCCGCCGTACGCTGTCGCTCGTCGGCGGTCATGCCGGCGACGGGTTCGTCCAGCAGGAGCACCTGCGGCTCCATGCACAGCGCGCGGCCCAGCTCGACCAGCTTCTGCTGCCCGTACGGGAGTGCGCTCGCCGGACGGTCCAACGCCGTTTCCAGGCCGATGAATTCGGCGATCTCACGGACCCGTTCGCGGTGCGCCCGGGCTTCCCGGGCGGCGGCCGGCAGCCGCAGCCCGGCGGCCAGGAAACCGGCCCGGGTGAGCCGGTGCCGGCCGAGCATGAGGGTGTCGGCGACGGTGGCGTACGGGGGCAGCGCGAGGTTCTGGAAGGTCCGGGCCACCCCGAGCCCGGCGATCCGGTGCGGGGCGAGCCCGGTCAGCTCGGTCTCCCCGAGCCGGACGCTGCCGGAGGACGCCCGGTAGACCCCGGACAGCACGTTGAAGGTGGTCGACTTGCCGGCTCCATTGGGGCCGATGACGGCGTGGACGCTGCCCGGCTCGACGGTGAACGAGACGCCGTCGAGGGCGGTGAGCCCGGCGAAGCGGACGGTGACGTCCTGGACGGTGAGCGGGGCGGGGGCGGTCACGCGGACCACCTGCTCAGGGTGCGTACGGTGGTGCCCGCCGCCCGGTCCGCGTCGGCGGCGGCCTCCTCGTCCACGACGCCCAGGTAGCGGCGGCGCACCTCGTCGGAGGCGGCCAGTTCGCCGGCGGGCCCGTGCAGGGTGACCTCGCCGACCTCCAGGACGTACGCCGTGGTGGCGAGGCGCAGGGCGATCGACGCGTTCTGCTCCACGAGCAGGACGGACGTGCCGGAGGCGTTGATCTCGCGCACCGTGTCGGCGATGCGCTGCGCCATCAGGGGCGCGAGGCCGAGCGAGGGTTCGTCCAGCAGGAGCAGCCGGGGCCGCGCCATCAGGGCGCGGCCCATGGCCAGCATCTGCTGCTCGCCGCCGGACAGCAGCCCGGCGCTCTGGTGGGCGCGGCGGGCGAGCACGGGGAACAGCTCGTGCACGCGGTCCAGCGCCTGGGCCGCCGCCTTGCGGCCTCCGTCGGCGCCGAGGGCTCCGGCGCGCAGGTTGTCGGCCACCGTCATACGGGCGAAGACCTGTCGGCCCTCGGGTACGTGGACGATCCCGGCGGCCACCACCCGGTCGGGCCGCAGCCCGTCCAGGGGGCGCCCGTCGAACCGGATGGTGCCGGCGCCGGTGCCGCCGTGGAAACCGAGGGTCCGTGAGACGGCCCGCAGCAGGGTGGTCTTGCCGGCGCCGTTTCCGCCGAGTACGGCGGTGATCGTGCCGGCCGGGACGTCGAGGTCGATGCCGCGCAGTGAGCGTACGGGGCCGTAGGCGGCGGAGAGTGCGCGGATCTCGAGCGTGGGCATGGGGGTCCTCCTCCTTCCGCGGTTCCTGTGTTGCCACAGGTCAGCAGGGGGAGGAGGGGGGCGTCCATGGAGGCGGGGGGATGCGGGGCGGGTGCCCCGGGTGGGCGGGGGTGGGGTTGTGCGGGCGCACAGGGCGGGGCGCGCCCGCGGCGGGCCCTGTCCCCTGCCCGCCCCTTCCCGAAACCGGGGGGCTCCGCCCCCGGGCCCCCGCTCCTCAATCGCCGGAGGGGCTGAAAAACAGCCTCGCCGGCGATTGAGGCGCGGGGTCTAGGGGCGGAGCCCCGGTTCAGGCCAGGAAGTCGCGCGCGATCGACTCCGCGACCCGCTCCAGCAACGGCCCCGCCTGGGCCATGCACACCGCCGGATCCGGCTCCAGCTCCGTCAGGGCGTACGCCCGCCGGATCCCGGCCCGGCCCAGCGCCTCCGGCGCAAGCGCGAGGCGGCCGCACACCGCGACGACCTCGACCCCCGCCGCCCGCGCCGCCGCCGCGACGCCCGCCGGAGCCTTGCCGTGGAGGGTCTGGGCGTCGAGGGAGCCCTCGCCGGTGATGACGAACGTCGCCCGGTCCAGCGCGGGCGCGAAGCCGAGGACGTCGAGCATGACCTCGATCCCGGGGCGGAAGCGCGCGCCGAGTGCGACGAGCGCCCCGTAGCCGATGCCGCCGGCCGCCCCGGCGCCGGGAAGCTCCGCCTGCGCGGGGCCGAGGAGTGAGGCGTAGTGGGCGAGCGCCGCGTCGAGCGTCGCGATGTCCGCCTCGGTCGCGCCCTTCTGGCGGCCGTAGACCTCCGGCGCGCCCTTCGGGCCGGTCAGCGGGTTGTCGACGTCGCTGGCGAGGATGAGGTCGATGCCGGCGAACCGCGGGTCGAGCCCGGACAGGTCCGCCTCGGCGAGGTCCGCGAGGCCGCCGCCGCCCGGCCCGACGGGCTTGCCGTCCGCGTCGAGGAAGCGGGCGCCGAGCGCGGCGAGCATGCCCGCGCCGCCGTCCGTGGTGGCGCTGCCGCCGACGCCGAACACGACGGTCCGGGCCCCGGCTTCGACGGCGGCGAGCAGAAGCTCTCCGGAGCCGTACGTGGTGGCCGTGAGGGGCGCGAAGACCCCCTCGGGCAGGTGCTGGAGGCCGGACGCCTCGGCCATCTCGACCACCGCGGTGGTCCCGCGCACCGCGTACGCGGCGGTGACGGGGTCGCCCAGGGGCCCGGTCACCCGCGCCTCGCGGCGCTCGAAGCCGGCGGCCACCGCCGCCGCCACCGTGCCGTCGCCGCCGTCGGCGACCGGCAGGGTCTCCACCCGTACGCCGGGGACGACGCGCCGCAGCCCGGCCGTCACCCGCTCCGCGACCTGCACGGCCGTGAGCGAGCCCTTGAACTTGTCCGCCGCGACGAGCACGCGTGCGGTCTCCATCACTGCTCCGTCCGTCACCATGATTCCCTTTGCATTCGAACAGGCAGTCGCGCCGTCCCGACCCTATCCGCCGTACCCCCTCCCTGCCCATGGTCTGATCGATCAAAGTGGGCCTACGCTGACCGTATGACGACCACTGACTACGCTACGTATATCGCCGGTCTTCCCAAGGTCCTCGTGGGAGCCGCCTGCATCTTCCGGGACGCGAGCGGCCGGGTACTGCTGGTGGAGCCGAGCTACCGGGAGGGGTGGACGCTGCCCGGCGGGACGGTCGAGTCGGCCGACGGGGAGGGCCCGCGCCAGGGCGCGCGCCGCGAGTCGCTGGAGGAGATCGGGCTCGACATCGAGCCGGGCCGGCTCCTCGTCGTGGACTGGACGCGCGGCAGCGACCGGCCGCCGATCGTGGCGTACGTGTACGACGGCGGGGTCCTGGACGAGGCGCAGCTGAAGGCGATCCGGCTCCAGGAGTCGGAGCTGCTGTCGTGGAAGCTGGTCGAGCCGGCGGAGATCGGCCAGTACTTGACCGGTGCGCGCGCCGGGCGGATGCACGCGGCGCTGAAGGCCCTGGAGTCCTGCGCGGGCGCCGTGGAGCTGGAGGACGGCCGCCCCGTGGGCTGAGGGCCCGGGGTGCTCCGTCAGCCCTGGGTGTCCGGCGGCCTGGTCTCGTCCTCGCGCCTGGTCTCGTCGCGCGCCGCGACCCGGGCCTCGGTGCGGTGTCCGCGCGCGATGTAGTCGCGTACGACGAGTTCGACCGCGTCCTGCGGATTGCCGACCCCCGCGAGCACCATCACTTCGACCACGAGTTCCGCGTCGAGACTGATCGCCACCTTCGCCATGGCGCGACGGTAGCACCGCACCCGGGGGGCCGGATACGGTCCCGGCCGCGACGCTCCACGCCACCTGCGCCCCGTACGACACCGTCGCCGCCGACTACGCCGCGATCCTCGCGGACGAGTCGGCGGCGAAACACCTGGACCGGGCGATGCTCAGCGCCTTCGCCGCGTACGTGCGCGGTGACGGCGGGGGGCCTGATCTCGCTGGGCGCCGTCGCCGGTACGTTCCCGCGCATGACGGTACGTCACGCGCGGTCCGGTCGAACGGCGTCCCCGGCATCGCCCCGGCCCGGGAGGGGCGCCGGCCCCGTGCTGCCACGCGGGACGAGTTCCACCGGCAGGACCACTTGTCGTTCCCGGTACGCCTCGGGGTCATGGATCAGGCCATGGGCCAGCTCAGCCGCCGCCTCACCCAGTCGACGGGCGGGTTGGGCCATCGTGGACAGCCCCCATGCCTCGGCCATCGCGTGCCCGTCGAAACCGAGGATCGACATCCCCTGCGGTACCGGGACGTTGACCCCACGCAGAATCGCCAGGAGCCTGAAGGCGATGTCATCCGTCTCGGCGAAGATCGCCGTAGGAGGCTCCGTGAGACTCAGGAGCCGCCCCACCGCCGCGTCCAGGTTGGGCCCCTGCCAGTGCGCGACCTCGCGGACGAGGTCCTCGTCCGGGTCGATGCCCGCCTCCGCCAGCGCGGTGCGGTACCCGTCGAGCCGGGCTCTGCTGCTCCAGGCGAAGCCCGAAGCGTCCGCGGGCTCCAGGTAGGCGATGCGCCGGTGGCCGAGGTTGAGCAGGTAGCGGGTACCGCGCTGAGCGGCCTCCGCGTCGTTCACGTAGACACCGGCCCTGCCCTCTTGGTGCTGACTGACGAAGGCCAGCGGCATGCCCAGGTCGTCCAGCCGTGCCCGCTCCTCCGGTGAGAGCGCGAAGCTGACGACGAGCAGGGCGTCGGCGTTGCGGCGGGCCGGCAACCGGTCGAAGAACTGGGCACGCTGCTCGGCGGTGGTGACGCTGTAGACCAGCATGTCCAGGCCGGCCGCGTTGAGCGCGGGCGCCAGGCCGGAGAGTGCGGCGCCCAGGAACCAGGAATCGAGGTTCGGGACGAGCACCGCGACCCGGCCCGTGCGTCCCGTCACCAGGCTGGACGCACTGCGCGAGATCGCGAACGACAGCTCGCGCGCAGCCTGCTCCACACGTACCCGGGTCTGCGGCGACACCGTCGACAGCCCGCGCAGCGTGCGCGAGACGGTAGAGGGCGACACTCCGGCCCGCTGAGCGACATCCGCCAACGTGGCGCCCTTTTCAACGACTTCACCAGCCATGCGCGAGACGGTAACACACTGATTCGCCCGTCCGACCGTCACATCGTGACAGCGCTGCCAAAGGAGGCTTTCCGCCAGGAAAGAGGGCTGTAACCGTTGACATGCCGACTGATGGGTACCTACGTTGCTAGCGCTGTCATTCGGCAGTCCCAGAGGGGAGGAACACGTCCATGTCCCTGCGTCGCAGAGCTCTGCTGACGGGCGCCGCCACCGCGGCCGCAGCAGGTCTGCTGTCCGGATGCGGAGGGAAAGACCTCGACGACCTGCTCGCGCAGGCTGCGGCCGTTCCCAAGAAGCCCGCCCGACTGACCTGGTGGGTTTCCGAGATTCCCTCGCGCCGGGGATCCGTCGTCGCCGACCTGATCATCCGCGCCTTCGAACGACGGCACTCCCACATCCGCGTAGCGAAGATCAACGCGCTGTCCACCTCCGACGGCAATCGCAGCGCCATCGCCACTCAGCTCGCGGGCGGCTCCCCCCAGCCCGATGTGTACCTGGGCGACACCACGTGGCCCGTGCAGTTCGGGCACTCCTCGCTGGCGCTGCCGGTGGAGACACTGCTCCCGCGCGACTTCTGGGACGCCTACCCGGCCGCCCTGCGCAGCAGTTCCTCGTACCGGGGCAGCGTCTACGCCGTGCCGTTCTTCACCGACAGCACCTACCTCTACTACCGCAAGGACCTGCTCGCCAAGCACGGGCTGCGCGTCCCCCGCAGCTGGGAGGAGTTGCTGCGCACCTCCCGCGTGGTGCAGCAGAGCGGTGACACGCAGGCCGGGTTCCTGTGGCAGGCGGCGGTGACCGAGTCCCTGACGGCCAACGTGACCGAGTTCCTCGCCGACGCGGGCGCCACCGTCCTGGACCAGCAGGGACGGGCGGCCCTGGGCGACGCGGCGGCCGAGCGGGCGTTCTCGCTCATGGCCGAGTTCACCGCCCGCCGGGTGACCCCCCGTACCGTGGCCACCTATCAGGAATCGGACTCACAGGCCGCCTTCGTCGACGGACGCGGCCTGTTCCTGCGCAACTGGTCCTACGCCTGGGTCAACGCGAGCAACCCCACCGCTTCCCGCGTCTCCGGGAAGATCGGGGTCGTTCCGCGCCCGGGCTTCGAGGGCACCGGCCGGCACGGCGTTTCCTGCGCCGGCGGCTGGAGCAACTTCGTCAACCCCAGCTCCCAGGCGCTGGGCGCCGCGATGGAGTTCGCCCGGTTCTGTGCCGGGGAGGAAGTGCAGCGCCTGCTCGCCCGGGAGGCCGGTGTCATCCCCGCGATGACCTCGGTGCTCGGAGGCCGCGAGGCGCGCGCGGCCGGGGATCCGACCGTGCTGCGCGCCGCCGAACTGCGGCTCGTCTCCCGGCCCGTGCAGACCCCCTACTACCCGCAGGTCAGCAAGGCGCTGTACACCCCGGCGAACGCGGTCGTGCGCGGCGATCTCTCCCCCGCCGCAGGTGTCCGCGCCGCACGCGAAGGGCTGCGTACGGCCCTGGAAGGAAAGGCGCTGTGAGTTCCGCTCTGCAGGCGAAGACGGCCGTTGTGCCGTCCAAGGACGAGGGTCGCGGCACGCGCGGCGGGGCCTCGCGACCGACCGGGCGGAACAGGCCCCCGGGGACCGCCGCCCGGCTTCGGGCCCGCACCGGGTGGATCTTCGCCTCCCCCGCCCTCCTGGTCGTGGCGGCGGTGACGGTGTTCCCCGTCCTCTTCTCCCTGGTGCTGTCGTTCTGCGAGGTCCGGCTCGAATACGGCGGACTGCGCCTCGGCTCGCCCACCCTCGCCCATTACACCTCGCTGCTGACGCACGCCGAGTGGTACCGGGCGCTGGCCTTCACCGTGGGCTTCACCGTCGTCTCGGTCTTCGTCGAGCTGGTGCTCGGCACACTCGTCGCGCTCGTCCTGGAGCGGCTCGGCGCCGCCCGCGGCTGGATCCTCGCGCTGCTCCTGCTTCCCTGGGCCCTGATCAACGTGGTGGCCGCACAGCTGTGGGCCTATCTGTTCAACGGCACCTACGGGGCCGTGAGCTGGCTCTTCGAGCAGGTGCTGGGCACCCAGCCGGACATTCTCGGGCGGCCGGTGCCCGCGATGGCGGCGATGGTGGCGGTCGACGTGTGGAAGACGACCCCGTTCGTCGCCATCGTCGTGCTCGCCGGCCTGATGCTCATCCCGGGTGACGTGTACGAGGCCGCCGAGATCGACGGCGCGGGCACCTGGACCACGTTCTGGAAGGTCACGCTGCCACAGCTGCGGCCCATCGTCGCCATCGCGGTGCTCTTCCGCATCCTGCAGGCGTTCGGGATCTTCGACCTGCCGTTCGTGCTGACCCAGGGTGGTCCGGGCACAGCCACCCAGTCGGTGGCGATCCTCGGCTACCGCATCCTCTTCCAGAACCTCGACTTCGGCGGTGGCGCCGCGGTCGCGGTCACCACCGCAGCCATCGTCCTGGGCTGCTGCCTGCTCTTCCTGCGTGTATTCCGCGCCCAAGTCGACGAGGAGGGCCGGGCATGAGCCGCCACGTCCCGCGCACAGGCATGCGCCGTTACGTCAACATCGTCAACCTCGGTGGACTCCTGATCGCCGTGTGCGCCACGCTGCCGCTCATCTGGATGGCGACGGCGTCCCTGAAGGGGCCGGGCGAGATCAGCGCGACACCGCCCTCGCTGATCCCCCATCACCCGACCCTCAGCAACTACGAAACCGCATTCTCCCGCAACGGGATCGGCCACTACTTCTTCAACAGTGTCGTCGTGGCCTGTCTGTCCACCGTGCTGATCCTGTCCCTGGCGTTCTTCGCCGGCTACGCCCTCGCCAGGCTTCCGCTTCGCGGGCGGGGGGCGATCATGACGGCGCTGCTGATGCTGTCGGTGTTCCCGCCGATCGCCCTGCTCGTGCCACTCTTCCTGATGGAGCGCCAGGTCGGCCTCCTCAACAGCTATCCGGGCTTGATCATCCCGTACGTGGCACTGAACCTGCCGTTCGCGATCTGGATCATGCGCAACTACCTCACCGGCATTCCACGCGAGCTGGAGGAGGCCGCCGTCGTCGACGGCGCCGGGCCGCTGCGCACCGCGGTGACGGTGATCCTCCCCCTGGCGCGGCCCGGTCTGTTCACGGCCGGCGTGTTCTCCTTCACCGCGACCTGGTCGGAGTTCCTGCTCGCGCTGACATTCAACGGCTCCGACGACCGCCGCACCGTCTCGGTCGGCATCGCGCTGTTCACCAGCCAGTACCAGGTCCCGTACGGGGTGATCTTCGCCGGTGCGATGGTGGCGACCGTACCGATCGCCCTCCTGGTGCTGATCTTCCGCCGCTCGGTCGTCTCCGGCATGACCACGGGGGCCGTGAAGGGCTGATCCGCCACGCGCCACGTCCCGCGGCACATCCGTGACAGCGGCCGGCCCTATCCCCCTGTGCCCACCGCTCGTCTCCCTTCCGCTCCGCACCGTTGTCCACCCCCACCCTGGGCCCATGCCCGAGAGGTTCACAGATGCCCCACCCCGACGTATCCGCCCCCGCCTCCGACGACGCGGACTGGTGGCGGCAGGCCGTCATCTACCAGGTCTACCCCCGCAGCTTCGCCGACTCCGACGGCGACGGGATCGGCGACATCCCCGGCGTCACCTCGCGGCTGCACCACCTCGCCGACCTCGGGGTGGACGCCCTCTGGCTGAGCCCCTTCTACCCCTCGCAGCTCGCCGACGGCGGCTACGACGTCGCTGACTACCGCGACGTCGATCCCCGGCTCGGCACCCTGGACGACTTCGACGCGATGATCCGCGAGGCCGACCGGCTCGGCCTGAAGGTCATGGTCGACATCGTCCCCAACCACTCCTCCGACCAGCACGTGTGGTTCCAGGAGGCCCTCGCCGCCGCGCCCGGGTCAGCCGCGCGCGAGCGCTATGTCTTCCGTGACGGCCGCGGACCCGACGGTGAGCTGCCGCCCACCGACTGGCCGTCCAGCTTCGGCGGCCCCGCCTGGACCCGCGTGCCGGACGGCCAGTGGTACCTGCACCTGTACGCGCCGCAGCAGCCCGACTTCAACTGGGACCACCCCGAGGTCCGCGAGGACTTCCACACCACCCTGCGGTTCTGGTCGGACCGGGGCGTCGCCGGATTCCGGGTCGATGTCGCCCACGGCCTCGCCAAGGATCTGAGCGCGCCGCTGCGCGACCTCGGCGAGCACCTCAGCTACCAGCCCGGGGCTCTTCCCCTGGACGGCAGCCACCCGCTGTGGGACCGGGACGCGGTTCACGAGATCTACCGCGGCTGGCGGCAGGTCTTCAACGCCTACGACCCGCCGCGCTTCGCCGTCGCCGAGGCATGGGTGCGCTCGGCGCGACGCACCGCTTACGCCTCCGCGGACGGGCTGGGCCAGGCGTTCAACTTCGACTTCCTCTATGCCGGCCTCGACGCCGCCGAGATGCGCGAGGTGATCGGCTCCGCGCTCGCCGACGCCGAGAGGGCAGGGGCGACCAGCACCTGGGTGCTCTCCAACCACGACGTCGTACGCCACGTCTCGCGTTACGCCCTGCCCGCCGGCAGCACCAAGCACGATGTCGAGGATTGGCTGCTCAGTGACGGCCGGACGCCGGCACCGGACATGGCGACGGGAGTCCGCAAGGCGCGCGCCGCCGCGCTGCTGATGCTGGCCCTGCCGGGCTCCGCCTACGTGTACCAGGGCGAGGAGCTGGGCCTGCCCGAGGTCGCCGATCTGGCGCGCGCGGATCTCCAGGACCCCATGTGGGTACGCAGCGGCGGACGTGTCAAGGGCCGCGACGGATGCCGGGTGCCGCTCCCCTGGACCCGTGAGGGCTCGAGCTTCGGGTTCGGCCCGGGGGGCTCGTGGCTGCCGCAGCCGGCCGGCTGGGGTGCCTACGCGGCCGAGGAGCAGCGCGGCGACAAGGAGTCGTTCCTGGAGCTGTACCGGGCGGCCCTGCGGCTGCGCCGCGCTCTGGTCACGGACGAGACGCTGGAGTGGGCCTGCTCGCAGGAGCGGACGGCTCAAGGCATGCTGCACTTCACCCGCACCGGTGGCTGGCACACCGTCAGCAACCTCGGTGACGCTCCCGTCCCGCTGCCCGAGGGCGAGGTCCTGCTCGCCTCCGGCCCGCTGTCCGGCGACGCGCTGCCCCCGTGGACCACCGTGTGGCTCCGGTCCGGGGAACCGTCGGAGAACTGAAAGAACAGGAGGGCCCCGCGCGGGGCCCTCCTGCGGTCGCCTTGCACCGCTCGGCCGGAGAGCCGGCGGCTCAGCCTTCCGCGCCGCGCCGCCAGCTCTCCGGATCGATCCGTCCCGCGTACAGGGGGAGAGCGATCGGCGACCGGCCGGCCTCGAACGGATCCCACACCCGGGTGAGACCCGCGGTTCCCCGCGTGCGCACCCGGCGGGCCTCACCGAGATCGAGTACGTCCGTCAGGACCTCCTCCGGGCCCGGCCCTGCCTCGGCGCGCACGTTCCCCTCGGGATCCACGACGACGCTGCGCCCGACACCGTCCGGAGCCGCCGCGTTGAGGCTGGCCATGAACACCTGGTTCACGATCGAGTTCGCCTGGGCGAGGACGACTTCCTGAGCTCGGTCCACGGTGGGCGTACGCACCAGGTTGAGTACGAGGTCGGCGCCCTGCCACGCCAGGTGGCGGGTGACCTCGGGGAACCATGCGTCGTAGCAGATCGTCAGGCCCACGCGCCCGTGGCCCGCCATGTCGAAGACCACGAAAGCGCCGCCGGACGCGGTCGTCTCGTACGGCCGCCACGGAAAGATCTTGCGGTACTCCGCGACTCGTTCGCCCGTGGGCGCGTAGACGGGTGCCGTGTTGTAGATCCGCCCGTCCGCGCCTTGCTCGTACACGCTGCCCGGAACCAGCCAGATGCCCAGTTCGCGTGCGAGGGCGGCCAGTGCGGTGCCACGCGGCCCGTCCAGGGGCTCGGCCGCCGCGTGCATCACGGTCTCGGGGTCCTCGCCCGGCCGGTGACCGCACAGGTGCAGTTCCGGGTAGGCGAGCAGCCGCACACCGGGGTGCGCCGCGACCACGCGGCGTACGTCCGTGGCGAACGCGCCCGGATCATCCGCGGCATGGTGCAGGGCGGCCGTCTGTACGAGCCCGATCGACAGGGGGGTGGTCATCGCTGGGTCAGCCTTCCGCGCTGAGTGGGATCCGGGGGACACGGTCGAGCCAATCACCGCGTCGGCCACGGGACAAGCCCCCTCATCCCAGCGGTATCCACAGGAAGAACCAGGACCTCGATGACGGCTTCACCTGCCCCCGCGCCGCCCTCCCCCCGAAGGCACCGTGGTAGAACGAGGTCGTCGCGGCCGTGCGACTCGGACGCGGTCCACCGACTCGACAGGACAGGCATCGGATGACCCTCAACCAGCTGAGGGCCTTCGTCGAGGCGGAGCGGCTCGGGTCGTTCACCGCGGCGGCGCGGGCCATGGACATCGCCCAGGCGTCGGCCTCCGAACTGGTGCGCCGGCTCGAAACGGAGCTGGACGCCGAACTGTTCGCGCGCGGCAGCCGGACCCTGACCCTGACCTCGGCCGGCCAGGAGCTCCTGCCGTTCGCCCAGCAGGCGGTGGAGGCCGCCGAGAGCGGCACCCGGGCGGTGCGTTCGCTCGGTTCGCTGGGCGGCGGGACCGCCACGCTCGGCGTGCTCCGCAACGCGGACTACTACCTGCTCTCCGACCTCGTCCGGCTGTTTCACGCCCGCTATCCGTCCGTCCGGGTGCGGCTGGTGGGCCAGAACTCGGCCGAGACCGCGTCGGCCGTGGCCGCGGGACGCATCGAGGCGGGTCTCGTCGTGCTGCCGATCGATGACGAAGGGCTGGTGGTGAGGCCTCTCCTTCGCGACGAGGTCCTCTACGTCAGCGCGAGCGAGGAGCGCACCCGCACGCCGGTGACCATGGAGGCTTTCGCCGGAGCGCCCCTGGTGCTCTACGACGCTCATTACGGGTGGCAGGATCCCACCCGGCGTCAGCTGGCGGAGCGGGCCCAGCTCGCAGGCCTCCGCATCGATCCGCTGATCGAACTCGAACACGTCGAGGCAGCTTTGAAGCTCACCGCCGCGGGGGTGGGGGACACGATCGCCAGTCGGGCGGTGGTCGCCGGCCCGGCGTTTCCGCCCGGTCTGCGCACGGCCCCCTTCGCGCCCCCGCTCTTCGACACCATCGCCCTCGTCAGGCGGCAGGGGCATCCTCTGTCCAGGGCCACCAGAGAGCTCGTCAGGATCGCCGAGGACACCCTGCGCGAGCTGCGGACCGACCTCGGTCTGTGACCTGCCCCCTCAAGGACAGGAAAACCCTGTGGTTGTGACAGGATCAGACCCTCTAGTCCTGTGGCAGCGTGCCGTCTAGCGTTCCTGCCATGCAGATCACGCACGCCGAAGCACAGGCACTTCCCCCTTTCCAGTGGCTCAAGAAGCCGGCCGTGGACGGTCCTCCCGCCCAGCGCGACCCCAAGGTGGTCGAGCGCGTCTCCCAGATGCTGACGGAGATCGAGAGCAGGGGCATGGACGCGGTGCGCGCCTACGCCGAGGAGCTGGACGGCTGGTCGGGCGACCCGGAGATCGGTGCCGCCGAACTGAAGAAGTCGGGCGACGCCCTTCCGCCGGACGTCCGCACCGCTCTGGAGATGGGTTACGAACGCACCCACCGATTCGCCGCCGCGCAGCGCGAGCACCTGACGGACTTCGAGATCGAGGTCGCTCCCGGTGTGGCCGGCGGCCAGCGCTACGTACCCGTGTCGCGGGTCGGCGCGTACCTTCCGGCCGGCCGTTTCCCCCTCCTCGCCAGCGCCTTCATGACGGTGAACGTGGCGAAGACCGCCGGCGTCCCCACAGTCCTGGCGTGTA
The DNA here is from genome assembly GCF_049844595.1 of Streptomyces sp. DT224. Taxonomy (NCBI): domain Bacteria; kingdom Bacillati; phylum Actinomycetota; class Actinomycetes; order Kitasatosporales; family Streptomycetaceae; genus Streptomyces; species Streptomyces sp. DT224. The sequence continues at coordinate 264,367 of NZ_JBNCLI010000002.1, forward strand.
CACCTCCCTCCGGTGAGCACGGGGCGCACCCCGCCGTGCTGTACGGCGCCTACCTGTCCCGCGCCGACCGCGTGTTCGCCCTCGGCGGCGTCCAGGCGCTCGGCGCCCTGGCCTTCGGCCTGCTCGGCGAGGCTCCGGTCGACATGCTGGTCGGCGCGGGCAACGCGTTCGTCACCGAGGCCAAGCGGCAGCTGTTCGGCCGGGTCGGCATCGACCTGCTGGCCGGCCCCTCCGAGGTCGCCGTCATCGCCGACGACAGCGCCGACCCGGTCTGGGTGGCGGCGGACCTGCTGGGCCAGGCCGAGCACGGCCCCAACTCGCCCGCGGCCCTGATCACCACGTCCGAGCGGCAGGGGCGGGCCGTCATCGCGGAGATGGAGCGCCAGCTGGCGACCCTGGCCACGCGCGACATCGCGGGACCGGCCTGGCGCGACTTCGGCTCCGTCATGGTGGTGGCCGACCGGGCCGACGCGGTGGCCGTCGCCGACGTCATCGCTCCCGAGCACCTGGAGGTGCAGACCGAGGACGACGACTACTACCTGGAGAACCTCTCCAACTACGGCTCGCTGTTCATCGGCTCGTGGTCGACGGTCGCCTACTCGGACAAGGGCATCGCAGGCACCAACCACGTGCTGCCCACCGGCAAGACCGCCCGCTACAACGCGGGGCTCTCCGTCTCCCGGTTCCTGAAGCCGCTGACCTACCAGCGCGCGTCGAAGGAGGGGACCGCGTCCCTGGCCCCCGCCGTCGAACGCATCTCGGCGTTCGAGGGACTGGCGGCCCACGGCGCCACCGCGACGCTCCGCATCGACCGGATCGGCCGGACCTCCGGCGCGTTCGACGGCCTCCCGGCCGCTCTGCGCGACCAGCTCTGACCTCTCGCGTGCCGCCGCGCCACGGGTGCGGCGGCACGCAGGCGGTCATCCGCGGCCGGCCCGTCGGAGGCGCGGCGGCTCAGCGGGCGCGGGCGTGGGTGGCCCGGCGGACGAACTCCGTCGGCAGAACCACGCGTTCGCCGGCGGGGTCCACGTCCTTGGCGATCCGGCGGACCAGCAGGTGGGCCGCCTGCCGCGACAGCTCCCGCAGATCGTGCCGGACGGTGGTCAGCCGGAACACCTCCCAGGCGGCCATCGGAAGGTCGTCGAAGCCGATCACGGTGAGGTCGTCGGGCACGCTGACGCCCGCCGCCATGGCAGCGTTCAGGACCCCGATGGCGACGACGTCGTTGCCGCAGAACACCGCCGTCGGCGGCCGGCCGGCCGCGAGGAGCGCGGGCAGCGCCCGGTATCCGGTCTCGTACTCGAACGCTCCGCGCACGACCCGTTCCTCCGGCAGCCCCACCCCCGCCTCGGCGAGGGCCAGACGAAAGCCCAGTTCCCGCTCGCGGCCCGTCGTGGTGTTCGGAGCACCGAAGACGCCGGCGATGCGCCGATGCCCCAGGGCGAGGAGCTCCCGGGCGACGAGCCGCCCGCCGCCCTCGTTGTCGACGACGGAGGCGAAGTCGCCGGCCCGGCCGGTGTCCCGGTTGAGGAAGACATAGGGCATGCCCCGGCGCTCCAACTGGTCCGGCAGGCGGGATTCGGTGGTGGCGGTGGCGAGGACGACGCCGTCCATCGACTGATCGAGGAGCTTCTCCTCGGCGACCGCCTCGTCGGAGCGCTCGGTGATCAGCATCATCCGGTAGCCGAGGCTCCCCAGCTCATCGTGAAGCGGGGCGATGACGTGCGGGTAGAACGGGTTGGTCAGGTCGGTGACGATCACGCCGACCCGCCGCGTAGCACGTGTCGACAGGGTGCGTCCGGCCTCGCTCGGTACGTAGTCGAGGGCCTCGGCGGCCCGTCTGACCTTCTCCCGGGTGGCCGGGGAAACCCGGGGATCATCGCGCAGGGCGCGGGAGACCGTCGGCTGCGAGACACCGGCCAGCCTGGCCACGTCGTGACTGGTGATCCCCATGGGCGCTCTCCTCGTCGCAATCGGCGCCGGTCCGAGGGCGCACGCCTTATCAGTATACGTATGTCATGCCCGTGTCCGGGGCGCCCGCCGTCCGCTGCGGAAACACGCCACCAGACCCTGCCCGCCGGGCAGCATCTGGGCACAGGCGCAAGAAAAAAATGAATCACCCTTCCCTCTTGACATCCCACCGCCCGCCACATGTCATAGGTATGCATACGTATACACAAGCGAGGAGCGGCCATGCCCGAGACCGTTGTCACCCCCAGCGAGCTGGCACGCCGTACCGTGCGTCGCAGCGACTTCGTCTCCTGCAACCAGGCATTCATCGACTGCCGCACGCCCGGGTCGGACCGCAAGGAGAACTACGCGATGATCGGGCCGGGGGTCTCCCAGGCAGCTGGTCAGCACGTGAACCTCCGGCTGCCGCACGGCTACAACATCGGCGCCGCCGCGATGCCGCACGGCATCACCAACAACCTGCACCTGCACTACACGGCCGAGGTCTTCGTCTGCACCGAGGGCGAGTACCTGCTGCGCTGGGGCGCCGACGGCACCGAGGGCGAACTCCTGCTCAGGGCCGGCGACATCGCCTCCATCCCGACCTGGATCTTCCGTGGGTTCACCAACACGGGCCCGGACAACGGCTGGATGTTCACCGTGCTCGGCATGGACGACACCGGCGGCATCATCTGGGGCCCTTCGGTGCTGCGGGAGGCGCGGAAGCACGGCCTGTACCTCACCGCGGACAACACACTCGTCGACGCCGTGGCGGGCGACACCGTGCCGCCGGAGTCCGAGCTCGTCACACCCCTGGCGCAGGAGCACCTCGACCGGCTGCGCAGCTACACCCCGGACGAGATGAAGCGCCGGATCGCCGCAGCGGACGAGCTGGTCTTCTCCGACCGTCCGTTCCTCGACAGCACGCTGCCCGGTGGAGGTGCCCGACTGAGCTGCGTCATCGGCTACGGCATGACCGAGGACCCGCACCAGGAGCCGCGCGTCTTCAACCCCCACGGGCACAACGTCGCCTGGCTGCGCGCCGAACCCGGACAGGGCGTCTCGGCGCACCGCCAGCACGAGACCCAGACCCTGATCGTGAAGGACGGCCTGTGGGAGGTCACCCTCAACCGCACCGATTCCCTCTCGGTGCGCCTCGGTCCCCGCGACATGATCTCCGTGCCGCAGGACGCCTGGCGCTCCGTGCGCAACGTCGGTGACGAGCGGGGCGACCTACTGGTGGTCAACTCCGGTGACGGCCGTGTCCGCCTGGAATGGGACGAGGAAGTGATCAAGAGCGCCGCGGACGCGGGTCTGGGCATCGACCACAACGGGTACGTCGCCCCGTACGCGCTGCTGCCCCGTTCCGCGCGCTCCCGGTGACCCGCGTGCCGAACGAGGACACCGCGGGCCCTCTGCCTCTCGTCGTGGTCCCGGGCATGCTGTGCAACGCGGACCTGTGGAGCGAGGTGGCCTTTCCCGGCGGCCATGACGTCCACCATGTCGCCCTGCGCCGGCCGGACGTCGGCGCGCTCGCCGAGGACGTACTGGCAGCCGTGAAGGGCCCGTTCGTGCTCGTCGGGCTCAGCCTGGGCGCCATCGTCGGGTTCGAGGTGCTTCGCCGGGCGCCCGGACGCGTCGCCGGCCTGTGCGTCATGGCGACGAACGCGGCGGCACCGCGCCCCGAGCAGTACACCGCCTGGCAGGAGTTGGACGAGCTGATCTCGGCCGGCCGGTTCCCGGACGCCGTCGAACGGACGCTGCCGGACATGTTCCCCGACCGGAGTCCCACCCCCGAGGGGGCGCGCCGCTACCGCGAGATGGCGCGCTCCGTGGGCGCCGACGCGGCCCGGGCCCAGCTCGCCGCACAGGCGACCCGCTCGGACGCGGCCGAGGTGCTGCGGGCGACCCGCTGCCCCAGCGTCGTCCTGGGCGGGGCGCGCGACACCCTCTGCCCGCCGGCCTTCCACCGCCGCGTCGCCGACGCCGTGCCCGGAGCCCGTCTGACGCTGCTGCCCGACGCGGGGCACCTGCTGCCCTGGCAGCAGCCCGGCGCGGTGACGGCCGCACTGCGTGACCTGGTGGCGGCCGCCTCCGTCGCGGGGGCCTCCGCCACCTCCCTCTGAACACCGTCCGACCTGTCTCCCCCACCCCCACCCGGAAGAGAGCCGTCATGCCCCGACACCTCAAGTCCCCCGTCGCCGCCGCTCAGGTGACCCGGGCCCGAGCGGACGTCAGCGACCGCGTCGCCGCCATCCTCGACGACATCCGTGCGCACGGCGACGAAGCGGTCCGCCGGTACTCAGAGCAGTTCGACGACTGGAGCCCCGCGGAGTTCCGCCTGAACCCGGACGAGATCCGGCGGATCGTGTCCCAGGTGCCCGACACCGTCCTGGACGACATCCGCTTCGTTCAGCAGCAGGTCCGCACGTTCGCCCGGGCCCAGCGGGACGCGCTCGCCGACGTCGAGATCGAGACGCTGCCGGGTGTCCGGCTCGGTCACCGCCACGTCCCCGTCTCCGGGGCCGGTGCCTACGTGCCCGGCGGCCGCTACCCGCTGACCGCCTCCGCGCACATGACCGTGGTGACCGCCAAGGTGGCGGGCGTACCGCGCGTCGCGGCGTGCACCCCTCCCATCCGCGGGGAGATCCCCGCCGCGACGGTCGCGGCGATGCACATGGCCGGCGCCGACGAGATCTATCTGCTGGGCGGGGTCCAGGCCGTCGCGGCGCTCGCCCTCGGGACCGAGACCATCAACCGCGTCCCGATGCTCGCGGGTCCGGGCAACGCCTACGTGGCCGAGGCCAAGCGGCAGTTGTTCGGCGAGGTGGGCATCGACCTGTTCGCCGGTCCGACCGAGATCCTGGTGATCGCCGACGACCACGCGGACCCGTTCGTGGTGGCCGTCGACCTGCTGTCGCAGGCGGAGCACGGCCCCGATTCCCCGGCCGTCCTCGTCACCACGTCCGAGGAGCTGGGCCGCGAGGTCGAGCGGCACATCGAGCGTCTGCTGCCCGGCATGCCCACCCGCGACTTCGCCGCGCCGGCCTGGCGCGACCACGGTGAGATCGTCGTCGCCGACACCCTCGACGACGCCTTCGAGATCGCCGACTCCTACGCGAGCGAGCACGTGGAGGTGCTGACCGAGGAGCCGCGCCAGGCACTGGAGAAGATGCGGGACTACGGTGCGCTCTTCCTGGGCGAGGGCACCTGCGTCTCCTACGGCGACAAGGTCATCGGCACCAACCACGTTCTGCCCACTCGTGGCGCCGCCCGCTACACCGGCGGGCTGTGGGTCGGCAAGTACCTCAAGACGGTGACGTACCAGGAGGTCACCGACACCGCGTCCTCCGCGCTGCTCGGCGAGGTGTGCGGCCGGGCCGCCCGGGTCGAGCTCTTCGAGGGGCACGCGCGCTCCGGTGACGTCCGGGCCGCCAAGTACGGCAAGGGCACGCTGCCGTGGAACGAGGGGAACGTCGCATGACGGGGCGCCCCTCTCCGCTGGAGGGCCGCACCGCCCTCGTCACCGGCGGCGGCAGCGGCCTGGGCCGGGCCGTGACCGGGTCGCTGCTCGCCGACGGAGCACGGGTGGTGATCACCGGCCGCGACGAGACGGTACTCAAGGAGACCGCGGCGCGCTTCGGGCCGCGCGTCACCCACCGCGTCTGCGACGTCTCCCGCCCGGACGACGTCGACGGACTCGCCCGGAGCCTGGCCGACGAGGAGATCTCGGTCCTGGTCAACAACGCCGGCATCGCCGGCCCGGTGGCCCCCCTCACCGAGATCGATCCGCGCGACTGGGACGAGGTCTTCGACGTGAACGTGCGCGGGGTGTTCCTGATGTGCCGGGCCTTCCTGCCCGCCATGACCGCGCGGGGCGCCGGCGACATCATCAACATCGCCTCGGTGTCCGGCAAGCGCCCGCTGCCGCGGCGCACACCGTACTGCGCGTCGAAGATGGCGGTCATCGGCCTCACCACGACCCTGGCCGGCGAGGTCGGCCCCCTGGGCGTGACCGTCAACTCCCTGTCTCCCGGTCCGGTGTCCGGGCCGCGGATGGAGCGCAACTTCCGGCTGGAGGCCGAGCGCACCGGCACCACGTACGCACAGGCCGAGCAGGCGTTCGTGGGACGGTCCGCCCTGGGCCGCATGGTCACCGAGGACGAGGTGGGCGAGGCGGTCAGCGCGATGCTGCGCATGCGCGGTCTGTGCGGGGCCGATATCGACCTCTCCGCGGGGATGGTGGCCCGATGACGGCACCCACCCCGGCACGGCGCAGCCTGAAGCAGCGTCTGGCGGCCGGCGAGCGGTTGCGGGGCGCCCTGCTGCGGCTCCCCTCGGAGACGCTCGTGGAGATGGCGGGGGTCGCGGGCCTGGACTACGTGGCCATCGACTGCGAGCACGGGCCCGCCGACACAGCCCTGCTCCAGCAGCATCTGACAGCCGCGGCGGCACACGGGCTCGACGTCCTGGTCCGCGTGGGCTCGGACGAGCCGGCGTTCGCCCTGCGCTGTCTCGACCTCGGTGCCGCCGGGCTGATCCACCCGCACGTGGACGGCCCGCAGGACGCCCGCAGGGCTGTCTCCGTCAGCCACTATCCGCCCTGGGGGGAGCGAGGCTTCGCCACCTACAGCCGAGCCGGTCGCTTCGGTACGGTCACGGCCGCCGACCATGTGGCGGCGTCCCGCGAGACCCTGGTCGTGGCGATGATAGAGACGCGGCGCGCCTGCGACGCCGCCGACGCCATTGCCGCCACCGAAGGGGTGGACGCGGTCCTGGTGGGCCCCGCCGACCTCGCCGTCGACTGCGGCTTCCCGGAGCCCGCGACGGTCGACGGCCTGATCGCCCGGGTCCATGAGGCCGCCCGGGCCGAAAAATGCGCGGTGATGACGATCGTGCCGGGCCTCGAGGCCGGGGCGGCCGCCGAAAGCCGTGGGGCCCAGTTGATCCTGTTCAACATGACCCACGTCCTGATGGACGCCTTCCGCTCGCTCGCCGCGCCGCGGGCGACAGGGGCTGCGAAAGACTTCACCTGACAGTCCCGACAGCCCGCGAGGGGGCCGCCGCCCGGGAACCGGGCCCCGTCGCGACTCTTCGAAGCCACCAAAAGTTCATACGTATGCATGACTTTTCCCGCGTCATCGGAGCGGCCGTGTACGCCACTCCCGCCGCCGCCCCACTTCGCCCGACCCGGACGAGTGGAGCGACACACCACGAGCCATAAAGCTCACGGCGGCCGGGAGCCGGACCCCAGCCGCCCTGGACGCGTCCTGGCCGATTACTCTCCTGACATCCCTCTACATACGCATTCACGCACTGGAACGGAAGCACCATGACCCTGGACCCCGTCGCATACCTCCCCTACAAGGACCCGGACGACTTCATCCGTGAGGTCACCGACCGCATCTGGGTCGACCGCGACATCGCGCACATCGTCGACAACTACGAACCCGACTCCATCGTGCACACCAGCCTCGGCACCGTCGTCGGCCGTGACGGGGTCATCGAAGGCAGCACGATCCGCATGGGCAGCGCCCCGGGCCACATCGGCCAGGCCGAGGACGTGGTGTGGGAGGCGCGCGGGGACGACGCGTTCCTCAGCAGCCACCTGGTCTTCTCCGCCGACGAGCACCTGGTCGACGGCCGCAACATCCGCATCCGCAAGCGCACGGTGGCCAACTGCCTGTACCGGCGCGGCCGGATGGTCGAGGAATGGGTCGTACGCGACGACCTGGCCGACTGCCTGCAGAGCGGCCAGGACCCGGACGAGGCGGCCGCCAAGCTGACCTTCCAGGGGTACAGCGGCTCCATGCTGGAGGAACCGCCGCGGGACGTCCTGCTGGAGGGCGTCAGCGGCGCCCGCCCGGACGAGTTCCGCCCGGAGTGCGAGATGGTCCTGCGGTTCATCGACGAGGTCTGGACGCAGCGCCAGCTCAACAAGGTCCACGACTACATGGACCGCGACCTGTTCCTCCACACGATCGGCGACCGGACGGTCATCCGTCCCGAGCGTTACCAGAGCGACCTGCTCGCCATGGTCGGCCCCTTCCCCGACGCCCGGTTCGCCGTCCGCGACATCCAGACGAACCACTCCCCGCGATACGCCGGACTGCGCGTGGCCGTCCTGTGGACGATGCACGGCACCTACCGCGGCGTCCCCGCCTTCGGCCCGCTCACCGGCCGGCCGGTGACGGTGCTGGGCGTCTCGCAGTTCCTGATCCAGGAGGGCCGCATCGTCAAGGAGGTGCGCGTCTACGACGAGATCTCGCTGCGGGCGCAGATCAACGCCGCTCGTGGGGACGGCCCCGAGGTGGACGCCAACATCTACTGACGCTCCGCGCATGGGCCTCCGTCCCGCGGCGGCGCTCCACGCCGCGTGCGGACGGGGCCCGCACGGCCACGGCCGCGTACAGGACCCGCGACGCTCCCCCGCGGACATGCGGTAACATGAACGGCTGCGAAGGGGAGTAGCCCCGCAAACCGGTCGTCGACACACTGGAGCCTCGCGGCTCCCGGTGGCCGGGCTCGTGGATCATCACGGGTGGGCGAGACCTTCGGTCAGGTATGACACGCCCACGCCCTGTGGGCGGTGCCGTCATGCCGGGCCGAGTGGTCCTCCGAAACGCCGACCGGCACTTCGCGGAGACCCGGGGCCCGGCTCGTACAGAAAGCCACCCGGAATGCATCTCGACCCCCTGGCGATCATCACCGCTTTCGGGCTGATCTTCCTCGCCGAACTCCCGGACAAGACGATGTTCGCGTCGCTCGCCATGGGCACGCGCATGCGCCCGCTCTACGTCTGGTTCGGCACCTCGTCCGCGTTCATCGTGCACGTCGCCATCGCGGTCGGTGCGGGCGGGCTGCTCGGTCTGCTGCCCGACTGGATCGTCAAGCTGGTCTCGGCCCTGCTCTTCGCCTTCGGCGCGTTCATGCTGCTGCGTGGCGGCGGGGACGACGAGGACGACGAGACGGGCCCGAAGACGGTGACCGGGTTCTGGCCGGTGTACTCGACGGCCTTCATGGCGGTGTTCATCAGCGAGTGGGGCGACCTCACGCAGATCACGACCGCCAACCTGGCCGCGAGCAACGGCACCTGGTCCACCGCGATCGGTTCCGCCGCCGCCCTGATGTCCGTGTCGGCGCTGGCGCTGCTCGCGGGCCGGTTCATCGCGAAGCGCGTACCGCTGAAGACCGTGCAGCGCATCGGCGGGCTGTGCATGCTGGGCCTGGCGATCTGGACGGTGACCGAGATCTTCACCGGCTGAGCCACGGGAAGTGCCGGACGGCGATGGGCCCCGCACGCGGGTGTGCGGGGCCCATCGCCGTACCCGCGTCAGAACAGCGCCGGGGTGCTCGCCTGCGTACCGTTCTCGAACGCCAGCAGGCGCTGTTTGCGGTCCAGCCCGCCGCCGTAACCCGTGAGGCCGCCCGAGGCCCCGATCACCCGGTGGCAGGGCACGATGATGCCGACCGGGTTCTTCCCGTTGGCCAGGCCCACCGCCCGGGAGGCCCCGGGCTTGCCCAGGTTCTCGGCGAGTTCGCCGTACGAGCGGGTCTCGCCGTACGGGATGAGCCGCAGCTGCTCCCAGACGCCGCGCTGGAACGGGGTGCCGTCCAGGTGCAACGGCAGGTCGAAGTCGCGCAGCTCGCCGGCGAAGTAGGCGTCGAGCTGGCGGATCGCCTCGGTGAAGGGGCGGGGGTCCGGCGTCCCGAAGGTCTCCTCGGGGGGCCGGTGGCGCTGGCCGGTCATGTAGAGGCCGGCGAGGACGCCGTCGGTGGCGACGAGGGTCAGCGGGCCGTAGGGGCTGTCGGTGACGGTGTGCTGCCGGGTCACGGGGCACTTCCTTCCGTGTCCGGGAGGTGGTTGATGGGGTGGTCGTCGACGGTCCAGAGGTACTGGACGGCGTACGCCCGCCAGGGGCGCCAGCCGGCCGCGCGGGCGGTGAGGGCGGCCGGCGTGGAGGGCAGCCCGAGGTGCTGGGCGGACCTGCGGATGCCGAGGTCGGTCGGGAGGAAGGCGTCCGGGTCGCCGAGGGCGCGCATCGCGATGACCTCGACGGTCCAGGGGCCGAACCCGGGCAGCGCGGCCAGTTCGGTGCGGGCCCGCTCCCAGTCGGAGTCGGGGCCGAGGCGCAGCGAGCCGTCCGCCAGGGCCTGGACGAGGGTGGTGAGCGTGCGGCGGCGGCTGCGCGGGAGGGCCAGCCGCTCGGGGTCGAGTCCGGCCAGCGCCTCCGGGTCCGGGAAGAGGTGGGTGAGCCCGCCCTCGGGGTCGTCCACCGGGGTGCCGTGCGCGGTGACCAGGCGGGCGGCGTGGGTGCGGGCGGCGGCGGTGGAGACCTGCTGGCCGAGCACGGCGCGGACGGCGAACTCGGCGCCGTCGACGGCCCTCGGCACCCGGCGGCCCGGTGCCGCGTCGACCAGCGGGGCGAGCAGGGGGTCGGTGCACAGCTGCTCGTCGACGGCGACCGGGTCGGCGTCCAGGTCGAGGAGCCAGCGGCACCGGCTGATGGCGAGGGTCAGGTCGCGCGGGTCGGTGAGGGAGAGCCGGCAGGCGATGTGGCCGGGGCGCGGGGTGAGGGCGACGATGCCGTGGCCGTGCGGCAGGGCGAGGGTGCGGCGGTACGCGCCGTCGCGCCACTCCTCGACGCCGGGGACGGCGGTCGCGGCGAGGTGGCCGAAGAGGTTGCTGGGGTTGAGCGGGGCGCGGTACGGCAGGCGCAGCGTGATGACGCCCGGGGTGACGGGTGTGGGCGCGGTGCGGGCGGCGCGGGCGCGCAGTTCGCCGGGGGCGAGGGCGAAGACCTCCCGGACGGTGTCGTTGAAGGTGCGTACGGAGGAGAACCCGGCGGCGAAGGCGACCTCGGCCATGGGCAGGGCGGTCGTCTCGATGAGCACGCGGGCGGTCTGGGCGCGCTGGGCGCGGGCCAGGGCGAGCGGTCCCGCGCCCAGCTCGGCGAGCAGCTGGCGTTCGATCTGGCGGGGCGAGTAGCCGAGGCGGGCGGCGAGGCCGGGTACGCCTTCGCGGTCGACCACGCCGTCGCGGATGAGCCGGATCGCGCGGGCCACCGAGTCGGCGCGGGCGTTCCACTCCGGGGAGCCGGGGCTGGTGTCGGGGCGGCACCGCTTGCAGGCCCGGAACCCGGCCTGCTGGCAGGCGGCCGCGCTGGGGTAGAACGTCATGTTCTCGGCCTTGGGCGGCACGACGGGGCAGCTCGGGCGGCAGTAGATCCGGGTGGTCAGGACGGCGGTGAAGAACCACCCGTCGAAGCGGGCGTCCTTGGACCGGACCGCCCGGACGCAGCGCTCGGTGTCGGTGTGCATGGTTCAAGGATGGGCCACCGGCGGGGGCGGGGGCTGGCGGAAATCCGACATGGGCGTGGGGCTGCCTGGGACTGCCCGGCGCCCATGTCCTTTGGATCAGCCGAGGAGCGCCGAGGCGAAGATCCCCGGAAGCCGGGTCGCCTTCGGGTCGGCCGTGTACGCGGTGAGCCGTTCCATGGTCGTACGGCCGGTGCGGTTGGTGACGTAGTACGGGGGGCGCGGGGACAGGGACGGGGAGCCGGTGAACAGGCCGCGCGGGGCGGGGGCGAAGGGGGCGCGCACGACGGTCTTCTCGACGTGCTCCAGCATGAACGCGTTGTGCACGAAGCCGACGCCGCTGCCGATGTCCTGGCGGCTGTGCCCGGGGAAGGCGCCCCAGGGGGTGTACCCGAGCAGGAAGCCGAAGGCCGACCAGCAGTTGACGCCGAGCGTGCCGTAGCGGAGGCCGGCGACCGCCTCCTCGACCGCCCGGCGGTGGGCGCGTTCGGTGCGGGGGTGGACGAGCAGGGTCGCGCCGAGGGTGCCGGGGAGCCGGTCGTTGGCGAACTCCGTGGCCGCGCGCAGGAAGGCGGGGGCGTCGGCGCCCGGCAGGCGTACGACTCCGAGGGCGCTGGCGAACACCTCGATGTCGAGCATCGGGTCGCCCTCGTCGGTGATGTCCGGGACCAGGAGGCGGCAGGCGCCCTCGCCGTGGGTCTCGGCGTCCGGGTGGGCGCGGACGACCGCGTCGAGGCGGTCGGCGGCGCCGGGGTAGTAGTCGGCGCGGGGCGGCAGTTCGCGCAGCACCCGGCGGATCTCGGCGAGCAGCCGCTCGGTGCCGTCCCACGCGCGGGGGACGACGAGGATCTGGCTGGCGACGCAGTTGTGGCCGGAGTTGTTCATCTTGCTGGTGACGATGTGCTCGGCCTGGAAGCGGAAGTCCGCCGCGCTCCACGGCCCCGGGGCCACGATGCAGGGGCTGACGCCGCCGAGTTCGCTGGTGAACGGCTTGTCGTTGAGCGGGGTGTCCTCGCTCCTGCGCCGCTCGGCCTGTTCGTCGGTGCCCCAGACGATCGCGTCGTGGGTGCGTTCGCTGCCGGTGACGTGGATGGTGCCGACGCCGTCGTGGGTGGTGAGGTAGGCACCGGTCTCGGCACCGCCGTCCACGAAGCGCACCCAGCCCTGCTCGATGAACTCGGCGAACACCTTCTCGAAGTGCGGGCGCAGGTAGGCGTTGACGGGGTTCATCTTGGCGAGGACGACCTCGCCCTCCGCGTACAGCTTGTGCAGGATGTCCAGCGGGGTGATCGCGGGGACGTTGCCCGCGCCCAGGACCAGGGCGACGGCCGGGCGTCCCGGGCGGCCCCGGTACTCCCCCGCGGCGTCGGCCAGCGCCTGCGCCCGGGTGGTCCCGGGGAGGGTCCAGACCTCGGCGGTGAACCCGCTCAGCAGGAGGCGGTCGGAGCCGGTGGCCGGGAAGACGTCGACGAGTACGCGGCCCTCCCGTTCGCGGACGGCCTTGCGGTCGACCGGGTCCTGTCCGGCGGCGAGCCTGCGCAGCACGTGGAGGTAGGCGCTCACCGTCTGGGCCAGCGCCCAGGGGGCGGTGACCCAGTCCTCGGCGGCCCAGGCCGAGTCGGCGGCGTACCCCTTCGCGGCGGCGGCGTCGGCGACCATGGCGGGCGCGGCCTCGGCGATGCGCGGGAGCATGCGCTCCAGGAGGCGGACGCGCTCGGTGAGCGGGGTGGCGGTCCAGGTGCCGGCCCGGTCGCGCAGGCCGGCGACGGCGAGGTCGAGCGAGCTGGTGTCGAGTGCGGGGGCGGCGCTCACGGGCGGGCTCCTTGGGTGGGTCCGGTGGGGGAAGTGTCAGCGGTCGGGCGGGCGGCGTCGCGTGCCGGGTCGATGAGCCAGAAGGATGCCGCAGCCCCCAGGACGAGGAGAAGACCGGAGAGCACGACGGCGTTCTGGTAGCCGCCGGTCCCCTGGGCGTCCACGAGGGCGCCCACGACGGCCGGGGCGGCCAGTCCGGCCATGGTGACCAGCGCGTTCATGACGCCCAGCGCGCCGCCCGCCCTGTTCGGCGGGGCGAGTTCGCTGACGGTGGTCGCCGCTACGGCCGCGTACGAACCGCCGAACCCGAAGCCGAGGGCGATCAGCACCGTCTTGGCCGTGGCGCCGTCCGCGAGCGGGACCGCCAGGCAGCACAGGGCGCCGAGCGCGAGCAGCGTGCCGCCGACCCAGCCCCGGGCGCGGCGGCTGCCGACGCCGCGCCGCATCAGCCGCCCGGTGACACCGGCCTGGGCGAGCAGGACGACGGCGCCGATGGTCCAGGGCGCGACGACGACGGTGCCCGCTTCGCCGGCGGTGTAGCCGAGGGCGTTGCGCAGGTAGGACGGCAGCCAGACCAGCATGAGGGCGACGGTCCAGTAGCTGGTGAAGTAGGCGAAGGTGGCGCCGATCCAGGTGCGGCTGGTGAGGATCGCGCGGTACGGGACCCGGGCGGCGGGCTCCTCTTCGCGTACGGGCTTACGGTCGGTCCCGACGCGGTGTCCGCCGTCGGCGCCGAACGCTTTCCAGACAGCGGCCCACACCAGGCCCACGCCCGCCAGCACCCACAGGGCGGTGCGCCAGCCGTGGTGCTGGATGACCCAGGACAGGCCGGGCGCGGAGGTGATCACCCCGAGCGTGACGCCCAGGGTGATCAGGGCGCCGGGCAGGTTGCGCCGGTCGTTGGGGAACCAGGCGAGGGTGGCCTGCTGCGCCACGGGGAAGGCCGGCCCCTCGGCCGCGCCGAGGAAGACCCGGGAGGCGACGAGGACGGCGAGGCCGCCGCCGATCGCGGCGGGCACCTGGGCCACGGACCAGAGCAGCGCCATGAGCAGCAGCAGGACCTTCGGCGAGACCCGGTCGGCGGCCAGGCCGACGAGGACGGCCGCGACCGAGAAGAGCAGGAAGAACGCGCCGTTGACGAGGCCGAACTGAGTGGCGCTCAGATGCAGGTCCGCGCGGATCTCGTCGGCGGCGAGGCCGAGCACGGACTTGTCGGCGAAGTTGACCATCATGAAGACCACGAGGAGCACGGTCACCGTCCAGGCCCGGTTACGGGTGCCGACGGGTGCCACCGCTTCGGTGGGGTGCTGGGGCCGTTCGATCGGTGCCGCGGTCATGGGATCTCCCGGGAAGAGGGGCGGAGGGGTCAGGAGAGCGGTACGCCGGCGATGGCGATGCGCTCCATGACCCGGCGCTGCGGGAAGTAGTCGTTGATCGCGTAGTGCTGGGTGGCGATGTTGTCCCAGATGGCGATCGAGTCGGCCTCCCAGTGGAAGCGGACCTGGTACTCGGGGATGCGGGCCTGGAGCACCAGGATGTCGAGCAGTTCGCGGCTCTCGGCGTCGGACAGGCCGTTGATGCGGGTGGTGAAAGGCTCGTTGACGTACAGGGTCCTGCGGCCGCTGCGCGGGTGGCGGACGACGACGGGGTGCTCGACCTGCGGCCAGGACTTACGGAACTCGGCCTTCTGCTCGTCGTTCATGAGCGCGCCCCAGCTGGGGGCCCAGTCGTGCACGGCGGTGAGCTCGGCGATGCGGGCCTTGAGGTCGTCGGGCAGGTTGTCGTAGGCGGCGGCCATGTCCGCCCACATCGTGTCGCCGCCCGCCCCCGGCACCTCCACGGCGCGCAGCACGGAGCCGAGCGCCGGGTTGACCATGAACGAGTGGTCGCTGTGCCAGATGTTCTTGTTGCCGGCGGCCTTGGCGTCCTTGGCGAGGCGCGAGACACCGGCCGTGCCGGTCTTGGGGAAGAACGGGTTCGGCTCGGGCGGACCCCAGACGCCGGACAGGGCGAGCTGGTGCTCGGCGGTGAAGCCGGTCTGCTTGCGGAAGAAGATCACCTTCCACTCCAGCAGGGCCTGGCGCAGTTCCTCGGCGAGTTCTCCGGTGATCGGGCGGGTCAGGTCGACACCGCCGAGCACGGCACCGAAGTGCGGGGTGAGCGGACTGATCTCGACCTGCCGGTACGTGGCCGGCTCGGCGCCGGGAGCGAGGCGTTCGAGGGTCCGGCTCCCGTAGTGCATGAGCGGCTTGTCCAGGACCGGCCTGGGGTTCGTGACAGCGGTCTGCATGGGTGTCCTCCCGACGGCGGGCCAATTACGTAACCAGCAGTATCGATATGAGGTTGCGGCGGGGCAAGGGGTGCGGCGCATTGATTTCCCGGGGATTTTTTCGGTCCATTCGGTGACCGTTCCGGGCATGCCGAAGCGCCCGGCGGCGGGGCCGGGACAAGGCGCACGCGGTTACGCCGGGGCGGCGACCGCCCGGCCGATCAGGTCCACCACGGAATCCACCAACTCCTGATCCGGCAGGCGCTGTTCACCGACCATGCGGAAGAGCAGGGGCGCGGCGACGAGCGTCGCGGCGGCGGCGATGTCGACGTCGGCCCGGACGTCGCCACGCGCCACCCCGCGCTCCAGGAGGTGCCGGGTCTCGCTCATCACGCGGGCCGTGTAGTCGCGGTACGCGCCCGGCTCGGCGCCCGCCTCCGACGCGGAGCCGATCACGCCGGCGAGCAGCCGCGCGACGCCCGGCTGCCGGTACGCCTCCATGCGCGCCGTCAGCACGGCACGCAGCTCGGCCCGGAAGTCGCCCATGTCGGGGACGGTGAGCGGGCCGATCCGGGTCTCGGCGGCGGCGAGGACGAGGTCCTGCTTGGTGGCCCAACGCCGGTACATGGCCGGCTTGCTGACGCCGGCCCGGGCCGCCACCGCGTCCATGGTCAGCGCGCCCATGCCGTCCTCCGTCACCAGCGCGACGACGGCGTCCAGCACGGCCCGGGTGACGCGCTCCTCGCGGGGTCTGCCGGGGCCCCGCCGCGCCTTGGTCACCTGTTCGTCGGCCATGTGCCGACCCTACGCGGACCGGCCCCGCCGTTCGCCGCAGGGGTGCGGGGCCGGTCCGGCGCTCAGCGGGTCAGCTCGTCCCGTAGGACGTGCTTGGTGATCTTCCCGGACGGCGTGCGGGGCAGGCCGGGGCGCAGGACGAGCTCGCGGGGCACCTTGTAGCGGGCGATCCGGGTCTCCAGCCAGGCGCGGACGCCCTCCAGGTCGAGCGAGGCGCCCTCGCGCGGGACGACCACGGCGACCACCGTCTCGCCCCACTGGGGGTGGGGCCGGCCGACGACGGCGACGTCCAGGACGTCGGGGTGGCCGCGCAGGGCGCCCTCCACCTCCTGCGAGGCGACGTTCTCGCCGCCGGTGATGATCACGTCCTTCATCCGGTCCACGACCGTGACGAACCCGTCCTCGTCGACCCGGCCCAGGTCCCCGCTGCGGTACCAGTCGCCCGCGAACACCTCGGCGGTGGCCTTCTCGTCGTCCAGGTAGCCCACCATGCGGGTGTCGGAGCGCAGCCAGATCTCGCCGGTCTCCCCCGCCCCCGCGTCGGCGCCGTCCTGGCGCACGACCCGCAGCTCGACCCCGGGCATACCGCCCCTGCCGATCGCACCGGCCTTGGCGACCTGCTCGGCGGGCGGGAGCGAGGCGCCGACGGGGCCCGTCTCGCTCATCCCGTACACCTGGTGGAAGTCCTCGGAGCCGTACGCCTTCATCAGGCGGCGGGCGGTGTCCGCGTCGAGCGGTCCCGCGCCGTAGATCCAGGCCCGCACGGACGAGAGGTCGTACGAGGCGAAGTCGGGGACCGCCCGGGTCGGCGCGATCAGCGCGATCGGGGCGGCGAACATCGCGGTGACGCGTTCGCGCTGGATGGTCTCCAGCATGCCCCGGGGTTCGTACTCGCGCTGGAGCACCACGGTGCCGCGCGTCAGCAGCGTGCCCATCACCCAGTTGTTGAGCGGGGAGGCGTGCCAGACGGGCATGCAGATCAGGAACCGCTCGTCGCGCCGGAGCGGGATGGCGGCGGCGGTGTAGGCGGCCGTCAGGGTGATCGTGCGGTGGGTGTGGACGCAGCCCTTCGGGGTGCCGGAGGTGCCCGAGGTGTACAGGATCTGGGCGACCTCGCCGTCCGTCCCCGGCTCCTCGGCGAACGGCTCGGCGGCCGCGATCCGGGCCTCGAACGCGTCGGCGGGCAGGGTGTCCGGCTCGGCGTCGGGGTGGCTGACCAGCCAGGTCACCTCGGCGCCGGCGGCGGTGGCGCGCTCGCCGATCTCCGCGTCGACCACAGCGATCCGGGCCCCGCAGTGGGTCAGCTGGCGGGCCACCTCGGCGGTCTGGAGCTTGTGGTTGACGGGGACCAGGGTGGCACCCGCGTACCAGGCGCCGAACGCGGCGAACAGGAAGGCCGGGGTGTTGTACGTCATCACGGCCAGCCGGTCGCCCGGCCGGAGACCGGCCTCCCGCAGCACGGTCGCGGCACGGCGGGCCGCGTCGGCGAATGCCCGGTAGGACCACCGCTGCTCACGGTAGACGACCGCTTCGTGGTCGCCGGCCGAGCGGACGGCGCTGTCCAGCAGGGTACTGAGGTGCATCACGTTCTCCTGACGAGCCGGACCGTGCGAACGGGCCATGGCGGGAAACTCTGAATGATGGTTCACTTCTTTCATGGCCTACCGCAAGACCCCAGCCGAAATCAGTCGGCTCGAAGCAGCCAGGGAGCATCTGATCGCCGCCGCCACCTCGGTGGTCACGGAGGTCGGCTGGTCGCAGGCGTCGGTCACCGCCGTCGCCGACTCGGCCGGCATCGCGGCCGGCTCCGTCTACCAGCACTTCGCCTCCAAGGCGGCCCTGGCCGTCGAGGTGTTCCGGCGCGCCGCCGGCCGCGAGGTGGAGGTGCTGGGCACGGTGCTTCACGAGCCGGGAACACCGGTCGAGCGGCTGGCCCGGGGCGTCGAGGTCTTCGCCCGCCGCGCCCTGGAGAACCGGGGCCTGGCCTACGCGCTGCTCGCCGCCCCGGCCGATCCGGCGGTCGGCGCCGAACGCCTCGACTACCGCCGCCGCTACCGCGCCCTGTTCGCCGAGGTCGTCCACGAGGGCATCGAGGAGGGCCTGCTGCCCCCGCAGAACGGCGAGATCACCGCCGCCGCGCTCACCGGCGCGGTCGGCGAGGTCCTGGTCGATCCGCTCGGCGCCGGCGACGGCGAGACCACCGAGGCGCTGCTCACCGAACTCGTCGCCATGGCCCTGCGCTGCGCGGGCGCGCCGCCCGCCCAGCAGCCCTGACACCCCTTCCACCAGGAGGTTACCGTGCCCGAAACCGCCGCGCCCCGCTCCCACCCCACCGCCGCGACCCACGAAGTGACCAACCAGGCCCCGCCGTTGACCGGGCACGACGTGGCCGACGACGCGGTGCTCCTGGAGGGCCTGCGCCGCGAGGGCGCCGAGTGGCACACCGAGGAGCTGCACCGGCTCGGCCGCCTCGCCGGCAGCGCGCAGGCCCAGGAGTGGGCCGAGCAGGCCAACGTCAACGAGCCCGTGCTGCGCACCCACGACCGCTACGGCCACCGCGTGGACGAGGTGGACTTCCACCCCGCCTACCACCACCTGATGAACGCCTCGGTGGGCGCGGGCCTGGCCGGCGCCGCCTGGGCCGACGAGCGCCCCGGCGCCCATGTGGCGCGCGCGGCCGGCTTCATGGTGATGTCGACGCTGGAGGCGGGCCACCTGTGCCCGGTCTCCATGACGTACGCCGTGGTCCCGGCCCTGCGGCACGCCCCCGACCTGGCGAAGACCTACGAGCCGCTGCTGACCAGCAGGGTGTACGAGGCCGGGCTGCGCGCCCCCGCCGAGAAGCCGGGGCTGCTCGCGGGGATGGGCATGACGGAGAAGCAGGGCGGCACCGATGTGCGCGCCAACTCCACCGCGGCCACCGAGGCGGGCGACGGGACCTGGCGGCTGCGCGGGCACAAGTGGTTCACCAGCGCTCCGATGAACGACCTCTTCCTGGTCCTCGCCCAGGCGCCGGGCGGGCTCTCCTGCTTCCTGGTGCCGCGCGTCCTGCCGGACGGGAGCCGCAACACCTTCCGCATCCAGCGGCTCAAGGACAAGCTGGGCAACCGGTCCAACGCCAGCAGCGAGCCCGAGTTCGACGACACGGTCGCCTGGCTCGTCGGCCCCGAGGGCAAGGGCGTGCGCACCATCATCGACATGGTGACGATGACCCGCCTGGACTGCGTCATCGGCTCGGCCGCCGGCATCCGCGCCGCGCTCGCCCAGGCCGCCCACCATGTGCGCCACCGCTCGGTGTTCGGCGCCAAGCTGATCGACCAGCCGCTGATGCGCAATGTGATCGGCGACCTCGCGGTCGAGTCCGAGGCGGCGACCACGCTCGGGCTGCGCCTCGCCGGTGCCGCGGACCGGGCCCAGCGGGGCGACACCGGGGAGCGGGCATTCCTGCGGCTGGCCACGGCGGTGTCCAAGTACTGGGTGTGCAAGCGCCAGCCGGTCGCGGTCGCGGAGGCGCTGGAATGCCTCGGCGGCAACGGCTACGTCGAGGACTCGGGCATGCCGCGCATGTACCGGGAGGCGCCGCTCAACGGCATCTGGGAGGGCTCGGGCAATGTGAACGCGCTGGACCTGCTGCGCGCCCTGGCCCGGGAGCCGGAGTCGCTGGACGCCTTCCGCGCCGAGGTCGAGGCCGCCTCGGGGGCGGACCGCCGGCTGCACGCGGCCTGGCAGGAGCTGCGCGGCGAGCTGGTCCTCACCGAGGACGCCCCGCTGCGGGCCCGCCGGCTCATCGAGCGCGCGGCGCTGGTGCTCCAGGGCTCGCTGCTCGTCCGGCACGCGCCGGCGGCGGTCGCCGACGCGTTCTGCGCCTCGCGGCTGGCCGGGGACCGGGGCCTCGCCTTCGGCACCCTGGCGCCGGGCACCGACTTCGCGGGGCTGCTGGAGCGGCTGCCCGCGTAAGTACTCCGTGACGGAGCCGGACCGCCCTCAGTGGGCGTCCGGCTCCGTTTCCATGAGCGCCCGCACCTCGGCCGCGTGGACCGCGCCCGCCGGGTAGGGCAGGGCCCGCGCCAGGTCGTCGGCACGTGTCAGCGCCTCGCGGGCCGCGCCGGCGTCGCCGAGCCGGTGCAGGGCGAGGGCGAGAACCGTCCGCGCGTCCGCCTCCGCGATGCGCTCGCCCGTCCGGGCGGCGCGGGCCACCTCGTCGGCCGCCAGCCGGCGCGCCGGTTCCGGGCGGTTGCTGCGCAGCTCCGCCCAGGCCGCGAGCACCGGCGCGTCCGCCTCGTGGCCCTCCAGGGCGCGCCGGGCGTGGCCCGGAAGCCCGTCGCGCAGGGCGAGTTCGGCGCGGGCCGCCCGGACCTCGCGGCCCGCCTGCCGGTCGAACAGACCGGGTGACGCCTGCGCCCGGTCCAGCAGGGCCGCGGCGCCGGCCCGGTCCCCTGTGCGCATACGGACCAGGGCGAGTGCCGCCTGGGTGTACGGAAGGCACCAGGCGCCGTCCTGCTCGGCGCCCGCCACGGCAGCCTCGGCCAGAGCACGAGCGGTGTCGAACTCCCGCAGCAGCAGCCATAGTTCGGCCAGGTTGGCCCGCTCGAAGGCCGCCCCCGCGGGATCACCGGACTGCTCGGCGAGATCGAGCGCCCGCTGCCCGTGGGCCACGGCCTCGCGCAGCCGGCCGCCCCGCCGCTCGTTCTCGCGCAGGGTCGAGAGCACCGAACCGAGCAGGGTCGGATCGCCGTACGCCTCGGCAGGTGCCAACGCCAGGTCGGCCGCCTCACGGGCCTCGTCCAGCCGGCCGCTCAGCCCGAGCACGCTGGCCCGCTGCGAGTGCGCCCGGGCCCGCAGCCCCTCCCCCGGCCTGCCGTTCACCCGGCGCGCGGCCACGAGGGCCTGCTGGGAGGCGGCGTGCGCGTCCTCGTACCGCCCCTGGATGCGGCACAGCACGGCCAGGGCGAGGAAGTGGCCGGAGGCTGCTTCCGGCGGGGTGTCCGCGGTGACCGGGTGCGCGGCCAGCACGCGCCGGCCGGCATCGGGGCGGCCGGTGCGCCCGAGGGTGTCGGCGAGCCAGGCCGCCGCGAGCACGATGTCCTCGTGGTCGCCGCGCCGGACGAACTCGTCCAGGGCGAGGCGCAGCACCTCGGCGGCCTGGGCGAAGTTGCCCATGCGGCGAAGGACCTGGCTGTGGGCGAGGCGGGCGCGGGCGGCGTCCACGTCGAGCCGGGCGACCAGGTCGCGGTAGTAGCGGTCGGCGGTGTCGTTGGCGAAGAGGGCGGCGGCCCGGGCGGCGGCCCGTCGCAGGTACTCGGCGGCGCGCGGATCGTCGGCGCGGGTGAAGTGCGAGGCGAGGGTGTCCACGGCGTCGGGGCGGCGGCGGAGAACCGCCTGCGCGAAGGCGCCGTGCAGCTGTCGGCGGCGGAGCGCGGACAGCTTCTCGTAGCAGGTGAGGCGGACCAGCGGGTGGCGGAAGGTCAGCCCCGCCTCGTGCTGTCCGCCGACCACGATGTCGCGCTCCTCGATCAGCGAGGCGGCCATGGCGCGCTCCAGCGCGTCGGTGGCGGCTCCCCCGGTGACGGCGGGGTCCAGCCCGTGGGCGGCGACGTCGAGCAGCTCCGACAACGATGTCTCGGGTCCGGCCACGGACAGCGCCTCGACGATTCTCCGCGTGTCCTGGTCGAGTCGGCCCAGCCGCTCCGCGACCAGCTGCCGCACCCCGTCGGGGGCCCCGGTCCCGGCGCCCTCGGCCAGCCCGTGGGCGAGTTCCACGGCGAACAGGGGGTTGCCCAGGGACAGTTCCCAGACGCGGTCCGTGGCACCCGAGACCTGTCCGGGGGTCAGCTCCACCGTGTCGCGTACGACGGCGAGGCACGCCTCCTGATCCAGCCGCGGCACCTCTTCGCGAGCGGCGAGCCCTTGGCGGACCAGGGAGGACAGGCCCGTACGGCGCGGGTCGCCGTCGGGTATCTCCTCCTCGCGGTACGTCACGAGGAAGCGCCAGCCGCCGGACTGCGCCGCCCGCCGGGCGAGGTGGCTCAGCAGCTGGAAGGAGCCCAGGTCCGCCGCGTGCAGGTCGTCGAGCACGATGAGCAGCGGCTGCATGGAGGCCAGCTCGCCGAGCAGGCCGGCGGTGGCGCGGAAGAGGCGGTCGCGCTCCTCCTCGGGGCTGCGCTGGGAGTCGGCGCGCACCCGGCCCAGGGCGGGCAGGAACGCGGCCAGTTCGGGGTACTCCCCGCCGACGCGGGCTCGTTCCGCCTCGTCGCGTTCGGCCAGCCAGCCGTCCAGCGCCTCGGCGAACGCCCCGTACGGCGTGTGGCCCTCCGCGTCGTGCCCGCCACCCCACAGGACGGCCGTGCCGGAGGCCGCCGCCTTCCGGGCCACCTCGCCGACCAGCCGTGTCTTGCCCACGCCGGCCTCTCCGGTGAGCAACCGGACGACCGGGGTGCCGTCCACCGCGAGCAGCCGGTCCAGCTCGGCGGAGCGCCCGCGCAACGGGGTGGCGGCCGGGGCCCGGAGGGAGGCGGGCAGGGAGGGCGCGGTCGGCGGTCCGGTGGGCTCCGCGGCGAGCGCGGCACGGTGCAGGCGCTCGGTCTCGGGGCCCGGCCGCACGCCGAGCTCGGCGTCCAGGGCCGCCCGGCAGACGTGGTACTGGCGCACCGCCCGCCGCCGCAGCCCCAGCCGGGTGAAGGCATCGATGAGTATCTGGTGCGCCGGCTCCTCGGCCGGGTTCGCCGCGAGGACCTGCTCCGCGACGGTGACGGCCTCCTCGGTGGCGCCCGCCTCCAGGTGGGCCGAGGCGAGCCCCAGGAGCAGCTTCTCCTTGAGCTCGGCGAGTTCGAAGCGCCGGCCCTCGGCCCAGTCGGCGTAGCGGTCGTCGGGGAGCAGTTCGCCGGAGAACAGCTCCAGGGCCCGGGCGAGGGCGTCCGCGTCGCCGGTGGTCAGGGCGGCGCGCGCGGTGTCCTGCGCGTGGTCCACGTCGACCCGGACGGTACGGGGGTCGAGGCAGAGCAGGGGCCCGTCCGAGACCAGGTAGGAGGACGCGGCGCGGGAGGCGAGTTCGGGCTCCAGGGCGCGACGCGCGGCGTGGAGGGCGACGCGCAGGCTGCCCTGGGCGGCCTGGGGATCGGAGTCGGGCCAGCAGATCTCCATCACCTGCTCGCGGTGGAGCCGATGCCCGGGTACGACGGCGAGCAGCTTCACCAGCGCCTGTGCGGTCAGTCTCGGCCATCGCGCGGCGGGTTCGGGACCGCCGTCACGAGTGACCTGAAATCCACCGAAAAGGCGTATGCGGAGCAGCGGTGCTGTCGGGCCGTGGCCCGCTGTGTGGCGCGCGTTCATGAGGGCGCCACTGTAACCGGACACGCGGAGGACCCTCCGGGCGGTGCCCGGAGGGTCCTCGGTTCATGCGGTGGGACGGGTTCAGGAGAGCTTGAGCGTCACCATGTTCGGCGTCGAGTCGTTCGAGATCAGGTAGCGGCCGCCGACGAGGTCGGCCGCCGTGTCCACGCCCCGGTCGTCGAAGTTGAGCGAGACCACCTCGTCGGCCCCGTCACCGTCGAAGTCGGCGGTGGCGTAGTTGCGGCCCGCGGAGATGCTGGGCGACGCCCCCAGCGCGTCCGGGTACATGTGCTCACCGTCGAGCAGACTCGGGTCCCAGAGGTAGACACCGCCCTGGACACCGGTGACGATCACCTTCTGGCCGCCGGGGGCGGTCAGCCAGCCCCCGCTCCGGGAGTCCGGCACCAGGAACAGCGTGCGGTCGTCGCCGCCGGCCAGGAACGTCCGGAGGGTCGCCGCGCCCGCCTGCATGAGGGCACCGTCGCCCTCGAAGTAGTTGCCGTGCGTCCACAGCCCGCCGGTGTAGGTGCGGTGCAGCATCTCTCCGGTACGGCCGTCGCGGATCTCCGTGACGTTGTACGGGATGAGGGTGTCCGTGGCGTTGGCGCCGATGGGCGCCCACGCGACCCAGGTGTAGACGACCGCGTGGCCGTCCGCGTAGGGGATCTCGGGCGAGGCGAACACCGCGCGGTCGAGGAGACCGGTACGGAGCTTGCCGTCCACGGCCGAGGCGGGGGCCTTCGGCTCGATGGACCAGCCCTCCGCCCCGGTCTTCGCGTCGAGCTGCACGGCCCGCATCACGGGGGCGTCGATGTCGATGGACTTGACGCTGGTGTACTGCACGTACACCTTGCCGTCGCCCGTCGACGCGTCGGAGAAGAGCACGTCGCCGGCGCTCTCGGGCGCGGCGTAGGTCCACAGCGCCTGGCCGTCGCCCGTGTAGGCGCGCAGGGCGTCGGTCGGGACGAGGATGTCGGCCTTGTTGTCACCGTTGACGTCGGCGAGCGTGACGGACCGGACGAACTGGCCCCCACCGTCGATCGTCTTCAGGACCTTGCCGGTCCGCGAGTCGAGGACCACGACGGCGCTGTCCGCGGCGACCACGATCTCCGGCCGCTTGTCCCCGGTCACGTCCGCGGTCTCGATGCGGTGCACCGAACCCGGCAGGGTGGCCTGCCACAGCTTCTTCGGCGTGCCGTTCAGCAGCGAGGTGCCGGAGTAGGCCCAGACGCCGTGTGCCTCGCCGCCGCCGACGAGGTCGTCCTTCTTGTCACCGTCGACATCGATGCCCTTCGCGTAGGCCATGGATGCCTGGAGCGGCGTGAGGTGCTGCTCCTTGCCGTCCTTGAAGGCGTACGTGCGGACGTCCTGGTCGCCGTCGACGACGCGGATGTGCCGGCCGCTCTTGTCGCTGAAGACGTCCTGGAACATGGGGGACGCGGTGGCGCCCTTGGTCTGCCAGCTCACCTTCCCCTTGCCGGTGAAGACGGTCAGCGACGCGTACCGGCCGCCCGAGTTGGCGGCGGTCCCGATCTCGGTGTCGTCCTGGGCGGCGGCGACCAGCTTCTTGTTGACGACGTCGAGCCGCCAGGTGACGGGCGCGTCGCTCGGGTTGCCGGCGGCCCGCTTCGTGGTGTGCTGCCACAGCGCGGTCTCCGGGTCCGAGCCGTCCAGGACCCGGACCGTGCTCGCACCCACGAACAGGTCGTCCGTCAGCGAGGACTCGCTGACGGCGTACTCGGCCTTGGTGTTCCCGGTCAGGTCGCCGACCGCGAACGCGGTGGGCAGCACGTTGACGCGGCTGTCCAGGGTGGTGCGGCGGCCGTCACCCAGGTCGTAGGCGGCCACCTCGTAACGGAGCTCGTCGGAGGTGTCCGCCTGCTCCACCGCGACGATCTGGTTGCGTCCGGCGTCCAGGCGCAGCTGGCGGCTGTAGAGCGCGCTGTCCATCTGCCAGACGACGGAGCCGTCGCTGGTGTCGAGGACGAGGGTCCGGCCGCGCGCGGCCGTGCCCTCCGTCTTGCGCAGGTCCCAGGAGACGGCGACCCTGCCGTTGCCGAGGTCCTGAATCGCGCCCCAGGTGGCCGGCTGGATCTCCTCGGTGTCGTACGTCCAGGTGCTGGACTCGGACAGCTTGCCGTCGGCATACGAGAAGCGCGTGCCGGTCAGCTGCGCCGTCTCGGAAAGCGGGGCGCGGTCGTTCAGGCGCGGGACGGTGCCGACGAGCAGGGCGCCGTCGACGACCTGGACCGTGGTCGCGTAGGAGTAGAACTTCGACCAGACGGTCTTGCCGGTCTTGCCGTCCAGGACGGTGACGATCGTGCCGGAGGTCATCGTCGTGCCCGGAATCCGGACGCCGGTGGGCGGGTTCTCGCCCACGCTGGCGGAGAAGACCACGTCGGGCACACCGTCACCGGAGAGGTCACCGCTGCCGTAGCCCTGGTCGGACGTGGGGGTGAAGGGGCTGACCGCGTTGTAGCCCATCTGGACGAGCGGCGGGTACAGCTCGGTGTCCCACACGCGGAGCGGCTTGACGCCCCAGTCCGCGTAGAGCGACGTGGCGCTCCGGGTCCACTGCTCGGTGCCGTCGGCGGCGGAGCGCGCGACGTGGCCGAAGCTGTGCAGCGTGAAGTAGTCACCGTTCTTGCTGTCGGCCGGCATGGTGGCGCCGAAGCCCTTCACGCCCTCGACGGACGAGGTGGGCGTCATGGTGACGTGAGCGGCGGCGTCGGTGGTGGCGGCCTGAGGCGCGGCGGCCTTGGCGGACGCGTCCGGCTGCGAGCCGTCGGCGGTGCCGACGACCTCCGCCGGGTCGCTCTTGTCGGTGCCCGTCGTGTCCTGGCCGTACTGGCCGGCCTGCAGGCGGTCCGTCAGCTTCTTGGCCTGGGCGCTGGTGAGGCGCACGCCGTGGCTGCCGTCACCGCTGTCGGCGGCGAGGGCGTGCGGGGCGGCGGTCAGGGCCAGGCCGGCCGCGACCAGTCCGGAGGCGAGCCGCAGGGCGCGCCGCGAGGTGTGGGCTCTCATCACTTGTCTTCCTGGGCGATGTGGACGGCCGAACCGGCGCTCAGAACCGGCTGGTTGAAGGAGTACTGCAGGGCGTCGTCGCCGGTCTGGTTCTCGATGCCCACCGTCGCGCCCGCGCCGCGGTCGGCGACGGACTGGTACTGGAGGGTGACCGAGCCGGTGGCCTCGTCGAAGACGGCCTCGAAGGTGGCGCGGTCTCCGGAGCCGTCGGCGTAGGCGGCGTTGTTCCAGACGATGGCGAAGGAGCGGTTGCCCTTCGAGCCCGTGACCGCGGTCTGCACGCTGGACTTCTTGTCGAGGAGCAGGTCGTCCCAGAGGACGGCGACGGTGCCGTTGGGCCGGGCCGCCGAGGGCAGCGCCGCGTTCATGTAGTCACCGATGCGCGGCTCGAGGAAGTTGATCAGGCCGTTGGTGGAGACGGAGGCGCTGGTGTAGGAGACGCCGTACAGCTTGACCGGGAAGGGCAGCGAGACCGTCTTGGCGTCCTCGTCACCGGTGAGCGCCACCTTGGTGGAGCCCTTGATCCAGGAGTACGTGGCCGGGGAGCAGGTGTTGCCGTAGGCGTCGGTGCGGTTCGGAAGCTTCACGTTCGCCGTCTTGTCACCGTCGACGGTCAGCGAGCCACGCGAGACACCATTGCACAGGATCGGCGCGGCCGGGCTCACGGTGAGGGTGTAGCTGCCCTCGGAGACGGCCGGCAGGGTGTACGTGCCGTCGGTGCCGGTGGTGACCGCGGGGACCGGGGAGCCGGTGACCTGGACGGTGGCCTTGCCGAGCGGGCGGCCCTGGACGTCGAGGACCTTGCCGGAGACCTTGTGGACGGGGACCGCGTTGAGCGCGAAGTCCTTGCCGAGGGCCTGGCCGGCGGTGACCGTGACGTCGGAGAGGGTGGCCGGGGCGAAGCCGTAGCCGCTCAGCCGGAAGGAGTACGTGCCCGGGGCCAGCGTCAGCCGGTAGGTGCCGTCGGCGTGGGTGCTGACCTCACGGGTGCCGGTGGCGCCGGTGGCCTCGATGGTGATGCCGGCCAGGGCGGCGCCGGTGGCCTTGTCGGTGACCTTGCCGGTCATCGTCGCGGCGGTGTGCGGGGCCTTGTCGACGGAGGCGAGGATGTCGAGCTTGCCCTCACCCCACACGTTGTTCATGTCGGCGGTGCCGCCGCAGTGGGTGTCGTCCACGTCGGTCGCGCCCTCGTTCAGCAGGGCGCGGGTGGCGTCGATGTCGCCGATGAGCGAAGGGGCGGCGGACCACAGCAGGGCCACCGAACCGGCGAGGTGCGGCGTCGCCATCGACGTACCGGAGATCGTGTTGTACGCGTCGCCCGGCCAGGTGGAGCGGACGTCGACACCGGGGGCGGAGATGTTCGGCTTGGCGGAGCCGTCGACCAGCGAGGGACCGAAGCCGGAGAAGCTGGCGATCTTGCCGGTCGAGTCGTAGGCGCCGACACCGTAGGACGAGGCCTGCGAGCCCGGCGGGTGGGTGGTCGAGCAGGTGACGCCGTCACCGTCGTTGCCCGCCGCGAAGGCCTCGAAGATGCCCGCGGCGTTCCAGGCCGTCAGCATGTCCTCGTAGAACGGCGTGCCGGCGTCCTCGTTGCCCCAGGAGTTGTTCACGATGTTCGGGGCCAGGTCCGGGCGCGGGTTCTGACCGTTCGCGTCCGTCGGCGCGAGAATCCACTGGCCGGCGGCGAGCAGGCTGCTGTCCGTGCACAGGTCCGACTCGCAGCCCTTGGCGGCGATCCACTTCGCGTTCGGGGCGACGCCGACGCCGTTCTTGCCCACCATGGTGCCCATGGTGTGGGTGCCGTGGCCGTTGTTGTCGCAGGGCGCGTCGGTCGGGCACTCACCGCTGGCGTCGTACCAGTTGTAGTCGTGCGTGAAGGAGCCGTCCCCGTTGTTGCCCCGGTAGTTGTCGACCAGGTCGGGGTGGTCGTACTGGACGCCGGAGTCGACGTTGGCGATGACGATGCCCTCGCCGCGGTCCTGGTAGTCCTCCCAGACGCGGTCGGCCTTGATGTCCTTGACGCCCCACTCGGGGGTGCCGGCCTCCGCAGCCTGTGCCTGCGTGGCGGCCTTCACGGCGGCCTTCGTCTGGGCCTCGGTGGGCTTCGACGCGATGTCGTCCAGCTTGTACTGCTGTTCCTTGACGATTCGCTCGACGTCCGAGCGCTGCGCGAGCTGCTCGACCAGGTCCTGGTCCCCCGTGACCTTGACCGCGTTGGCGATCCAGAAGTCCTGGTGACCGACCTTCTTCTTGTCGAGGAAGGTGTTGAGGGACTGCTGGCTGGTGTGGGCCTTCGCCTTGAGCTCGTCGAACGCCGACTCCGCCCGCGCCGCGTGGCCGTGCTTGCGCTTGGCGGTCGTGAGGTCGGCCTTGTCCTTGAGGACGACGAAGAACGTGCTCTCGCCGCCCTTGTCCACGGCCTTCATCAGCGCGGAGTCGACCGGGGCGGTCGGGCCGGTGGCCGCGGCGGCGGGCGGGGCTATCAGCAGGCCCGTGACGGTGAGCGCTGCTGCCGCCCAGGCGGCAGTTCTCCGCCGGGGCGATCGGGACAGGTGCATCAGGATGCTCCTCCTGGAACGGTACGGGGGAGCTCGCACGTTAGAAGAAGGGCGTTACTCGGGCATTACAAGTCCGCCCCGAACGATGTTTCCGCAGGTCAGGCCCGTTCTCTGGGACTTCACGGCAGGCCTCGCGGACAGGCCGCGCACCACGGTGGCGGACCCCGTTCGGCCCACCCCGCTCGCGCGAACCCGCCGATGAACGTTGCCTGACAGTCAGACAAATCGGACGGCTGGGAGGCGCGGTGGCCGGCATCGGCGCGAGTGACGGCTCCTCAGCCTCGGAAGTCCGGGCCCTGCGGGACCGCGTGACCGCGCTCGAACAGGAGCGCGCCCGGCCGCCCCGGCACCGCGGCCGCTCCTTCCTCGCCGCCGTCCTCGTCGTCCTCGGCTGCCTGCTCGCCCCGCTGTCCGTGGTCGCCGCCTGGGCGTCCGACCAGGTCGGGGACACGGACCGTTACGTGGCCACGGTCGCCCCGCTCGCCTCCGACCCGGCCGTCCAGGACGCCGTGGCCGACCGGGCGACCGACGCGCTGATGGCCAGGATCGACCTGTCCGCCCTGCTGTCCGGGGTGTCGCCGGACGACCGGCCCCGCCTGGAGAAGGCGCTCGGGCGCCTCGGCGGTTCGCTGGAGGACGCCGTCCGCAGCCTCGTCCACGACCGGGCCCGCGCGGTCGCCGCGTCGGACGCCTTCGAGAAGGTGTGGACCGAGGGCAACCGGCGGGCGCACCGGGCCGTCGACAAGGCGCTGACCGGGAAGGGCGGCGGCGCGGTGGAGCTGACCGACGACGCCGTCACGCTGGACCTGGCTCCCGTGATCGATCGGGTCAAGCAGCAGCTGGTGGACCGGGGCATGGCGGTGGCCGGGCACATCCCGGAGGTCCACACCGACATCACGCTCGTCAGGTCGGACGACGTCGGCAGGGTCAGGACGTACGTACGGGTCCTTCAGTTCCTGGGCGACTGGCTCGCCGTGATCGCCGTCCTGCTGATCGCCGGGGGCGTGCTGCTCTCGGTGCGGCGGCGCCGGTCGCTGGTGGCGGGGGCCCTCGGCGCCGCCATCGCCGTCGGCTTGCTCGGCATCGGGCTGCGGATCTTCCGGGCGCTCTATCTGGACGCGCTGCCGGCCGGGGTCTCGCCGGGGGCGGCGGGCGCGGTCTACAACGCGATGACCCGGTTCCTGGGGACGACGGTACGGATGGTGGTGGCCCTCGGGGTCGTCGTCGCACTGGCCGCCTGGCTCACCGGTCCGGGCCGGCGTGCCTCGACCGTCCGGGGGCTGTGGACGTCCGGGATCGGCGCGGTGCGGGCCACGGCCGACGGGGCGGGGCTGCGGACCGGTCCGGCCGGCCCGTTCGTACGACGGTTCCGGGCCTGGTTCACCTGGCTGCTGGTGGCCGCCGCGCTGGTGGTCTACCTGCTGTGGGCGCACCCGACGGGGTGGGTCGTCGTCGGGATCGCGCTCTGTCTGCTGTTCCTGCTGGCGGTGGTGGAGTTCCTGGCGGCCGGGGACCGGGAGCCGGGCGTCGGGCCCGTCTGAGAGAGGAGCGAGGAGATGGCGGGAGTCGACGCGGACGCCGTCCGGAGGATGACCGGCGCGCTGTTCATCGAGCGCGGGCTGCGCAGCCCGAGCTCGACCCGGTTCTGGGGGCTGCTCGTGCTGGCCGCCGTCATCGCGAGCGCGGGGGTGGTCGGGGACTCCACGGCCACCGTGATCGGGGCGATGATCGTCGCGCCGCTCATGACGCCGATCCTCGGCTGCGCGCTGGCGCTGGTGCTGGCCCGCCGCCGCCAGGTGGTGCGCTGCCTGCTGCTGGTGACCGGGGGCGCGCTGGCGGTGGTGGCGATCGGAATGCTGCTGGGCTGGATCGCGGCCCCGCCGGACGCCTTCGCCTCCAACAGCCAGGTCTCCTCGCGGATCAGCCCGCGCCTCATCGACCTGCTCGCCGCGCTGGCCACCGGCACGGTCGGCGCGTTCGCCCTGGTTCGCGCCGACATCTCGGACACGCTGCCGGGCGTGGCCATCGCCATCTCCCTGGTGCCGCCGCTGGCCGTGACGGGGCTGCTCCTGACGGTGCACCGGTACCACGACGCCGGGGAGTCCGCGCTCCTGTTCGCGACCAACGTGGCGGCGATCGTCGCCACCGGGACCGTGGTCTTCCTCCTGTACGGCGTCCGGGCGGGCGCCGAGCGGGCGGACATGCGGGTCGGGCAGTTCCGGGGCTGGACGCTCGTGGCGGTGGCCTGTGTCGTCGTGCTGGTCGCCGTGCCGCTCACCACCGGCACGATCCGGGTCGCCCACGACCGCGCTCTGGCGGCCGACGCGCGGCCGGTCGCGGAGCGCTGGGCGGCGACCGGGAAGTGGCAGATCGCCTCTGTCGAGGCACGCAACGACGTCGTCGTGATCGGTGTGCTCGGCCTGCCGCCGCAGCCCGCGCCGACCGAGCTGCGCCAGGCGCTGGACGACCACGGCATGCGCGACGCCGACCTCGAACTCCACCTGGTCGGCGGGCGTACGCACTGGTGCCCTGCGGACACGGACACCTGCACGGTACGGAGGGGCGGGCGCGGCTGAGGCGGTTCAGCGGCGGCGGCCGGGCTCCCCCGAGGCGCGCAGCCTCCGCCACACCGCCTTCGCCGCGTGGTGTCCGGACATGCCGTGCACCCCGGGGCCGGGCGGGGTCGCCGAGGAGCAGAGGAAGACCGCCGGGTGCGCGGTCGCGTACGGCACGCGGGCGAGCTTGGGGCGGATGACGGTCTGGAGGCCGGCGAAGGCGCCGCAGGCGATGTCGCCGTCCACGTAGTTCGCGTTGCGCTTCGCGATGCCGGGCGGGCCGGCGACCGCGCGGGCGAGGACCAGGTCGCGGAAGCCGGGGGCGAACCGCTCCAGCTGGCGTTCGATGACCTCGGTGGCGTCGCCCCGCCAGCCCGCCGGGACATGTCCGTACACCCAGAAGACGTGCTTGCCCTCGGGGGCGCGGGAGGGATCGACCAGGCTGGACTGCGCGGTGATCAGGAAGGGGACACGGGGGTCCCGGCCGTCGACCGCCCGGTGCAGCGCGTCGTCGATCTCACCGGCGGTGGGGCCGATGTGCACGGTGCCGGCCCGGCGGGGCTCCTCGGCGGTCCACGGCACCGGGCCCGACAGGGCGTAGTCGATCTTGAAGCAGGAGGCGCCGTAGCGGTACCCCTGGTAGGCGCGGCCGAGTCCGGCGATCCGGGCGAGGGCGGCCGGCGAGGTGTCGAAGACGTAGGCGCGGGCGGGCGGCAGTTCGTCCAGGCGCTTGACCTCCGTACCGGTGGTGATCGCGCCGCCCAGCTCCCGGAGGTACGAGGCGAGGGCGTCGGAGATGGCCTGGGAGCCGCCGCGCGGCACGGGCCAGCCCCGCTCGTGCGCGGCGAGCGCGAAGAGCAGGGCGATGCCGCCGGTGGCGATGCCGTTCGTGGGCGCGATGGCATGTGCGGCGAGACCGGCGAGCAGGCCGCGCGCCCTCTCGCCCCGGAAGCGGCGGGAGAGCAGGGAGGCGGGCTGGATCGCGTCGAGCCCGAAGCGTGCCCAGCGGTACGGGTCGCTGGGCAGCCCGTCCCACGGGGTGCGCAAAAAGTCCCGGGCGAGGGAGTCCCAGTGGCCGAGGTAGGGGGCGAGGAGCCGGCGGTAGGCGCCCGCGTCCCCGGGGCCGAGCGACATCGCGGTCTCCCCCACCGAGCCGGCGAGCACGGCGGCGGTGCCGTCGGGGAAGGGGTGGGCGAGGGCGAGGGCGGGCTGGATCCATTCCAGACCGTGCCGGTCGAGGGGCATCGCGTCGAAGGCCGGGGAGCCTATGGCCAGCGGGTGCACCGCCGAGCAGGGGTCGTGCCGGAAGCCGGGGAGCGTCAGCTCCTCCGTACGCGCCCCGCCGCCGACCGCGGGCCCGGCCTCGAAGACCTGGACGGCGAAGCCCCGGCGGGCCAGTTCGACTGCGGCGGTCAGTCCGTTGGGGCCCGCGCCCACCACGACCGCATCGAGCATCGACGGCACCTTCGGACTCCTTTGTCAGCCGACGGTCGGAGCACCCAGGATATTCGCAGGCACCGACAGCCGGGGGGCGGGTAGTGTCCTCGCCCGATGACATCGGAGAACCTCGCGAGCCCCGCCGGCTCCGCAATGACCGCCCGGGTCGCCGAGATGGCCGACCGGCTCACCCACGTGCCCGGCATCCGGGCCGTCCTGCTCGGCGGCAGCCGCGCCCGGGGCGCTCACCGCCCGGACTCCGACTGGGACCTGGGCGTGTATTACCGCGGTACGCCGGACACCGCCGCCCTGTCCGCGCTGGCCGCCGCCTTCCAGGGCTCCCCGGTCGAGGTGGCGGGCCCCGGCGGCTGGGGGCCGTGGGTGAATGCCGGGGGCTGGCTGCGGGTGGACGGCGTCCAGGTCGACTGGATCCTGCGCGACCTGGGCCGGGTCGAGGCGGTCTGGGCCGGCTGCCGCGAAGGCCGCTACGAGGTGGGGGTCCAGCCGGGCCATCCGCTGGGCTTCTGGTCGCCCGCGTACCCGGGCGAGGTCGCCCTCGGGCGCGTACTGTCCGACCCGGACGGGGAATTGACGGCTCTGCAGCAGGAGACCTCGGTCTACCCGGAGCCGCTGCGCGAGGCGCTGGCCGCCGCGGCCTGGGAGGCGGAGTTCTCGGTGGCGGCGGCCCGCAAGTCCGCCCCCGCGGGTGACCGGCTGCATGTCTCCCTCTGCCTCTCCCGGGCCTTCGGCATCCTCGCCCAGTCGCTCCACGCCCACCACCGCACATGGTGCCTCAACGAGAAGGGCGCCCTCGCCGCGACCGCCGCCCTGCCCGGGACCCCGGCGGGCTTCGCGGACCGGGTGGACGCGGCGCTGCGGGGCCTGGACGCGGCGGCGGTGGAGACGGCCGCGGAGCTGGTACGCGAGGTGCGCGCGGTGCTGGACGCCGCTTCCTGACCGGGCTCAGTCCGCGCGGATCGCGGTGACGCAGCGGGCCAGCAGGTCGCGGAGGGTGTCGCGTTCCTCCGGACTGAGCGCGTCCGCGATGCGGCGTTCGATGCGGACCGCGCGCTCGTCGGCGAGGCGCAGGGTCTCCGTGCCGGCCTCGGTCAGCCGGGTCTCCAGCATCTTCTGGTGGTAGGGGTGCGCGGACCTGGCGATCAGGCCGCGCTCCTCCAGGTGCTTGAGCACCCCCGCCATCGCCTGGGGTGTCACCAGGCACGCCCGGGCGAGCGCCGCGCCGGAGATCCCGGGGTTGTCGGAGAGCGCGAGCAGCGCCGCGTACTGCGCGACCGTGAGTTCGGCGTCCTTGAGCGCGGCGCTCTTGGCTGCCATGAGGGCCTGCTCGGCGCGCTTGATGTCCAGGCCGAGGCGTTCACCGGCGGTCATTCCCATGGTCGCGAGCGTACAGCGCCGGATATACAGCAGGATCCGAACCCAAGGCAAGCGTGGAATTTGTATCAAGCTCTTGATATAACTCAAGCCATGGATACCTACACGGCACCCGACACCTTCAACGGAACCGTCCTCATCACCGGCGCCACCCAGGGGCTCGGCCTCCACCTCGCCCGCGACCTGGCCGGGCGTGGTGCGACGCTGCTCCTGCACGGCCGCGACCGCGCCCGGCTCGACCGGGCGGCAGCCGAGGCGCGGGAGCTCTCGGCCGGTCGGGCCGAAGTCCGCACCTATCTCGCGGACCTGTCCGACCTGGACCAGGTCCGGGCCATGGCGGCCGCCGTACGCGCGGCCGAGCCCCGGCTCGACGTGCTCGTCAACAACGCGGTGGCGGGCGGCGGAAGCGAGCCACTGCGGCGCGAGTTCGGCGCCCAGGGGCACGAACTGCGCTTCACCGTCAACCACCTGACGCCGTATCTGCTCACCAAGGAGCTGCTGCCGCTGCTGTCGGCGTCGGCGCCCGCCCGGGTGGTCCAGGTGGCCTCGATGGGGCAGCTTCCCGTCGATCTGGACGACGTCATGATGGAGCGCGGTTACGAGGGCCTTGAGGCGTACTGCCGGAGCAAGCTCGCAATGATCATGGCGACGTTCGACCTGGCCGAGGAGGAGACCGCCCGCACCGGCGTCACCATCAACGCGCTGCACCCCGCCCATCTGATGGACACCGAGGGCGTACGCGCGTACGGGCTGACGCCGGCCGTCTCCGTCGAGGAGGGGGTACGCCCGACGGTGCGGCTGATCACCGACCCGGCGCTCGCGGGGGTCACCGGCCGCTACTTCGACCGGTTCACGGACGCGCGGGCACACGACCAGGCGTACGACCCCGAGGCCCGCAAGCGCCTCACCGCCCTCACCCGGGAGCTACTGGGCCTCTGAGACGGTCCGCCCGCGGTCAGGCGCTCGCGCGCAGCGCTCCCAGGACGCGGTCGGCGGTGGCGCGGTCGCGGGCAGCGGTGAAGGGCAGGGCGTTGCCGCCCGCGATACGGAACGGCTCGCCGGTCAGCGTGGCCTGCGCGCCGCCCGCCTCGGTGACCAGGAGGAGCCCCGCCGCGTGGTCCCAGGCGTACTCCCAGCTGAAGGCGACACTGTCCAGCTCGCCCCGGGCCACGGCGAGGTATTCGAGGCCCGCCGAGCCGCAGGGGCGGGCGGCGAAGCCCTCGGCGCGCAGGCCGAGCAGGGCCGCCTTCTGCGCGTCGGTGGTGTAGTCGGGGTGGGACATCGCCACGCGCAGCACGGCGTCGGGCGCGGGCGAGCCCGCCCGGATCGGGGTGCCGTCGACGCGCGCGCCCCGTCCGCGTACGGCGACGGCCATCTCGTCCAGAGCCGGGGCGTAGGTCCAGGAGGCCAGCAGCTCGCCCCGGTGGGCGAGGGCGACCAGGGTGCAGAAGCCGGGCTCGCCGTGGACGAACTGGCGGGTGCCGTCGACCGGGTCCACGATCCACACGGGCGCCTCGCCGCCCAGCGCCTCGTACACCTTCGGGTCGGCGTGGACGGCCTCCTCGCCGACGACGACCGAGCCGGGCAGGAGCCGGCCGAGGGAGGCCGTGAGGTGTTCCTCTGCGCGCCGGTCCGCGACGGTGACGAGGTCGTGCGGGCCGTTCTTCTCGACCACCTCGTGGGCGGCGAGCTGCCGGTAGCGCGGCATGATCTCGGCGGCGGCCGCTGCGCGGACCGCCGCCTCGATGTCGGTCAGGTCACCGGCGAGGAAGGCATCGATCATGCCTCCAGCCAATCATGGCCACCCGGGGCGCCCGAGGGCCGGGCCGGTCAGCCGTTGACCGTCCACTTCTGGTTGGCCGCCCCCGTGCAGGTCCAGATCTGCAGCCGGGTGCCGTTGGCCGCGTTGTTGCCGGTGACGTCCAGGCACTTGTTCGCCTGGGGGTTCACGATGTCGCGGGCCCCGCTGACCGCCCATTTCTGCGCGGCCGATCCGTTGCAGTCCCAGAGCTGGACCGGGGTGCCGTCCGCCGTGCCGCCGGAGGCCACGTCGAGGCACTTGCCGAGCGCCCGGATGGTGCCGTCCGCGCCCACGGTCCACTTCTGCGCGGCGGTGCCGTTGCAGTCGTAGAGCTGGACCGGGGTGCCGTTCGCGGTGGCGGCGGCGACGTCCACGCACTTGCCCGCGAGCCCGGTGATCCGGCCGCCCGTGGCGGGCGGCTGGCTGTCGTTGGTGGTGACGCGGACGTGGTCGACCACGAGCTGGTTCGGGAAGGCGGTGCTGCCGTCGGGGTCGCCGGGCCAGTAGCCGCCGACCGCCAGGTTCAGGATGAGGAAGAACGGCTTGTTGAACGCCCAGGCGTTCCCGTTGGTGTCGGCGGGAGTGCGCTGCTGGTAGACGTTTCCGTCCACGGACCAGGTGATCGAGTTCGGCGCCCAGTCCACGGCGAAGGTGTGGAAGGCGTCCGCGAACGCCTGGCCGTTCGGCAGGGTGTAGCCCGCGCCGATGCCGCCGGAGCCGGAGTAGCCGGGGCCGTGCAGGGTGCCGTGCACCGTGGAGGGCTCGAAGCCGACGTTCTCCATGATGTCGATCTCGCCCGAGTTGGGCCAGCCGACCTGCCCGATGTCGTTGCCGAGCATCCAGAAGGCGGGCCACATGCCCTGGCCGCGCGGGATCTTCATGCGCGCCTCGACGTGCCCGTACGCCTGGGTGAACTTGCCGGAGGTGTTCAGCCGCGCCGAGGTGTACTGACAGGTGCCGTACCAGCACTGGTAGTTGGCGGGGTTCTCCTTGCGTGCCGTGATGACCAGATGGCCCTGGCCGTCCAGCGCCGCGTTCTTGTTGCCCGAGGTGTAGTACTGCCGCTCGTGGTTGTTGACGTTGTCGCCGGTCTCGATCTGCCACTTGCCGCCGTCCACGGCCGAACCGGCCGCGCCGTCGAACTCGTCGGAGAACGTCGTCGTGGCGGTCGCCGCGGCCTGCGCCATCGGCGCGGCATCCGCCGGGGAGGGCCCGCCGGTGCCGGCCAGACCCGCGGTGGCCAGGGCGAGAGCGAGTGCCGGGAGTACGGAGCGCAGCAGGCGCCGCGAAAGGCGTGGGGAGTCCATGACTCTCCCTTCCGGTGTGTGTGGGGAGGGAAGGGGAACCCCGCCGTGCACACGTAAGTCATGCGCATGACAGGTCGGGCAGACACGGTGGAGCGGGCATGGGCCATTGGTTCGCTACATGATTTAAGAAGTGAAGAAAGGCGGTGTCAAGAGTTTGGTACGGACCACAGGAGTCGAAGTGAGGACCGCGCCCGCACACGCCGGCGGCCCGCGGACATGAGTGACATGTCCGCGGGCCGTCGGTTCAGCGCGCGTGGGCTCCCGGCGTCACTTCTGCCAGCCGACCGTCTCCGGCAGCGGGGTGTAGAAGATCGTCGCGCCGACGTTGGCGAGGCCCTTCTTCACGCCGTACGTGGAGGGCCCGCTGAAAAGGGGCAGGAAGGCGTACTCCTGGAGCGCCTTCTTCTCGACCTCGTTCACCGCCGCCGTCTGCTCGTCCAGATCGGCGATCTCCGTGGTGGCGCGGATCTCCTTGTCGAGGGCCGGGTTGCCGGAGCCGGTGATGTTGGAGTCGCGGTCCGAGCAGTAGAAGTCGCACAGGTAGCGGGCACCGAACGGGTCCATGGAGCGGTTGCCCGACAGGAACAGGTCGAACCGGCGCTCGCTGATGGTCTTGGCGAAGTCCGCGTCGTCGCCCTTCCTGATGTCGAGGTGGATCCCGGCCGGCTTCAGCATCGCGGCCAGGGCCCCGGCGGTGGCCTTGCCCAGCGGGTCGTCGCCCAGCAGGGTGTAGCCCACGTCCAGCTTCTTGCCGTTCTTGACCCGTACGCCGTCCGGACCGGCCTTCCAGCCGGCCGCTTCCAGCGTCTTCTTCGCCTCGGCGGGGTCGTACGTGAGGACCGCCGACAGGTTGTCCTCGTACCCCTTCTGGAAGCTGTAGAGCACCGCCGAACCGGGCAGCGGCTCCTTGTAGTCGAGCCCCTGGAACTGGATCTTCGCGATCTGGGCGCGGTCGACGCTCTGCTGGATCGCCTTGCGGACGGCCTTCTCGGAGAGCACCGCCGACTTGGTGTTGAAGTACAGGGAGTACTCGAAGGGGCTGCCGCCGCTGCGGATCTCGGTGCCCTTGAGGCCCTTGACCTGCTTCAGGCTCTCCGCGTCGACGGCGGAGGTGTAGTCCAGCTGGCCGTTCTTGAAGGCGTTGACGGCCGCCGTGGACTCCAGGTTGACGTACACCCGCTTGTCCAGCTTGCCCCTCTTCCCCCACCACTTGGGGTTGCGGACGAAGGTGATGTTGCCCGAGTGGGTGTCCCACCTGCCAACGGTGTAGGGGCCGGCGCCCCACTCGGGGTGGGCCTTCTTCACGTACGCCTTGTTGAAGTTCTCGACCGTCGCCGCCTTCGGGTGCAGGAAGGTCGCGAACAGGGTGGACCAGGAGGCGTTGACCCCCTTGAAGGTGATGACGGCCTGCTTGGCGTCCTTGCCCTTCGCGACGGAGGTGATCTGGTCGTAGCCGTCCGTGGAGGACGCCGCGAACTCCTTGTCGGAACCGTTGTTGGCCTTCCAGGTGGCCTCGATGGCCCGCCAGTCGATGGGCGTGCCGTCGTTGAAGGCGGCCTTCGGGTTGATCGTCAGGACGACCTTCTGGTTCCCGCCGTCGACGGTCACCTCCACGTCGCTGTAGTAGTCCTTGTTGTACTGCACGTCGCCGGTCGGCGCATACGTGATCGCGTCGGCGTTGTACCAGCCCCAGACCCGGGCCGCGGTCAGCGTGGCATTGACGTTGAAGGGGTTGCCCTGGTCGTCGAAGGTGCCGGCGGTGGTGTACGTGCCGCCGTCCTTGATGTTCTCGTACGGCTGCGGGTTGTAGTCGACGGCGGCCGACGCGGCCTTGGGTGCCTTCTTCCCGCCCCCGTCCGAGCCGTCGCTCCCGCCGGAGGACTGGCACGCGGCGGCGGCGACGGAGACGGCGGCGATCAGGGCGACGGGCATGGCCAGTCTTGCGCGCATGGCGGAGTGTTCCTTCTGATTCGAGGGGGGTGGGAGGCGGGGGGGGAGGGAGATGCCCTCAGACGGCGTGACAGGCGTACGTGTGGCCGGGCCGCCCGGGCACCGGGGAGGCCGCGGGCCGTTCCGTACGACACCGCTCGCGGACGTCCTCCCCGGCCAGCCGGTACAGCGGGCACCGGTCCACGAAGACGCACCCCGCCGGCAGCCGGGCGGCGCTCGGCTGCTCGCCCTCCAGCACCACGCGTGCGCGGGCGCGCTCGCGCTTCGGGTCCGGGACCGGGATCGCGGACAACAGAGCCTTGGTGTACGGGTGTCTGGGGTCGGCGAACAGCGACTCGGTGTCCCCGGTCTCCACGATGTGGCCCAGGTACATCACGGCGATCCGGTCGGAGACGTACCGGACGACGGCCAGGTCATGGGCCACCACCAGGTAGGCCAGGCCGAGTTCACGCTTGAGCCGGGCCAGCAGGTTGATCACCCCCGCCTGCACGGAGACGTCCAGGGCGGAGAGCGGTTCGTCCAGCACGAGCAGCCTGGGCCGGGTCGCGAGGGCCCGGGCGATCCCGACGCGCTGGCGCTGGCCGCCGGAGAGCGCGGCGGGGAAGCGGTCGCTCACCGCCTCGTCCAGGCCGACCAGAGCGAGGAGTTCGCGGACCCGGGCCCGGGTGGACGCGCGGTCCCGGCCGATCGCGCGCAGGGGTTCGGCGAGGAGTTCGGAGACCGGCAGCCTCGGGTCGAGGGCGCCCATCGGATCCTGCATCACGATCTGTACGTCCCGGCGCAACTCCCGCAGGCGAGTGGCGGAATCGGCGGACCCCACCTCGGTTCCGGCGATCTCGATCCGGCCGCCCTCGGGCCGCTTCAGCCGCAGGATCTCCAGCAGGGTGGTGGTCTTGCCGCTGCCCGACTCCCCCACCAGGCCCAGGGTCTCCCCGGACCGCAGCTCGAAGCCGACCCCGTTGACCGCGTGCAGCGTGCCGACGCGGCGTTTGAGGACGGCCCCCTTGGTGACCGGGAAGGTCTTCACCAGGTCCTCGACCCGGAGCACCACGTCCCCGGCGGACGCGGCGCTTTCGACGGACTCCCCCGCCTCCGCCCCGCCCGCCGGATCGAGCGACCCGGCGGCGATCTCGTCCGCGCGCAGGCAGGCCACGTCCCCGTGCCCGGTGACCGCGCGCAGGGCGGGCTCGTCCGTGCGGCAGGCGTCGAGCGCGACGG
This sequence comes from Streptomyces sp. DT224, assembly GCF_049844595.1. Lineage (NCBI taxonomy): Bacteria > Bacillati > Actinomycetota > Actinomycetes > Kitasatosporales > Streptomycetaceae > Streptomyces > Streptomyces sp. DT224. The sequence goes on from NZ_JBNCLI010000002.1 coordinate 305,082, forward strand.
CGCACCGGCTCGCGAAGGGGCAGCCGGCCGGGAGGTCCACCAGGGCGGGTGGTTCGCCGCCGATCGGGACGAGGGGGCGGCGTACCCCGCTGTCCACCGTGGGCACGGCGGCGAGCAGGCGCGCGGTGTACGGCATCACGGGGCGCGCGAACAGCTCGTCCACCCCCGCCCGCTCCACGAACCGGCCGGCGTACATGACGGCCACGTCGTCCGCGTGGCCCGCGACGACGCCGAGGTCGTGCGTGATGAGGACGAGCCCGGCGCCGGTCTCCTTCTGCGCCACGCGGAGCACGTCCAGGATCTGGGCCTGCACGGTGACGTCGAGCGCGGTGGTCGGTTCGTCGGCGACCAGGACGGACGGTTTGTTGGCGATGGCCATCGCGATGACGACGCGCTGGCGCATGCCGCCGGAGAACTCGTGCGGGAAGGAGGTGGCGCGGGCACGCGGGTCCGGGATGCCGACCAGGTCGAGGAGCTGGACGGCCTGTTCCCAGGCGGCCCGCCTGGTCAGGTCCCGGTGGACGCGCAGGGCGTCGGAGAGCAGCCGGCCCACGGTGAAGATCGGGGTGAGCGCGGAGAGCGGGTCCTGGAAGACCATGCCGATGGAGTTGCCGCGTATCGCGGACAGCTCCCTGTCGCCGAGGCCGACCAGGTCCCGGCCGCCGAGGAGCACCTGTCCGCCGGTCGCGGCGGTGGGCGGCAGGAGGCCCATGATGCCCATGGCCGTGGCGGACTTGCCGGAGCCGGATTCGCCGACGATGCCCAGGGTGCGGCCGGGCAGCAGGTCGAAGCCGATCCCGCGCACCGCCTCCACGGGGCCCGCCTCCGAGGGGAAGGTGATGTGCAGGTCGCGCACCGAGAGGACCGGGGTGACGGCGTCGCCGGGCGGCGGGGCGGTGGGCAGGGTCGTTGCGAGGGTCATCGTCGGCCTCCTGCCGCACCGGTCGTGGACGTGGGGTCGAGGGCGTCGCGCAGCCCGTCGCCGACGAAGGTCATCGACACGGTGAGCAGGACGACCAGGCCCGCCGGGAAGGCGAAGAGCCAGGGCGCGCTGGTGACGGTGTTCGCCCCGTCGGCGAGCATCGTGCCGAGCGAGACGTCCGGCGTCTGGACGCCGAAACCGAGGAACGACAGCGCGGTCTCGCTGAGGACGGTCGCCACGACGCCCAGGGTCAGGTTGACGATGAGCAGCGAGCCGAGGTTGGGGATGATGTGGCGCAGGATGATGCGGGTCGGGCTCACCCCCATGAATTCGGCGGCCGTGATGAAGTCCCGCTCCCGCAGCGAGGTCGAGACGGACCAGATGACCCGTGCGGTGGCCATCCAGCCGAACACCGTCAGGACGACGATGAGCACCCGCCAGTCACCGGCGAGCCGGTGGGAGACCAGGGCGAGGATGAGGAAGGAGGGGACGACCAGCAGGAAGTGGATGACCGCGAGGGTCGCCTTCTCCACCCGGCCGCCGAAGTACGCGGCGCTGGAGCCGATGACCGCGGCGACGACGATGGTCAGGACCGAGACGCTGACCGCGATGACCAGGGAGCGCCGCAGTCCGTGCACGGCGGAGGCATAGATGTCGTTGCCGCCCTGATTGGTGCCGAACCAGTGGGCGGCGCTCGGTGGCTGGGTGAGTGCGGCGAAGTCGGCGTCCGAGTACGCGTACGGGGTGAGGAGACCGCCGAACACGCTGAACAGCACGAGGAGGACGAAGATCGCCACACCGGCGACGGCGAGCCGGTTGCGCAGGAATCGCCGCGCGTAGAGCCGGGCGAGCCCGGAGCCGGTGTGCCGGGGCGGTGCTGCCGGGGCGGGCTTGATGAGCTCCGTCGGTTGTACGGCCATGTCAGCTCACCCTCACGCGCGGGTCGAGGAAGACGGTGGCGATGTCCGCGAGGATCGCGCCGATCGCGGTCAGGGCGGCGGCGAAGGCGGCCGTGGCGACGGTGCCGTGGATGTCGTTCTTGCTGATGGTCTGGATGAAGTAGCGGCCCATGCCGTTCCAGCCGAAGATCGTCTCGGTGATGACGGCACCGGTGAAGATCGCCGGGACGCTGAACGCCACGGAGGTCGCCGTGGGGATCAGCGCGGTGCGCACGGCGTGCCGCCGGATCGCCTGGGCGCGGGTGAGTCCGGTGGCGCGGGCGGTGCGGACGTACTCGGCGTTGAGGCTGTCGAGCAGCAGTGAGCGCTGTGTCAGGTGATAGCTCACGTAGCCCATCAGGGTCAGGGTGAGGGTGGGCAGGATCAGGTGGAGCACGCGGTCGCCGATGGTGGGGAGCAGCCCTTCGACGTTCGGCGAGTTCTCGCCCGCGACGTAGAGGAAGTGCAGCCCGGCGTGCTGGTTGAGCCAGATCGCGACGAAGACCACGGCGAGCGCGGCGACCGAGGTGGGCACGTTGAACACGGCGATGGAGATGGCCTGCGAGACCCTGTCCGCCCAGCCGTACTGCCGGGACGCCGTGTAGACGCCCAGGGCGACGCCGATGAGGACGGAGAGGAGCGTCGCCATGACGACGAGTTCGGCACTGACGAGCGAGCGGTAGCCGATCTCGCCGTTGACGGAGACACCGGTGGGCGACATGCCCCAGTCGAAGCGGGTGACGACGCCGGTGAACCAGTCCCACCACCGCTGCACGAGCGGCACGGACGGGTCCAGGTTGTACGGCGCGAGCGCCCGGTCGATCTGGGCCTCGGTGCGGACGGGCCGCAGTTCCTTGAAGTTCGACCGGGGGTCCAGGAACCAACTGGCCAGGAAATAGGTGGCGTTCGTCGCCACCACGATCATCAGGAGCCAGCCCGTCGCCTTGCGCGTCACATGGCGCAGCACGGGTGGCACCTCCTCGCGCACAGGGGGCGCGCCGTGGGGGCGCAGGGTCTGGGGGGCGTTTGCATGCGCGGTGGTGCTTTCTGGGGGTTGGGGGAACAGGTGCACGAACGTGCTCGCCCAGTCTGATCGGGGGCCGTGCGCCGGCGCCAGGCCCGGAGCCATGCCGCCACGACCTCGCAATACCGCTGTAGCAAACGGCCCGAACAGATCATGATTTGTACGCAATCAGTCGTTGCCGCCGGGCGGGCCGATCATCTGGCGATCGGCGGACTATTCCGTCCGGCGGCGACGTTGTGCCTGGTCGGAGCCCGCACGAGGCGGACGGGCCGGGCGGAAGTGGAGGCAGGACCGTGCACGGTGAGTACAAGATCCCCGGCGGCAAGCTGGTCGTGGTGGACCTGGAGGTCGAGGGCGGCGCCCTGCGCGACGTCCGGGTGGCCGGTGACTTCTTCCTGGAGCCGGACGAGGCGATCCTCGCGATCGACGCGGCTCTGGAGGGCGCCCCGGCGACCACCGACACCGTGGCCCTCGCCGCCCGGATCGACGCGGCGCTGCCGGAGTCGACGGTGATGCTCGGCCTCACGTCGGAGGGTGTCGCCGTCGCCGTGCGCCGGGCGCTGGCACAGGCCACGGAGTGGAGCGACTACGACTGGCAGCTCATCCACGACGCCCCGCAGTCCCCGGCCCTGCACATGGCCCTGGACGAGGTCATCACGGCACAGGTCGCGGCGGGCCGGCGCCCGCCGACGCTGCGGGTGTGGGAGTGGGACTCCCCCGCGGTGATCATCGGCAGCTTCCAGTCGCTGCGCAACGAGGTGGACGCCGAGGGCGTCGAGCGCCACGGCGTCACCGTCGTCCGGCGGATCTCCGGGGGCGGCGCGATGTTCGCGGAGCCGAGCAGCACCATCACGTATTCGCTCGCCGTGCCCCAGTCGCTGGTCTCCGGGCTGTCCTTCGCGGACAGTTACGCGTATCTGGACGACTGGGTGCTCGAAGCCCTCGGGGACATGGGCATCAAGGCGTGGTACCAGCCGCTCAACGACATCGCCACCGAGGTCGGCAAGATCGCCGGGGCCGCGCAGAAGCGCGTGGTCGGCCCGGCCGGCGGCCCCGGCGCGGTGCTGCACCACGTGACCATGTCGTACGACATCGACGCCGACAAGATGCTGGACGTGCTGCGCATCGGCAAGGAGAAGATGTCGGACAAGGGCACGAAGAGCGCCAAGAAGCGCGTGGACCCGCTCCGCCGGCAGACCGGCCTGCCGCGCCAGGCCGTCATCGAGCACATGATCGAGTCCTTCCGCAACCGGCACGGGCTGACCCGGGGCGAGGTGACGCCCGAGGAGCTGGCCCGGGCGGAGGAGCTGGTCCGTACGAAGTTCGCGAACGACGAGTGGACCGCCCGGGTGCCCTAACCGAGGGGCGGCGGCCGGTGGTCCTGCCAGCGCCGGTCCGCCTCCAGCTGGGCCGCCAGCGAGACGAGCCGTTCCTCGCTGCGGGACGGCCCGAGGAGCTGGGCGCCGACCGGAAGGCCGTCCTGCGTGAAGCCGGCCGGGACGCTGACACCGGGCCAGCCCAGCACGTTCCACGGCCAGGCGTACGGGCACGCCTCGGTCATCGCGACATCGGTGCGCCAGGCGCTCAGCCCGTCGAACCGGCCGATCCGGGGCGGCGGCATCGCGGTCGTCGGGGTCAGCAGCACATCGAAACCGGCGCCGCCGCGTCCGTGGTGGAACAGCGCCCCGATCCGCCGGTGCTGGTGCACCTCGCGCGCCCGGGCAGCCCGCACCACCCTGCCGCCCAGCCGGGTGCCGGTGCGGAGCGCGCTGCGGGTGCGCGCGTCCAGAAGCGCCGGCTCGGGGTGCAGGGCGGCGAGCTCGGCGATGCCCGCCGTGGCGCGGGGCACGAAGCCGAGTCCGATGAGCCCGTAGCGCGGCCGGGCCTCCTCGACGTGGTGGCCGAGCCGGGCCAGCGCCTCCGCGATCGCGGTCACCGCGCGGCGCACCTCCGGGTGGGGTGCCGTGCCGGTGAGGGTGAGCGGGGGCCGCCAGGCGAGCGCGATGCGCAGCCGGCCCGGGTCGCGGCGGGCGGCGGCCGAGGCGTCGACGGGCGGCGGGCGGTGCGGGTCCTCGGGGTGCGGCCCGGCGACGGCGTCGAGGAGGAGGGCGGCGTCCTCCACGGTCCTGGCCAGCGGTCCGTTGACGGTGAGGCCCTGGAACGCGTCGCTGTGCGGGTACACCGAGATCCGGCCGCGCTGCGGTTTGATGCCGACCAGGTGGGTCCAGGCGGCGGGGATGCGGACGGACCCCGCGCCGTCCGATCCGAGGGCGGCGGGCACCAGTCCGGCGGCGACGGCGGCGGCCGAACCCCCGGACGATCCGCCCGGGGTGTGGCCGGTGTGCCAGGGGTTGCGGGTGGCGCCGAACGCGGCGCCCTCGGTGAACGGCCACTGGCCCAGCTCGCAGGAGTTGGTCTTGCCGACGATCACGGCCCCGGCCGCGCGCAGCCTGCGTACGGCCTCGCTGTCGGTGACCGCCGCGGCCCGCTCCCCGGCGCAGCCGAAGTACGTGGGCATCCCGGCGACGTCCGTGTCGTCCTTGACCGCGACGGGCACCCCGAGCAGCGGCAGCCGCTCCCCCGCCGCGAGCCTGCGGTCGGCTTCGGCGGCCTCGGTGAGCGCGGCCTCGGCGCGCAGGTGGCGGAAGGCGTTGAGGGTGCCCTGGCTCGCCTCGGTCCGGGCCAGCGCGGCGGTGACGAGTGCGGTGGAGGTGGTCCGGCCGTCCGCGAGGGCCCGCGCACTGTCGGCGAGCCCGCGCGGGGCGGAGTCCGGGGCGTCCCGGTCGGGTACGGGTTCTTCGGCCGTTCGGGTGGCCGGGGCTGAGGACATGGGCGGCTCGCCTCCTCGTACCGTCAGGTGCGCGCGTACACCTGTCCGCGCGAACGGACTTACTGGAGGGTAACGAGTGGGCGGGCCGCCCTCAACCGTTCGGTACGAAGACCCTTAAGGGCGCACGCTGATCTCGCCGATGCCGGTGCCGAGGCCGGCGCAGTGCGCGGTGGACTGGCCGGACTGGCCCGGGGCGAGGGTGACGTGCTCGCCGTCCACGTCGGGTGACCAGCCGCAGACCAGGTGGACCCAGAAGGTCTGGGTGGTGGAGCCGTTGTTCCGGCACAGCGCGTAGCCGGTGTAGTCGTCCACGGCGTGCTTGCCGGTGTCGCAGGACAGGCCGGGCGGCGTGGCGGCGGCCGGGGCCGCGACGGCGAGGCCGCCGGCCACGGCGAGGGCCGCGGACAGGCCGGTGACGGCGGCCCGGCGCAGCGCGGAGCGGGTCGGGTTCCCCAGGGTCTTCTTCATGGTGCCCTTTCGGTGGTGACCGCCCGTGACCGCCGGGGCGGCACGCGCGGTCGCGTTCGACTCTGGCGCGGGCGGACGCAGGAGCGGGCCGCCCGCGGTCTGTCCAACCCGGGAACGCCGGGAAACGTCACGCTGGGTAGGTGCCGCCGGGCGTGCCTTGCGCCGAACGGGCGGCTTTCACTCCCCCGGCGTACGCTCGACGGGACCGGACCGCAGTCATCCGGCAGTCCCCCACGACCCTTCGCACCGAGGAGGCGACGTGACCGGTTCACCTCTCGGCACCCGCCCGGCCGCGTGGGCCGCCGCGTTCCTGATCGGCGCCGGCGGTACCGGCGTCCTCGGCGGCGTGGCCCACGCGGAGGACATCGACCATCTCACCGCCCAGCAGATCGCCGACCGCTCGCGGGACGCGCTGCTCGGCGCGGAGTCCCTGCACGTGTCCACCCGGGGCGACCTGGGCAAGGGCACCCCGTCCATGTCCCTGGACCTGGCCGTGGACCGGCACGGCAATTGCAACGGCTCGGTGGATCTGGGCCGGAGCCAGGGCTCGGTACTGATCGTCAAGCGCGGTGACGACGTGTGGCTGAAACCGGACGCGGACTTCTGGAAGAACCAGGTCCCGAACGGCGGTTCGGCCTTCGCGGCGATCGTCGGTGACCGCTATCTGAAGGCGCCCGCCGACAGCCCCCGGCTGCGCGCCCTGACGAAGGCGTGCGACCTCAACACCTTCCAGAAGCTCGTCAGCGACAACGCGAACGACGACACGGGCACGCTCAACAAGGGCGCGAAGACCGCCATCGGCGACACGTCCGTGATCCCGCTGACCCGGATGCGCGGCGACATGACGCTGACGGTGGACGTCGCCGCGACCGGCAAGCCCTATCCGCTGCGGCTGTCGCTGCACGGCGGGGACGGCACGGACGCGGTGGTCAACCTCTCGGACTTCGACCAGCCGGTGCCGAAGAACACGCCGTCGCCCGCCGACTCGTACGACGTCAGCGCCCTGCTGAGCCGGACGCCCGCCCCGACCTGACGTCCACGGACCTCCATGGCGGCCGACCTGCGACAACGGGCATGATAGGAACGCCCGTTCCCGCAGATTCACCGGATGCCGCGCGTCCCCGCCGCCCTCAGGGGCCGGGGGCCGGGAGGTCAGATTCGTGTCACGCCAGGTCCTCACCGTCGCAGCGGACGGTTCGGGCGACTTCCGCACCGTCGCGGAGGCCGTCGCCCACGCCCGCACCGGAGCCGTCGTCGCCCTCCGGCCCGGCCGGTACGAGGAAGCCCTCACCGTCGCCGCCGCGATCACCCTGACCGCGGCCGAGGGGCCGGGCACCGCGGAGCTGGCGCCCCGGCGCGGGACCGCCCTGACGCTCACCGGCGACGCCCTGATGGTCAGTGACCTGGTCCTGCGCGGCCACGACGACGAGTTGCCCGTGGTCGACGTGCCACGCGGGCAGATCGCCCTGGACCGCTGCGAGGTGCACGGCTCCTCCTGGGCGGCCCTGTTCGCCCGCGGCAGCGGCTCCCTCGCCCTGCGCTCCTGCCGGGTCGGCAACCCGGCGGGAGCGGGCCTGGTGTCGACCTCCGGGAACGAGAGCTTCCTGGAGGACTGCCTGGTCGAGCACCTGGGCACCTCCGCCGTGGTGGCCGGGGAGCGCGGGCGGATCACCGTCCGCCGCAGCCGGCTGCGCGACGCGCGGGGCAACGGCGTGCTGGCCAACGGCCAGGCCCAGGTGCTGTTGGAGGACTGCGCGATATCCGCCACCGACAAGCCCGGTCTCGCCGTGGAGGAGGACGGCACCGCGCGCATGGTGCGCGGCACGGTCCGTGAGTCCCTGGTCGGTGTCCACATCAGCTCCACCGGGCCGTCGGTGCTGGAGGAGGTCACGGTCGGCGACACGACGGGGCACGGCCTCGTGGTGGGGGCCGGCAGTTCGCCCGTACTCACCGGCTGCCGCACGGAACGGACCGCCGGGCACGGACTGTTCGTGACCGAGCGCAGCCGGGGCACCTTCGCCGACTGCGTGTTCGCCGCCGCCCAGGACGCGGCGGTCCGGGTGAGCGGCTTCTCGTCACCGGTGCTGACCGGGACCGTGGTCCAGGACGCGCAGGCCGTCGGGGTGCTGCTGGACGAGGACTCCGCCGCCGAGTTCGACCGGCTGGAGGTACGGGACTCGGGCGCGTCCGGGATCGTGGTGCGGCGCGGCGCCAACCCCCTGCTGCGCCGCGCCACCGTCACCCGGTCCGCCGCGCACGGCGTCGAGGTCGTCAAGGACGGCCGGGGACGCCTCGAGGAATGCGTCATCGAGGGCTCGGGCGGCTCCGCCGTCCATGTGGCCGGGCACGGGAACCTGTACGTCGGCGGCGGCACCCTGCGCACCACGGGCGCGGCGGGAGTCCATGTCGGCGCGCTCGGCACCCTCACCCTGCGCGACACCGGTGTGGACGCGGCCGGCGGGCCCGGTGTCCTGGTGGAGGCGGAGGGCGAACTGTCCGCGGCGCGGGCGCGGATCACCGGAGCGGGCGAGCACGGGGTGCTGGTCGCGGCGGGCGCCCGGGCCTCGCTGAACGCCTGCGAGGTGACCGGGTCGGGCGGTGACGGGGTCCGGGTGGAGGGCGCCGACCCGGTGTCGCTCACCGGGTGCGAGCTCCGGGACAACCGGGGCAGCGGGCTGCGGCAGGCGGTGCCGGGCGAGCGGCTGGCCGTGGACCGGCTGACCAGCGCGGGCAACGGTGCGCCGGACGCCTGGGGCAGCGCGGCGGGCGCCGAGGCGGCGGGCGACGGCCGGCTGCCCGGTGGCGCGGTGCCCCGGGCGGCGGAGCCGGAGCAGGACGGCGGGCCGGTGGCGGAGCTCCAGTCGCTGATCGGGCTCGACGAGGTGAAGCAGCAGGTCCTGACGCTGATCAACCTGAACCGGCTGGCACAGCGGCGCGCCAGTCTCGGGATGCCCGCCCCGCCGATGAGCCGCCACCTCGTCTTCGCGGGCCCGCCCGGCACCGGCAAGACCACGGTGGCCCGGCTGTACGGGGCGATCCTGGCGTCGCTCGGGGTGTTGCGATCCGGGCACCTGGTGGAGGTGTCGCGGGCGGACCTGGTGGCGCAGGTCGTCGGCGGGACCGCGATCAAGACCACCGAGGCGTTCACCCGGGCCCTGGGCGGGGTGCTGTTCGTGGACGAGGCGTACACGCTGCTGTCGGACGGCGGGGGTTCGGGTGCCGACTTCGGCCGGGAGGCCATCGACACCCTGGTCAAGCTCATGGAGGACCACCGGGACGACGTGGTGGTGGTCGCGGCCGGCTACCCGAAGGAGATGGCCGCCTTCCTCGCCTCCAACCCGGGTCTGACCTCGCGTTTCACCCGGAGCGTCGAGTTCACCGACTACACGTCGGACGAACTGGTCACGATTGTCGAACGGATGTGCACGGCCCACCGCTACGAGCTGGAGCCGGCGGCCCGGACCGCGCTGGTCGCCCACTTCGACGCCGTGCCGCGTGACGCGGGCTTCGGCAACGGGCGCACCGCGCGCAAGGTGTTCGAGGAGATGGTGGACCGCCAGGCGTCCCGGCTCGCGGCCCTGCCGGAGGTGAACGAGCGGGACCTCGCGGTGCTCACCGCCGAGGACCTCGGGGTCTCGGCGGCGCCGGCGGCCGGGGCGGGCGACGACCCGCTCCTGCGGCTGGACGCCCTCGTGGGGCTGGCGGCGGTCAAGCGCGAGGTGGGCGACCTGGTCAACCTGCTGGCCGCCGCCCGCCGCCGCAGCGAGGCGGGGCTGCCCGTGCCCCGGATCAGCAACCACCTCGTCTTCGCGGGCCCGCCGGGCACCGGCAAGACCACCGTCGCCCGGCTCTACGGGGAGCTGCTGGGCTCCCTGGGGGTGCTGCCGCGCGGCCAGCTGGTCGAGGCGTCCCGGGCGGACCTGGTGGGGCGCTGGGTGGGCCATACGGCGCAGCTCACCCGGGAGGTCTTCGAGCGGGCCCTGGGCGGTGTGCTGTTCATCGACGAGGCGTACGCGCTCACCCCGGCCGGCGGTTCCGCCTCCTCGGACTTCGGGCAGGAGGCGGTGGACACCCTGCTGAAGCTGATGGAGGACCACCGCGACGAGGTGGTGGTGATCGTGGCCGGCTACACCGAGGAGATGGAGCGCTTCCTCGGCTCGAACCCGGGCCTGGCCTCCCGCTTCGCCCGCCACATCGAGTTCCCCGACTACACCTCGGACGAGCTCGTGACCATCGTGCGCCAGCACGCCGTCGACAACGGCTACGCGTGCGCGCCGGGTGCGGCGACCGCCTTGCGGGCGCATTTCGAGGGGCTGCCCCGGGGCCGTGCGTTCGGCAACGCCAGGCTGGCCCGGCAGACGCTGGAGCAGATGATGACCCGCCAGGCGGGGCGGCTGAGCGCGCTCGCCGCCCCGAGCCTGGACGACCTGCGGCTGCTGCTTCCGGAGGACCTGCCGGCCGTACGCTGACCCGGCGCGCCCCGGGGCCGGTCCGGCCCGCCCACTTCCCCCCGTACCGAATCGAGGAACGGCCCGATGCGCCGAACCGCCACCGTGCTGCTGCTCGCAGCGGCCCTCACCGCGCTGTCCTGCCCGCCCGCTCCGGCCGACGACGGGGCCGGGGTGGTCCTGCCGGCCGTCCCCGAGCGGCTGTCCGCTCAGCAGAAATGCACCTCGTTCAAGGGGCGGGCCGCGCCGGACGCGCCCTGGACCCGCGGCGCGCTCGCCCTGGACCAGGTGTGGGCGCTGTCCCGGGGCCGTGGGGTGACCGTCGCGGTGGTCGGTACGGGGGTGAGCGACGCGCCCGCCGTGCTCGCGGGTCGGGTGAGGGCCCTGGGCGACGCGGGCCGTGACTGCGTGGGCCGGGGGACGTTCCAGGCCGGGCTGATCGCCGGTGCGGTGACCCCCGGTCAGGGCTTCGCGGGTGTCGCGCCCCGGGCCCGGATCCTCGCGGTGCGGGGCACGGGCGGGCGCGGTGAGCCGGACCCGGCCCGGCTGGCGGCCGGGGTGCGGGAGGCCGCGGCGGCGGGGGCGGACGTCATCACGGTGACGGCGCCGCTGGACGGTGGGGACAAGGCGGTGCGGGCGGCGCTCGGGGCCGCCGCCCGGGCCGACGCGCTGGTGGTCGTGCCGGCGGCGGCGGACAGCGTCCCGTCGGGCTCCTCGGGTGCGACGCCCCGGCCCGCGCCCGCGCCGCCCGCGAGCGCGCTGGCCGTTCTCGACACCGGACCGCAGGGCACCCGCCCGGACTCCGCTCCCGGCTTCACCCGCGCCGATCTCACGGCACCCGGCGACGCGCTGGTGGGCCCGGGACCGGTGGGCGACGGGAAGTGGACGGGGTCGGGCGCCTCGCTGGCGGCGGCGGTGACGGCGGGCACGGCGGCCCTGGTCCGCTCCTACCGGCCGGAGCTGACGGCCGCCGAGGTACGGGAGCGGCTGCTGCGGACCGCGTACCCCGGTGACCTGCCGGCGCTCGACCCGTACGGCGCGGTGGCGGGTGTCACCGGGAGCCCGGCCCCGCCGGCGGTCGCGTCCGCCGATCCGGTCCGCCTTCCGGCCGCCCCGGACTCGGGGGGCGCCCGCACCACGGCGCTGCTGGTCACCGGCGGCGCGGTCGGGGCGGCGCTGCTCGTGGCGGGTGCGGCGGCGGTCCTGCCCCGCGGGAGGGCGCGGAGGTGGCGTCCGGGGCGGATCGCGGACTGACCGCCGTCACCGGGGTCCCGGCTCCTCGTCCGGCAGCGCCAGGTGCATCAGGGCGGCTTTGCGGCGTGCGATGCGCACGGCGCGGCCCGGCGGCAGGTTGCGGGGCTTCACGCTGTCGAAGACGTACCCCTCGGAGGGCGGGCAGGAGAACTGGAGGGCCGGGGAGTTGACCTCCTGGAGCTTGCGCATCAGGGGGTCCATCCGGGACGCGCCCGTCGCCGCCCTCGCCACGACGAGGTGGAGGCCGACCTCGTACCCCAGGGGGAGGTGCGGCAGCAGGGGCTCGAAGGGGCCGTTGAACGCCGAGCCGACCATCTCGTAGTCGTCCACCAGGACGAAGAGGCGCGGCCCGGTCCACCAGTCGGCCCGACGCATCCGGGCGGGCGAGATGTCCTCGCCGGGGGCGCGGACGGCCATGGCGCGGGCCACCCCGTCGACGAGCTCGCGCAGCGGGTCGGCGGCGACGGCGTGGCCGAGTCGGTATGCCTCCGGGACCGCTTCGATCAGCTCCCGGCGGTAGTCGACCACGAGGATGCGGGCCTGGTCGGGGGTGTGCGCGGCCATGATCCGCTGGGCGATCAGGCGGAGCGCGCTGGTCTTGCCGCTCTCCGTGTCGCCGACCGCCACCAGGTGCGGGCTCTGCTCGAAGTCGTGCCACACCGGAGCGAGTTCGGCCTCGTCCAGGCCGAGCGGAATGCGCAGCGGGCGGTCGGCCGCGACCGCCGGGAGTGCGGCGGCGGCGAGCCGGGTGGGCAGCATGCGGACCGGCGGGGCCGGGGGCGCGTCCCAGTTCTCCGCGACCGCGTCCACGAGGTCGGCGAGCGCCTCGGCCAGGTCGTCCGTGCCCTCGCCGCCGTCGATGCGGGGCAGCGCGGTGAGGAAGTGGAGCTTGTCGGTGCTGAGGCCGCGGCCCGGCACGGCGGGGACGGTCCCCGCCGTGCGGATGTCGATGCCGGAGTCCATCGGATCGCCCATGCGCAGCTCCAGGCGGTTGCCCACCTGGTCGCGCAGGGCGGCGGAGAGCTCCACCCAGCGGCTGGTGCTGATCATCAGGTGGATGCCGTAGTTGAGGCCGCGGGTGGCCAGGCCGTTGAAGGCCGCGACGTCGTCGAACATGTCGTTGCGGACCGTGGACCAGCCGTCCACGACGAGGAAGACGTCCCCGAACGGCTCGTCCGCGTACTCCCCGGCCGCCCGCCGCTTGCGGTAGGTGGCCATGGAGTCGATGCCGTGCTCCTGGAAGAAGACCTCGCGCCGGTTGAGGAGGGAGGTGACCTCCGCCAGGGTGCGGGAGACCCGCTCGGCGTCGAGGCGGCCGGCGACACCGCCGACGTGCGGCAGCCCGGCCAGCGCCTGCAGGGCGCCGCCGCCGAAGTCCAGGCAGTAGAACTGCACTTCGCGCGGGGTGTGGGTGAGGGCGAGCGCGGTGATGAGGGTGCGCAGAACGGTGCTCTTGCCGCTCTGCGGTCCGCCCGCGACGGCGAAGTGGCCGCCCGCGCCGGAGAGGTCCACGGTGAGCAGGTCGCGTACCTGCTCGAAGGGCTTGTCCACGATGCCGACGGGCACCCGCAGCATCCCCCTCTCGGGCGATCCGGCGCAGGTGAGCCCGAGCTCGGGGTCGGGGACCACCGGGGGCAGCAGGGCGTCCAGAGCGGGCGGGGTGTCGAGCGGCGGAAGCCAGACCTGGTGGGCGGGCGGTCCGCTGCCCGCCAGCCGCTCGATGGCCAGCGCGAGCAGGGACTCGCCGGTGCCGGGCCCGGCGGCCGGTTCCGGGTCGGGCGTCGTGGGCAGGGTCCGGGGCACCACCCAGCCGGTGCCGAGGGGCACGACCTGGCGGGCGATCCGGGCCTGCTGGACGCTGCCCCGCTTGGGCGTGTACGCGCCGGAGACGTAGGCGGCGCGGAACCGGGTGAGGGATTCGACGCCGCTCTTGAGGTAGCCGCTGCCGGGGGTGGGAGGCAGGTGGTAGGCGTCGGGGACGCCGAGGACGCCGCGGCTCTCGATGGCGGAGAAGGTGCGCAGGCCGATGCGGTACGAGAGGTGGCTCTCCAGCTGGTGCATGCGCCCTTCCTCCAGCCGCTGCGAGGCGAGCAGGAGGTGGACGCCCAGCGAGCGGCCGAGCCGGCCGATCATGACGAAGAGGTCCATGAACTCGCGGTGCGCGGCCAGCAGTTCGGAGAACTCGTCCACGACGACGAAGAGCGAGGGCAGGGGCGCGAGGGCGGCCCCTGCCGCGCGGGCCTTCTCGTACTCCAGGACCGAGGAGTAGTTGCCCGCCCGGCGCAGCAGCTCTTGGCGGCGCATGAGTTCGCCGTGCAGGGCGTCCTGCATGCGGCCGACGAGCGGGGTCTCCTCGGCGAGGTTGGTGATGACGGCGGAGGTGTGCGGCAGGGTGTCCAAGCCGAGGAAGGTGGCGCCGCCCTTGAAGTCGACGAGGACGAGGTTGAGCGTCTCGGACGAGTGCGTCAGGGCGAGTCCGAGCACGAGGGTGCGCAGCAGTTCGCTCTTGCCGGAGCCGGTGGCGCCGATGAGCATGCCGTGCGGGCCCATGCCGCCCTGCGCGGACTCCTTGATATCGAGTTCGACGGGCCTGCCGTCCTCGCCGACGGCGATCGGCACCCGCAGCCTCTCGCGGCTCTCCAGGGGGCGGCCGAACAGCTTGTGCGGGTCGTGGGCACGCAGGTCGGGTATGCCGAGCAGGTCGGTCAGTTCGGTGTCGGTGGCGAAGGGCTCGGCCGCGACGGCACCGCCGCCCAGCCGGTAGGGGGCGAGCCGTGCGGCCAGGGCGCGGGCGGCGACGGGTCCGAGCGCGTCGGGTTCGCCGAGCAGCGTCGCCTGCTCCTTGCGGTCGCGGTCGGTGCGTACGAGGAAGAGACCGTCGTCCTGGAGGCGCAGGCGCAGGGTGCCGCGGGCGGGCTTCCAGGTGAAGGAGTCGGAGAGGTCGAGGACGACGGCGTTGCGGTAGCCGGGGCCCTCCAGGCGGTGGCCGGCGGGGACGGTGCCGCCGTCCACGACGATGACGGTGTACGGCTCCTCGCGGCCGGGCGGGGTCTCCGGGTCGAAGGGCGGGCGTTCCGTGAAGTCGGCGCCGAGCAGTTCCTCCAGCTCCACCAGGCCGGCGGCGACGGTGCGGGCGGAGCCCGCGCCGTCGCGCTGGTAGGCGTGCTGGACATGCGGCAGCCACTTCAGCCACTCCCAGTCGGCGCGCCGCTCG
The DNA here is from genome assembly GCF_049844595.1 of Streptomyces sp. DT224. Classification (NCBI taxonomy): domain Bacteria; kingdom Bacillati; phylum Actinomycetota; class Actinomycetes; order Kitasatosporales; family Streptomycetaceae; genus Streptomyces; species Streptomyces sp. DT224. Next base: position 320,180 of record NZ_JBNCLI010000002.1, read on the forward strand.
TCGGACACGCACACGGCTACGGCCAGCTCCTCCGGTGCGTGGAAGGCGGCGAGCTGGGCGATGAGCGCCCTGGCCAGGGCGCGGGCCCGGTCCTCGTCGCCCCGCACCAGGACGCGGGACCAGGAGCGCAGGTACAGGGCGATGGGCTGGTCCGGCACGGTGCCGTAGGCGCGGATGAAGCGGCGCAGGGCGTGCGCGGAGAGCGGTTCGAGGTCCTCGACGGGCTTGGTGGACAGGGGGGCGAGGCGGCTGCCCAGCTTCTGTTCGCCGACTGCGACGCGGATCTCGGTGAAGTCCTCGTCGGCGGGGCGGCGTTCCCACTGCCGGCTGGTGCCGGTGAGCGCCCAGAGGGCGGCGGGGTCGGGGTGCCGCCAGGCGAGCGCCCGCTGCTGCTCGGCGACGGTGCGGCGGATCCTTCGCCGGGTCTGGGCCAGGTAGCGCAGGTAGTCGCGGCGCTCGCCCTTGAGCTTGCGCTTGCGCTCGCCGGCGCCCCGGATCAGCTGGCCGACGACCATCGCCACGGACGAGAGCAGCATCAGGCCGATGGCGAAGTAGCTGAACGTGGTGACCTGCCCGGGGCGGATGAACATCATCAGCATGGCGAGCGAGGTGAGGCACATCGGCAGGTACATCCACAGCGCCGAGGCGTTGGGCTCCGACTCGGGGAGCGTGGGCGGTTCCTGCAGGCTGATCTCGCCGTCCGGCATGTCGGGGCCCCGTCTGCGGGCCGGACGGCGGAACAGGACAGTGCTCACGCGGGCTTCTCTCTTCGGGCTGCTCGCGCCGGATGCCGCCGGAAGGGGCGGCACCGGCCGGGCACGGGGACGGACCGGCACACGAAGGAGGCAAACGCGTGTGCGACCTGTTGCCCGGTCAACGGTAGTGTGTCGTGATCCACTTCGGAATCCCGGCCTCGCGGAGAGGTGTGGCCACGCCGCCATGACAGACATATCCACCACCGGACTGTGCCGGCTCAGTGTCCGGGCACCGCAGCGCCTGATCGACCTCGCCGTGCCCGCCGACGTACCCCTGGCCGATCTGCTGCCCATCCTCCTCGACCACGCGGGCGAGGACCTCGCCGAGCAGGGCATCGAACACGGCGGCTGGGTCCTGCAACGGCTCGGCGGAGGCCCCCTCGACGAGGAGGGCACCCCCGAGGGGCTGTCGCTGCGCGACGGCGAGACCCTGCTGCTGCGCCCCCGCACCGAGGCGCTGCCCGCCATCCACTTCGACGACCTGGTCGACGGGGTCTCCACCACGATGCGCGAACGGCCGCACGGCTGGGCGGTCCGCAGCGGCCGGTGGCTGCTGCGCGGCACCGCCGTCGTGCTGCTGGCCGCCGGGCTGCTGGTGCCGGCGCTTCCGGGTGGCTCGGCCGAGCTGCGCGCCGCCCTCGCGGCGGGGACCGGCCTGCTGGTGCTCTTCGGGGCGGCGTCGGCGAGCCGGGCGGTCGGCGACGCGGCGGCGGGCGCGGCGCTCGGTGCCCTGGTCGCGCCCTATCTCGCCCTGGCCGGCTGGCTGCTGCCCGCGGGCGACCCCGGCCCCGAGCTGCTGGGCTCGCGGCTGCTCGCCGCGTCGGCCGCCGCCGCGGCCGGGGCGGTCCTGGCCGTCGCCGCGGTCGCCGCGTTCGTCCCCCTGCTGCTGTGCGCGGCGGTCGTCGCGGGCGCGGGCGGCCTGTGGGGCACGCTGATGCTGACCCTGGACGTGCCCGCCTCGCACGCCGCGAGCGTCGTCGCCGTCGCCGCCGTCGTCTTCGGCGGGCTGGTCCCCGGCCTCGCGTTCCGGCTGTCGGGCCTGCGACTGCCCGCGCTGCCGGCCAACGCGGAGCAGTTGCAGGAGGGCATCGAGCCCCACCCGCACCGGACGGTGGTGACCCGCACCGCGCTCGCCGACGAGTGGATGACCGCCCTGTACGCGGCGGCGGGTCTGGTCTGCTCCGGGGTGCTCGCCGCACTGGTGCTGGACCGGCCGACGACCGCGTCCCAGGTGACCGCCGCCGTCCTGTCGGTGCTCCTGCTGCTCCACGCGCGCGGTATCGGCAACGCCTGGCAGCGGCCCGCGGTGATGCTGCCCGGGCTGTGCGGGCTGATGCTCCTCGCAGTGCGCGCCGCCGCGGTGCTGACGCCGGGTCAGCGGCCTTTCCTGCTCGCCGCGTTGCTGGCGCTCGCCGCGACGGCGGCCATCGCCTCCTGGACAGTCCCCGGCCGCCGGATGCTGCCGCACTGGGGCAGGGCCGCCGACCTCGTGCACTCGCTCGCGGCCGTGGCGTTGATCCCGCTCGCCCTGTGGGTGCTCGGCGTCTACGCGACGCTGCGCACCGCGACCGGCTGAGGGGGCGGCAGGCATGCAGTCACGCAAGGACCAGGTCCAGGCGCACATGTTCGTCATGGGCCGCCTCACCAGCGGCATGCTGCGCGGCGACCCGGACGCGCCGGAGTCCCCCGTCGGCCGCACCAACCGGGGCATGGGCTGGGGCCTCGGCCTGGGCGTCGTCCTGGCGGTCGGGTTCCTCCTGTTCGGGCTGATCTCCCCGGCGGGCTCGAAGTCCTGGCGGGAGGAGACCGCGCTGATCGTGCAGAAGGACACCGGCACCCGCTACCTGTACCTCGACGGGAAGCTGCACCCGGTGCGCAACTACGCCTCGGCGCGGCTGATGTCCGCGGACACCCTCACCACGGTCCAGGTGTCCGCCGCCTCGCTGCGCGGGGAGCCGCACGGCACCCCGGTCGGCATCCCCGGCGCCCCGGACTCCCTCCCCGCCGCCGACGATCTGGAGACCGGTGCCTGGCAGGTCTGCGCCGACGAGCCGGAGCGCACGGGCCCCGACGGCACCGGGCGCGCCGCCGTGACGTCGCTGCGGGTGGGCTTCCCCGTCGGGGGCACGTCTCCCGGCGCGGACCGCGCGGTGCTCGTCGAGGCGCCGGACGGGCAGCGGTACGTGCTGTGGGGCGACCACCGGCTGCGGCTCGGCGGGCATGGGGCCGCCGAAGCGCTCGGCTACTCGGGCGCGACCCCGGTGCGGGTGTCGGCCGCTTTCCTGGACAGCGTCCCGGCGGGCGCCGACCTGGTGGCGCCCGAGGTGGACGGGCGCGGGGCGGCGGGCCCCCGCATCGGCGGGCACACCGGCCGCGTCGGGCAGGTGTACCGGCTCTCCTCCCCCGGGGCCGCCGCGCGCTACTACGTGCTGGAGAGGTCCGGGCTGCGGGCGCTGGGCGACCCGGGTGCGGCGTTGGTGCTGGGCGACGACCGTACGGCGAAGCTGGCGTACGGGGGCGAGGTGCCGGCCGCGATCGCGCTCACGGCCGACCAGCTCGCCCAGCACCGCGCCCCGGGTGCGGAGGCGGCCCAGGACCCCGCGCGGTGGCCCGACCGGACGCCCGCGCTGCGGGAGCCGGGCCCCGGCGCCTCGGTGTGCGCGCAGATCCGGCCGGAGGGGGCGACGCCCACGGTGCGCCTCGCACTGGTGCCGAGGGCCGCGAAGGCGGATGCCCCGGCGGCCGGCCCGGAGATCGCGGGGGCGTGCCTGGCGGTGGACGGGGTGGCGGTGCGGCCCGGGGGCGGGGCGCTCGTCCAGGTGCTGGGCGCCGGTGGTTCGGCGATCGGGTCGACGGCATACCTGGTGACGGACGCCGGGGTGAAGTACCGGCTGCCGGACGCGGAGTCGGTCGAGCGGCTGGGGCTCAAGGGCGGTCACGCGCAGGCCGTTCCCTCGCGGCTGCTGGACATGCTGCCCACAGGCCCGGTGCTGGACGTCGCGGCGGCGACCGGGGCGGCCCCCGCGAGGGGCGGCGACACGTGCGGCGACGCACAAAAGATCAAGTAGGGCTCAGATTTGACCCCGAATCATTGTTTCCGACACATCAGTGTCCCTAGCATCTACACACCCCACGTCACAGCGGTCCCTCCTCGCCCTTCAGGAAGGCAGTACCAGCCATGACCACTCCCCCCGCCCCGGGCGGCATCCAGACCTCGGCGCAGTCCGAGAACGAGAAGGGCTATACCGCGCTCGGCATGGTGAAGTCGGGCATCGAGCAGTCCCAGCAGGAGGTCCGCACGACCATGGGGACGCTGATGGCCGCTTACGGCGGACAGGACGGCGGCGCGTTCCAGCGCCTGCTGACGGACTGGAACGCGCAGGTGGACCTCATCACGAAGAACGTCGGCGAGATGATGCAGAAGCTGCAGGAGACCGGGGTCCAGCAGCGCAACGTCCAGCAGCTGACCACGGACACCATCCTCACCAGCGGCCGGTCGCAGAACGTCTTCGACCAGCTGGCCTGATCCGCGCGGCACGTTCCGGCCCGTCCCACTCCCGCTCCCGTAAGGAGTCCGCCATGACCACCCCGTCCGGCTACGACCACTCCAACAAGACCGACGGCATCATCCACGTCGAGTACAAGCACGTGGACCAGGCCGCGGAGGACATGCGGCTGCAGACGCAGCGCATCAAGGACCTCGTCACCGCCCTCAACGAGGAGCTCCAGGGCCTGCACGGCGCCTGGCAGGGTGCCGACGCGGCGACGTACGCGACGCTCCAGACCAGCTGGAACACCGCGACGGAGCAGCTCGGCCAGGTCCTGTCCCGGCACAGCTCGACGCTGAACGAGATCTCCGACCTCTACCGCAGGCACGAGAACCGCAGCGCGTCGGAGTGGGGCGGCATCCGCGTCGGGCGCTGACCCGGTGCCCCTCCTCGTCCGCCGAACCCCTGGAGAGCAGTGATGGCGACCTCGCCGACCGACCTGTCCCACCTGGACACGGAGACCCTGCGCAGATTCACCGATACAGATGTGGCGGAGTTCGTGAAGCTGCTGACGGATCTCATCGAGGACACTGCCGGGCACGAGGTGTCGGGGATGGCGGCGCTGGCGGCCCAGTTCTCCGCGCCGGAGACCGGTTATGTCAGGACGGCGCTGAAGGTGGGGAAGCTGGGAGCCTCCGGTGACGAGGCGTCGGGCCCGCTGTCCGTAGCCCCGCTCCTCACCTACCTGTCCTCGGCGGCCACCTCGCTGGCCGGGATCGAGGAGGACCAGCTCAGGCTGTTCAACGACATCAAGCGTGAACTGGGCGCGGTGGTCACCGACATGGAGAAGACACAGAAGGACAGCCTCGACGAGATCGAGAGCCAGAAGTTCCTGAACGACCTGCGCGACGTGAACACCGATCTGGCCCCCACCAAGCCCGCCTGACCTCCGTTCCCGCGCCGACCCGACCGAGGGAGAAACGAACCGCTCATGGCCGCCGACTCACGCTGGGAATCCGTCGTCAAGCAACTGACCGGCTTCGACGGAGGAACCCGGGTCAACGTGGCGGCCGTGGGCGGTGCGGACGCCGCCGCGGGCGACGGCAGCGAGTGGATGCTCATCGGCATCTCGCACAGCGACGGGGCCCGCGAGACCACACCGGACCTGGAGTCGCCGGGCGCGAAGCTGGGCCGGACGCTGAAGTTCTACGGTCCGCCGGCCAGCAGCTCGAACAACGTCCAGGTGTACACGGTCCAACTGAACCTGCCCTGGTCCTCGTCCAGCGGCGCCGACTGGAGCGACACGGGGAACGCGGGTGCCTACGACTGGGGGTACGGCCAGGCGCTGCGGATGCTGAGGGACGAGCACCGCACGGCCGGGTTCGGGGCCGAGTACCCGCACACCAAGGCGGTGGCCGACGAGGACTCGGTGGACCTGCGGACCTTTCCTGCCACGGCAAGGGCCTTCGACCGGGTCACGGCGTACTTCCGCGGCCGGTCGCCGGTGCTGGAGCAGTGGGTGAAGGACCTGGACGGGGAGTACGCGGCCTACCGGGGCAGCGGTGCCGATGTCTTCCGGGACCTCATCGACGCGCTCGGCACGGGCTACAAGGACCTGCTGAGCGATCTCTCGTCGGCCGGCGGGAGCACCGTCTCGGTCAGCGATCCGTCGTACCGGCCGGACTCCGTCGTGAGCGACCGGATCCTGGAGGCCGAACTGGCGGTCCACAACGCCGCGTCCACGCTGTGTGTCGCCTGGGACTCCTGGGTGGCGACCGGGCTGTGGCTGGGGACCGCCCACCTCGACAAACTCCTCGACGAGGTGGCGCTCTGGCTCAACGAGAACAACATCCGCCGTATGCAGCAGAACGGCGCGGGCGCCTCGCAGGCGGGCGCCGGCTTCCTCACCACGCACCCGGTCTACGGCGACCTGACCAAGGAGGAGAGCTGGAAGGCCCTGTCCCGGGCCGCCTGCTCCGCCTGGACGGCCACCCTGTCCGCGCTGGACACCGCGGCGCAACGGGCGATGCTGGACCTCAACCAGGCCATGATGGTGCCCGGTACCTCCACCGGCTTCACCTTCACCCCGGGCATCGCCACCCTCGCCGAGGCCAACGCGTCGGACGAGGCCGCCAAGGCCAAGGAGGACGCCCAGAAACAGATGGACGACCTGGCCAAGGGCGGTCCCGGGACGAGTGAACCCGGGCTGGGCGACGACGGCGACACATCGAACCCGTTCGCGACCGGCGACGAGGAGTCCGCCACCGGGCCGGGCGGCGACGGGACCACGAGCGCGATACCCCCGCTCGGCCCGAACGGCACGGGAGACGGCAGCTCGTTCGGGCTCGATGGGGCCACCTCCACGAACCCGGACGGTTCCCTCACCACGGCAAACCCGGACGGTTCCCGGACCACCGCCAACCCCGACGGTTCCCTCACCACCACGAACCCCGACGGCTCGCACACCACCACCTTCCCGGACGGCCACCAGGAGACCACTCCGGCGGGCGTCCTCCCGCCGGCCCTCGGCCTCAACGGGACGGGCGCGCCCGGCCTCGGGAGCACGACGGCCAGGACGGTGAAGGGCCCCGGCGGCAGCACGACCACGTACAACCCGGACGGCTCGCGCACCGTCGCGCACAAGGACGGCACGACCACCACGGTCCGGCCGGACGGCTCCATGGTCACGGACAACCCCGACGGTTCCAGGACCGTCCTGAACAAGGACGGCAGCGAGACCGTCACCTACCAGGACGGCACGAAGACCACGATCGGGACGGACGGCTCCACGCTCACCCGCTACGCCGACGGGTCTTCGGCGAAGCTGTCCCCCGACGGCACCGTCACCACCACCGACCCCCAGGGCCACAGCACCGTCAGTCACCCCCGGCCGGGCGCGGCCACGCACAACCCGGACGGCTCCACCACCGCGTACGGCGAGGACGGCACCACGACGACCACGCACGCCGACGGGACGAAGACCACCGTCGCGTCGAACGGCACCGTCACGACCGTCGACCCGGACGGCACGAAGACCGTCTCCCACCTGGGCAAGGGCACGTCCACCGTCCAGTACGCGGACGGATCGGTCGCCCGGATCGGCGCGGACGGCACCGTCTCGACGACGTACAAGGACGGCAGCACCACCAAGCTGGGCCCCGACGGTACGTACACCGCCACCGACGCCGACGGCCACCGGACCATCGAGCAGCTGAATCCCACCGGCGGCACGGGCTCGCTGACCACGCACCACGCGGACGGGTCGGCCACGACCACGTACCCCGACGGGACGGTCGACACGACGCTGAAGGACGGCGGCCACCGGATCAGCTACCCGGACGGACGGACGGTCACCACCGACGCGTACGGGCGCACCACCGGCACCGTCCCGGAGCTCGGCACGAACGGCTCCGCAGACGGGTGGGGCGACTACGACTACTACGACTACCCGGACGGCGCGGCCTCCGACTCGCTCGGGGACGGCGGATACGGGCCCGCCGTGAACGGCGACGGCGCGGCGGGCGGACCGCTGCCCCCGCTGGGGCTGAACCCGCTGGGCGGGCAGGGGCTCACCGCGGGCACCACGGCCGCGGCGGGCGCGGGGGCGCTGGGCGAGCGCACCCGGTCGCTGGCCGTGGGCGACGCCGCGTCGGCGCGCGGGGCCCGGTCGGCCCAGCTCGCGGCGGAGGAGGCGGCCGCGATGCGCCGGCCCGCCACCACCAGCTCGGGCACCCCGATGATGCCCCCGATGGGCGGCATGGGCGGCGGCGCGGGCACCGGCACCCAGAGCGCCGAGCGGGAGCGATCGACCTGGGTGAGCGAGGACGAGGAGACCTGGGGCACCGACGAGGGCGGCGTGTCGGCGGTGATCGGACGATGACGGCGTGCGCACGCCCGAAGAGAACGGCGGTAACACCATGAGCAATCCCATCGAGGAGCGGCTGGCCCAGGCGCTGGCGGAGTTCGAGGAGACCCGTGCCCAGCTGCGGAATGCGGGCGCGGCGGCGGCGCGGATATCGGCGACGGTGATGTCGAAGGACCGCACGGTGGAGGCCACCGTGGGGGCGCAGGGCCAGCTGACGAACCTCCGTTTTCCCGGCACCCGTTACCGGACGCTGCCGCCGGCCCAGCTGGCGAGCGTCCTGATGACCACCATCGCCACCGCGCGTACGCAGGCGGCGGAACAACTGGCCGACGTGTACCGCCCGTTCGGCCCACTGCCGGGGATGGCGCCGACGGACGAGGGCGGTTTCCAGGAGCTGGACTGGGACGAGCTGTTCGCCCCGATGCGCGAGGCGGGGCTGCCGACGCCACCGGTCAAGGCGCCGACGGCTTCCTCCGGCGCGCTGCTGGACGAGCTGGTCGAGGACGAGGACGAGCCCGCCGGCGGCGGCCCGCGCGAAGGGGCGGCCGGCCGGTGACTCTCGACGTCGACACGCAGAAGCTGGGCCGGAGCGGCGAGGACATGGCCGATGTGGCGGAGAAGATCAAGCTGCTCCGCGACGACTACCTGGACAAGATCACCTCATACCACGGCTGCTGGGGGGACGGGGAGTTCGGCGAGAAGTTCGGTGAGAAGTACCTCCAGGGCGTCGATTCCGCCCGGACTGGGGTACGGGAGCTGGCCGACGCGCTCTCCGGCAGTTCGCAGAGCCTGAAGGACGCGGCCAAGGACTTCGGTGCGCAGCAGCAGCACATCGCCGACACGCTGAACCTGCACACCGGAAGGCGCTGACCGGTGTCCTTGGAGTTCCCGCCCGAATGCGCCTGGCTGTTCGCCGCCCTGACCGGTGAGAAGCCGCCGAACGGCGACGAGGACAGGATGTTCGAGCTGGCCGAGGTCCACAAGGACCTGCACGGCAAGCTGTCGAACGACTTCAAGCAGCAGATCGCCGAAGCTCTCGGATTCACCAGGCAGAGCTTCGACGGGGACGCCGCCGCGACGTACCAGGCGGCCATGAAGAGCTTCATCGGCGAGGAGGGGCTCAGCTACTTCGACGCGGTCGCGGACCAGGCGAAGCTGCTGGGCGAGTTCACCCGCGAGGGTGCGACGCAGCTCCAGTACACGAAGTACATGATCATCGCCCAGCTGGTGGAACTCCTGCTGGAGGCGGTCGTCGCGGCGGCGCTGGCGTTCTTCTTCGGAGCGTCGATCCAGGCGTACCTGGCGAAGGTGGCCATCGTCCGCTTCCTGATCCGCTCGTGGCTGGGACGGCTCCTGCTGTCCGTCCTCATGCACGAGGTGATCAACGTGGGCATGGGGGTCGCCATGGACCTCCTCGTCCAGTGGACGCAGTTCAACCAGGGCACCCGGGACACGTACGACGGCACGCTCACGAAGGGCGCGGCGCTCTCCGGGGCGGTCCAGGGGCTGATGGCCGGCCCCTTCCAGTTCCTGGGCAGCAAGTTCGGCAAGGGCCTCGCGAGAATCTTCGGCAAGGACGGCGGCCGGGCCCTCGGCAAGGAGCTCGACAAGGTGCTCCCGCCCCCGCCGGTGCACGGGCCGAAGGGGCCGCCCGGGGTGGGTTCCAAGCCGCCTGAGACCTTCGGGGGCGACCTCGCCAAGAACTTCGCCGACCATCTGCCGCAGACGGCGGGGCCGCGGGCCAAGGCGGCCGGGGACGCGTTCGTGACCGCCGTCGGCGATACGTTCGAGAAGCACCTCGGCGGCAACGCGGCGCGGGACGCAGGCCGGTCCTGGGCGACGGCACTGCTCACGCACACCGGGAAGCCGGACCTCCCGCAGGCCCTGAGCAGGGCCCTGACGCCGCTGGGCAAGGAGGCGGGCGGCCCGCTGGGGAAGGTGCTGAGCCAGGGCGCGGCGGATGTCCTCGGCAGGAACGTCCTGCAGTCGATGGCGGGCGCCGCCGGGCACGGCCTGGGCAAGGGGGTGTTCGAGGGCGCGCACGCGGCCGTCTCCGAGGGCACGTACAACCTGATCTTCAGCGACGAGCACACGTTCAAGACGTCCGGGCTGACCTTCGGCTCGGGCATGGTCGAGGGCCGGATCGGGCATCTGCTGGAGACCCGGGGGGAGCACTTCGGCGCGGACCTGCGCAACTCGGCCCTGGACGCGGGGCTGAAGCTGCCGGGCCATGGTGCGCAGTCTCCGGGCGGACCGTCCGACGCGGGTAGGGGTTCCGGTACGGGCATCAGCACGGAGAGCACGGAAGGCAACGGCGTTTCCGGGGCCGCCCCCGCGACCGTCCCGGTCGACGACACGGCGTTCGACCCGCTCGACCTGACCGAACTGACGTTGGACGACGAGGACACCGCAGCCGGGGACGACGACGGCACGCCTCTCGTCTCCCACCCGCGGCAGGTGCCGAACGGTCTTCCGACCGCGACGCCGGTCCCGTCCACGACTCCGACGCCGTCCACGCCGGTCTCGTCCACGTCCACACCGACGCCGGCGCCGACGCACACACCGACGCAGGCCACCTCCACGAACACGACGACGCCCACTCCTCCTTCGAAGGTCCCGGGAAACCCGCCCGTCACCTCTTCCACGGTCGGAAAGGCGCCGGAGAACCAGGAAAGGATCAACACCACCAGCACACCGTTGAAGGATGTTCAACGGGCCGAAAACGAAAGCGGGGACGCGAAGCAGCAGGTCAAGCCCCAGGTGGTTTCGCAGAACGACACCGACCGGTCCTCCGCGATGAAGCATCTCGCCGTGTCGGACGACGACACGGAGGCGGAGTCCGTCGAGAGCAACGGATCCGGGTGGGACAACAGCAAGGCCCCGTCCAGCCAACCTCCCACGTCCTCGTCGTCGTACATGAGCATCACGATCGACGAACCTCCGATCGGCAACGCGAGCAACACCGCGGACACGACCGCAAGCAACGCCACGGACACGGACTACACGCCGCACGACACCGCAGACAACGCTACGGACACGGACAACACCGCGAACAACACCACGGACAACATCGTTCCGCTGCCGGTCGAGCTCTCCGACGAGGTGGCGAACTTCGGCACCCAGCAGAGCGAGGGCATCAGCGGCGTGCACCTGGAGCCGATCACGAACGAGGTGGCCGCGAACCTCCAGCGGGAGACCCTGGACCGGCTGGTGGAGATCGCCGGCCCCCTCGACCACCAGCAGCGCGCCGAAGCCACCACCCAACTGGCCTCCCTGCTCGCGCCGCAGGCACTTCATGACAACCGGGTGATGCTGTTCAGCCAGGACGGTCACACGATCACCGTGACGGTCAACGACAAACCCCACACGCTCGACGTTCAGCTCCAGCTGACCCGGCCCAGGCCCTCCGCGCTCCACGGGGCCGGAGACCGGCAGCCGCCGCACAACAACGAGCAGCGCCAGGCGGCGGCATTCGACACGACCTCGTCGGCGTCGGCCACCGCCGTGCGCACCGTGTCCGTGGCGTTCTCGCACTTCTTCGACAAGGTCGCGTCCTGGTTCACCGGCGGAACCGTCGCGTTCAACCTGAACGCCACCTACCAGCAGACGAGCCTGACGTCGACGGTCAGCAGCGCCGTCAACTCAACGAGCCTGATGCGCAGCACGGAGCCGTCCAGCCCATTCGACTACACGGTGCTGGGACAGGCGCGGGCGTCTTCCGCGGAACCGTTCCAGCAGATCGACCACCACGCCTCTGCCGCGCACGAGCTGGGCACGGTGACTGCGTGGTTCCCCGAGCACCTGGCGAAGCCCGGCTACGGGACGGAGGACGGCAACGTCTTCACCACACCCCAGGCCCTGGCAGAACATCTGGCCGCCTCCCCGCTGTGGGTCATGGACTCCATGGCCGATCCGGGAAGCCTGTTGCGCGAAGTACGCAAACGGTACGGGATCCAGCTCGGGATGCTCGACCCGAAGTCGTTGCTCACGGTGGAGAAGTACTTCGGTGCGGAGCATTTGCTCGGGGCTCTGCCGCTCCAGTACGAGAGCGGCGTACCCGGTGGCTCCGTCGGGACCCTCTCACCGATCCTGCTCGACAAGGACGGCAACACCCTCGGCCTGTTCAAGGTCACCGCCGACGTCGCGGGCCGTGAGGGCAAGGACATCCAGGTCGGCACGCAGTACAGCCTGGAACGCTTTCTGGAGCGCCAGTTGAAGGCCGACTCGCTGACGAAGATCTCGCAGTCGCTCGGGGGCGATGTCGGCGGCGGCCCGAACGCGAGCAGCCGGCCCGCAGACGCGGACAAGGACTTCCGCGACTTCAACTTCGGTCTCTCGGGACTCATCAAGGTCGGCGGCAGCCTGCAGGGCGACCGGTCGTTCGGCGCCGGCGCCACGCACAGCGTGACACACAACATCCGCACGAACGGCGGGCATGTCCTGACCCACGCGGACGTGACCTACAAGGTCGAGTTCATCCCGGCCGACGGCACGCGGAGCACGCCCTACTCGGTGCCCGCCACGCCGGTCCGGATCAGGACACTGAGCCCGGAGGCCGCGAGCGGCATCAAGCCCGAACAAGGCGAGGAGAAGGAGGCACCCCCCGAGGTGGCTCAACTGGATGCGATCGGCCTCACCACGACTCCGCTCGCGGTGGGCGGGGAGGGCGTCGGCACCGTATTCAGACAGACCCGCGACTGGCTCCGCGACCACGGCTACCTGCCGCTCCCCGGCGAGCAGAACGGTATCGCGAGCGAGTCTCTGGTGAAGGCCCGGCTGGAGAACCTACGCAGACTGTCCATGCTGGAGTCCCAGTACGGCATGCTCGGCATGATGGACGAGCTGGTCGACGGCGGCTCCGCACAGCACTTCACCAAGCCCCTGCTCGGCGGAGGCGTGGAACGGGTCCGTCTGAACTTCTCGTTCGAACGCGACACGCGCGAAGGCTCGGCCCTTCTCCACCTCACGTCGCTGAGCGGCGTGCACATGCCCAGCATCAGCACCATGTCCGTGCCCGGCACGAACCAGAAATCGTCCGGCTCCACCGTCACCGTCGGGGGCAACGCGCAGCTGGGCAACCTGTCGGTCGATGACGTCAGCGGCGCATTCGCCGGGGACTACAAGTACACGTCGCAGACGACCGAAACCTCGGCAGCGGGCGCCGCGCTCTCCCAGTCGCAGTTCATGCTGACGAGCAACCAGAAGACCGAGGTGTTCCGCGTCCCGGCCGTGTTCGCGGTCGACATCATCGAGGAATCCGGGCCGGTGTCCACAGGCCCGTTCACCTCGGCCGGTCAGGACGTACACGTGGACCTCGCCGTACCGGAGGACCGCACGTCCAAGGAGTACACGGGGTACAAGGAGGCTCAGCTCCAGCGCGAGGGCACCGCGCTTCCCCTTGAGGAGAATACCTTCCTGCTGCCGGACAGCTCCCTCGTCGACGTCGTCCGGGGCAGCAAGCAGCTGTACCAGGCCGTGGACGCGATCCTGGCGGAAGCAGCGACGCTGGACACGATCGAGGAGTCCGCGAACTCGGAGGACACGGAGACGCCGGACGGGGGGAACGGATCCATGCCCGGCACGTTCCCGGCGGAAGAGATCGAGCTGGACGACCTGGCCGAACAAGGCAGGGCGCCTGCCCCGACAGCCACGCCGACCCCACCCGCGTCGACCTGGTACTCCACCGCCGCCGGCACTGCCAGGTTCGCCCTCGATGCCCTCCTGTACCTGGGCACGGTGGTCCAGCGGTCCGTGTCCGGCGGCGACCGCTCCGACAGGACGATCCTGCTGCACGAGGCCCTGCACGCGCAGCTCACCCCCGCCGCCCTGCTGTCGCGGGCGCACCAATTGGTGAAGGGGGTGTTCGTCATCGACGACCTGTTCGTACCCGGGGCGACTGCGGGCACCGACCTGGTCGTCGAGGTACGGGCGTTCCTCACGAACCCGAAGGACCTCGGCACGGTCACGCAGTACGGCGAGACGGACATCGGTGTCACGGACAACGCGTCGCACCAGGTGACGAAATCGACGTCGCACGATTTCCAGGGGGGCGTCAACATCAAGACCGGCCGGAGCCGTGAGGAGGTGGAGCAGCACGCGACCCCACCGACGACGGCGGTGAACATCCCGGCCAAGGTGTACACCCGTGGGACGGGGACGGGCACGTCGGTCACGACGTCGGCCTCGACGAACATCACCCGGGTGCCCTCCGAAAGCGGCGAACAGCACCGGATCAGCGCGGACATCACGTACGAGATCACCGTCCGCCGGGGCCACCGGCGGTTCTCGCGCCTGAGCACGACGGCGGACTCCCTCACCCGCACCGTGCACGTGCCCGGGGGCATCACCTTCCTCGCCACCGACGCCCAGCTCAACCGCGGCGGCACGATGCTGGCGTCGTTCGCGGGCACGCAGAACGGCACGACCGACACCGCGACGGCCAAACTGCCGTACCACTTCGTCAAACACGGCGCCCTCGGTCTCGCCGCTGTGCTGGAGGCGACGCCCCTGGACAAAGCGCTCCCGGCCCCGGGCACCGAGAACACCCCGACCTCACAGAACTCGCACGATTCCACTCCGACCACACCGGCCCCACAGATCTCGCAGGAATCCACTCCGGCCACACCGGCCACGAACGAGGATCCCCGGCGCCCCCATCGCCTGCGCCAGGAGCTCACCGATCTCGTCAAGCGCAAGGCCCCGGGCAGTCTCACCCCCGGCCACCGCAACTACGTGCCCGGCCTGGCCCAGCGCATCGCCGACTACACCTCGTCCACCGCGCTCGCCTCGCTACCCGGCCGGGGCGCGGACGGGCAGCTCACCTTCACCTTCCCGTACACGGACGGGTTCGTCACGCGCAGCGTCACGGTCCGGGTGCACGGGAAACCGGCCTGGAACGCGGAGCAGCTGCAGCTCGTACGCGGCCGTCGGGCGAACGCCGGAGCGGGTGTCGAGAACTACTCCGCGCACGCACCCGGGAACGTCACGAAGAGCACCAGTCGCACCCTCCAACGCGGATTCAACCTGCCACTCAGCTTCAGGCGCGTTCTGCCCTCCCCCGGACGCATCAACGTCACCCCGGCGTTCAGCGGCTCGACCAACCGCACGAACACCGTCAGCACATCCGTCACGGCCGAGGACAGGGTGTGGCAGCGCGTCGAAGGGGGAAACGAGTTCACCCTCGGGTACGTCTTCGGCGCCGACCTCCACTTCGAGGGCGACGATCCCCTGGACCGCACGTCCACGGAAGACGTTCCCGGACGTGTCGTCCTGCGGTTCTCCGGTGACCACGACGAGCAGCAGGAATCCCCGCCGACAGCGAACGTGGCCTATGGGTCCACCAAGACCAACCCCTTGCTCACCGCGCCGTTCAACACATCGACGCCCCTGCGGCCGACCGGGACGGAAGTCGCGTACGCGCTGGACAACCAGCGCGCTCTCCTGGAAGCCGTCGAGGAGCTGGCGCCCGCCCTCGCCGGCGGCTACGTCAGCTCCGGGACGTCCGGCGAGGGCGCCGCGGTCCGGCTGACCGAGCTGATCCACGGCGGGAAGATCACCCTGGACCCGGTGCGCGTCGCGGCCGGGGCGGGCGGCGCCGTCACCGGAACCGGCAAGCATCCCCAGGTCACCATGGCCACGCAGCTGTTCCATCCCCGGCTCATCGACTCCACCAAGGGCGTGACGATCGACCGGCTGCGGATCACGGGTTTCAACACGTCGGCCGCCTCCTCGACCGCCAAGAACGGCGGGCTCGGCATAGGTGTCTCCGGCACCTACGGCACCTACGACTTCGGGTTCTCCACACCCTTCGTCCGGTCCCAGTGGACGCCCGGCGGCCAGGGCGGCGGCGCTTCCGCGACCTCCCGGCACTGGGAGAAATCCGGAAAGCCAGGTCCGGTCGACGCCGGGGAGGGCCTGAGCACCCACCTGGTCGAAGTCGACACCGTGACCACGGTGACGGGCCCGGACGGGACGGTGCGGTACGTGACCGGCACCGCCGTCCTGCGCGTATCCGAACGTGATCTGCTGGGGACCGGTGTGCTCCCCGAGGCGAACCGGGGCAAGGGCGTCTTCGACCTGTCCGCCCCGGACGTCCAGAACCTCACGCCCGCCGAGATCGCATCCCGGATCATCGCCGCCGAGGGCGAACTGCCGCCGGGGGCAGTGCCGCAACTGTGGCGGGATCTGGGGACGAACCCCACACCGGAAGCGCGCCTCGAAGCCCTGCACCGCGCGCAGGTCATCGCGCGGGAGAGCGCGCGCACGGTGGAACTCGCTCTGCGCGACCAGGACGGCACCCGTATGTGGGCCCTCCGGCCGGAGGAGTCCCCGTTCCCCGACGTGGCGGCGGGGCGCACCCAGCTGGACGAGGCGCGCCAACGGCTGGCGCAGTTCGAGGAGGCGCGCGACCGGCGCGAACCGGACCCCGACCCGGAGGAGGCAGTGCGTCGGGCCGAGGCGCGGCGTGACGCCGCTGAAGGTGCCGTGCGCGAAGCGCAGCTGGCGTACGAAAAATGGCACCAGGCCGTGGCCGGTTACGAGACGACCGAGGAGGATGCGAGGAGCGCCCTGAAAGAGGCGGAGGACCTGCTCCAGACCCTCCGCCACCGCCCTGCCGAGGCCACGGCCACCCCGGCTGAGTCCGTCCTGGGCAAGAGGATGGCGCAGCTGAGGAACCAGGTCAGGGCCCACGAGCAACTGCGCGATGCCGAAATGCGGTGGGAGCGGGCCGAAGACACCCGAGACAACGTACGCAGCGAGGAGGCCACCGCCCGTCTGGACGTGCTGCGGTACCAGGCGCAGCAGGCGGTCGAGCAGGCCGAAGCCCGGTACGCGGAGCAGCTCGCGTTCGCCTCGCACCTCGCGCGGGCCCACCTCGCCGGCGGCACTCCGGTCCCGGGCATCCCGGTGCCCCCGGTGACGGACCCGACCGCCCAGTCACTCGCGTCCCTCACCCCCGAGTGGCCCGCACCGAAAACCCCCGTGACCGGCACGACGCCGCCGGGGAACGGGAACAGGAGCAGGACCGGCCCGACGCGCGAGCCGGGACAGCGGACGCGGAATCCCGTGCCGACGCACGAGGTGAGGCAGTTCGACAAGGACGCCACGACGGCCGCCGTGCACACCGAGCGCTTCGACCCGAAACAGGACCAGAGCCGGCGGCAGGCCGGCCGCCTCAACGGCTCCATGACACTGATCCGCAACCATGTGCGCCGGATGCGGATGCCGGACGGCCGGACGGTGCGCCAGTTCTTCGTCGCGCTCCCCATGCGGCTCACCGACGGGCTGAGCCCGCAGGACCTGGCCGCCTTCCAGGACCGTGTCCAGTCGGCCCTGGACACCATCGTCAACTCGGGCTACACCCTGCCCGAATCGGGCGACCAACTGCATGTGACAGCCGAGTTCGTGGAGTACGCCACGCACAGCGAGGCAGTGACGCTGTCCCGGGCGGACGGCACCCCGAACCGCGCCGACCAGCGCACCTGGGACGTGGGGCACAGCGACGCGGAGCTCGTCCACGAGATCCTGCACTACCTCGGTCTCGCCGACGAGTACTCCGACGCCGGGGAGAAGCCCGAGGACCGCCACCTCTTCCGGCGCGACGAGTCAGCGAGCGCGGTGCATGACGAAGGACTCATGGTGAACACCGGTCAGGAGAGCCTGGAGAACCTGCCGCTCGACTACCTCGCCCTCATCGAGCGCATCAGCTGGAACGCGAACATTCCGACGCACGACGTGGCAGTGAAGCCGCCCCCGCCGGGACTCTCCGATCTCACGGTGGCGATTCTCGCCGGCAAAGGCAGCACCGGCGGTTCTTCGTGATCCGGCGAAGCATAAGGTCGACGACGCATCGAGCAGGATCAGTGAGGGAGAGTCAGTGCAGCACAGCGGCTTCATCCGTCGGAACGGCGCCCGATGAGCGGCTTGGCCGCGCGGCTGCCGAGATGGCGCAGACGGCCCACGGCGGCGGCACCCGCCCCCTCCGGCACCGGCCTGCCCGCCCCTGACGGCCCGCACACGGTGGTCGAGGAGTTCGGCACGGATACCGGCACGGGGAGCGCGGCCGGATTCCTGCTGCGCTCCTCCGCCGACCGCCGTACGTCCGTGCGCGACCTGGCCCACCGCCTGCCCGTCGACCGAGACCGGCCGGTGATCGTCGTGGACGTCACGGGGGACGCGGCCCGGAACCTCGGCGAGGCGCTGGGCGGTCTGCTCGCCCGGCTCCGCGACGAGCACCGCACCGCCACGCGCCTCGTGATGTCCGGTGCCGCGGCGCCCAAGCCCGACGGCCTCCGGCCCCTCGCCCAGCGGCTGGCCGACGCGTGGCAACTGGAGATCGAGGCGCCGGACGCGGCGGCCGTCCTGGTGCCCGGCGGCGGGTTGTACGTCGCCGAGCCGCCGACTCCCGTGGGGGGCTGGTGGCGGTTCGCACCGGACACGGGGCCCGTGGCCCTGGGCGCCCACCTTCCGGCACCCCACTGGCAGCGGGCTCTGGCCCGGGTTCCGCTCGGGGACCTGGGCGGCAGCACGGCGCACCGGATACCGGCGGGCCTGCTCCTGAGCCCTGCCGGGACCGCCGTACCCGGCCCCGGCCACGCCGCGTACGCCCTCGCGGTGCACCCGGACCGGCTGACCGTGCTGGTGGGCGGCGCCGGCGCCCGGGCCGACACGGCGGACGACCTGGCCGCCCTGCTCGCCCGGCTGCCCGCCCAGCTGCGGGACCGCGTGCGGCTCGCACCGGCCGGCGGGGACGACCTGCTGCCCGTCGCCCAGCGGACGGCGGACCTGCTCGGCACGGAGGTGGAGGTCTGCACGGGCGTGCCCCTCCCCGCACCGGCCCCCTCGGCCGACGCCCCCGCCGAACGGATCGCGCTGACCGCGGCGGATGGCACCGCCGCCTGGCCCGCCCTGCTGACGGCGGTGCGCTGCGTCCCGGCCGGGCCGGACACCGCGGGCGGCGAACCGCGCCCGGTGCACTGGCTCCTGCCCGACTCCGTGGGGACCCCGGACACGGAACCGGCGGCCCGGCGCCTGGGCGCGGAGTATTACGTGGTGGCGGTGCGGGCGGGCCTGTGGGTGGGCAGCTCCGCCACGCCCCCGGCATCGGTGCGGGAACGCCCGGCCGAGGCGCGGGCGGCGCGGATCGACGTGGGCGACGCCGGCACGGGCCACGAGGAGCGGGACGCGCTCCTCGACGCGCTCGCGACCGTGGTGCCCGCACTGGACGAGCAGGTACGCGAACACGCGGAGGTCGCCGCGCCGGTGGACGCGGACCGGGCCACGGTGAACGCGCTGCGCCGCTTCGCGGTCCGCCACGGACTGGCATGCGCCGGGACACCGACGGGGGTTGGGCCGATGCCCCGGCCCGAGACGCCGAAGCCGGACGCCCCGGCCCCGGAGCCCGCCACCGCCCCGGCCCCGGACGCCGCCCGTGCCCCCGATTCCGTCGCGGACCCTGATTTCGTCGCGGCCCCCGCCTTCGTCGCGGACCCCGAGGCCCCGTCCGCCCCGTCGCACGGCCCGACCGCCGCCCCCAAGGCCCCGTCCGCCGGCCCCGAGGCCCCGACCGCCCCGCCACCCGGCCCCGAGGCCACTCCGGTACGCGAGACCGCCCGGGCCGCCGAGCCCGGCACCCAGCCCCTCTCCTCGCCCGCCCCGAACGCCGAAGGCGTCGCCACGCCCTCGACCGAGACCGGCCCGGAGCCCGAACCCGTGCCGCCCTTCGCCGCCGTGCCCGTCGCGGCGACCGCGCCGTCGGCGTCCGCACCGTTGCCCGGGCAACCCGCACCCGCCGCGGCAGCCCCCGTCCCGCCCCCCACCCGTGCCGCCCGTCCGGCCACCAGCAGCCGCCCCGGCACCGAGTCGGCCCTCGCCCCCTCGGTCGAGGAGGTCCCGGGGGCCCCGGCCACGCGGGCGGAGGTCCGGGCAACCACCGCCGGGGCCGCCCCGGTCGCCGGGACGGCCCCGCGCCCGCAGCACACCGCCGCCCCCGCCCGTGCCACGGCGACCGGGTTCAGCAGCAGCGCCCACCGGGCCGCGTTCCGCGAGCTGGCGGCCGCCGTCTGGGCGGACTGCACGGGACCGGTCGATCGGGCGCTGGCCGGGCTACCCGCTCTGCGCGGGCCCGCCGAGGAGCAGGCCCGGGTCGACCTCGTCGCCGTACACCTGTACCTGGCATCGGCGCCCGACGGGCGGTTCGGCACCCGGGCGCTCGCTGCCGAAGCGGGCCGGGAAGACGGCGAGTTGGCACCGTATGCCGCCTGCCTGAGCTCCGGACTCCGGAGGTTGCCGGCGCTCCGGGGAACGCTGATGCGCGCCGTTCCCGGACCCGGCGTTCCGGACGAGGCCGTGGTGGGTGCCGTGCTGCGGTGCGACGCCCCGCTCGACGTCGTGCACGTGGAGCACAAGGGCGCTCCGTCGCCGCCCCGGGAGCAGGTCCGCTATGTCATCCGGCCGATGACCGCCCGGCGTACGTCGATGCTGGCGGGCCCGGGCGCCGGCGGGACGGCGTTGTTCGCGGCCGGCACGGAGTTCACCGTGCTGGCCCGGCACGCGGCCGCCGGGGAGCGTCCGGCGCGCGTACTGCTGGCCGAAGTGCCCGAGGGCGCGACGCGGTTCAGGTCGCCGGCGCCCGAGGTGGTCGCCCGGCTCGACGAAGCGGCCGGCCTGATCGACGACACGTCGGGGACCGGCTGGCCCGCCCGGTGCACCGGCCCCCTCCCGCGCCGCCCCTGACCCGGCGCATCCGCCCCGCCCCCGTCCTGATCCATCTGAGAGGCACGTCATGGCAACCAGCGAGTCAGCCGCCGCCCGCGCGGTGGCCGTCCAGGCCCCGGCCGAGGAACCGGCCTCCGGGCTGTTCCCCGAGGAGCCGCCGGCCGCCGCGGAGCCCGAGGAAGCGGTCCGGACGCGGACCGCACCCGCCCCCGGGGCGGAGACCGCAGCGAAGGACGGGCCGGAGGCCGGGCAGCAGGCCGAAGCGGAACGCGAACCGGAAGCCGCATCCGAAGCCGGACCGGAAGCTGAATCGGAAGCCGGCCCGGCGCGGGCCGAATCGGAGCCGGAAGCCGAACCGCGC
The DNA here is from genome assembly GCF_049844595.1 of Streptomyces sp. DT224. Lineage (NCBI taxonomy): Bacteria > Bacillati > Actinomycetota > Actinomycetes > Kitasatosporales > Streptomycetaceae > Streptomyces > Streptomyces sp. DT224. Next base: position 341,366 of record NZ_JBNCLI010000002.1, read on the forward strand.
GCCGCTCAGGGAGCCCGGACGGAGACAGAGGAGGAGGCGACCGCCCCCGCGCGGCCGGCCACCGCCATCCCCGGCCGCCCCGGAAAGCCCTTGGTCGCCGCTGCGGTGGCCGGAGGCGTGATCCTCATCGGCGCCACCCTCCTCGTCTCCGGCCTGTCCGGGTCGGACGACGACCCCGCACCGGCCTCCGCCGCCGCCCCGGCCGGCAGCCGGATGGGTCCCGACGGCTCCGGCCCGGGTTACGTACCCGGCCGGCAGAACGCGCCGGACGACACCGCGCAGACACCGCGCACGGGCAAGGCGACAGGCTCGAAGCCGGACGCCAGGAACGGCGGCACCGCCGGGAACGGCGACACCGCGAGGAGCGGCGGTGTGCACGAGACCGGCGCCCCGCAGGAGAAGACCGCCGGCCACAGGACCGGGGAGGCGGACACGAAGGCGCGCGACACCACGGCGAAGACGCCCGCGAAGTCGGAGGCGGCGGCCGGTCAGGACAGCACCGGTAAAAAGCCGGCCGGCTCCCCCGCCGAGGACAGCGCCCGGGTGGCCCCTGTCACGTACAGCCACTTCATCGGCCCCGGCTGCGACACCCCCGGTTTCGTCACGTCCGACCGGTGGCGGGACAGTAACGAGGGCTGGCGCGGAAGCGGCGGCAGCCAGACGTCCTACGGCTGCAGCGGGTTCTACTACAGCCTTCCCATGTCCGGCAGTTCCACCAAGACGACCGACTGGGCGCAGTGGAAGTTCCCCACCGGATCGGTTACCAAGGGCTCCTGCCAGGTACGGGTGTTCATTCCGAACGTCAGGGACATCAGTTACGTGGGCGGCAGCCCCGCCCATTACACGGTGCACCGGTACTTCGAGGCGAAGTCGAGCACCGTGATCGACACCTTCGAGATCAACCAGACCGCACACCTCGGCCAGTGGGTCTACGCGGGCACCTTCCCGGTGAGCACCGGAAAGATATCGATCGTGCTCGACAACCGGGGCAGCGGCGCGAGCAACCGGCACGCCGCCGCAGCGCCGATCAAGGTGAACTGCACGGCCTCCTGACAGCACCGCCCGGGTGCGCCGGACGAACCCCGGCGCACCCGGGCGGCCTTCAGGCCCGGCGGCGACCGGTCATCGGTGCCACGTACACGAGGAGCGAGGCCGCCAGCCCCACCGCCCAGCCGTAGTCCGCGAGCGGCTTCAGGAACGGGATGACGCCGTCCGAGGGGAACGGCCCCTCCCCCGGCTTCGAGTGCGAACCGCCGATCGCGAGGACACCGCCGACCGCGAAGGCGGCGACGGCCCGCCAGTTCCAGCCACCCGTGTACCAGTAGCGCCCGCCGGGCCGGTAGAGGTCCGCGAGATCGAGCACCGTGCGGCGGACGATCCAGTAGTCGGCGATCAGGATGCCCGCGACCGTGCCGAGCAGCCCGCCGACCAGGCCGAGCCAGGTGAAGATGTACAGCTCGGGCGTCTCGGTGAGCTTCCACGGCATGATGACGACGCCGACGACCCCGGTGATCAGCGCGCCCGTACGGAAGCTGATGAACTTCGGCGCGAGGTTCGCCAGGTCGTACGCGGGTGAGACGACGTTCGCCGCGATGTTGACGGAGATGGTCGCGACCAGGACGGTCACCAGGGCGTAGAGGAGTCCGAAGACGTTGTCGGTGTGGGCGACGAGCTCGACCGGGTCCCAGACGGCTTTCCCGTAGACGGCCTGCGAGCCGGAGGTGACGAGCACCGAGAGGAGCGCGAACAGGGTCATCGTCGTCGGCAGCCCGAGCGACTGGCCCCGGATCTGGGCCCGTTGGCCCGCGCCGAAGCGGGTGAAGTCGGGGATGTTCAGGGAGAGCGTGGCCCAGAAGGCGATCATGCCCATCAGGGACGGGAAGAAGACGGGCCAGAAGTCCTTGCCCCACCCGAGCTCCGACGGCTGGTCGAGCAGGGGTCCAAAGCCTCCGGCCTTCACCGCGATCCACACCAGGAGGACCAGCGCGCCGACGATGACGAAGGGTGCCGCCCAGTTCTCGAACCGGCGCAGCGCGTCCATCCCCCGGTGGATGATGGCGAGTTCGAGCGCCCAGAAGAGGGCGAAGCACAGCCAGAGCGTCCAGGGCTGCCCTCCGATCTCGGACGCCTCGGCCCACCCGCCGAACACCTTGCCCAGCAGGGTGAAGATGCCGACGCCGCCGATCCAGGTCTGGATGCCGAACCACGCGCAGGCGACCGCCGCCCGGATGAGCGCCGGCAGGTTGGCGCCGCGCAGCCCGAACGAGGCCCGGGCCAGGACCGGGAAGGGGATGCCGTACTTGGGCCCGGCGTGGCCGGTGAGCAGCATGGGCCCGAGCACGATCAGGTTGGCGAGCGCAATGGTGAAGACGGCCTGTTTCCAGTCCATGCCGAGGGCGACGAGACCGGAGGCGAGCAGCCAGGACGGGATGTTGTGGGCCATGCCGACCCACAGGGCGGTGAAGGTGTACGTGGTCCAGACGCGCCGTGCCAGCGGGACGGGGAGCAGGTCCGCGTTGACGAAGCGGTTGTCGTCGGGGACGGCGCCGGGCGCGAGTTCGACGCGGTCGGTGCGGTCGGCCGGTATGGGTTCCGGCGAGGGGGACGGTGACGGGGGTGCGGTCGATGTCATGGCGGCTGGACCCTTCGCTCGGGGCGGTGCCGTGCGGGGCGGGCGGGGCGCGGGGGGTTGCGTACGACCGGCGTTGCGGGTGACCGGGGTGCGGCCGTCAGTCGGTGAGGGCGGGGATGACGGCGGAGCCGTAGGCGTCGATGGTGGCCTCGCGGGCGTCGTGCATGTTGTACACCGCGAACTGGTCGACGCCCAGCCCCTTGAGGTGTCTCAGCTTCTCGACATGGGCGGCGGCCGGGCCGAGCAGGCAGAAGCGGTCCACGACGGCGTCGGGGACGAATGCGGTGTCGGGGTTCCCGGCGCGTCCGTGGTGGCTGTAGTCGTAGCCCTGCCGGTCCTTGATGTACGCGGTCAGCTCGTCGGGGACCATGCCCGAGTGCTCGCCGTACCGGGCGACGAGGTCGGCGACGTGGTTGCCGACCATCCCGCCGAACCAGCGGCACTGGTCCCGGGCGTGGGCCAGCGCCTCGGGCGAGTCGTCGTCGGTGACGTAGGCGGGGGCGGCGACGCAGATGGTGACCGAGTCCGGGTCGCGGCCGGCCCCGGCCGCCGCGTCCCGTACGGCCTTGATCATCCACTCGGTGAGGTAGGGGTCCGCGAGCTGGAGGATGAAGCCGTCGGCCTTCTGCCCGGCGAGCGCGAGGGCCTTGGGGCCGTAGGCGGCCATCCAGACGGGGAGCTTGCCGTCCTTGATCCAGGGGATGCGGACCGGCTGCCCGCCGATGTCCGCCTCGCGGCCCTCGGCGAGGTCCCGGATGACGTCGATGGCCTCGCCGAGCCGGGCCAGGGTGTTGGGCGGGCGCCCGGCGACGCGCATCGCGGAATCGCCGCGCCCGATCCCGCACACGGTCCGGTTGCCGTACATGTCGTTGAGCGTGGCGAAGGTGGAGGCGGTGACCTCCCAGGTGCGGGTGCCCGGGTTGGTGACCATGGGGCCGACGGTGAGCCGCTCGGTGTGTTCCAGGATGCCGCTGTAGATGACGAACGGCTCCTGCCAGAGCACCGCCGAGTCGAAGGTCCAGCCGTAGCGGAACCCGTTGCGTTCGGCGCGGCGCATCAGGCTGATCACGGCCGATGCGGGCGGGTCCGTCTGGAGGACGAGTCCGAAGTCCATGCCCGTTGCTCCTAGTTCAGGTACTGACAGGTGGCGCGTGGGGTGTAGATGCCGTGGCCGGCGCGGCCGGTGTACGTGCGGTGGTCGATGACGACCTCGCCGCGCGAGAGCACCGTCTCGACCTGGCCGGTGAGCTGCTTCCCCTCGTACGCCGAGTAGTCGACGTTCATGTGGTGGGTCTCGGCTGACACGGTCTGCCGGGCCGCCGGGTCGTAGACGACGATGTCCGCGTCGGCGCCGGGCGCGATCGTGCCCTTCTTGGGGTAGAGGCCGAACATCCTCGCCGGGGACGCGCAGGCGATCTCGATCCAGCGGCGCCGCGAGATGTGGCCGTCCACCACGGCCTGGTGCAGCAGGTCCATGCGGTTCTCGACGCCCGGCATGCCGTTGGGGATCTTCGAGAAGTCGCCCCGGCCCCTCTCCTTCTGCCCGGAGAAGCAGAAGGGGCAGTGATCGGTGGAGGCGACCTGGAGCTCGTTGTTGCGCAGCCCGCGCCACAGCACCTCCTGGTGCTCCCGGGGCCGCAGCGGGGTGGAGCAGACGTACTTGGCGCCTTCGAAGTCCGGTTCCGCGAGGTTGTCCGTGGAGAGGAAGAGGTACTGCGGGCAGGTCTCGCCGAAGACCGGCTGCCCCTGGTGGCGGGCGGCGGCGATCTCGGCGACGGCCTCGTCCGCGGAGACGTGCACGACGTACAGCGGCGCTCCCGCGACCCGGGCGAGCTGGATCGCGCGGTGGGTGGCCTCGGCCTCCAGCGCCACCTTGCGTACGTCGCCGTGGTAGCGGGGATCGGTGCGGCCGGCGGCGAGGGCCTGCTCCACGAGGACGTCGATGGCGATGCCGTTCTCCGCGTGCATCATGATCAGGCCGCCGTTGGACTCGGCCCGCTGCATGGCGCGCAGGATCTGCCCGTCGTCGCTGTAGAAGACACCGGGGTACGCCATGAAGAGCTTGAAGGACGTGATGCCTTCGCCGACCAGGAGGTCCATCTCCTTGAGCGAGGCCTCGTTCACGTCGGCGAGGATCATGTGGAAGGCGTAGTCGATCGCGCAGTTGCCGTCCGCCTTGGCGTACCAGGCGTCGAGCCCCTCGCGCAGGGAGCGGCCGACGGACTGGATGGCGAAGTCCACGATGGTGGTGGTACCGCCCCAGGCCGCGGCGCGGGTGCCGGTCTCGAAGGTGTCGGCCGCGTAGGTGCCGCCGAACGGCATCTCCATGTGGGTGTGCGCGTCGACGCCGCCCGGGATGACGTACTTGCCGGTCGCGTCGATGGTGCGGGCGGCGGTCCAGCCGGCCGCCTCGTCGCTGTCGTGGGCGGCGAGCGCGGCGATCCGGCCGCCGTCGACGAGGACGTCCGCGTGCATCTCGTCCGACGCGGTGACGACCAGGCCGCCGCGGATGACGGTACGGCTCATGGGTACCCCTCCTCGTTGTGCTGGTGGAACGCGGGTGCGGGGTCCTTGCCCCCGCACCCGCGCGGGTGTCGGCGCTCAGCCCACCGCGCGCAGGGCGTCGGCGAGGATGTCCGCCCCCTCTTCCGCCTCGGCGATCGCGAGCGACAGCGGCGGGGCGATGCGCAGGACGCTGGTGTTGTGGCCGCCGCCCTTGCCGATGAGCAGGCCACCCTCGCGCGCCGCCTCCAGGACGGCCGCGGCCGCTTCCGGGTCGGCCTCGTCGGTGCCCGGCCTGACCAGCTCGACGCCGATCATCAGGCCCCGGCCCCGCACCTCGCGGACCCGCTCCGAGGCGGCGCCGATCGCGCGCAGCCGTTCGATGAGCAGGCCGCCGACGCGGCGGGCGTTGCCCTGGAGGTCGTGTTCCAGGAGGTACGAGAGGTTGGCGAGGCCGGCCGCCATGGTGACCGGTGAACCGCCGAACGTCGAGATGGAGTTGGCGTCCAGGCAGTTCATGACCTCGGCGCGGGCCACCACGCCGCCGATGGACATCCCGTTGCCGATGCCCTTGGCGAAGGTGAGGATGTCCGGCGGCCCGTTCTGGGCGTGGGCCTGCCAGCCCCAGAAGTGTTCGCCGGAGCGCCCCCACCCCGTCTGCACCTCGTCGGAGATCCACAGCACACCGTGCCGGTTCAGCACCTCGCGGAACGCGCCGTAGAGCCCGTCCGGCGGGGAGGTAAAACCGCCGACGCCCTGGATGGGTTCGGCGATCAGGGCGGCCGGGGTGCGCGTGTGGCCGAGCAGGTCCTCCAGGTCCGCGACGCAGGCGGCGGTGAACTCCTCGTCGCTCAGGTGCGCGTAGGGGCCGCGGGTGCGGACGCCACCGTGCACGTACAGGGTCTGGAGCGGCGAGAAGCTGGTGGGCGACCAGGCGTTGTTGCCGGTGATGGAGACCGCGGAGAAGGACCGGCCGTGGTAGCTGTTGCGCATCGCCAGGATCTGGTTCGACCTGCGGTACGTGGTGGCCAGGAGCAGGGCGGTGTCGTTGGCCTCGGTGCCCGAGGTGGTGAAGAAGACCCGGGCGTCGGGGATGCCGGAGAGCGAGGCGATGCGCTCGGCCAGCTCGATCATCGGGCGGTTGAGGTAGAGCGTCGAGGAGTGGATGATCCGACCGGCCTGCTCACTGACGGCCTTGCTGACCTCGGGCAGCGCGTGGGCGGTCATGGTGGTGAGGATGCCGCCGAAGAAGTCGAGGTAGCGGTTGCCGTCCGCGTCCCAGACGTGGCGGCCCTCGCCGTGCGTGATCTCCAGCGGGTGGCGGTAGTAGAGCGCCAGCCAGTCGGGGCTGACGGCGAGGTGGCGGTGGTGGAGGCTGCTCACGGCTCGACCAGCCCCTCGTACGCGTCGGGCCGTCGGTCCCGGTAGAACGCCCACTGCTGCCGGACCTCCTCGATGAGCCCGAAGTCCAGGTCGCGGACGAGGAGTTCCTCTTCCTTGTCACTGGCGACGTCCCCGACGAACTGGCCGCGCGGGTCCACGAAGTAGCTGGTGCCGTAGAAGTCGTTGTCGCCGTACTCCTCCTGGCCGACGCGGTTGATCGCGGCGATGAAGTACTCGTTGGCGACGGCGGACGCGGGCTGTTCCAGCTGCCACAGATGGGCGGAGAGGCCGCGCGAGGTGGCGGACGGGTTGTACACCAACTGGGCTCCATTGAGCCCGAGTTGCCGCCAGCCCTCGGGGAAGTGCCGGTCGTAGCAGATGTAGACGCCGACCTTGCCGACGGCGGTGTCGAAGACCGGCCAGCCGGCGTTGCCGGGTTTGAAGTAGTACTTCTCCCAGAAGCCCTTGACCTGCGGGATGTGGTGCTTGCGGTACTTGCCGAGGTAGGAGCCGTCGGCGTCGATCACGGCGGCGGTGTTGTAGTAGAAGCCGGACTGCTCCAGTTCGAAGACCGGGACCACGATCACCATGCCGGTCTCGCGGGCCAGGTCCCGCATCCGCCGTACGGTCGGCCCGTCCGGCACCGCCTCGGCCCAGCGGTAGTGCTCGGGCTCCTGCACCTGGCAGAAGTAGGGGGCGTTGAACACTTCCTGGAAGCCGATGATCTTCGCCCCCTGCCGGGCGGCCTCGCGGGCGTGCTCCTCATGCTTGGCGATCATGGATTCGGTGTCGCCGGTCCAGGTCGCCTGGACGAGTGCGGCGCGTACGACGTGGGACATGAGCTGCTCCTTCGACGCGGCGTCAGAGAGCCTCTTCGTGCTTCTACGCCCGTAGACACGTGCGTAGGGGAGAACGTAAGCCCCGTCACACGGCGGGGCAAGACCATCGCCGTGAACCAGCTGAGTCGATCATGTTTCACACCCGTGCGGGCCAGTGCGCCTCAGCCGAGACCCGCGACACGCAGCGCGTGCTCGACGCCCCGCCCCTGCGCCTCGGACACCGCCCGGGCGGCGGCCAGCAGTTGCGGTACGAGCCGGGGCGGGTCGATCGAAGCGATCCCGGCCGCCTCCTGCGGCGAGCGTGTCCGGACGAAGGCGCCGAGCAGCGTCTGGGCCAGCGGCCCCCGGCCCGCCCGGTCGAGGGCGGCCACGGCTTCGGCGACCTCGGCGGGCGGACGCGCGACGCCCTGCCGCAGCAGCCGCCCGCAGTCCTCGGCCCGCCCCGCCGCCGCCAGCGCGTCCACCCGGCAGCGAGCCCGTCCGGGGGCAGCGAGGCGACCTCCCAGAGCAGGGTCGCCCAGTCCGCGCCGAGCCCGGCCCGGTGCAGCTCGACGGCCAGGAGCGGCAGCCGGTGCGCGGGGAGGGCCGCCGCCTCACACAGCACCGCGTGCGCCTCGCCGCTGCGGCCCTCGGCCCGCAAACGGAGCAGCGCGCCCACGGCCGCCTGCGCGGACCGGAGTGCGACCGGGTCCGGTGAGGCCGCGGGCCGGTCTGCGGCCGGTGCGGCCGGTGCCCCGCCGAAGCGGGCGCCGCGCGGCGACGCGGCCGGTGCGGCGGGCAGCACGGGCCCCTTGTCCGCGCCGCCGCCCTCGGCCTCAAGGCCGGCGAACCGGGCCCCGGTCGGCTTCCGCTTCCGGGCGGGCAGGGTTTCGTGGGGCGCGGGCTCCGGCTCCGGGGCGGCCGGCCTCGCCGGGGCCGCCGCGCGCGTTGCGAGCCGGTCCGGGGCGCGGGAGAGGGCGGACAGGCGGCGGCGGAGTTCGGCGCAGCGGGCCGAGGCGCGGGCGTGGTCGTCGCGGGCCCAGGCGAGCGCCCCGGCGCCCTCGTCCCCGTCGCCGCTCTCCCGGACCGCCCACAGCCGCTCGGCGGCGTACGCCTGCTCGCGGAGCATCAGGCCGAGCCGTTCCACGAGCCGGGCGCGGCCGCCGGGACGGCTGTCGAGGCCGAGGGCGCAGTCCGCGTGCAACCGGGCGGCACGCGCCGCCGCCTCCTCCGCGTACGCGGTCCCCCGCACCTGCGCCAGGTCCGAGAAGAGCGCCTCCATCACGTCCCAGGGCGGCAGCTCCGCCCCGTCCAGGCAGGCGTCCATGCCCGCCGGGTCGCGTCGCCGGAAGACCCCGTACCAGCCCCGCCCATGATCGAGCAGTGCCACCAGCTCGCGCAGGTGGCACGCGAAGTCCTTTACCGACCCCGTCTCTTGATGCACCGTCACCGTCGCCTTCGGCCGCCGCCGGCTGGAACCCTCCAGTCCGGGGCATTCGACCGCAGACGTGTTACGGGACGGCTACGCGCGCTTTGCGGGTCCGAGGCAGCCGGGGCGGGGCTCGGACCGGGGCGGGGCTCAGAGGGTGATGGCGATCCCCGTGTGCGGGCGCTTGCCGAGCCGGACGATCATCGCCGGGTAGTCGAGCAGCCAGTACTTCCAGGTGTACTTACGCCCTATCGCGCGGCGCACGGCGGCCGTCTCGCGCTCGCCGAGCAGCCTGGCGGTGCCCTCGGCGCTCGGGGCACCCTCCTCGGTCCGCCCACGCACATCGCAGACGGTGACGCGGACCCGGCTGTCGTTGCGCAGCCGCTTGACCTTCCAGGAGTCGGTCTTGGTCCAGACGAGCAGTTCGCCGCCGTCGGCCACCGCCCAGACGGGGGTGGCGACGGGCGTCCCGTCCTTGCGGTACGTGGTGAGGCTGACGTACTCGCTGCGCGCGAAGTCCTGGAGGCTCATGGGGCCCAGCCTAAGGGCGGGGCTTTCGCAGCACGCCCTAGCCGGCCAGCGGTACGATCGCCGGCTCCGGGGCGCAGCGCAGCAGGAGTTCGTCCATGGAGAGGCCGAGCGCACCGGCCAGGGCGGCGACGGTGAAGAAGGCGGGGGTGGGGGCGCGGCCGGTCTCGATCTTCCGCAGGGTCTCGGCGGAGATCCCGGCACGGGCGGCGATCTCGGTCATGCTGCGGGCGCCTCGCGCCTCACGCAGCAGCAGGCCGAGCCGTTCGCCGCGCAGGCGCTCTTCGGGGGTCAGGGGGGTACGGACCATGCCGTCATTCTAATACCGCTCGGACCGGTATAGTAATTGCGGTATTGTAATTGGCATGGTGCAACTCAAGACGGACACATCCATCGAAGCCATGCGCGCGGCCGGCCGCGTCGTCGCACAGATGCTGACGGCCACCCGGGAGGCGGCCGCGGTCGGCGTCTCGCTGCGCGAACTCGACGAGGTCGCACGCGGGGTGCTGCGCGAGGCGGGCGCCGGCTCGCCGTTCCTCAACTACCGGCCGCACTTCGCCCCGGTCCCCTTCCCCGCGGTCATCTGCGCGTCGGTCAACGACGCGATCGTGCACGGCATCCCGACCGACTACCGGCTGCGCGACGGCGACCTGGTCAGCATCGACGCGGGCGCGAAGCTGGACGGCTGGGCCGGTGACTCGGCGATCAGCTTCACCGTGGGCCGCGCCCGCCCCGCCGACACCCGGCTCGTCGACACGGCGTACAAGGCGCTGGAAGCCGGTATCGCGGCCGCCACGGTGGGAAACCGGATCGGTGACATCGCGCACGCCATCGGCACGGTCTGCCGCTCCGCCGGCTACGGCATCCCCGAGGGGTTCGGCGGGCACGGCGTGGGCCGCGACATGCACGAGGACCCGGGCGTGCCCAACGAGGGCCGGCCGGGGCGCGGGATGCCGCTGCGGCACGGCATGGTCCTGGCCATCGAGCCGATGCTGATCGGCGGCGGTGTGGACACGTACCGCGCGGACCGCGACGGCTGGACCCTGCGCACGACGGACGGCAGCCGGGCCGCGCACGCCGAGCACACGGTGGCGATCACGGACGACGGCCCGCGCATCCTGACCGCGCTCTAGTACTGCGACAGTCGTCCGTGACGATTCATTAGTTTCTGGTGGTGTGTGGCCGCGGCGTTTGCGGTGGCTGGTGCCGGCTCGGCGTTGTCGTCGGCTTCGCCAGTTCGGCCAGTGCAGAATGTGGTCGATCGTGGCCGGTCGGCGGCGGGTGAGGCGGTGGATCAGGCGTCGCGGTCCGGGAAGGCTGACGGGGACGAGCCGCGGAGGATCCGTTTCAGCCCGTGATCCGCCGCATGGCCGAGGAACTCGGGAACAGCGCCTTCCGGCGCCCGCTGATGGGGCACATCGAGAACGGCCGGGCGAGCGTCTCGGGCTGACCCGGGTCCGGGCGATGGGGCGCCCCTCGCCACCGGCGGCCCACCGTTCCACCGTGGGGCCGCCGTCGACCGGGGCGTGCGCAGCTCCGCCTCTGTACGCGGGCTATCCCGCTGACGTCCCAGCGGTGCCGGATGTGTCCATGCTGCGCGCGAGTTCGCGCAGGCGTGGGCCGTATTCGGGGTGATGCAGTGCGGCCGCGAACTGGGCTTCGAGGTATGCGGCAGGGTTCCCCGTGTCGAACCACCGGCCCTGGATGACCTGTCCGTACGCCGCGCGGGTTGCCGCGTAGGCATTGATGGCGTCGGTGAGGTAGACCTCTGCGGTCGAATCCCCTGCGGCGTGCCAGAGGCGGGTCTGCTCGCGCACTTCGTCGATGATGCCGGGGGTGACGACGTATCCGCCGATGGCGGCGTACTCGGACGGCGCGTCGGCCGGCCTGGGCTTCTCCACGAGCCCGGTGATCCGCAGCGTCCCGTCCCCCATGTCCTCCTTGACGACGGGCACGCCGTAGCGGTACGAGTCGGCGCGGTCCATGGGCATGAGTGCCAATACGGGGCAGTTCATTGCCTCGTAGGCCCGGATCAGCTGCTGGGCACGGGGGACTTCGGCAACGAACACGTCATCCGGCCACAGCACGAGCATGGGCTCGTCGCCGTAGTTGTGGGCGGCGTTGAGGACCGGTGTGCCGTTGCCGTACGGGCCGTGCTGGTCGAGGTAGGTGATGTGACCGCGGCGGGACAGTGCGGCGACCTCCTCCACGGCATCGGCGAAGTGGCCTTTTCCATCGGCGCGGAGTTGCTCCGCCAGCGCCGGCGCGGGCCGGAAATGGTCCTGGATGAGCCCCTTCCCCTGGGATACAACGATCGTGATGTCAGTGATTCCCGAGGCGACGAGTTCACACACGGTGTGCTCGATGACCGGCTTTTCTCCGATCGGCAGCATCTCTTTGGGGATGGCCTTGGTCAAGGGCAGCAGCCGGGAGCCGATACCTGCGGCAGGGATGACGGCCCTATGAATCATTTTGGGCATGGTGGCCTTCTCCGTGGGGCGAGCACCACTCCGGCAGGCACAGCAAGGAATGCTGCCGGCCTGCGACCGCGCCGATGGCGGCGCCGGCGGCGCGGTGCTCGCTCCGAGTCATTGGCGCCCGGCAGGGCTTGCGGAAGGGCTCAGCCAGTCCGCCGCGGGGGGCGCCCCTTCAGTTTAATTGCACCATTGCGTCACGTCCTGGGGTCATCGGAACGCCACGGCAGTCCTCGTGCTGCGTCGCACAAAGCCACGCCCAGGCTCTGGCTCGTCACCCGGCCTGTCTCGGCCTTTCCCGGCACGAGATGTGGCGTAGCCTGGAGGCAGCGGCTTTGTGTACCACGGCGTAGTGCGATCATGAGCAATCCAATCGAGAACTACGCCATCGTCAGTGATCTGGAGACCGCCGCCATGATCGGAGGCGACGGCTCGGTCGACTGGCTCTGCGTTCCGCAGTTCGATTCACCGGCATGTTTCGCCGCCTTGCTCGGTAACGGCAGCAACGGTTTCTGGCGGATCGCGCCCGAAGGCGCGCAAGAGTGTTCCCGCAGGGGATACCGCGACGACACACTGATCCTCGACTCCTGGTGGGAGACCGAAACCGGAGCCGTGCGTGTCACGGATTTCATGCCGCCGCGTAGCAACTCGCCCTTTCTGGTGCGCATCGTGGAGGGCATTGCGGGCTGTGTCACCATGCGCAGCGAACTGAGGCCACGCTTTCACCAGGGGCGCGTAGTGCCATGGGTGAGACGGGAAGGCGCGTGCACCGTTGCCGTCGCCGGTCCGGATGCCCTGTGGCAGAGCGCCGACGCCCCGGTGGATGTCCTCGAATGTGACGGCTCCACCGTCACGGAGTTCGCCGTACCGGCAGGCCGACGCCTGACTCTGATGCTCGCCTGGGCTCCGTCGCACCTGGACAACCCTCCCCTCGAACTGTGCGTGCCGGCGGAGACGGCCTTGAAGGAGACAGGGGACTTCTGGCGTGAATGGACGTCCCAGTGCCGCTACGAGGGGCCCTGGCGCGAGGCGGTGGTGCGATCCCTGATCACGTTGAAGGCGCTCACCTACGCACCCACGGGCGGCATCATCGCGGCGCCGACCACCTCGCTCCCCCAGTGCGTAGGAGGGGAGCGGAACTGGGACAACCGGTTCTGCTGGCTGCGCGACTCGGCCTTTGCCCTGTCCTGCCTGCTGCGAAGCGGCTACCGGGAGGAGGCGACAGCGTGGCTGGACTGGCTGCTCCGCACCATCGCAGGTGAACCGGCTGACCTGCAGGCGGTGTACGGGGTCGAAGGGCAACGGAGGCTGCCGGAGACCGAAGCTCCCTGGCTGCCCGGATACGAAGGGACGCGCCCCGTTCGATTCGGGAACGCCGCCGCGGGCCAGCTGCAGCTCGACGTGTACGGGGAGGTCATTGACGCCCTCTATCGGTGCCTCCGCGCGGGCATACCCGTGCAAGGCCACATGTGGAGCCTCGTGAATGCGATGATGCGCTACCTCCAGAAGCACTGGCGCGATCCGGACCGAGGTCTGTGGGAGGTAAGGGGCCCTCAACGGCACTTCGTACATTCCAAGATCATGTCCTGGGTCGCCGCAGACCGTGCTCTGCGCATGGGCGCTCTCCTCGGCAGAAACGGGTCATCGGCGGAGTGGCGGGCGATGCGCGACGCGGTGCGCGAGGAAGTGTGCCGCGAGGGCTGGGACGCGGAGCAGCGTTCATTCGTCCAGTCCTACGGGTCTCCCTCGCTCGACGCGTCAGCTCTCTTGATCTCGCGTCTCGGCTTCCTTCCGCCGGACGACGAACGGGTACGTGGCACCGTCGCAGCGATGCGCGGCCTCGATCACCAGGGCTTTCTCAGGCGTTACGCACCGGACGGCAGCGGAGTGCACAGCATCGACGGCATGCGTGGACCGGAGGGCACGTCGGTGGCGTGCTCGCTCTGGTATGCCGAGGCTCTCGCCGGAGTCGGCCAGTTGGACGGGGCGCGCGACACGTTCGAGAGGGTCCTCGGTGTCCGTAACGATGTCGGTCTCCTGGCGGAGCAGTGGGACCCCCAGGCAGGTCGTCAGCTGGGAAACGCTCCGAAGGCCTTCAGCCACATCGCTCTCGTGGAGACGGCGTTCGCCCTCCAGCGGGCCGGCGTCACGCCGGACTCAGCGGCCTGACCGCCTCCAGGAGCACCATTCCGGAATCCCCGTAATCCGGCAGACTGGAGTCCGAGTCGATCCGGGTGACGGCGAGCTGCTGGGTCAGCGGGGCGAAGACCTCGGTGACGAGGCGACGGTCCACCGGACAGCCGGGCCATCGCGAAGCCGGACCGAAACGGTACGTGGGCATGTTCTCCATGAACGCGGCGACCACGCGCCCGCCGGGGCGCACGCAGCGTACGAATCGCCCGCAGAACTCCTTGAACTCGTCGAAGTCCTCGGTGACTCCTTCAGCGACGAAGTTCATCGACGCGAGGTCGTAGGTGCCGGGGGTGAGACCGCGCGCGTCGGCGTGTACGACGTGCACCACGGAGAGGGCTTGCGACAGGGCCGGTGGCAGCTGCGGATTCAATTTCCGGCAGAGCGTGTAGAAGGGCTCCCAACTGGGGTCTGCACCCAGGTGCAGCTGCCGGTTCAGATAGGCGACGCCCGCCGCGCTCGCCTCGATCGCGTCCACATGCCGGCTTGCGGCAGCGGCCAGCATGAGCGGATAGAGGTTGGGTCCGGCCCCGAACTCGGCCGAGCGTACGGCGCTGCCGGGCGCCAGTCGCCGATAGAAGGCGCTGTGGTGCGCGATGACGGCCGCGTCGGACGGGTGGAGTTCCCGGTAGTTCTCCGCGAGATAGTCCTGCACAGGCCAGCTGTCCCAGTCCACATCGTCGTTGCACGTCGGTGTCCTGCGCATGGCGCCCTCAGTCTTCCCGCCGCCTCAGTGCGAACTGCTTGCTGAGCCGCGTCAGCGCCTCGCACAGGGTTGCGATGTCGTCCTCGGAGTTCAGTGCCGTGATCTGGATGCGGAAGCCGACGCGGTCGCGCGGCACCAGAGGATAGGCAGCCAGGGTCACGTAGATGCCGCTGCCCCACAGGGAAAGGGCGACAGCGTCCAGGTCCGCGGGGTCGTCGAGCATGATCTCGACGATCGGCAGCCCGTCCGCGTTGGGTGTGTCCAGGCCCAGGCCGTGGACGTGGTCGAGCACCGTGGCGGTCTTGCGGTGGATATCGGCGCGGATGGCATCACCACGGCGGTCGTTGACCTCCAGACCCGCGAGCGTGGTGGCCAGGGAAGCGGTCGGCGAAGGACCGGAGTACAGATAGGGGGCGGCGGCGACCTTGAGCAGTGACTTGAGCGAGGTGGGAAGGGCGAGAAAGGCCAGCAGCGATGAGTACGCCTTGGAGAAACCGCCGACGAGCACGATGTCGTCGTACGACTCGCCCGCGTGCCGGACCACGCTGTTTCCCCGTGCTCCGTAGGGGCAGAGCTCGTCCGGCCGCCGTTCCCCGATGACCCCGAAGCCGTGGGTGTCGTCGATGTAGAGGGTGGCGCCGCTGCGGCGGCATACAGCGGCCAGTTCACGTACGTCGGGGATGTTGCCGCTCATGCTGTTCACGCCGTCCAGACAGACGAGCCGCGGGGCGCGTGACGGCACGGTCCGCAGCATGGCGTCGAGTTGCCCGGGGTCACCGCCCTGGAACCGGTGGAGTGTTGCGCCCTGTCCCCTCGCCGCCGCACACCCGTCGTACACGGTCCGGTGCGCGGTGGCCTCGACGAAGACGTCCCCACCGTCCGCCAGAATCGGGATCACCGAGGCGTGGATCAGCGTGGCCGTCGGGAGCAGGAGTGTGTCCGGTGCTTCCAGCAGCTCCGTGAGCCGTTCCTCGATCTCGGGGTAGATCCGGGGGCTGCCCAGCAGCCGTGACCAGCTGGGGTGTGTTCCCCAGCGCCGTACGGCCGGCTCGATCGCGGCGATGACGTCGGGGTCGTAGTCGAAGCCCAGATAGTTGCAGGATGCAAAATCGATCAGCCAGTGGTTTCCGCAGCGGATGTGTCTGCCCCGTACCTCGTCGAGCACCGCGTCGGTCATCGGACTCGTCCGCCTGAGATGTTCGAGATCGCCCCAGCGCGGATCGGGCCGGGCGCCTGCCGCTCCCACGGTCTCCACAGTTGTGTGCGGCATCGGTTTCACCTCTCGGTAGCGGGCCTGCGGTTCCTGACGGGTTCCACGGGCCTTTGCCGGTGCCCGTTGCCCGGCAGGTGCCAGTCCCCGGCGGGATGGCGCAGGAGGAAGTCACCCTGCTGGAGGGTCATCGGGCGGGCGTAGAGAAAGCCCTGGCCGAACCGGCAGCCCGTCCGGGCGAGCAGATCGCGTTGTCGGCGGTCCTCGATCCCCTCGGCGATGACCTGAAGGCCGAGCGTGTCGGCGATGGTGACGATCCCTTCGACGAGCGCCATCTGCTGCGCGTCCGAGGTGATGTCGTCGACAAACGACTTGTCGATCTTCAGTACATCGACCGGGAAGTCCCGGAGGTAGCGCAGCGACGAGTACCCCGTGCCGAAATCGTCGACCGCGATGCGAACGCCGAGGTCCTTGAGACTTCGCATCACGGCCTCGATCTGGCGGTCCCGCCGCACGGGGACTGTTTCGGTGAGTTCCAGCTGAAGTGATCCCGGAGCGAGGCCGGGAGTGGCCAGAGCGCGGCGCACTTTGTCCAGGAAGTCCGCGTCCCGCAACTGCCGGGCCGAGACGTTGACGCTGATGTAGGGCGGATGGCCGGGTGCGGCGCTCTGCAGGACGGCCATGTCCGAGGTGGCGTGCCCCAGGACCCAGGCCCCCAACGAAGTGATGTGCCCGGTCTCCTCGGCGAGTGCGATGAACTGCTGCGGCGGGACCGGTCCGGACCGGGCGTTCGGCCATCGGGCCAGCGCCTCGAATCCGACGACCTCGCCCCTGGCGATGTCCACCACGGGCTGGTAGCGCAGCGCGAACTCCTCCCGGATGAGCGCCGTATCCAGGTTCGTCCGCAGTTCGTGCTGCTCCAGCATGCGGTCCCGGAGACGGTTCTGGAAGTGGCGCCACTGGCACTTGCCGGCGACCTTGGCCGAGTAGAGGGCCAGGTCGGCATGGCTGAGCAGTTCGCTGGTGTCAGCGCTGTCGACGGTTGTGGCGACCCCGATACTGGCGGAGACGCTGACGGACCCCGCCGGCAGCCGGAAGGGGCGGCTCAGTGTCTGGATCACCTGCGCTGCGAGGAGTTCGGCGTCCACGGGCGCCTTCGCGTTCTCCATCAGCACGGCGAACTCGTCTCCGCCCAGCCGTGCCGCGGTGTCGGTACGCTGCACGGTTTCCGACAGGCGGGCGCCCACTGCGGCCAGAAGCTGATCCCCGGCCACGTGCCCCATGCTGTCGTTGACGATCTTGAAGTCATCGAGGTCGATGAACAGAATGCCGGTGACGGACGCCTGGCGGCCACCGCGCAGCAGCGCCCGATCGAGCCGCTCCAGCAGCAGCGTCCGGTTGGGTAGCCCTGTCAGCGAATCGTGGTAGGCCCGTTCGGTGAGTTCCTGTTCCAGGTGCAGCTGTTCGGTCACGTCCCTGAGGGTGACGACGAGTCCACGGACTGTGCGGTCGTCGCGCAGGTCGCGGAAGCGCACTTGGGCTTCGATGTGGTCGCTGCCGTTGTGTATGCCCCAGTGGCCCTGGGATTCGCTTCGGGCTCCGTCACGCATGGCGGCCAGCGCCCAGGCGGCTCTGCGCCTGTCCTGCTCGATCACGAGTGCGGGCAGCGATGTGCCGATGAGCTGGACGGCGCCGAACATGTGACGCGCCGACGGGCTCGCATAGCTGATGGTGTCGTCGCTGCCGACGATGAGTATGACGTCGGCGGCGTTGTGCACCAGTGTGCGGAAGTAGGCCTCGTTCTCGCGGCGCCCGATCTCCCTGCGGAGCGACATGCGCTGCATGGCCAGCCCCGCATGCGAGGCGAGGATTTCCAGCGAGCTGCGCATTTCGCTCAGCCGCTTCTCCGTTCCTGCGGCCAGCAGGACGCCCGGCAGTTCGGCCCCCGCCGGCCGGTCGGGTTCGACCACGGGACACAGAAGGGCGGTCCGGAGGTGGCCGAGGCGGGCGGCGAGGACCGGCCCGAGGCGGTGGACCGGCGTCAGGCTGGTCTCGCCGATGGAGAGAACGGCCGCCGATCCGGGGGGCGCCCTGCCTGTCCGACGGGCATCCGGCCCGGCGGAACTCTCGACTTCCGGCGCCCAGAGAAGCATGCTCGCGTGCGGCACCTCAGGCCCGAACAGCTCCGCCACCGCTCGGTCGCAGGCGCGGGTGATGTCCTGCGGTGTGATGGCTGCGACGAGGGCGGTGACGGCCGAGCGCAGGGCGTTCTCACGTGCCATCGCCTTGCGGTGCACGACGACCATGTCCGACAGCCGCAGAATGACGAGCATGATGAGCACACCGGAGAAGGCGGCGATGACGGCTACGCCCCGCGCGGCATCGTGCGATCCCTCGTACAGCAGGACCGCCGGTGCGATCAGGGCTGCGCCGGACAGGAGCAACAGCCGCCGTGGCGGCGGGAGCAACGACTGCGGCCGGTTCGCGCCCGCCGTCAGCTCGGTCATGGACGGATGCAGGGCCGCCAGGCCCCAGGCCGTGTAGAAGATGATCCAGCCGCTGTCCAGGGCGGACCCGGCCTGCCACGTTCCGTTGAGCTGCAGAATGCCGTATGCGATGTCGAAGCAGAGCAGGATCAGGGTGCCGAGGACGAGGAGCTGTACTGCCCGGTTGCGGCTCCGGTGAGGCCCCAGCGTGAGCAGCCGGACCAGCAACGCCAGGACCAGGACGTCGCCCAGCGGATAGGCGATGCTGGTGGCGCGTTGCACCCACGTCAGGTCCGCGACGTGGGCGAGCGGTTGTACCAGGAAGACCCAGACCGGCACCGCGAGTCCCGTGGTGAGGATCAGGGCGTCCAGCAGACCCGACAGGTTTCGTTCCGTCACGCGGTGACGCACCAGACCCAGCAGCCCAACGGTGAAGAGAGGGTAGGTCGCGAGATAGCAGGCGTCGGCAGGGGACGGGAAGGGGTTGGCCGCCGAGTAATAGGCTTCGAGACTGTTGTAGTAGGTGTCGCCCGCGGTGAACGCGAGCAACGCCGCCGCCAGGGTCCACCAGGGCCAGGGGTGTGCGGGCCGATTGACCCGGATGCCCACGGACACGGCGGCCACGCTCGACAGGCCGATCAGCGCCCACGTAGTAGTGAGAGCGTCCGGCACGGTCAGGTAGACGATGGTAAGGCCGGCGACGAGGACGGCGTAGGCGGTCATGAGTCCTCGTGTCCGGGTCACTTTCATGCGCCTCCCCCACCGATGGTAGGTATCGCTGGAGGGCCTTGCATCTTGTCGCGCAAGGGCGTGCCCGCCGGCTCAGCCCTCAGCCGACGGGACCGCCGCGCCGACGGGGGGTGGTGTTCCGGAGGCCTTGCCGAAGTAGTCGACGGCGCCGGGGTCCGTTCCGAAGAGGGCGTGCAGATCGAGTCCCGCGCCCACCGGGGCGGCGCAGTCGGGGATGATCAGGGGCGCATCCTCGGCGGAGCGGATCCGCGGCAGTGTGCCGCCGGCGAAGCAGGGGTCAGTGGTCGTGCCGGAGGACGTTCCGCCCGCGCGCTCCTGGCCTGTCGCCGTGCGCCAGGCGGACAGGGTCGCGTAGGAGCGGCCTGCCCAGTCCACCGTCCAGGAGCCGGAGGCCGTGGAGTAGTTGTTGCCCTGCAGAAGCACCTTGCGAGGGGTGAGCCCCTTCGCGGCGACGATGAGCGGGGCGCTGTCGGCCACGAGGATGTTGTTGCGCACGGTGACGTGGGACAGGCCGGCCCGCAGCAGGATCGCCGGCCCCCGGCCGTTGGGCGAGCGCGGCATGACCACGGTGTTCTGATAGATGTCCAGGCTCCGGACGTCCTTGCCGTAGACGGTCAGAGCGCCCTTGGCGGGCAGCTTGCGTCCGTTGCCGGCCGCGATGTTGTAGCGGATGGTGTTGTCCCGGTGGGCGCCGTTCTTCCGGTCCGTGTACGCGTAGAACCCCGGGCCGTCGTTCTGGAAGGCCAGGTTGTACTGCACAGTCGAGTCCGAGACGTTGGAGTCGAGACCGAAGCCCGCGCCGTCGACGCGGGAGCCGGTGTGGTTGCGGTACGAGGTGTTGTGCTCCAGAAGGACGCCCGTGGCGTCGTACGCCCAGATGCCCACGGGGCCGGCCGGCGCCTCGGCGGCGGCGCGGGTCCCGTTGTCATGGGCGTGCGAATCGCGGACCGTCGCGTCGCGGACGCTGCCGAGGACGATGCCGTTGCCGGAATGTGTCGTGGTCGAGGCGGGGTCACCGGTGTTGTGGTAGGCCGCCACGCCCACGATGCGGATGCGGCTGTGGGCGTACCTGGGATGAGCGGCGTCGAAGGCAGGACCGTACGTGAGCAGTCCGACGTCTTTGTTGTCGTGCAGCGCGGAACGGCTGACAGTCACGTTCTCGAACCCCGACCCTCCACTCGTACCTCCGATCGCGATGCCCGCACGGAACCCGGAGACCTCGACGCCGGAGACGGCCACGTGGTCCAGCTTCTTGCCCCCCGGCAGGTCGCTGTAGAGATTGATGCCGCCGTCGCGGAGGTAGGAGCCGTCCTTCCCGGTCACCGTGAGGTTCCGGATCTCGACGCCTGCCGTGTCGTGCACGGAGATGCCGGGGCCGTCCGTCGCTGCCACCGTCGCCCGTCCCGTGCCGTACGACCCGATGACCACGGGCCGGTCGGCGTCGCCCGCTTCCGTCTTCCCCACGGTGAGCGTCCCGGCGAACCGGGCGCCCCCCTGCAGCATCAGCGAGGTGCCGGGTTCGAGGTCCGTGCCTTCGGCGCGCCGCAGGGTCCGCCAGGCTTCGCCGGGGGACGTACCGGAGTTCCGGTCGTCCCCGTCGGGGCTGACGTAGTAGGTGGCGGGCGGTGGGGCGTAGTGGGGGGTGTCGGTGCAACCGCTCCCGGCGGCCAGGATGATCGCGGCGGCCAGAGTGCTCATCGCGGCTGTCCGGTGCATGGATATCAGGCCTTCAGGGACTCGAGAGGGCTGGGGCGGGGCCCGTCGACCGGCTTGAGCGGCCCGTTCGGCAGTGCTGGACCCGAGCTGTCGGTGAACCAGGCGGCCGTGCGCCGCAGGCCCTCCTCGACCGGGACCACAGGTGCCCAGTCCAGCTCCTGGCGGGCCCGCTCGATGACGGGACGGCGGCGGCAGGGATCATCGACCGGCAGCGGGAGGTACTCGATCCGTGACCGCGACCCGGTGACATCCAGGACGAGGTCCGCGAGCTCCCGTACGGTGTGCTCGACCGGATTGCCCAGATTGATCGGTCCGTCCAGGCCGCGCCGGTCGATCATGGCCAGGAGCGCGCGCACGAGATCGGACACGTAGCAGAAACTGCGGGTCTGGCTTCCGTCACCGTGGATGGTCAGCGGTCCGCCCGACAACGCCTGGCGCAGGAAGGTCGACACCACGCGGCCGTCGTTCGGACGCATCCGGGGACCGTAGGTGTTGAAGATCCGCACGACACCCACGTCGACGCCCAGGCTGCGCCGGTAAGCCGTGGACAGCGCCTCCGCGTACCGCTTGGCCTCGTCGTAGACACTGCGGGGGCCGACCGGATTGACATGGCCCCAGTACTCCTCGGGCTGCGGGTGGATCTCGGGGTCGCCGTACACCTCGCTGGTCGAGGCGAGGACGAACCGGGCGTCGTGCCGCAGGGCCAGGCGCAGGGCGTTCTCCGTGCCGCGGCTGCCGACCGAGAGTGTCTCCAGTGGCAGCCGGTGGTAGTCGGGCGGAGACGCCGGGCTCGCGAGGTGGGCGACGGCGTGCACGGAACCCGGGATCTCCATGGCCGCGGTGACGTCACCGCGCAGGAGCCGGAACCGGGGATGCTCGCGCAGGTGGGCGACGTTCTCCGGTTCGCCCGTGGAGAAGTTGTCCAGACACCACACGGTGTCACCTCTGCGCAGCAGCGCCTCGCACAGATGGGACCCCAGAAATCCGCCACCCCCTGTGACGACGACCTTCATGATGTGCCTCCCGTGGGGCTGCCCAGTGCGTGCAGCGACCAGCCGGCCGCGCGCCAGGACTGGGCGTCGAGACTGTTGCGTGCGTCCAGGAGGACCGGGGAGCGGACCACGGAGGCGAGGGCCAGCGGGTCGATCCGCCGGTAGTCCGGCCAGGATGTGAGGTGCAGGACCGCGTCCGCGTCCTCGCACACTTTGGGGATATCCAGCGAGTATGTCAGGTCGGGGAGGGTGGCGCGCGCGTTGTCCAGCGCCTCCGGGTCGTGCACGCGCACGCTTGCGCCCTGCTCGTGCAGGATGGAGGCGACGGCCAGGGCGGGCGAGTCACGAACGTCGTCGCTGCCCGGCTTGAAGGAGGCGCCCAGCACGGCGACCCGGCGGCCGGCGAAGGAACCGCCGACGAGCTGCCGGGCGCGGATGACGGTGCGTTGCCGCTGGCGGAGGTTGATGCGGTCGACCTCATGCAGGAACGACACCGCCTCACCGGCGCCGATCTCCTCGGCGCGGGCCGCGAAGGCCCGGATGTCCTTGGGGAAGCAGCTCCCGCCGAAGCCGAGTCCCGGATCCAGGAAGCGGTGGCCGATCCGCGAGTCGGCACCGATGGCGTGGGCCAGGACGGTCACGTCGGCGCCGGCCGCCTCGCACACCTCGGCCATGGCGTTGATGAAGGAGATCTTGGTCGCGAGGAAGGAGTTCGCGGCCACCTTGACCAGCTCCGCCGTGGCCGTGTCCGTGCTGAAGAACTCCGCACCCGCGCGAACCAGCGGCGCGTAGAGCGCCCGCAGGGCCGCTTCGGCGTGCGGAGAGCCGACCCCCACTACGATCCGTTCGGGCCGCATGGTGTCCTGCACCGCTGAGCCTTCACGCAGGAACTCGGGGTTCCACGCGACTTCGCAGTCCCGGGTGGACGCCGCGATCCGTCTGCCGAGGGCCGCGGCCGTGCCGACCGGCACGGTGGACTTGCCCACCACCAGACTTCCCGGTCGCAGATGCTGTGCCAGTTCGTCCACCACGGCGTTCACGTACCGCAGGTCTGCGGCCTCACTGTCGGGGCGCTGCGGAGTGCCGACGCAGACGAAATGCGTCCGCGCGAACTCCGCGCCCTCGGCCAGCGAGCTGGAGAAGCGCAGCCTTCCCGAGGCGACGGTACGGGCGAGGAGCGCGTCCAGGCCGGGTTCGTGCATGGGTGCGCGGCCTGCCGCAAGCGACGCGATCCGTGCCTCGTCGATGTCGATTCCGAGGACCTGGTGGCCTATGTCGGCCATGCACGCGGCGTGCACCGTGCCCACGTAACCCGTTCCGATCACGGTCATTCGCATGTCATCACTCCTTTGGGGCTTCCCTGCCGGAAGAACCGGCATAGCCGGATGGATTGAGCTTTTGGAACCGCCACGTGTCCCGGCACATGGCTGCCAGATCCAGTGCGGGCCTCCATCCCCAGGCGCTGGCTACCGCGGCCGCGTCGGCGACCAGTTCGGTCACGTCTCCGGGACGGCGCGGCTTGATGTCGTACGGGATGGGCCTGCCGGACGCTTCACGGAAGGCCGCGACGACGTCGAGGACCGACCAGCCCCGGCCGGCACCGAGGTTGAACACGTGCATTCCGGGACCGTCGGCGAAGTGGTCCAGCGCGACACGGTGTGCCTCCACCGTGTCCATGACGTGCAGGTAGTCGCGGACGGGTGTTCCGTCGGGTGTCGCGTAGTCGTCCCCGAACACGGGCAGGCGCGCGCGGCGGCCGACGGCCACCTGTGCCAGGTATGGCATCAGGTTGTCCGGGGTTCCCGACGGGTCCTCCCCGAGCAGTCCGCTGGGATGGGCGCCGACCGGGTTGAAGTAGCGCAGGCAGAATGCTGTGAATTCCGGCATCCGTCGGCACACGTCGGCGATGATCTGCTCGCAGGCCCACTTGGAGGCGGCGTACGGATTGGTGGGCCGGGCCGGGGTCGCCTCACTGAGCCGTCCGCCTCCCGCGTCTCCGTACAGGGAGCAGGACGAGGAGAAAACCAGTCGGTTCACCCCGTGTTCGTGCATCGCCCGCAGCAGCGAAGTCGTCCCGCCGACATTGACGTCGTAGTACTCGACGGGCATCCGTGTCGACTCACCGACGGCCTTCAGAGCGGCGAAGTGTACGACGGCGTCCACGGAGTGGCGGTCGAAGACTGCCGAAAGGGCGCGCCGATCACGGATGTCCAGCTCGTACACGGCGCCGACGAAACGGCCGGCTATCCGCTGCACACGGGCGAAGACCTGTGGGCTGCTGTTGGAGTAGTTGTCGACCACGATCAACTCGTAGCCGTGGTCCAGAAGTTCGACGCAGGCGTGTGAGCCGATGAAGCCTGCTCCGCCGGTGACGAGAATCGTGGCGGGCGAACGGGTGCGGCCGTCCCGGTTGTGCGCGTGTGCGCGTGCGTTCATGGTCACTGCACTCACCAGCCAAGGACGGCGGCCGCGTAGGCCGGATAGAAGACGATTGCCGCGATGACGGGCAGCGACGAGAGGAGACCGATGCCCAAGGACAGGCGTGCGGTGCGCAGCGCGGCGAAGAAGCGCGTCCCGGAGGCCCTGGCCGCTTCCCGTACATGAAGCAGGGGAACGGCGAGCGCTACTGTCGCGTAGACGATCGCTCCGAGGAGACAGAGGAAGACGTATCCCGCTGACGGACCGGTCAGTTCCCCGTACAGGGCGGCCGAGGACAGCAGCACGGCGATGGTCGCGAACGGTGAGGTCAGCCGCGCCGGCAGTGTCCCCGGCTCGCTCTTGTCCTTGGGAGTGACCTTGAAAGTCAGCTGTGTGTGCCAGAACTTCTGACGTGCCGCGCCGAACAGACCCCAGACGACGAAGGGCCATCGGGCAACCGTGAACAGCCAGGTCTCCCAGCTCATCAAGGGAGCGGTCCGCGGACGCATCAGCTGTCGGTGCCGCAGCAGACCGAGCGTCAGCAACAGCCATACGGGCATCAGCCAGAAGTGCAGCAGGAAGTCGAAGTAGTTGACGTTCATCCACGGCAGCCCCGTGATGACGGCAACCGGCGGAAGGATCAGGCCGGACACGATCATCAGACCGAGGAGCGGGTAGTACACCAGCGCGTAGCCGAACCGCAGCCGGAGAAGCGCGGGAAGCCGACGCAGATGGCGGGGCAGCAGGCCCAGCAGCATCGTGGTGAGACTCCGTGACCACTGGTACTCCTGCGTGACCATGTCGGCGAAGCTCAGGGGCCCGTCGCCGTGCGCCTCGGCGTCGACGGCGAAGGCGCCGTGCCAGCCTGCCGAGTTGAGCAGGAAAGTGGTGGAGAAGTCCTCGGCCAGCTCGGGCCCGAGACCGCCGATGTCG
This sequence comes from Streptomyces sp. DT224, assembly GCF_049844595.1. Lineage (NCBI taxonomy): Bacteria > Bacillati > Actinomycetota > Actinomycetes > Kitasatosporales > Streptomycetaceae > Streptomyces > Streptomyces sp. DT224. The sequence goes on from NZ_JBNCLI010000002.1 coordinate 366,533, forward strand.
CGCAGAGCACAGGTACGCACCGCATAGTGGGATCCGATGCACATCGGGGCGAGCCCGTCACTGTGGCCCAGTTGCACGGCGCCGTGCCAGATCGCTTCGCGATGCAGCCGGCCCCGTGCCGACCAGGATGCGGCGTCAGTGGCATCGCACATGCTGGGGGCGGCGACGTAGCCGATGGCGGGGTCGCCGAACGGGCGGACCATCTCGGCGAGATACGTCGGGGCGGGCACGTGGTCGCAGTCCAGCTGTGCGACCACCGCGTAGCACCGGTAACCCCAGTGATCGTAGAAGTAGGCGAGGTTGCCTTCCTTGCACCTGGTCCGGCGGGGCCATCCGGCTCGGTGGTACGGGGAAACTCCGCGTCGGCACGATATCGCGACGTGGTTCTCGCGGCACCACCGTTCGATCTCCTCGGTCGGGTCCTCGTCGCACAGCCAGACGTCGTAGGCATGGGGAAAGTCCTGCGCCAGCATGGCTCGCAGGGTCTTTCGGACGGTGGGCCATGGTTCGGAAGGGGCGCGGGTCACCACGAAGGCGACCGGCGCCGACGGAACGCGCATCCGTGGATCGACCCGGCGCAGCCGCAGGGCGGTGATGAAGAAGTAGCAGGGGATGCCGGTGAGGTAGAGCAGCAGCAGGCTGTTGATGATGAGTCCCGCCCAGCCCGCACGGTGCTCGGGCTGCAGCCACCAGGACCAGAACCACAGGAAGGACACCACCCAGCAGCCGGCGATCGACCACAGTACGGCCCGGTCCCGGGTGGGGAGGACCGGGGTGAAGGTCGTCCGCCGGACGGTCCGGGCCCGGTAGGGGTGCGCGAAAGTGGGGCCCTCGTCGGAGATCCGTACGACGTTGCCTTCGGAGATCCGCGCCAGGTGACGCTCCACCTGGACAAGATCTTGCGGCTTCGGGTCACTGTGCGTCATAACAGGACGCTCCTGGTGTCTACGCCGTACATTGACGCTGTACGTTTACGTCGTATATGCCCGAGTTTGAGGGTATTGTTCACCTATGTCAACCGGAGGCGGTCATCGTGGATCAAGCCGAACGTGGGCCGGGGCGAAGGGCGGGCGACAAAGGGCGCTACGGCCGCCTCAGCAGAGAACGGGTACTGGCTTCCGCCCTCGACGTGGTCGACCGCGACGGGCTCTCCGGCCTCAGCATGCGCAAGCTCGGCGCGGAACTGGGCGTGGAGGCAATGGCCCTCTATCGCTACGCCCCCAGCAAGGACGCGCTGCTGGACGGGCTGGTCGACGTGTTCTGCGGCGAACTGGACCGGAATCTTGAGCGAACCCCTCCGCCGGGGCAGGGCCTCGAGGATCCCCCCACGCCTGACTGGCTGGCCCGGCTGCACCACATTGCACTGACCGCCTACGGCGTGGCTCTCCTGCACCCCAACGTGGTGCCGCTGCTGGCCACACGCCTGCTGTCCACCCCCATGGCCCAGCGGCCGCTGTCGGTGCTGCGGAGCGACGAACGCGTCCTGGCGCTGCTCCACGACGCAGGTTTCGATGACGGTGAGGTCCTGCGCATCCACCGGGCTTTCACTGCTTGGCTGCTCGGATTCCTGCTCGTGGAGCTGCGGGCGATGGACGACCAGCCGGACGAACCCGACCCCACGATCCGGCTGGGCCTGCACCGGCTGCCCGCACGCGAGCTGCCGCGCTTGCGAGTGACGGCCGTCGGGATGGCCGAGCGGGGTGGCCCGGCGGAGCTCGCGGCCGGCCTGGAGGCCCTGCTGGGGGTGGCGCCGGGGCCCTCCCGCCTCGAAGCCGGCTCCGAGGAGCCGGGGTGACCAGAGCCCGCCCGGGTGACTCGTCGCACTCGGAAGTCGACCACGCCGAAAGGCGGGAAGTCCCCTGATCAGAGGTGTCGGAGCCGTCCCCGGTCCGGCGTCACGCCGGTCCCGACGGCCGCCGCCCCTTGTAGTTGATCTTCATGGTGTCCACGTCGTCGCCATGGACCGCAGTTCGCCATGGCCGTAACCGGCCTTCCTCAGCGCCGCCACCGCGCGCTCCCCGGCGAGCGCGGCCGCCGACTACCCGCCGTCCGTTGCGTCCGACACGACCACGTGCCGGAAGCTGAGTGCTTCACCACGCGGTCGTACGTCAGCGGCCCCTCCCTGCTGAACTGCATCGCGGCCAGACATGCCGCTCCACCTCGGCGAGCAGCCACTCGCAGGCCTCGCCCCGAGCAGCGTCCGCGCGGCTCAGCTCAGCGTCCCGCCGTAACCGCTCGGGACAGGGACGCCGACCGGGCAGGAACTTCACGAGGGGAGCCGGGTGCACGTCCCAGCCCCTCTACGCGGACACCTTCCCGGGTTTCGGCGTGCCCGCGGCGGAGCACCGGCCGTGGCGCTGGTCCGGCCCCACCCGGGCTGCCGCACTGCTCACACGGGACGCGTGGCTTCCGGCGTCAACAACGTCTCGTAGTGAGCGGACCGCTCGTCGAACCGCGCCAGGACGGCCCTCGCCTCGGCCGGAACATGCGCGACCTCGTAGTCCGGGCCGATGAACTCCCGGACGGTCTCGATCGAGTCGAACAACATAACGGTGGAGAACTCGACCTCGCCTCCGTCAAGCGGACGCCGAAGCAGGTAGGCGCCGTTGTAGCCGACGAGCTTGCGCTCGGCGATGGCAGGCAGCACACGCGTGCTGACGATCGACTCGTAGGCGTCGGCGTTCTCGGGTGTCGTCCACCCTCGCCAAATTCGAACAATCATGCGAATAGGCTAGCGTCTGCCCGACGTCCGATCCACAGGTTTAGGCAGATTGCCCGGCGCGCGCCCGGGAAGGTGTCGAGCGGACCGATACGGGGCCACCCCCGCAGCAATCAGCCCTCCCCGGGCCCGCCAGCGCCCTCTTCCGGTGCAGACGGGTCGCCCGTCTCGCCATGCAGGACACCGGCCTGACCCCTTGGGGGCCATCGCCGGACTCACGTGGCGCGGTCCGCCCACTCCAGGACGACTCCGGAGCGCACGCGGATCACGCCCTGCGGTAGTACGCCAGGAACATATCCACTCCGCGCTCGACCAGGCGTTCGGCGAGCTCGGAGGTGAGGCGTTCGCCGTACGCACTGTGCACGACATGGGGGTAGAGGACCAACGCATAGAACTGGAGGATCGCCACCTCCATGTCGGAGATGTCCAGCTCCGCGCTGGACTCGAGTGCGGCGGCGAGCGGTCCGGCAAAGCGGTCCGGCCCCTGGGTGCGCCAGGCGCGGCCCAGTTGGGGGAAGCGGCCGGACTCGGCGGCGATCAGGGCGCGCAGCGCCAGCACCTCGTCCTGGGCGATGCCTTGGACCCAGCCGCGCGCCGCGGCGGCGAGTACCTCGCGGATGTCGTCGTCGGCGGCGAGCTGATGGCCCATGAGTCGAGCCGAGTCGCCCAGGGCCTGTTCGAGGGCGTCGCCGACCACCTCGGTGAACAGGTCCTCCTTGCTGCCGAAGTGGTTGTAGATCGTCACCTTCGACACGCCCGCCTCGGTGGCGATCTGATCCACGCCGACGCCGAAGCCGTGGCGCAGGAACTGTTCTCGGGCAGCCGTGATGATCGCCGCGTGCTTGCGGGCCGCCCGTTCCCCGGTCGGCTTCGCTCTCGGAGTCGGCTGCGGTTGCTGCTTGATCGTGGAGTCCTTCATCGACTGCATCCTAGCAACTTCCTGAACTGAACAGTTGAGTTCATATTGAACTGCACTGTACAGTTCATTCCGTTCCCGCCGCCGGCTTCGCAGCACGAGTGCAGCGAGCGGCGCGCAACGACCTACCCGCCGACAAAGCAACGGAGTGGGAAACCCACCATGAGCCAGAGCACCATCGACGTCCTCGCCATCTCCGGCAGCCTCCGGGCCGACTCCCACAACACGGCTCTGCTGCGCGCCGCTCGCACCGTCGCACCCGACGGCGTCTCCATCGACCTCTACGACGGGCTCCGCGACATCCCCCCGTACGACCTGGACCTTGACACCCCGGACCTGCGCCCGGCCCCCGTCACCCGGCTCCGCGCCCGCATAACCGCCGCGGACGCCCTGCTGATCGCCACCCCCGAGTTCAATTACTCGATGCCGGGCGTGCTGAAGAACGCCCTCGACTGGGTCAGCACCGACTGGACCGGCACCGAGGGCCTGCCGCTGCATCGCAAGCCGGTCGCCCTCACCGGGGCTGCTCCCACCAACTTCGGCTCGGTACGAGCACAGTTGGCACTGCGGCAGGTCTTCCTCTGGACGGACTCGGACCTGGTGGTGAAGCCGGAGGTCATCGTCTTCCGGTCGCATGAACGCTTCGACGAGAAGGGCAACCTCGTGGACCCCACCACCACCCGTCTCCTGACCGACCTCCTCGTAGCCCTCCGCCGCAAGGTGGAGACGGCCCGTTCCGCCGCACCGGCCACGGCCTGACCGAAGGGGAATCCCTGATGAACACCTCACTCGGGACCACGGTGCACGGCACCGTTGACGAACAATTCTCCGGTGTGCGCGAGGAGTTCGCCGCGCTGGCGCGCGAGGAACCCGGCCTGAGCGCACAGCTGTCCGTGCGGTTGCACGGACGCCGGGTCGTCGACCTGTGGACCGGCCCGGATGTCACCGGAGACTCCCTGCTCGCCCTCTACTCCTCCGGCAAGGGCGCAGCACACCTCGTCACCGCGCTCCTCGTCCAGGACGGCGTGCTGCACCTCGACCGGCCCGTTGCCGACGACTGGCCCGAGTTCGCCACCGGCGGCAAAGCCGGCCTCACCCTTCGCGACCTGCTGTCCCACAAAGCCGGACTCCTCGGCACCCCCGAAGGGCTCAGCACCGCGGAACTTGCCGACGAACAGCGGTTGGCCGAGCTGCTCGCGCCTCTGCCCCCGGTCTGGGCGCCGGGCACCGGATACGGCTACCACGCCTTCACCGCAACCGCCCTGACCGGCGAGCTGATCCGCCGCACCACCGGTCGCACCCTCCAGGACCACTACGCCGAGCGGCTGCGGATCCCGTACGGCCTGGACTTCCACCTGGGCCTTCCCGAGAGCGAGGAGCCCCGCTACCTGCCCGCCCACCCCGCACGGACCGCCCCCGACCTGCAGCCCACGGGACTGACCGCCTTCGCCTTCAACGCGCACGCCGACCCGCCCACCGACCTGGTGACCTACGCCAACACGCGTGCGGTTCGCGCGCTGGGCTCCGCCTCATCGGGAAGCGTCGGCACGGCGCGCGGCCTGGCCAAGCTGTACGCCGCCGCGGTCTCCACGGTCGATGGCCGCGCCCCGCTTCTCAGCCCGGAGGTACTCGCGGAGTTCACCACCCCGCACACCCCTGGAGCCGACTTGGTAACGGGGGAAGAGGATCACTTTCTGCTCGGCTTCGAGGCCCAGGGCGTCCGGTACAGCGGGCTATTGAGCGCGCGGGCCTTCGGCCACAGCGGCGCGGTCGGCGCGCAGTCCTTCGCCGACCCCGAAACCGGCATCGCCTACAGCTACACCCGCCGCCGCTTCCCGCCCGGCGGCGGTGGCGGAGCCTCGGAGAACCACCGCCTGATCGCCGCGGTCACCGAGACAGTGGCGGCCGTGCAGCGGTGACGCCGAAGCGCGCCGGCGCCCGGGTCGTCGCGGTCGAACTCTCCACGCTGCACCTCGGCGTCACTGTCTCCTGGTCGCAGGCAAGCACCCAAGGGCACGAGCTTCCGCAGTCGCCATCGTCTCACTGCCCACGTTCTGTCCCGTGGCTGTCGCTTCGGGTCGGCTGGGTGCCGGGGTCAGGAGCCTTCCGAGGTGGAGTGGTGGCGCCCTGCCACTTCGAGGGCGGGGATGAGGTCTGCGATCCGGTCGAGCTGCTCGCGCTGGGAGTGCAGGTCCAGGGCACCGAGACGGGCGACGATGTGCCGGGCACCTGCGGCAACGTACCGCCCCAGGTACTCAAGCACCTCGGCCGCGGAGCCGGTGACCACCGCCTGGATCCTTTCCAGCTCCTCCAGGGGCATTCCGTATGTGGCCCGGGCGTAGCCGTCCATGGCCCGACGGCCGCTCTCGACGTCGTTGTCGATCCGTACCGAGACGAAGAGCGCGGGGGTGATGCCCTCGGTCCCGCGTCCTGCGTCGGTTGCCGCCTTATGGACATCGCGGAGGCCGGAAGCATAGTCGCCGGGGTCGGGCGGATAGGGCAGCCATCCGTCGTACAGCCGGCCGGCGCGGATCAGCGCTGCGGGGGTCGCACCTCCGAGCCAGATGGGCGGACCGCCGGCTCTGGGCGGCTTGGTCGTGGGCGGGATGTCGTCGAACCGGAAGATCTCGCCGTGGAAGGCGTCGGCACCGTCCCACAGGGCCCGCCACAGCGCGACGGTTTCGTCCAGGCGGGTGAAGCGCCTTTCCCACGGCAGCTCGGACAGTGTGTAGAGGGGCCGCCCGAACCGGCCGGGGAAGCCGGCGCCGACGGTCACTGCAAGCCTGCCGGCGGACAGCAGGTCGATCGATGCGAGTGCCTGCGCGGCCTGGACCGGCCGACGCAGGAACGGCATCAATGCGGCTGTGCCCAGCGTCACGGTCTCGGTCACCGGAGCGAGTGCGGCCAGCATCGTGAGCGCCTCGACGCGCGGGCTGATCAGAGAATCGTTGACGAAGAGCGAGGAGAAGCCCGCGCGTTCGGCGCAGCGGCCGAACGCGATCAGCTCGCGCGCGTCGTCGGCAGGGCCCCACTGGGCGGTTCCGGTCGGAAGCAGTACACCGATGTCCATGCCGGCCATGCTCACGAGCGGAGCGAGTGGCGACAATTCCCTGCGGGGAATGGCCTGGGGCCCTCGCCGCCGGTACAACAGGCTCGTGGACTTCCCTCGTGCGCTTCGTGAACGTCGTACCCGCCTTCATGTCAGCCAGCTGGATCTGGCGCTGCGAGCGGGCACCACCCAGCGCCACCTCAGCTTCATCGAATCCGGCAGGTCCGTCCCGGGCCGCAACATGGTGGTGCGCCTGGCCGAGTCGCTGGAGCTGCCGCTGCGGGAGCGCAACGAGTTGCTGCTGGCCGCCGGGTACGCGCCCGCCTACCCGGAGAGTTCTCTGGACGATCCGGTGCTGGCCCCCGTGCGCACGGCGATCGACCACATCCTCCGCGGGCATCTGCCGTATCCGGCGCTGGTTGTGGACCGAAACGGTGACCTGGTCGCCGCGAACACCGCATTCGACCTGATCACCGACGGGGCTGCTGACGAGCTGGTGGGTCCGGGCACGAACGTCTACCGCCTGGCCCTGCATCCCGACGGCCTTGCTCCCCGTATTCTCAACCTCGCCGAATGGGCGCGCCACATCCTGATACGCCTTGGTCATCTGGAGGATTTGCGCGCCGAACTCACCGGGTACGTTCCCGAGCTGGAGCTGTCCGCCGGGCCACTCGGATTCGCAGTGCCGCTCCGCCTGCTGTCCTCATACGGTGAGCTCCGCCTGATGACTACTGTGACGACCTTCGCCACCGCCGTCGACGTGACGCTTGCCGAGCTGAAGCTGGAGGCGTTCCTGCCGGCCGACCCGGCGACGGCCGAGGCTCTCTCAGCAGCCGCCGGGGCAATGGCCTGTGCTGACGCCGCTCAGGAGCCCGGGAACATGTAATCGGTCTTGATGCGGCCGTTGTCGTCGACTACGAGGATGTCCGAACCACCACCCATCGCGTCGCCGGTTGCGGTGGACACCACCTCCCACCCGATCCTCACCACGTCATTGAGGCGTATCGCACCGGGGCGCGCCCGGAAGACGAATCCCTGTTCCTCCACGAACCGCTCGTAGCTTCGCGCCACTCGGGTCTCGATGGCGTCGTACCCCCGTGCCTCCAGCGTCGGGTGGTCGAAGCCGAGTTCCGCGGCGGTCTCCCGTATCGCCGCAGGCGGGTGAAGGATGTGGGTGCCGTCCTCGGCCCACAGTCGCTCGATGACTGCGCGGCGCTCCACCGCGTCGCGCACGTTCCATTGAGCGATGTAGCCGTCGGCCAGTTGCTGCGGGTCGGTCTCGATCATCTTCGTCTCCTTGCCCGGGCAGGTCCCGTCGGACCAGATCCTGCGCGGCACGGTGGAGACCGACAATTCCCTGCGAGGAATACAGCCCGCAGGCCGGCGCCGAGGCCCTCGAGGGCGGGCAGCACCCGGACCCGTACGAGTCCGCCGGATGCGATACGTGCCGAGGCGCTCGCGTATCCACGGTGCACGGACCGCGTAGGCGGACTCGTCCAGCCGGTTGAGCTCCCGTAGGGGGAGGCACGCGAGTGTGGGCATGGACGGAGACGGCAGCGCGCCCTTCATGATCGGTGGCCCGGGCCGGCGGACCGGGCTGACGGTCGAAACCATCCGGTTCCACTCCGTCACGGGGACCGTGCCGACGGCAGATACCGGTCAGCGAGGACGCGGCCACCGACGTAGGATTCGCTGGATCGTTGGGGGGCGGGGGCGTTGTGACGAGATCTGCAAGGGCGAGCACCGTGGCCGTGCTGGCCGCCTTCGCGTCCGTCTACGTGCTCGCGGGATCGTTCGCGGCCGTGATCGTGTTCGGGCTGCAACTCTTCCATGTGCTGCGAGCCCCGCGCCGGTACCGGGGCCGGTGGCTGCTGCTCGCGCAGGCGTGCGCCGGATACGGTGCGGTGCTGGGCTCCGGAGCGTCCGTGGGGATTCTGGGTTTCCTCGGTGGTTCGCTGCTGCTGTGCCGTCGTCCCTGGCCGCTGGTGGCTCTGCCGGTCGCGGCGAGCGCGGTGTTCCTCGGCTCCACGGACGCGGCCATCAGCATGGTGCTGATCAGCCTGGTGGTGTACGGGCTGACCAGGCTCACCGATCGCGCCGAGGAGGCGGATGCCGCACGGGTCGGCGGCGTGGTGGCGGCCGTCGCCGAGGAACGGCTGCAGATCTCCGTCGAACTCGGTGACGGTCTGGGGCGCGGTCTCGCGGAGATCGGCACGGCCGCACGGGCCGTGCTGGCCCGCCCGGACCGCGCCGCCGTCGTGCTCGCCGAGGTCACCGATTCGGCGCGGGCCTGCCTCACCTCTGCCCGGCAGTCGGCGGCCTCGTACAGGGCCATGTCGCTCGCCCCGGAACTGACCACCGCTCGCGCCTTGTTGCAGGCCGCCGGTGTCGAGGTGGAGGTGCTCACCGGGCATGCGGAACCGTTGGGTTCCTCCGGCGCTCTCCTGGCTCACGTACTCCGCGAGGCGGTGACCGGTGTCGTGCGCCGGGGTGCCACCGTCTGCCGTATCGAGACGTCCGCTGCACATGGGCGGGTGAGGCTGCGCGTCGTCAGCGACTCCGTGCGGACCGCCGACGACGAGATCCTCGGGGACGTACCGCTCCGGGTGGCGGAGGCAGGCGGCAGTGTGACGACCGGGCTGACCCCTGAGGGCCGGTACTTCACCGAGGCGGTCCTTCCCGGAGCGGTTGCCGTCGTGCCGGAGCCCGAGGACGACGGCTGGGCGTACCGGGTGTCCATCGTCCTTCTCGCGGTCGTCCTGACCGGGTTCTGCGCCAAGGCGCTGCTGCTGCTCGACGCTCCTCGGTTGCTGCTGCCCGCGGCAGCCGGGTTCGCGTTGATCGTCTACCTCCAGATGTCGTCGGTGCACGGGCGGCACCCGTACAAGCTGACGGTGATGACCCTGCTCGCTTTTGTCCCCATGCCGGTGTTCGGGCAGGCGTGGCTGGGTGTTCCCGGATTCGTCGCCGGACCTCTGCTGCTCGCTCTGCCCTGGCACCTGGCGTGGCCGTCGGTGGCCGCCGTGGCCGGAGTCGTGGCCTGGATGGCGGTGCGGCTCGGGCTTCCCGCCGGCGCCGTCGTCAACTACACCGTGTCCTGCGTGGTGACGGGCCTGGTGGTACACGGACTGCTGCGGCAGGCTCAGATCATCAGGGACCTGCGCCGGGACCAGGGCCGTCAGGCGCGTGCCGCCGTGGTCGAGGAACGGCTGCGCGCGGCCCGTGACCTGCACGATCTGCTGGGGCACAGCCTGGCGGCCATTCTCCTCAAGTGTGAACTGGCCCGCCGGCTGCCATGGGAGCGCGCGCGTGCGGAACTGGCCGACGTGCTTGCCATGACGGCGCGTGGGGAAGCGGATCTGCGGTCGGCCTCGGGCGGGGAGGTGCGGATGGCACTGGCGTCGGAGGCCGAGTCGGCGAGGGCGGTGCTGATCGCGGCCGGGATCGAGGTGAAGGTGCGGTTGGGGCACAGCGTGTCGACGCCGACGGCGGAGACCGTGCTGAGTGCCGGGTTGCGTGAGGCGGTGACGAACGTCCTGCGGCACAGCTCCGCCACGCTCTGCGAGATCAGTACGGAGTGCACGGCCGAAGCCACCCTGCTGCGGGTCCGCAACGACGGGGCGTCCGGCGTCGGCGGCCGTCCCGGATCATCCGGCCTCGGTAACCTGACGACGCGTCTGGCAGCTCTGGGTGGCACATTGACCGCTGAGGCGGCGGACGGCTGGTTCACGTTGGAGGCGTGGCTGCCGGCCGCCGCAGACCGCGGCGGCACGCATGAGGGGCACAGACCCTGAGATCCGCCGGCCAGACCCTAGATCCAGCCCGCTTCCGAGGCGATGCGGGCTGCGTCTGTGCGGTTTCGTGCGTTGAGCTTGGCGACGATCGCGGTGAGGTAGTTGCGTACGGTACCGGCCGAAAGGTGCAGCTGGGCGGCGACCTCGGTGGCCTCCGCACCCGCCGCCACCAGCCGGAGTACGGCGGCGTCGCGCGCGGTGAGCGGGTTGTCGGCCAGGTCCCAGGCGGTGACCGCCAGCGAGGGGTCGAGCACCCGTTCGCCGCCCGCGACCTTGCGGACGGCGGCGAGAAGTTCGTCGGGGGGTGCGGTCTTCAGGACGAAACCGTGGACCTGGGCGGCGAGCGCCCTGCGCAGGTGGCCGGGTTTGCCGTACGCGGTGAGCATGAGGAGCCGGCAGCCGGGGACCTTCGCGGTGATGCGCGCCGCCGCGTCGAGGCCGTCCATGTCGCCGGGCATATCGATGTCGAGGACCGCCACGTCGGGCTGGTGGACCATGGCCTTGGCCAGAGCGGTCGCGCCCGTGTCGGCGTCCGCGACGATGTCGATGTCGTCCTCCATGCCGAGCAGCATGGCCAGCGCGGTGCGGATCACGTGCTGGTCCTCGGCCAGCAGTACGCGTATCACCTTGGGGCCTCTCCTCGGTTCGGCGCGATGGGTGGCGATGTCCGGATCATGACGAGGTCATGGTAGACCCGGGACGACGTCCATGGGACTCGTCCCCGCAGGTCAGCAGAGTTGAACTCATGACGGATGCAGTGCAGTTGGAAGCCGTGAGCAAGGTCTACGGCAAGGGTCAGGGCGCGGTGGCCGCTCTGCGTGAGGTGTCAGTACGGATCCCGACGGGTTCGTTCACGGCCGTGATGGGGCCCTCGGGGTCGGGAAAGAGTACGTTTCTGCACTGTGCGGCCGGGCTCGACACCCCGTCGTCGGGGTCCGTGCGGCTCGGTGACACGGAGCTCGCGGGTATGGACGAGACGAGGCTGACGAAGCTGCGGCGCCGCCGGGTCGGGTTCGTCTTCCAGTCGTTCAACCTCGTCCCCTCGCTGAACGTCCTGGAGAACATCACCCTGCCGATGCGACTGGCCAATGCCCGCGTGGAACGGGCATGGCTGGACGAGATCGTGGTGCGGGTCGGCCTCACGGGCCGCGTGGGTCACCGCCCCGCTCAGCTTTCCGGCGGTCAGCAGCAGCGTGTGGCGATCGCGCGGGCGCTCGTCACCCGGCCCGAAGTGGTCTTCGGTGACGAGCCGACCGGCGCGCTGGACACGGTGACGGCCCGCGAGGTGCTGACCCTGCTGCGCGACGTGACCGATGCGATGGGGCAGACGGTGGTGATGGTGACCCACGACCCGATGGCGGCCTCGTACGCGGACACCGTGCTGTTCCTGGCCGACGGCCGGATCGTGGACGCGATGACGGACCCGACGGCGGACCGGGTCGCCGAGCGCATGACCCGGCTGGGGGCGTGGACGTGATGATGGGTTTCGCTCTGAAGACGCTGCGGCACCGCAAGGCCGCCTTCGCCGGCGCGTTCGTCACCCTGCTGTGCGCCGCGGCGCTGGTCACCGGCTGCGGGATGCTGCTGGAGACCGGCCTGCGGGGCGACGTGGCGCCCGAACGGTACGCGGGCACCCCGGTCGTCGTCGCCGGTGACCAGTACGTGCACCAGACCATCGTCAAGAAGAAGGGCAAGAAGAAGCACAAGGCCAAGCAGATCGCCGAGCGGCGGTGGGTTCCCGCCTCGCTGGCGGACGAGTTGCGCAAGCTGCCCGGTGTGCGGAAGGTCGTGGCCGAGGTGACCTTCCCGGTCCACGAGGACGGCGGGCGCGAAGCGCTGGGTCACGGCTGGGATTCGGCCGCCCTGACACCGTTCACGCTGGCCACCGGCCGGGCCCCGAAGGCCGCGGACGAAGTGGTGGTGGACGCCGCGTCCGGTCAGCGCGTGGGGACCCGGCTCAAGGCGCAGACACCGGCAGGCCCGGCCACCTACCGGGTGGTGGGGGTGACCCGGCAGCACCTGAGCAGTCAGCACACCCTGTTCTTCTCCCCCGCGCAGGCCGAACGGCTGGCCGGACGGCCGGGACAGGTCACGGCGCTCGGCGTCTTCCCGCAGGTGGACGTGACGAAGATCGAGCGATCCGGTGAAGTGGTCGCGTACTCCGGTGACGAGCGGGGCAAGGCGGAGTTCTTCGACGCGGAGCAGGCGCGGATCAAGCTGATCAGTCTGGGTGGTGCGCTGGGCGGTACGGCGCTGCTGGTGGCGGTGCTCGTGGTGGTGGGCACGTTCGCCCTGTCCGTGCAGCAGCGGCAGCGGGAGATCGCGCTGCTGCGGGCTGTCGCGGCGACGCCGAAGCAGTTGCGCAAACTGCTGGGCGGCGAGGCGCTGCTGGTCGCCGCCGTCGCCTCGGTGTGCGGTGCGGGGGCCGGGCTGGGGGTGGGATTCTGGCTCCGGTCGAAGTTCGTGGAGCTGGGGGCCATGCCGGAGCAGCTGAAGCTGGTCGTCAGCCCGTTCCCGGCGGCGGCCGCGGTGCTGGCCACGCTGGTCGCGGCCTGGGCGGCGGCGCGTCTGTCGGCCCGGCGGGCGGCGCGGATCCGGCCGGTCGAGGCGCTCGGCGAGGCGGCCATGCCCGCGGCGCGGCTGCCGTGGCCCCGACTGCTGGCGGGGGTCCTGGTGGCGGCGGGCGCGGTGACGCTGACGTTGGTCCTGTCCACGCTGACGACGGAGGCGGCCTCAGGGCCGCTGACCATGGTCACCGCCCTGCTGTGGACTGTGGCGGTCTCGGTGCTGGGCCCGCTGGTGGTGCGGGCTGCGGTGACGCTGCTCGGGCCGGCGCTGCGGACTTCGCGGACCAGCGGCTACCTGGCCGCCGCGAATCTGCGTGCGCGTGCGCGCCGGCTGGCTTCCGTGGTGGCGCCGCTGACCCTGATGATCGGGGTGACCTGCACGATCCTGTTCGTACCGACGACGATGGGGCACGCGGCCCGGGCGGAGGCCGAGGCGGGCAACCGGGCCGACTACGTGCTGGGTCCGCATCTCTCTTCCGTTTCGGCGGCTCGCCTGCGGGAGCACACCGGGGTCACGGCGGTCACGGAGGTGCTGCACACCTCGGTACGCGTGGGACTGACGAAGTACGGGGCGCAGGGGGTCTCGCCGCAGGGCCTGGCCCGGACGTCGGACCTCGGCGTGCGATCGGGGTCCCTGGACCGGCTCGGCCCGGACACCGTTGCCGTCAGCGAGAGCGCGGCCGACCGGCTGCACGTCGCCGTCGGGGAAAGGATGGCCCTGACCCTCGGCGACGGCACGCCGGTCCGGCTGCGGGTGATCGCCGTGTACGCGCGTGGCCTCGGGTTCGGTGAGCTGACCCTGGATCACGGGCTGATGGCCCGGCACGTGGACGATCCGACGGGCACGCTGCTCGTCGCCGCGCCGGGGCTGAGCCGTACGGACGTGGCGGCGGCAGTGCCGGGGGCCGCGGTCCTGGACCGTGCCCAGGCGGTCGCGGCGGCTGCCCCGGACGCGGAGGTCAACTACGTCGCCATGGGGCTGATCATCGCGTTCACCGCGATCGCCGTGGTCAACACCCTCGCCATGTCGATCAGCGACCGCACCCGGGAGCTCGCGCTGCTGCGGCTGGTCGGCACCACTCGGCGGCAGATCCTGCGGATGCTGCGTCTGGAGACCCTGACGGCACTGGTCATCGCCGCGGTGCTCGGTACGGCCCTGTCGGTGATCACCCTGACGGCGTTCAGTACCGGGATGACCGGGGCCGCCCCAAACATTCCGCCGGCCACTTATGCGGCGGTCCTCGCCGCGGCGGCCGGTCTGGCTCTGGTGGCCACGGGGCTGCCGGCCCGGGTCGCGCTGCGGCAGCACGCGGCGGAGGCGGTGGCCGGAGGCGAGTGAGGTGAGGGGCGACCCTCGCTCTGCCCCACGCCGTCAACGGGGTGGGGCAGAGCGAGGGGTTGACCGGGACGGATGTGGCGGAGGGGAGTCCAGGCGGGCGGGGCGAGTTTCCTCGGACGTGCCGGATGAGCGCCCATCGGCGACACCGTGGTGGACCGGAGCATGCCATCGCTCCCTCTGTGACGTATGGGCCAACGGACAAGGCCGTCCCCGTCGTCCGCGGGACGGTTCCGAAGCACGGGACAGCCCTTGGTCTCCGCGCACGAACTTCTCCGCCAGGGCCCGCCCCGTACGCACGGCCGCCTCGTGGTCCTCGACCGGTGACACCCGGGCGTCCTTGAACAGGATGTACGTGACCCCCGAGGGCGCGCCGCCGCTGCTCGGGTCCGGGTCGACGCCGAGTGACTTCGCGGTGGCGTACGAGGCTTCGCCGATGACGCGCTCCGGGCCGACGTCGCCGACGACCGCGTACTCCACCCTCTCGCCGCGCACGACGGCGACCACCCCGCCGCCCCGGATGCCGGACTTCGCGTAGTCCCAGGTGCCGGAGGGCGCCGGCACGACCACGTACGGCAGCTTCTCCGCGTCGAGCGGCCGGCCGTCCGAGGCGTGGAAGGCGGTGTCGCCGTGGAAGGAGGGGTCGGTGGCGGGATTGCAGGCGGCGGTCGTCCGGCCGTCGCAGTCGACGTCCAGGTCCGCCTTCCAGAACACCGCCCCGCCCGCACCGCAGACCGGAACGGTCGCCGAAGTCATCGCGTCCGTACGGTACTTGCCGTTCGACACCTGCTCACAGGCCGACACCTTGGCCAGCAGGTCGGCCGCCCCGACCTCGGCGCTCTCCCGGCCCCGGGCCGCGGCGGGCGCCGGTTGGGACCGGTGGGCCCGGGCGGGCGCCCGGTGGACCTGCGCCACCAGGGCGAGCGGCACGGGCGGCCGGGGCGCCGGCGCCGGGGCGGCAGTGGCGGGGGCGGGGGCGGGGGCCTGCTCCCCCGCCACCGCGAGGGTGACGGGGGCAGGAGTGCCGGCGGCGAGCAGCGCGGCACCGGAGGCGGTGACGAGGGCAAGCGTTCGCATATGCACGGGGGCGCCCTTCTGGCGAGGAGATGATCGTGCCGTGGCCCCCCGGGGAGGTGTGCGGTCAGGGCCGCCCGCTCGGCCTCACCACCATCGCCGAGCCGCCGCCACGCCGTTCCTTCTCGGCCGCGGCGAGCCACCGCCCGTCGGGCAGCCGCTGCACACCGGTCGCCGCGCCGATCTCCGGGTTGAGCTTGAAGACGTGGCCGAGGGATTCCAGCTCCGGCCGCAGCGGGCTGTTCCAGAGCGCCGGTTCGAGCTCGGTCGCCGGGGCGTTGCGCTGGCTGGCCCGGGGTGCGGCGATGGCGTCGACCAGCGGCAGCCCGCGGTCCAGCTTGCCGGTCAGGGTCTGGAGCACGGTGGTGATGATGGTCGCCCCGCCGGGCGAGCCCAGCGCGAGGACCGGCTTCCCGTGCCGGAGCACGATGGTCGGCGAGATCGAGGAGCGCGGGCGCTTGCCGGGGCCGGGGAGGTTCGGGTCGTGGACGGCGGGGTCGGCCGGTGCGAAGGAGAAGTCGGTCAGCTCGTTGTTGAGCAGGAAGCCGCGTCCCGGCACGGTGATCCCGCTGCCGCCGGTCTGCTCGATGGTCAGGGTGTACGCGACGACGTTGCCCCACTTGTCGGCGGTCGTCAGGTGCGTGGTGTTCTCACCCTCGTACGTGGTCGGCGCGGCCTTTCCCGTCGAGCGGCAGTCGCCGGGGTGGCGCGGGTCGCCCGGTGCGAGCGGGCTGGTCAGCACCGCGTCGTCCTTGATCAGGCACTCCCGCGCGTCCGCGAACCGCCGGCTGAGCAGTTCCTTCGTCGGTACGTCCTCGAACGCGGGGTCGCCGACCCAGCGGCCCCGGTCGGCGAACGCGATGCGGCTCGCCTCGATGTAGCGGTGCAGGTACTGGGCCTCGTCCGCCCGCGAGAGGTCGGTCGACTCCAGGATGTTGAGGGCCTCGCCCACCGTCGTGCCACCGGACGAGGAGGGGGCCATGCCGTACACGTCGAGCCCCCGGTAGTTCACCTTCGTCGGCGCCTGGCGCAGCGCGCGGTAGGAGCGCAGGTCCTGGGCGGTCAGGTCGCCGGGGCGCACCACCCGGTCGGACGCCGGGTCGACGGGCGGGTTGCGTACGGTCCGTACGACGTCCTGGGCGAGCTCGCCCCGGTAGAGTTCGTCCACGCCCTTGCGGCCGACCTCGTCGTAGGTGCGCGCCAGGTCCGGGTTCCTGAGGACCGAGCCGACCACGGGGAGCTTCCCGTCGGGCAGGAAGAGTTCGCGGGTCGCCGGGAAGTCCCGGAACCGCTCCTCGTTCCCGGCCGTCTGCGAGCGGAACGTTTCGTCCACGACGAAGCCGTCCCGGGCGATCCGCTCGGCGGGCTCGAGGACCTGCCGGAGCGACTTGCTGCCCCAGGCGTTCAGGGCGGTGTCCCAGGTGGCGGGGGTGCCGGGTGTGCCGACACCGAGCCCGCTGGTCACGGCGTCGGCGAAGGCGAGCGGCTTGCCGTTCTCCAGGAAGAGGGAGGAGTCGGCGCTGCGCGGTGCGGTCTCGCGGCCGTCGATGGTGCGGACGGTGTGGCTGCGGGCGTCGTAGTAGACGAAGTAGCCACCGCCGCCGAGCCCCGCCGAATACGGCTCGGTGACGCCGAGCGCGGCGGCCGTGGCCACAGCGGCGTCGACCGCGTTGCCGCCCTTGCGCAGCACCTCGATTCCGGCGGCCGAGGCGTCCGCGTCGACGCTGGAGACCGCTCCCCCGTATCCCACCGCGACGGGCGACTTGGGCGGTGGCGCCGAGGGATGGGCGGACGAGGAGGGGGCCGCGGCCCCGACCGACACGACGGCGGCCAGGATCGCCGCCAACGACACATTTCGCCTGATGGAACGTCGCATGCGCAACCTCCGGTGAAGGATCGTCCGCGCAGGGTAACGCCGCCCCGGCCGCCCCGTCAGGACCGCCTCGGACGTGAGGCCGAATGCCCGCTGACATGCCCGCCCATGACTGACGACGTACGCAACATCGTGCTGGGCGTGATAGCCGCCGGCATCAGCGCCACTCTCGGGGAACTCCGAGTGCCTGCTCGTCGTCAACCGCGACGCGGGCGGTGACGGCTCGGTCCACCGCCACGACGTCTTCGCCCTGCTGGGGCTCTCCGCGCTGATCAAGGACTGCGAGGCGCACGCCCAGATCCTGTCCCACGACATCGCGCAGCAGAGCATCGGCGAGCGGACCGAATTCTGCGTCGGGGGGCCGGTGTCGAACCGTCGCGTTCCACGTCGCCCTCAAAAGCGCTCAATGGCCACTGGCTTCAGGCTCGCCCGGATCTCGACCGGGTCCGGTTGCCATGCCGGTAGAGACTCCATCCCCTTCAGTGAAGTCAAAGCCTCGGCCCAATATCCGCTGCTTCCTCTGCCTCCTCCCTGCTCAGACGGCCGGCTCAATCACCCGCAAGGTCAGGGTGGCGTGCGGCCCCATCGCCCACGCACCGGCCTGGTTCGCGGCGCGGATCGCGGGCTCACCGGTGGCTTCCTCATCAAGCCTTGATGGTATGAGAAGAGTGCCCGGAGCTGCGGCGATGCGTGCGTGACAGTTCTTTGCACCGGGGTTGGAGAGGCGCAGGATCAGGCCGTTGCCGTTCTCGGCCGGCTTCAGTGTGCTGAGCAGAGCCCCCTGCGCGCGGATTGGGCTGTGGTATTCGGCGGGGCTGGTGTCCGGCCGGAGCTGCCAGGCTCTCGGCGGGGTTCGGTACGCGGCGGCCAGCCGTGCGAGGTCCCGGTCGTCCGCGATGGGGGCTCCGACCGCTATGGCCAGGTGGAAGGTCTGCCGTCCTGGGCACTGTGCCTCGGGGGTGGGCAGGGCGGGGCCGGCGCCGGTCGTGCGGCTGCGGAGGTCGAAGCGGGACAGCCAGCCCACGGACCGCATCAGTGTCACCACGATCTCCTGGTCCGCGTCTGTGGCCGTCTCACCCGCGCCCAGGGCCCGCATTTCCGGAAGTCCGGGGGCGAAGAGGGCCGTGCGCCCGGTGCCGTGGCCTGTCGCACCGAGGCTCTGTACGGGGGCCGACCCGCAGACGGCCTCATATCCGGCCTCTTGCGGAAGGGGGCCCAGGTCCGGGGCGACGGGGCGCTCGATCAGGCTCCAGTGTCCGTCCCCGGTCCAGGTGCCGTTGCCACCCTGAGCGGGGGCGTGCAGCCTGAGGCGGTGGTCGGTCACCGTGTTGTCCATCTCGATACGCCAGCGCAGCAGCGGGTCACCGTTCCACAGCGACACCTCGATGCTCACGGGCACCTCGCGGGTGCGGATCGCTCGGCGCTCACGTCCGGCAGTCAGGCCGACTGGCAGGTCGAGCACCGCGTCGATCTCCATCACCTGCCGGACCGGCGACTTCCTCACCCGCACATCGCTGATCGTCGGGCGCATGACACGGTCGTCGGCCGGCGGGTCGTAGTTGTAGGTGTCGCCCCGGTCGCCGCCGTCGGTCAGGAGCCCGTAACCGTGGCGCCGTGTGCCGTCGGGCCCGATCCAGGTGAGCGAGGCGTCGGGGGCCGCGACGAGTGTCCCGCCGTCCAGTGTGTGAAGGGCGTCCGTGTCCGCGTCGGACAGACCTGCATCCGGCAAAGGCATGTTCGCCAGGAGCACGCGGAGAACGGTGGCGCCGAAGCCGTCCGAGGAAGGGGCACGGAAGCGCAGGCGGTGGCGCAGCGAGGGGCGGGAGTCCGGCAGGAGGTCGATGTCGGCCTCGAAGGCCATTTCCTCCCCCAGCGGTTCGGTTTCGAAGGGGATGCTCGCCCCGTCGGCGCCGACAAGCTCGGCGGGGTACCTGCCGGGCGCGGTCAGCACGTCGGCCTCGACGATGCCCTCGGCGGTGTCCGCGTGGGGGTTGACGACGACGAGGTGTGCTTCGTCGTGCGGGCGGTCGCCGTAGAGGCGTACGTCGTAGCCGGCTCGCAGCAGGGCTCGCTGTACGACGAGTTCGCCGAGTTGCTCGACGCGTTCGTAGCGCACGGCGTTCTCGCGGTGTACTTCGTCGACGCTGCATCCGCACACGGAGTCGTGCGGGGCGTTGCGCAGCAGGAGTTCCCAGGCGTGGCGGAGGTCTGCGGCGAGGGTGGCGTCGTGCGGGGCGTGGAGGGCGGCCAGTGGTTCGGCCCAGCGTTCCAGGAGGTTCTGGGCTGAGGTGTTGGCCTGCTTGAGGTAGGTCCTGGCCGACAGGGTGCCGGGCAGGATGAAGGTGAGGTGGCCTGCTGGGTGGCGCAGTTCGCCTTGCACGAGTGGCAGTTCATCGGAGTCGGCTGCCGTGCGGGCTGCGGTGAAGAACTCCTCCAGCGTGCTCTGATGCAGGTGGGCGCCCTCTGCCCGGGCGACCGTGTCGAGTGCTGCTATACGTCTGGCCGGGTCGGAGGGCGCCAGGTGGTCGCCTCCGTTCATGAGGAGCCAGGGGCCCTGTGAGAGGCGATTCCGTTCGCCGTCGAGGAAGGCGGCGAGGCGGCCGGGCGCCGTGCTGTCGTTCTCGTCGCCGGTGCCCCAGAGGACCTCGGCGGCGTGGTAGCCCTGGTTGACGGCGAAGACCTCGGAGCCGTCGGGCGAGCGCCAGCGGAAGCGGGCGACGCCGTCCGGCGCGCCCCGCCATACGAGCGCGGTGTCCATGCCGAAGCCGTTGAGGAGGCGAGGCAGGTCCGCGGGGTGGCCGAAGGCGTCAGGTGAGTAACCGACCGTGGCGAGGGCACCCTTGCCGGGGGCCCAGCGGCGAGCGGTCAGCAGGTTGCGTACGAGGTTCTCGCCGGACACGAGCTGATTGTCCGCGAGTACGTGCCAGGGGCCGAGGGTGAGGCGGCCGGCTTCGGCGTGTGCACGGAGCCGGTCGGCGAGGTCGGGGCGCAGTGCGGCGACGTCGGACAGCACGATGGTCTGTCCGTCGAGGTGGAAGGCGCTCATGCGGCCTTCGTCGAGTTCTGTGCAGACGTGTTCGGCCAGTTCCACCAGGCGGGCGCGGAAGGCTTCGAAGGGGCGGTACCACTCGCGGTCCCAGTGCACGTGGGTGACCACGTGGCAGTCGACCGTCTCGGGGGTGCCGGGCGCTGTCGGGGCGCTGGGCTTCGTGGTCATGCGGGCGTCTCCTCGGCGAGGGGGTTGCCGACGCTGCGCAGGGCGGCGGCGAAGCGTTCGGTGATGGCTGTGGGGCGGGTGATAGCACCGCCGACGACCACGGCGTGGGCGCCGAGGGAGAGGGCCCGGGCGGCCTCCTGGGGGGTGGAGATGCGTCCCTCGGCGATGACGGGGACGTCGAGCCGGGCGGCCAGGGCGGTGAGGAGCGCGAAGTCGGGCCCCGGCGGTGGGGGGTCTTCGGTGGTGTAGCCGGAGAGGGTGGTGGCGACGGCGTCCGCGCCCGCCGCGCGTGCGGCGATGCCCTCGTCGAAGGTGGAGACGTCCGCGATGACGGGCACCCCGTCGGCGTGGAGTGCGGTGATCGTCTCGGTCAGGGTGAGGCCGTCGGGGCGGGGCCGGTCGGTGGCGTCGAGCGCGACGATGTCCGCGCCCGCGGCGGCGACGGTGCGTGCGTCGGCGAGCGTGGGGGTGATGTAGACACCGGTGTCGCCCCTCTTCCACAGTCCGATCACGGGCACGGGTACGGCGGCTCGTACCGCCGCGATGTCCTCGGGCCCGTTGACGCGTACCCCGCTCGCGCCCCCCTGGAGGGCGGCCACGGCCATCCGGGCCATGATGCCGGCGCCGAACAGCGGTTCTCCCGGCAGCGCCTGGCAGGAGACGACGAGGGAGCCGGCGATGCGGCCGAGCGCTTCCTCGCGGGGCGTGGGGTGGTCTTGCGCGCTGTGCACGGGGGGCCTTTCGTTGTTCATTCGTTCTCTGCCCGGGTGGGCAGCGCCTGGGCGACGGTGGACCAGAGAGCCTCTGCGGTCTGCGCCCACGTCGTCCCGGTGAGGTCCGGCGTCGGTACGGGGGCGGGGCCCTGGTCCCCGAGGAGGCGGGCTGCGGCTTCCCGCAGCGAGGCGAGCGCGGAGTCGGTGACCGGTGCCTCCGGGTCGGCGGTCAGCTGTGCGGCCCGTGGCCCGGTGAGGGCTCCGGCTGCGGCGAGGAGCTGGACGGCCACGAAGTGGGGGTGTCCGGGGCCGACGTCCAGCGTCCAGGCCAGGGGTACGCCGCTGCCGGCCAACGCGCCCTGCAACAGGGTGAGTTCGCGCCGGTCGGCGACCACCTGGGCGGGCGGGAGGGAGCGCAGGCACGCCTGGGCGGCGAGAGCGCCGGCGGCCTCGCCGACGGCCCACTCCCCCTGGTGCACCCGGTAGGCGGAGGCCGCGACCTGGGTCGCCCCCAGGTTCTTCGCGGCGGCGAGGAGGTTGACCGGGGCCGGTGCCACGAGGGCGGACAGGGGGATCTGGAAGGGCGCGGTCGGCGCGTACGCGCTCTGCGGATGGCCCACCCTGCTGTGCAGGTCCATGTGGTACATCGCCAGGCCCCCGGAGTCGGCGAATCCGGCGGCCCGGGCCCGGCCGGGTACGGGTTCCAGGTCCTGCTGCCGGACAGGGCGGGCCGTGCGCAGCCGTCGCGACTCGCGCAGATAGGGCTCTTCCGCATAGCCGTCCGCGGTGCCGCTGACCTCGGGAACGAGCCGGAGTTCCGGGTAGCCGAGGCCGCCGTCATCGCGGGGGCACTCGGTGCGCAGCCAGTACAGGAATGCCTCGGACAGCTGCTTGGCCTCGGTGTACGCGCGGTCGGGCTCTTCCAGGACGGAGGTGTCGGCGTAGTCGTTGCCCGCCCAGTTGATGAGGGCGGCGTCCCGGCCGCCGAGGACCGCGCCCTCGCGCAGCCGCCGGTAGGTCCAGAACGGCAGGTGTCCGTCGGGGCCGTCCTCGAACATGCGGTACCGGTGCGCCCTGCCGTCCCAGCCCGCGATCTCCAGGGTGAAGGGCTGCGCCTCACGCCATCGGGCGTAACCGGCGGGCGCGTCCCCCACCGGACCGGTCTCCTCCGGTGGTGCCGTCTCGACGACGAAGCCGACCGTGCAGGACTGCACCGCGCCGGGCCGCGCCGGGCCCGGCAGGGCGAGGGATTCGCCGTAGGCGTCCCGGCCCTCGGAGCCGCAGACCCAGGGCGCGCCGGCCATGGGCAGCAGGTCTCCGGCCTCGGTGGCGTCGCAGAAGATCTCACCGGTCAGCGTGGTGACAGGCTTCTTCCCGGGTGCCCGGAAGTCGATCCCGGTCACCCGGTCGCCGTCCTTGTGCACGGCCAGGGGCGTGAGCTGTCGGAGGACGGTGAGCCGGCCCGCCGCGATGTGCGGGGCCAGCAAGGTTTCCAGGGCCTTCTCGGCGGCGGCCGGTTCGCAGCACAGGCGGCTGACCCAGCCACCGCCCGGGTTGTCCACGCCGTCGTACTGGGCACGGATCGCGGCACGGAAGGCGGCGTACGAGGACGAGGCGCCGCCGGTCTCGATGTGCGGGTGCTCGTCGAGTGCGGGGACGAGCTGAGTGGTTGCCTGGCCGCCCAGCCGGGTGCGGGCGGCGGCCAGCACCACGGTACGGCCGGCTCGTGCGGCGGCCAGGGCGGCGGCGACGGCGCCGAGTCCGGAGCCGACGACCACCACGTCCGCCGTCCGGTCGTGTGCGGAACGGGTCACCGGGACTCCTCTGGATGGGTGGGGGTGAGGGCGAAGTCGGCCTCGAAGGTGCGGTGCCAGGGCAGGCGGACGCTCGCGGGCGCCAACGCGTGGCCGAGTTCGGGCAGTTCGGCCGCGCACCGGGCGAGGCCCTGGGCGATCTCGGTGAGCACGGTGTGGTCCGGCGGCACGTGGTCGTGGGCGCCGAGCACGCTGCCCAGCGTGGTCCGTGCCGCCGCGCGTACCCGGGTCATGTAGCCCCAGTCCTCGATGAACCGGTGCGCCAGCAGCAGGCGGTGGGCTCGTTCGTCGAAGGTTCCGGCCCGCCGGGCCAGGACGACGGTGACACCGTGGGCGGCGGCGGTCCCCAGGGTGTTGCCGGCGGTGTTCCATCCCGCGTAGGCGGTGAGACGGCCGACGACGCCCGCCCGGTGCAGGGCTTCCACGAGGAGCGGGTCGGACCCGTTGGGCTGGGCGCAGTCCGCCACGGCCACCTCACGGCCGTCGTCGAGGAGTTCGCGGGCCCGGGCCGCCAGGGCGCGGGCGCTCGCGGCGGCGGCCTCGGGGCGGGGGCCGGGCGGGGCGACGGCCCAGTCGCCGGACCCGTCCGGGGTGTGGACGAGGAGGTGCAGATCGGCTTCCGGGTCGTCGGTGAGGACGGCTCCGCAGGCGGCGATCTGCCCTGCGGCGGTGTCGGCGACCGGCATGTTCTCGTACGGGGCGATGCTCCGCAGCCCGGCCGGGTCGACGGCCTCCACGGCGACGGTCGCGGGCGGCCCGCCGAAGAGGTCGCGGAGGGTGCGGGCGATCAGCGCGGTCACGGCCTCGTCGGCGCCGGGGCGCACGGCGACCCGGCCGCCCAGTCCGAGGCGGTCGCGCCAGCGTCTCAGCTGGGCGAGCTCTGCGGTGGCCAGGCCCCACGGGGCGGTGTCGTCCGCGCCCACGACCAGGGTGTCCAGCCGTCCCCGGGCGACGAGGTCCAGGGCGCCGAGGTTCAGGGTGTGGTTGCGGAGGCGGCGGCCGAGGAAGTCGGCGCGGACAGCCTCCGGGATGCCGGTGGGTGCGGCGGGGCCCGCGGCCTTCTCCTCGGCCCGGTGCAGGGCTGCGGAGTAGCGGTGCAGGGCGGGGCCGTACGGGTTCCAGTAGTCCGGTTCCTCCATGGCGTCGGCGGAGTCCGGGGTGCGGGTCACCAGGGTGACGCCGTGCACCGGGCGGCCGGATCCGGCCCAGGCGGCCAGCCCGTCCCAGTTCCGCAGGACGTCGTGGGCGGTGGCGGTTCCGGTGCGGGAGGCGATCAGCCCGCCGTGCCCGAGCATCTCCAGGCTCACGACGGCCGCGTCGCAGTCGCCTGCCCGTTCCGCGAGCCAGGCGCTGAGCCCGCGGGGGTCTCCGGGGGTACGCAGTTCGGGCAGCAGGTCCGACGGGGGCAGGGCGAGCCGGACGCCGGCGACGGCGGCGATCTGGGCGGGCAGTTCGGCGCAGGCCGGCCGCTCGTCCAGCGGCAGGAGGGCCACGACGGCCCGGGGCCGGCGGGGTTCGTCACTCACGACAGGGTTTTCCTCAACGGGTGGTGGGGTCGGGGCGGCGACTTCGGGCTCAGGCCCGGGGCCGGAGCGTTTCCCGGGCGTGCTCGGCGGCGCCGAGGGCGACGGCGTCGGCGCCCAGGGCCGCCCTGACGACGGGTACGCCGTGCAGGAGGGGCAGGGTGTGCTCCGCGACCGCCCGGTGCAGGGCTTCTCCGTACCAGCGGCCGGATTCGAGGACGCCGCCGGCGAGCACCACGACGTCCGGGTCGAGGGCGCTGACGATCCCCGCGAGGGCGGTGCCGAGCGCGGTGCCGCCGCGCGTCAGGACAGCCCGGGCCTCCTCGTCGCCCGCTTCGGCAGCGGCGGCGACGGCGCGGAGGTCGTCCGGGGCCCGCTGCCCGTCCGGGGCCGCGGCCCGCAGGAGCCGGGTCATCGCGGGCCCCGAGGCGACGGCTTCGACGTGTCCCGTACGTCCGCAGGGGCAGGGCAGCCGCTCCGCGCCGGGGACCGGGACGTGGCCCAGGTGACCGGTGGCGCCGTGTGCACCGGTGAGGACCCGGCCTCCGACGGCGAGGGCGCCGCCTATCCCGGTACCCGCCATGACGCCCACGGCCGTGTGCGCGCCGGCCGCGGCCCCGGCGGACAGCTCGCCCGCCAGGAAGGCCTGCACGTCGCCCAGCACGGCGACGGGCAGGCCGAGTACGTCCTCCAGCCGAGCCGCAAGCGGCGTGCCGGCCCAGCCCGGCAGGGCGTCGGTGGCGGCCGCGATGGTGCGTCCGTCGGGGGCGACCACCCCGGCCGTGCCGACGCCGGCCGCGGCCACGCGCAGGCCCTGGGCCCGGCCCGCCGCGCGTACGATGTCGGCCAATTGCGCCGCGGCGGCGACCACGGCGTCGGGACCCTCGGCGGCGGGGGTCGCGGTCTGTGCCCGGGACAGCACGCGGCGGCCTCCGTCGAAGAGCACCGCGACCGTCTTGGTGCCGCCGATGTCGATGCCCAGGAGGGCGGCGCCGTCGGCGGGCCGGGGGCTGGGTTCCCCTTCGGCAGGGTG
The DNA here is from genome assembly GCF_049844595.1 of Streptomyces sp. DT224. NCBI lineage: Bacteria > Bacillati > Actinomycetota > Actinomycetes > Kitasatosporales > Streptomycetaceae > Streptomyces > Streptomyces sp. DT224. The sequence continues at coordinate 392,161 of NZ_JBNCLI010000002.1, forward strand.
TGTCATGGGTGTGGCTCTCTGGTGATGGTCAGCCGGTAGTCGTAGCGGTCGGCGCGGTAGAGGCTGACCGCGCGCTCCACGGCGCGGCCCCGGATGTCGCGGGTGACGCGCTCGACGTGGAGAGCGGGGAACTGGGCGGGTACGGAGAGGAGTTCGGCCTCGCGGGGGCCGAGGACCGTGGCCCGGATCATCTGGTCGGCCTGTTCGGGCGCGGCCCCGGCCCGCTCCAGCCGCCCGTACAGCGACTGCGGATCGCCCTCCTCGACCAGGCCGGGGACGAGTGCCTCGGGCAGCCACACGTTCTCCAGGCACATCGGCTCTCCGTCGGCCAGCCGGAGCCGCTCAAGGTGCACCACGGGGCTGCCGGGGGCGAGGAACAGGTCGCGGGCGCAGGCCAGGTCGGCCTCGGCGCGCTCCAGCACGAGGAGCCGGCTGGCGGGCTTCATCCGCCGGCTCCGGATGTCCTCCGAGAACGAGGTGAGGTACAGCGTCTTGCTGATGGTGGAGGGGTCGGCGACGAAGGTGCCCGCCCCCTGCACGCGGTAGACCCGGTTCTCCTGGGTCAGGCGTTCCATGGCGCGGCGCACGGTCATGCGGCTGACGTTGTAGCGCTGCATCAGCTCGCGTTCGCTGGGCAGCGGCGCGTGGGGAGCCAGGCCGTCGTCGATGAGTGCGAGCAGTTCGTTGCGCAGCGTCTCGTGTTTCGGTGCGCGTTCCTCGGCTCCGGCCGGGCCGGCCTGCCGTCCCGCCGTTCCCCTGCTCGCCGCCGCACGCTGCGGCTTGTGCGCTTGCTGTGTCATCCCTTGACCGCCCCCTCGCCCACTCCACGGAAGAAGTACCGCTGCAGGCTGAAGAAGAGAACGAGCAGCGGGACCACGGCCATCATCGTGCCTGCGGCCACGACGCGCTGATCGTTGGTGAAGGTGCCGGACAGGTACTGGATGCCCACGGTGAGGGTGTAGTGGGCCGGGTCGGACAGGACGATCAGCGGCCACAGGAAGTCGTCCCAGGCGAAGACGAAGCTGAAGATGGCGACCACGGCGATGGTGCCGCGCACGGCGGGCAGGGCGATGTGCGCGAAGCGCTGCCACTCGCCCGCTCCGTCGAGCAGTGCGGCCTCCTCGACCTCGCGCGGCAGGTGCCGGAAGGCGTTGCGGAACAGGAGCACGGACAGGCCGGTGACGGCGGTCGGGAGCATGACGCCCAGCAGGGTGTTGTTCAGCCGCAGGGAGCGCATCATGAGGAATTCGGAGACCATGATGGACTCGAACGGGATGATCATCGTGGCCAGGAAGATGCCCAAAGCCAGCCCGCGGCCCCTGAACCGCATCCGCGAGAGCGCGTAGCCGGCGAGTGATCCGAAGAGGCAGTTGGTGACCGCGCTGCCGGCCGACACCAGCAGCGAGTTGAGGCCGTAGTGGAACACCGGCACGGTGCGGGCGGCATCGGTGTAGTGGCTGAGCGTGGGGTGGTGCGGCAGCAGTTGCGGCGGATAGCCGAACACACGCTCGCCGACGCCCTTGAGGGAGGTGGACAGCTGCCACAGGAAGGGGCCCACGGTGAGGACGAGGACGGCGGCGAGCAGTACGTACCGCACGACCAGGCCCAGGACGGCTCGCCGTGCCACGGGCCGCCGGGAGGAGGGCTGCTCGCGGGGCGCGGAGGCGGACACCGGGCGGGCGGCCGGGGCGGGTGCGGGGGTGAGGTCGGTCTTCACGCCTGCTCCTCCTTGGAGTTGAGCTTCGTCACGAAGACCGAGAGGCCGAGGGTGGCGACGAAGAGGGCGAGGCTCATCGCCGAGGCGTACCCGGCCTCGCCACCGAGCCCGAGGCCGGTCTCGCGGATCGTGTACACGAGCGTGCGGGCTTCGCCGCCCGGGCCCGCGCTGCCGTTGCTAAGGGTGAAGATCTCGGCGAAGACCTTCGCCGAGGCGATCGAGGCGAGGGTGGCCACGAGGATCATGGTGGGCCGCAGCAGCGGGACGGTGACGCTGAAGAAGCGGCGTACCGCACCGGCGCCGTCGACTTCGGCGGCCTCCAGCAGGGACCGGGGCACGTTGGCGAGGGCCGCGAGATACACGACCATGTAGTAGCCGAGTCCCTTCCACACGGTCATGGCCATCGCGCTGATCAGCAGCCAGTGGGAGTCGGTCAGGAACGGCACCGGCTCGGTGACGATGTGCAGGCCGCGCAGCGCCGAGTTGACCAGGCCGTCGCTGGAGAGCAGCCAGGACCAGATCAGGCCGGCGACGACCATGGACGCCACGACCGGCGAGTAGAACACGGCTCGGAAGAAGCCGATGCCGGCGATGCGGCGCTGGACGAGGACGGCGACCAGCAGCGGCAGGATCACCATCAGGGGAACGACGATCACGACGTAGAGCGCGGTGTTGCGCAGGCTGAGCCAGAACTGATGGTCGTGAAGAAGCCGCTGGTAGTTGGCCGTGCCGGTGAAGTGTCCGCCGCCCAGGGTGCTGGCGTCGGTGAACGACAGGATCGTGGTGTTGCCGAACGGGATGATGAAGAAGGTGAGCGCGACGGCGAGCGCGGGGGCGAGGAACAGCCAGGGTACGTACCAGCGTCGGCCGGTCACGGGAACCTCCGTGCGGAAGGAAGCGGCGGGCAGGCCGAGGGGCGTCCTGCCCGCCGCCGTGTGTGGGGTGGTCAGCCGGCGGTGATGGCGTTGGCGGCGTCGACGGCCTGGTCGAGCGCCTTCTGCGGGGAGAGCTTGCCCTGGAGGGCGAGCTGGACCTTGCCGACGACGGCCTGGGTGACGCGGGCGTCGTACTGGACGGGGACCAGATTCTGCCCCTTGGCGATCTGCTCGGCGGAAATGCGGCGTGCCTGCGCCTCGACCGAGCCGTCCCCGGCGTCCGTGAAGTAGGGATCCTTGAGTGCCTTCGTGACACTCGGGAGCACGGTGACGATCTTGCTGAAGGCCAACTGGTTCTCGCTGTTGGCCATGTAGGTGGCGAAAGCGACGGCCGCGTTGCGGTTCTTGCTCGTCTTCGGGACGAGCAGCCCCATGACGGACATGTTGGTGGCGCCCGACTCACCGGTGACCTGCGGGCCGACCGCGGTCTGCTCGGCGATCTTCGGCGCGTTCTGCTTGATGATGGTGAGGAAGTTGGGCCCGGAGGGGAAGAGCCCGACCTGGCCCGCCTGGTATGCCTCGGTCTCCTTGCTGTGGTCCTGCGTCAGGGAGTCCTTGGGGTAGACGCCCTTCTTGTAGGCGTCGACCAGCTTGGCGAGGTAGGCGGCGGCCTCCGGTGTGTTGAAGGTCCACTTCTTCCCGTCCTTGTCCAGCAGTGGCACTCCCTGCTTGGCCAGGTCGGTGATGAACCGGTTCTCCAGCGCCGGGTGCGCACCGTAGAAGGAGCCCTTGCCCGCCTCGGAGAGGGCGGCGCCGTCGGCGAAGAGCTCGTCGAAGGAGGCCGGCGGCTTCGCGGGGTCGAGGCCGGCCTTCTTGAAGAGGCCCTTGTTGTACATGGTGACCTCGGAGGTGAGGTACCAGGGGATGCCGTACGAGCCGCTCTGTCCCGGCACGGTGAACGCCTGCCAGGCGCCGGGGATGTAGTCGGCCTTGACGTCGGACGCGGCGGTGTCCATGTCGATGAACTGGCCCTTGGCCTCCAGCGCCTGCGCGAACTGGGGGTTGAGGTTGACCACGTCGGGCAGCGTCCCGGCGGCCGCGTCGGCGGTCAGCTTCTCCTGGGCGCCCTGGAAGGGGATGTCGACCCACTTCACGTTCACGCCCGGGTTCTTCTTCTCGAAGGCGTCGATCACACCGTTCACGTACGTGGTGAAGGTGGGCTTCAGCTGAAGCGTCTCGAAGGTGACCGTGCCCTTGAGCGGCCCCTTGGCGGCGCCGGCGGGCTCGTTGCCGTCGTCGGACGAGCCGCCGAGACCGCAGGCGGAGGTAAGGGCGCCGATCACGGCGAGGGCGCAGGCGAGGCGGAGACCTCTGGACGAGGGCATGACGCTCCTTGGGGCATTCCGGGGGCACGGCCGGAGGGAGAAGAGGGTCGACACGAGGCCGAAGACCAAGTGGTCCGTACCACTTGCAGGGTTGAGTGTGCTCAGCCGCGACCGCGGCGTCAAGGGGCGTTTAGCAAGTTTCTTCCCTGACTTCCCCGACGTCCGCCAACCCGTCACGGGAAGCGGGTAACCCCCTTGCGGCCCACGGTTTTACGTGCATTGATATGCGCCAACATCTCAAGAGAGGACCAGCGATGCCCTCCCTCCCCACCCGGCGCACCTTCCTCGCGGCACTACCGCTGACCGCGGCGGCACTGAGCGTTCCCCTCACGGAAGCGGCGGCCCACCCGTCCGAACACGGCAGACATACGGACCACTTGAAGAAGCGCCACGCCGCCGGCACTCAGGCCGCGAGCATCGGTGAAAGCGCCTGGACGGCCGGTGCGCCGACCGCGCCCGGCCCCACGGTCGCCCGGGAGCTGCTGCATCAACTCCCGGGCTCCGCGGGCGGCCCCGAGCTCGTCGTCTCCAACAACCCCGAGACGGTGACCGGCCCCGGCTGGCTCATGCAGCACGCCCGGACGACGAGCACCCGCGGCGGCTCGGCACACGCCCTGTCGGGCACCTTTCCGCTGTACCTGTACCACCAGAACAGCACCGGGAAGACGGCCTGGCTGCACGTGCTGGTCTCCAACCCGGGCACGGCTCCGGTCACCGTCTCCGCGCGCGGCGCCGCATGGACCAACGCGGACAAACCCCTGGTGCAGGACCCGGCCGCCCGCGCCGGGACCGGCCCCTGCTACGCCACCTCGGCCGACTGGCTGTCCGGGAACGTGAAGCAGTACCTCTCCCCCGCCCAGGTGGCACCCGGGCGCATGGTCGAGGCGGCGCGCCTGCCCATGACCGGGCCCATCCTCGACGGGCTGCTGGAGATCACGGCGAGCGCCGGGGTCTACACGTACACGGTCGTCACCACGGACGGCAGCACCACCACCGCCGTCAACCTCTCCCAGACGGACAGCGCGGCGGCGCCCGGGAACATCGTGTCCCAGACGGAGACCACCTACGGGCGCGAAGCCGGTGTGTACGGTGCGTCGAGGTGGGACACCGGCCGCGCCGTGGTGGACGTGGCCGGTGCCGGACACCACCTCGGCCTCGCGGTCAACACGACCGTCCGCCAGGTCGCGGCCCTGGACCAGACGTCTCCGGCCACCGCCGCGCTGAGCGACTCCTCGGCGCGCAGCTGGGGCAACTACGGGCTCCGCTACGCCGTGGACCTGGAACTCCACAACCCCGCTCCGGGGACGCGCACCGTCCGCCTCACCTTCGGGTCCAACGTCACGGCCGCGACCGACGTCCCGGGCGACACCTGGAACGGAGCGATGGCCCTGTCGGTGGACGGCGGCGCCGAGGAGATCCGCACGGTGTACGTACGTCCGACCGTGCCCCGGGACGAGCTGGCGACGCTGATAGTGCCGGGCGGCGGGAGCCGGCGCGTCACCCTGCGCTTCATGGTGCCCGGCCTGATCACCGCAGGCTCGCAGCTGCTGCTGGAGAGCGTGTAAGGAGTACCGGGCCGGGGCTTTCGCCGCCCCGGCCCGCCCTCCGGGCTGACGAAGGGAATTGCCGGACGGACCGCAGGCCGCGCAGAAGCGCCCGCAGCGTCGCGGCCGACGCGCGGGGAGCGACGTACCGGCCGCTTCCCGAGCCGTGGCGGTGCCGGGTGACGGCAGGCCCGCCCGGCGCGGGTCCGCCTTCGGCGCCGTCGGCGAACCGGACGAGGATCTCGCAGCCGCGTGGCTCCACGCGTACCGCCCGATTGGCTCTGCCCGCCCACGGAAGCTCCGCTGCGGCACCGACCGCGTCACCGCGGTCGTCCAGCCGTACTCGTCCTCCCTCACGCGTCAGCACGAGAGAACGCCGATGAAGACGACTCGGCCGGCAGCCCGGCTCGACCGGCAGATCGTGCAAACCATCGGCGTACGGGGCCGGGCCCACACCAGCTCTCCTTGCATACGGTCTCGACGTCGGCACCGTGCCGCCACGTCATCCCGTCCCCGTCGGGCGGAACCGACGCGCTCAGCGCAGCACTGCAGGAAGTGAGTCACCAGGTATGGACCATCCAAGGACCGACGGCGAGTTGTGCGACCGGTACGCCCGCGTGTCCACGGCCGCGGTCAACGACGTGCTCCGCGCCGGCGGGCTCACCCGTCAGGTCATCCCCCACGCGATCGCACCGGTGCGCGACGACATGCGGCTGTCCGGTGTGGCCTTCACCATCAAAGGTGCCAAGAGTCTGCAGCTGGACGGCGAGATGGAAGAACGTGCCGCGATGCTGGAGGAGATACCGGAGCACTCGATCTGTGTCTGGGACACCTCCGGAGACGACGAGTCCGCCCAGTGGGGCGAAGTCATGACCATGGCAGCGCAGCGGAGGGGGTGCCGCGGCGCCGTGATCGACGGCGGCGTGCGCGACACGGAGAAGATCGCGGGCCTGGGCTTCCCCGTCTACGCCCGCTACCGGACGTCGAACGGCATGCTCGGCCGCTTCCGGATGACCAGCTGGCAGACCGAGATCAGGATCGGTGAGGTGACCATCGCACCGGGCGACTTCATGGTCGGCGACCTCGACGGAGTGATCGTCATTCCTCGCGCCATGGCCGAGGAAACGTTGATCGCCGCGGAGAAGATCGAGGAGGACGAGGTCGGAATCAAACAGATGGTCACCTCCGGCCTCGAACCCCGAGAGGTGGTGGAGCGTGGTGGCTACTTCTGACCGTGGGCAGCTCGCCGGCTCGACGCACCACCGCGCCGTGACGCACCACGCCACCCAAGTGGCACCCCACGACGTTGCCGTGGGGCTGTTCCGCCACTACGAAGCGACCGCCGAGGTCAGGGCCTACTACGGCGTCCTGGCGATCTACGCCCTGGCCCGCGCGGCAACCGAGGCGGGCGACGACGCCGTCGTTCACCACGCCGAGACCGTTGTCCGCCGCTTCCCCGAAGAGATCAGCCATCCTCCGTACAACTTCCCGAGCTACCGCATCGGCGGGATCGCGCATGCTTTCCTGAGTGCCCGCGGCTACTTGACGGGCCGCGCGGAACTCCTGCGGCACTACGCCGACGAGATGATGACGGCGACGCGCGACGAGAAGGGGATCCTGGCCATGCCGGGGCGCCCCGATCTCATCTGGATCGACGTCGCGATGGCCTCGGCGCCCTTCCTGATGTACGCGGGCCACGCCCTGGACGAACCTCGGTACATCGACGAGGCGATCAACCAGGCCGTCCTGATGTACGACGAGTTCCTCGACCCCGGCAACGGTCTGCTGCACCAGTGCAGAGGTTTCGTCGCCGAGGGAGTCCTGTCGCAGGATCACTGGGGACGAGGCAACGGATGGGGGCTGTTCGCCCTCGCCGAGCTTCTGCGCGGGCTGCCCGAGGGGTACGAGCGGCGCAAGGAGGTGGTGGAACGTTTCGCCGCGCTGTCGCGGAACCTGTTGCCGTATCAGACCGGCCGGGGGCTGTGGCGCCAGGAGATACCCATGGCCGACGCGTGGGAGGAGTCCTCCGGGTCGGGCCTGATCGTCTACTGCCTCGGCGTGGGCATTGAGCAAGGGGTGCTCGTCGGCGAGGAGTGGCACGACGCCGTCCGCACCGGCGTGCACGGCCTTGCCCGGTGGTGCGTCAACGTCGACTTCTCCACGGAGAACAGCTGTCCGGGGACCCTGTGCCCGGGTGAGGGCGAGGCCGCGGGGACACCCGAGGCATACGTCGGGCTGCCTTCGCCCTTCCGGGACGAACCACACGGCTTTGCCGCGCTGATCCTGGCGATGTCCGTCGCGCCCCTCGTCGGGATCGAGTCGGTGCGGCTTCGGCCGTGTCCGCAGTCCGAGCTGTACCTCCCTCCGCTTGCCCCTACCACGGATGAGGCGTCCGATGTCCCTGGTGAATGATCGCCGCGCGAAGAGCCGGCTCGATGTGCAGCATGTTCTCGACCTGTGCAGGAAGAACTCCCGCGCCCAGGACATGCTGGATGTTCTGATGCGGCGTGCCGAACGATGGGCCGCTTCCCCGACCGTCGTCGATCGGGACGACGCAGCCGCGCGGGTGGACTGGTGGTACGTGTGCTGGGAGCGCCTGAGCGATGTCGCGATCGTCCAGGCACTCATGCCCGATGAGGGACGGGCTGCCTGGCTGACCTCCGAGGTCATGAGGATCTGCGACCTTCCGGCCGACGAATGGACGGGTCCGTCGTTCCGGCCTCGGGCCTCACCCCCGGTCGGCACCCTCGAGACGGCTCACGTCGGTCTCGGCGTCACCACGGTTCTCGAGCTCTGTCCCGACCTCTTCGACGATGCTCAGCGCCACCTCGTCGAGCGGGCTCTCGTCCACAAGGGCCTCGAACCGTGCCGACGCTTCCTGGAGGGCAACGAGCGCGTTCCCCGGGAGGGGGAGACGGCGCCCGACGTGTGCAACTGGTACATGGTGCTGCTGAACGGATTCGCCGCCATGGCGCTGGCCACGGGCTCCACCGACGACATCGGGACACTCCCCCGCCGGTTCCGGTTCGGGGCCGCGCTGTGCCAGGCCGACAGCTACGCGGAGTGGGTTCAGTACTGGGGCTATGCCTTGCTGCACCTCACCCACATGTACGAGCTGATGATCGCCGCCGACGTCCCGCCCGTGTGCCCCGAGTGGATCACTCCGCTGGGTAACGCGCTGCCGTAGGTCGCGCAGTCGGATGTTCGAGCAGAACCACAGCGCGTGGGGTGACGGCCGCTACATGGCGATGGTGAACTTCGGGGACACGGCTCTGACGGGAAGGCCGCCTGCCGACGTTCTCCTGTTCCTCGCGAGGTTCCTGCCCGACTCCATCGGGGCAAGCCGTCGAGGTCTCGCCCGCTGGCTCTTCGAAGCCACCTACGCGGACCTCGAACTCGCGCCGGGCGGAGCGTCGACCTTCGGGTTCTTCAACGGCATGGGCTGGCGGAGCCTCAACCACCTGGCAGCTTCCGGAGCCCCCGTGTCGCCGTCGGAGGCCGGGCTCGCGACCGGGCAGGGCTTCGGTTCGGGGGCGGTCATCGTCCGGGACTCCTGGCAGGACACCAAGTCCGTGCTGGCCGCACGTACCGGCCACGACGAACTTCCCACCGTGTCGCATCGTCATGCCGACGACGGCAGCTTCGTACTGGGGCATCGGGGGGAGGTCCTGTTCACCGACCCGGGTCACTGCTGCTACCGCCTTTCAGCACAGTCGGATGCCAAGTCGGCTGCTGAACATACTGGTTGGTCGTTCCTCAACCCTCTGACCGGGGAGACGGTGACGCAGAGCCTCCCGCTGACCGGGGCAGCGCAGGGCGGCCGGGTGGGACCGCGTCTCGTCGACAGCCCGTCCGTGCCGGGGCCCGTCACCGTCTTCGGCGCGGACCTGGCCCCCGCTTACCGCGATGCGGCGGTCGCCCGTGTCCGGCGTACCTGGATCAGCTGGCTACCGCACCTCGTGCTCATCGTCGACGAGATCGATACACGGCACCCCTTGGCCGTACACTCCCATTTCGTGATCAACAACCGGGACGATCTCCTGCGGACCAACAGGGCCACGGACAGCAGACTCGTGTTCCGGCGGGGCGACGCGGCGGCCAAGTTCTTCCAGCTGGCGTCCGAGACCGATCAACGCTCTTCGATGTCCCCGGTTCGCACGCGCTGGTCCGCCCTCCATGACGTCTACAGCCCTCACCCGAACTCCCCGGGACAGGGCAAGGAGGGAAGCGGCGAAGTCCACACGTTCTCTTCGGCGACCGCCGGGCTCCACCACCGCAGTGTCTACTCGATCATCCTGGACGAGGAGTCGGCGATCCAGGGTTGGCACATCTGGTTGAAGAGCGGGAATGTCGCCGTGGTGGAACGCCCGGACGGGACCGAGGTCTCCTTCGACCTCGGCCATCTGCTGAGCCACGCGACGTGACAAGCCGTAGGCAGGACGAGCCGAAACGGCACGTCCCCGTTCTGCTGCCGTCGCGCGACCCGTTCGACTGCACCGTCAGCGACGTCGACTACGTGCTGATCCGCCAGACCACTGCGGACTGGCGGATCAGCAACCACGCCAACACGCAGTCCCACATCATGGTCTATGCCGTGTCGGGCAAGGCCGACTACGAAATCGCCGGCCAGGCGTACCGCATCCGGCCCGGAGCGCTGATCCTGATGCCTCGCGGCACTCCGCACACAGCCAGCAGCGACCAAGAGGACCCCTGGCACTTCATGTCGGTCGCCTTTCGGGTGACGACGACGGACAGGGACCCGGACGCCCTGCTGGGCACGCTCCCCGTGATGAGCACCGATCTGTCCGGAGGCGTCGCCACATCCTTCGCCCAGCTGCACACTGCCTGGGCCTCCCGGGAACCCGGATATCTCCTGCAGATGCGGGGACTGACATCGGCGGTTCTCTTCCGGGTGATCCAGAATCACCGCCGGACGACTACGGAAGCGCCGCACACCCGGCGCATCTCGGCCATCACACAGCTGCTGACGGACAATTTCGCCACCACGTACTCGGTGCAACAACTGGCTGCCCTGTCCGGATTCAGCCCTTCCCACTTCCGGACCGTGTTCAAGAAGGTCACTGGTCTGTCGGCGACGGCTTACCAGCAGCATGTCAAGATCGCGAAAGCCACGGAGTTCCTGAGCAGCGGAGAGTTCAACGTCACGGAGACCGCACGCCTGACCGGCTTTCGCGACGTGCACTACTTCAGTCGTCTGTACAAACAGATGACCGGCATCAGCCCCTCGCACCTGTCTCACGGCGGCTTCTCCGTCTGACAGCACGGGTCGGAGCCGGCCCCCCGGGGGGCCGGCTCCGACCCGTCCTCACCGGCCCAGCCATCCCCCGTCCACAGGCAGCGTCGTGCCGTGCACATAGTCCGCCGCGGCACTGGCCAAGTAGACCGCGCTCCACGCGAGGTCCGAGGGATCGCCCCAGCGGCCCGCCGGGATCCGGTCGAGGATCGCCTTGCTGCGGTGCGGGTCGTCGCGCAGTGCGGCGGTGTTGTCGGTGGCGATGTATCCGGGCGCCAGAGCATTCACATTGACCCCGGACCCCGCCCATTCGTTGGCGAGCGCCTTCACCACTCCCAGGACGCCGTGCTTGGCGGCGGTGTATCCGGGGACCAGGATGCCACCCTGGTAACTCAGAAGCGAAGCCGTGAAGATGATCTTGCCAGAGCCTCTGCGCACCATGGTCGCACCGATATGCCGGGCCAGCAGGAACTGGGCGGTGAGGTCCACCTGCAGGACGAGGTCCCAGTCCTCCTCGGAATGGACGGCCGCGGGCGCCCGGCGGATGACTCCCGCGTTGTTGACCAGGATGTCGACCGGTGGCCGGGCTTCCGTGAGTGCCGATGCCAGGTCGGCGACGGCTCGGCGGTCGGCCAGGTCGGCCTGGACGGCCCGGAAGGACCGCCCTTCCTCGCGGACCGCCGCGCCGGTCTCGCCGTCGTCGGTGATCGTGCTGGACACACCGACGATGTCGGCTCCCGACCGGGCGAGCGCGACGGCTATGGCCTGACCGATGCCACGGCTGGCTCCGGTGACCACGGCCCGCTTGCCGGAGAGGTCGAAGGGCGAGCGCAGTTCCGTCATCGTGTCTCTTCTGTGCCGGTCGCGACGAGCACCTTCATGACCCCTCGGCCGGACTCCATGGCGGCGAACGCCTCAGCCGCTTCACCGAACGGGACGATCGTGGAGATCATGGCGTCCGTCGGCACCGTGCCGTCGTGGATCAGCTCCACCGCCTCGGCGAAGTCGCTCCGCTCGTACAGCCGGGCGCCGACCAGGGTCAGTTCCCGCCAGAAGATCCGGTGCAGATCGACGCTCTTCGGGCGAGGATGGATCGCGACGAGGCAGAGCCGGCCGCGGACACCGAGTACCTGTACTGCGGTGACCAGGCCGGCCTCCGCTCCGGAGACCTCGAAGGCGACGGAGGCACCGGCACCCTCGGTCCAGCACTCCACGGCGGCCGCGGCATCCTCACTGCCCGGGTCGACGGTGGGAAAACCGAGCCGGGAGAGGAAATCCCGTCGGTAGGCATCCGGTTCGACGACCAGTACGGAGCCGCCGGCCCTACGGGCGAGGATGGCGATCAGCACGCCGATGGGTCCAGCCCCCACGACCACCACGGTGTCGTCGTCCGCGACCTGGGCCCGGCGGACGTCGTGGACGGCCACCGCCGTCGGCTCCACGAGCGCTGCCGACGCCAGGTCGATCTCGGGCGGCAGCGGTACCACCACATCGGCCGGAACGGTCCAGCGTTCCTGAAGAGAGCCGGCGGAATCGATCCCGATGAACTCCAACGACTGGCAGATGTGCCGGTGGCCGCTCCGGCACGCCGCGCACCCGCCACAGGAGCGCAGCGGCATCACCGTCACAGGTGCCCCCGGGGAAAGGCCGGTGACGCCGTCGCCGACCGCAGCGACCCGTCCGGACATCTCGTGGCCGAGTACCGCCGGCCGGTGCACGCGGCCGTCCATCTCACCATGGAAGATGTGCAGGTCCGTGCCGCAGATCCCGGTGTAGGCCGGGGCCACCTCCACCTCCCCCGGCCCCGGTGGGCGCCGGACGACCCGCGCCGTGACGATCGAACGAGGGCCCGCGTACTGAATCGCGAGGGGGATGGAAAGTCCCTTCTCCGAAAGGAAGTGCGAAAGAAGTTCACAACTGAGGCTCACGCGGCAGGTGTCAGCGGGACCGGGGTGCTCCCGTGGACTCGAAGAGCAGCTCGCGCACCACGACGTGAGGAGGAAGAGAAATGACGTACAGCAACGCGGAGACCACGTCCTCGGGTGCCATCAGGGACTCGCGCTGTACGGGCCGGTCGGCCCAGAACGGCGTGTCGGTTCCTCCCGGAGCCAGATGCGTGACCCGGATCCGCTGCTCCTTCAGCTGCAGGGACAGGGCCGCGGTGAACATCGCCACGGCCGCCTTGGCGGTGCAGTATCCCGGGGAGGTGGCGTTCGGCCGCAGTCCGGCCGCGGACCCCACGTTGACGATCAGGCCCTGCCCGTCGGCCAAGTGCGGAATGGCGTGCTTGCAGGCGAACACGGTCCCGGACACGTTGACGTCCAGCATGGTGCCGAAGTCCGCCGCCGACGACGTCGCGATGTCGCCGGGAATCGACAGGCCGGCGAGGTTGACGAGGACATCGAGGCCGCCAAGTGCACCGACGGCCTCCTTCATGAAGCCGGCCACCTGCTCCTCGTCGGTGATGTCGGCGACGCGACCGAAGGCACCGGGCATCTCCCGCGTCAGGGAGTCGAGGCGTTGCGTGTCGGAGCCCGTCACCGCAACAGCCGCGCCGCCTTCCCGCAGAGCGGCCACCAGCGCCCGGCCGATACCACCGGTTGCGCCCGTGACCGCGATGCGGAGACCGGAAAGAGAATCGGCTGCGTGCATGTGGCTGCTCCTCGGCATAGAACGACGTCCTGGACGACCAACTCTGGCCGCAGGGTGCATGGCCGTGCCATTGGCTGGAAGCTCGTCCCTTGCACTATCCGCCGCCAGGTCCTGTCACTCCGCGACGTACAGTGACCGGTGGCGTCGGCGGAACTCTGCCGGGGCCATGCCGTAGGTGGCCGAAAAGGCGGCGTAGAAGCGGCTCGACGAGCCGAATCCGGCCGTGTGCGCCACCTGTACGACGGACAGGTCCGTGGTCAGGAGGAGGTCGTGCGCCAACGACGTCCGGCACTGCCGGATGTAGGCGCCGATCGTGACGCCGGTCACGGCCTTGAAGACGGACATGACGTAACCCGGGGCGAGGCCGACCGCCTGCGCCAGTGCCTGGACGGACAAGGGCTCGCGGAGGTGGTGCGCGACGTACTCGGCGACTGCCGCCGCGTGAGCCGGTCGACCCGCCGGAGAAACTCTTCGACGAACAGGGCTTTCTCGTTCTGCGCGACCGGATACCGCGGCCCCTGCTGGAGCGGTGCCGTACCGCCGCGCAGACGTGGATCGTCGGCTCGGACAGCGTCCCCGCAGGCCATCCGCGGGCATTGGACTGGCATCGCGCCGAACGCGGGGGCCGCTCCCGCCTTTTCCGAGTCGACTACGTACACGACAAGGGCGGGGAGGCGGCTCTCGAACTGCGGTCCCGGGAGCCCTCCTCGACGATCTGCTGAGCCGGGCGGAACTCCAGATAGATCGTGCGCCTCAGGCGGTTTCCCCGGACCGCGGGTGAGCCGTGCACGAGCATGGTGTCATGCACCAGGACATCACCGGCCTTGAGTTCCACCTCGGCGTACCCGTCCGGTTCCCAGCCCGCGCCCTGCTCGATGGCACAGATGTCGGCTGCCTGGGGACCCGAGCCGCGTGGATCGACGCCCGGATGCGGCTGGTCCCGCTGGCCCTCGCCGCGCACTCCGCGGCCTTCCCGCGCATTCACCCCTTCCCGTGGCATCCGTCCCCGGATCTGCGACCCTCGCCGGCGCACGGCCGGGAGGCGGAGCTGCGCATCGCTCACAGCGTCCACACCCCCGGCTCCTACTGCAGTGCGGGGCCGCCCGCCGCCCCGTAGACCGGGAGTCCGGTGTGGCTGCCGGCAGACGTCGAAGTGGCCGCCCCGGATCAACGGCGTCTCGCGCGGCGCGGACAGGGCGCACCGGTGCGGCGTGACGGTCAGTGCCGCCGCGCCGCGCCGAGTGCGTCAGCGAGGACACGCATCGACTCCGCCTGCAGCCGGTGCACCTTCTCCCTGGCGGCTTCGGCCTTGGCCCTCGCCGCGGCGGGATCGGCCGCCATGCTCAGGACGGCGGGCACGATCCGGGCCACGGACTCCGGATCGTCCATGTCGAACAACCAGTCCCCGAGCCCGATGTCGCGCCACATGAACCCTTTCGACGTCTGCTCCTTCCACCGGCACACCACGGCGGGAACACCGTGGCCGACGGCCATGATCGGCGAGTGCATCTCGCTGCCGAAGAGCCCCGCGGACCGGGCATGGACGCTCAGGGCTTCGCCGAGGGTCCAGAAGTTCTCCCGCCACACGACCCGGTCCCGGACATCCGCCGGCAACCGGTCGTAGATGTTCTCCCGTGCGATGTTCATCTGCGAGCTGTCCTCGGGGCACAGCAGGACCTTGAGTCCGGTGTTCCGGACCACCGACTCGATCGCGGAGCGCAGCGGTGCGTGGTCCTGCTCCCTCATCCGCTCGTTGTACGCGTGGTCCCGCCGGTCCTGCTCGGTCATGGGCCGGTCGTACATGTCCCAGTACGGACTCACCCTCAGTCGGCTGAGGCAGCACAGGAACGTGCCGTCCGCCAGCCCGTTCGCGTCCAGGAAGGCCCGCGCGGCGGCGTCGTCGGCGAGGTCGGTGGCGAACGCGCTGTCGGGGGTGAAGCCCACCACGGGTGCGCCCACCCCGGCCGCCCGGGCCCGCCCCAGGGAGACCGAGTCCCGGAAGTACGCGAACTCGGCGCCGCTCAGGAGGCGGACCGTCTCCTCGTCGTCCTCCTGAAGCGTGATGCCGTAGACGCCGTAGGGTTTTCCGGCCTGCGCCCACTGGGCCAGCTCCCGCGCCCCCATGAGCTTCGGCCCCGATCCGTGGAGCAGGAAGTCGTTGTGGGCGATGGCCGATGAGAGGCTCTCAGGGGTGTTCTTCAGCACGCGTACATGAGGGAACCGGGCGGCGATCTGGGCTTCCACCCCGTTGTCCACCGCACTCGGCCACACCTGCACCTCGGCCTCGGGGAGGTGTTTCTCCAGCAGGGCCAGCAGGCCCGGTGTGTGAGCCACGTCGCCGATGTTCACCGTCTGCCACGCGGAGCGCAGCAGGATGCGCGGGCGGCGGGCGCCGGATGGTTCCTGGGCCATGTTCAGACTCTCATTCATGTGGAAGGTCAGGCGGTGTGGTCGAGGTCGGGCGCGGCCACGGGTGAACGGAAGGGCCGGCCGTGTACAAGACGTTCGAGCTCGTCCACCGCCGAGCGGCCCAGCCGGGTCAGTTCGTTGCCCGATGAGCCCGACAGATGCGGTGTCAGCACGACGTTCGGCAGTTCGTACAGGGGCGAGTCCGGGGGCAGGACCTCGGGGTCCGTGACGTCCAGGACGGCGTCCAGGCGGCCCGAGACCAGCTCCTCGGTGAGCGCCCGCTGGTCGATCAGCGCACCGCGGGCGGTATTGATGAGCGTCGTGCCGTCGCGCAGCAGGCCGAGCCTGCGGCGGTCCAGCATCCCGCGTGTGCGGTCGGTCACCGGCGCGTGCACGCTCACCACCGAGCACTGGTCCAGGAGCTCGTCCAGGGGAAGGCGGCGGACCCCCAGGGTCGCGGCCTCGGCGGAGTCGAGGAACGGGTCGTGAACGGAGATCAGCACGTCGTGCGGGCGCAGAAGCTCGATGACCCGGCGCCCGATCCGCGAGGCGCCGATGATGCCGACGTGCCGTCCGGCGTTGCCGATGTCCGGATGGTCGAGGTGCAGGGGGATGGCCGTGCGTTCCCGTGCGTAGCGCTCCTTGAGGGCCATCACCCCCTTGCCCGCCAGCAGGATCCAGGCGAGCGTGAACTCGGCCACCGGCAGGCCGTTCGCGTCCGCCGCCGTGGTGACGGCCAGACCCCGTTCCCAGCAGACGGGGCGGACGTGGTGCTTCACCGTTCCGGCGGCGTGCAGGACGGCCCGCAGGCGCGGCGCGCGATCGAGTACCGCCTCGTCGATGACCGGTGCCTCCCACCCGGTGATCAGTACGTCGAGATCGCCGAGCACCCGCCGCGCCTCGGCCCCGTCGAAGTCCGTGAGCACCACCGGTGCCACCTCGCTCAGGGCCTCCATACGCGCCCGGTCGGCGGGGCTGAAGAGCCGTGCGGGAAGGTACTCGGCCATGGCGAGCCCGCACCGCGGTCGTCGGGTCATGTCGTCTCCGTAGTGCCGTGCGCCGGAGGCGTCGGGACGACGGTCCGCGCCGTCCGGCTCCCCGGCGGGTCCAGCCGGACTTCGTCGCGATGCCCGTCGCCCCAGTCCACGCTCACCGTGTTCCCGTGCGCGTCCTTTGTCACGTCGACGGTCACCGCCTCGGCGGAGGAGACGATCGCGGGGTCGCCGGCGAGGACCAGCAGAGCCGCGTAGATCTCGCCGTGGCGCACCGGCTGCCCGCTGGTGGCGGTGGGGACGGCCGAGTACCGGCCGAACGCGTTGGTGCCGTCGGCCTCCAGGGCCGCCGTCTCCGTGAGCCCCCGCAGGCCGATCACCGTGCTGGCCAGGCCGTTCGATGTCGTCACGTCGACCCGGGCGGGCGAGAGACGCGCCCGGACCGGTGCGTCGTCCGCGACGGGCAGGCCGCTCATGGTGAGCGTCCAGGGCCCGTGGTCCTCGGGGAGACCCGGCGTTTGACCACCGCCGTCGGCTTCGGCATCACGGTCCTGCGGCTGCCAGGCGTCGACGCGTGCCAGCCGTACCTCCGCCCCGCCGTGCAGCACCGATGCGGTGGTCACCACGGGGCCGGTAGTGAACCGGGACGAGTCGGGCACGAAGTAGTCGGGGAGCTCGCCGTCGAGCCAGTGGGCCCGGTGGCGGGAGACGCCCACCCTCCCGTCCAGCCGCAGCCTTCGCCAGGGACGCCTCAGGGAGGGTGAGCCGTCCGCGCGGATCAGCGCGACGTGGGCGTCGACCGGATGGGAATCCGCGGTGCCGCCGACGGCGGGTCCGGCGGCCGTCGCGTACGCGTGGCGCGCGTACACGCTGTCGTCGGACTCGAGGAACCTGGGGTCGGCGTGGTCCCCGCCGTGCTGGACCAGCCGTACGATCCCGTCCCGGCGGGTCCCGGAGACGAGCCACCCGGGGCCGGTGAGAGGGAACTCCGTGTCGGCCTCCTCGACGGGCAGCGGTTGCTCGGCCGCGGTCCATACCGGGTGATCGGCGGGGAGCAGCAGGCCGGCGAAGCCCTTGCTCGCCCAGTACGGTGACGCCGGGCCGGAGTACGGCTGCCGGATCCGCGGGAACGCGTCGCGCCATCCGAGGGACAGCAGCCCGCGTTCGTCCACGCAGCCGCCGTCGAGGAAGTAGCGCAGCACACCGCTGGCGAGCCTCCTGGTCAGCCCGGGAGCGAGGGGCGTTGCGTCGAAGAGCGCCCCGGTCCAGAACGGGGCCGCCACCGCCATGCGGTACGTCAGCGAACGCCCCTGGAACACCGGCGCGCCGTCGGCGCCCACGAGGTGGACGGCGTCCTGGAGATAGCGGGAGAGCCGTTCGCGGTAGCGCGCCATCCGGTCCCGGTAGGCGTCCTCGCCGGCGATGCGGCAGAACCAGAGCGGGTAGAAGTGCATGGCCCAGCCGGAGTAGTAGTCGAACCTCCGGTGGTCGCCCGGCTGGTCGGTGCCGTCGGCGTACCAGCCGTCGCCGACGTAGAACTCCTCGTTCAGTGCCATGACGGCGTCGACGTCGTCGGGTGACCAGGGCCCGCCGACCGAGCGCAGGAAGGCGTTCGTCACTCCTTGGAACCACGCCCAGTTGTTCCGGCTGGGCACCTGGCCGACGGCGGGTGCCAGCCACTCGACCACCCGCTGCCGCACGGAGTCGCCCAGCCGGTCCCAGATGAGGGGGCGGGTCTCGTGCAGCGCGAGCACGATGGAGGCGGCTTCCACCTTGGCCTGCGGAGTGTCCCGCAGCGTGGGCCAGCGCTCGGGCGAGGCGGGGTCCGTTCCGGCGTCCAGGCCCTGGGCGTACCGCTCCGCGAGCTGGAGCGGGTCGTGGTCGCCCGACCTGGCGAGGCGGAAGACCGCCAGCAGGAACGTGCGGGCGAAGCCTTCGAGGCCGTCGCTGTGCCGGCCCGACCGGCCGGCCGGGCCCGGCAGGTCGATCAGTGCGTGGGTGCTGGAGGCGTAGGGGCGTACCGCTGACAGCAGACGGTCCGCGGTGTGCTCCCAGTGGGCGCGTGTCCAGCCGGTCAGCGGGGACTGCGCGCGGTCTTCCGGGGGCAGCGGGACAGCTGTGGCTGCCATCGCGTTCTCCTTTCCGGTGAGGGGTCCGATGCGGGACGGCCGGAGGCCGTTCCGCGGACCGGGGGTCAGGCTGCCTCGATGGCCTTCTGCAGCTCGTCGCACGCGCGGTCTCCGCCGCTCTGGCGCCATGTCCTCATGGTGTCGTCCCAGGAGGAGACGGGCTT
This sequence comes from Streptomyces sp. DT224, assembly GCF_049844595.1. NCBI lineage: Bacteria > Bacillati > Actinomycetota > Actinomycetes > Kitasatosporales > Streptomycetaceae > Streptomyces > Streptomyces sp. DT224. The sequence goes on from NZ_JBNCLI010000002.1 coordinate 411,282, forward strand.
CCTGCCCTGCAGGATCTCGACGCACGCTTCGTCGACGATCTGCTGGAGCTGGGCGCCCTTGCGGGTCAGCGTGGGTGAGTAGAAGCCGAAGACGGGGTTCTCCACCGCCGTCTCGAAGAACACCTTCTCGAAGGTGTGCATGCCGCGGACGACGTCGTCATTGTCCGGGTAGGTGAAGACGAAGGGCGAGTCGGTGATGAACTTGACTCCGATCCCGGTTTCGGACTTCCCCTTGTCGTTCAGCGCGGGGGCGCCGTCGGCGTCCCGTGTGTAGTGGACTCCTTCGAGGCCGTAGCGGCGGAAGAGGAATTCCTGGCTTCCTATGGGGGCGGCGAGCCAGTTCGCGATGTCGAGCAGTTCTCGGGTGCGGTCCTTGCTGCCCTTCTTGATGGCGCTGAAGCCGCCCCAGAAGGAGGGGTCCTGCATCCAGGGCGTCGGTGTGACGCCCTTCTCGAAGGAGAAGGCCGGCCGGCCGGTGATCCGGTACGAGTCCCCGGCGACGTTCTGTTCGTACAGGTCGACCCAGCTGTTGTTCGGGTTCTGGATGAACGCGACCGTGCCAGCGTTGAACCACTGCACATGCGGGGCGTTGGCCAGGAAGGCGTCAGGGTGGAACAGGCCGGCCTTGCGAACCCTGGCCAGCGCGGCCAAGGCGTCCTTCGTCCCCTCCAACTCGTTCACGCTGGACAACTTGCCGCTTTCGATCACCCAGTTGTTCGGCATGCCGAGCATCTGCTGGACATAACGGAACATGCCGAGCGGGCAGGCCAGCGCGTACCGGTTCCTCGTGGCGTTGGTGTACGCCTTCATGGCGGCGAAGAACTCGTCGAACGTTTTCGGCGCGGGGTCGATGCCCTGCTTCTCCAGCAGGTCGTCCCGGCCGAAGACGGCCATGACCGCGCGCGGGCGGGGTATGGGGAGGCCGTAGATCCCTCCGTTGACGGCCGACACCTTCCAGCACGACTGGGGGAAGTTGGCGAGATTGGGATAGTTCTTGATCTCGTCACCCGCCAGGAACTCGCTGAGATCCTGGCACTTGGCTTCGAGGAAGGGGGCCAGCTCCGGTACCGCACCATTGACGATCTGAGTGAAGTCGGGCAGGTCGTTGCCGGCGATGAGAGTGGCAATCTTGGTTTTGTAGTCGCCGGCCCCGACGACGCTCATCCGGAGATCGACGTTGAGTTTGCCGTTCAGCGCGCGCCAGTACTTGTTGCGGTCCGCGCCCGGCGGGACGGGCGCGTAGGTCTGGACGAACCCGGAGACTTTTCCGCCCTTGCCCGGCGCCTTGCGGACCGAATTGGCCGTCTCCTGGGGGAAGCCGAGGTATCCGTCGGTGCCGTCCTCGTGCACCTTGGGCAGATCGGGCTTGATCCCGAGGTCTCGCTCGACGTGGTGGGGCAGATCCACCTGCTTCCCGGCCTCGGCCGCGCTGCCACCGCCCCCGCCGCACGCCGTCAGGAGCGGACCGCCGACTCCGACGGCGGCGACCGCGGCTGCGGTACCGCGAAGGACCGTGCGGCGGCTGAACACATGGTGGTTGTCGTTCATGGAATCCTCTGTTTCGTTCGAACAGCACGGAGAGAGCGGAAGGCCGTACAGCTGCTGCGGTGCGCCGGGATCAGCCCTTTACCGCACCCGTCAGCATTCCCTTGGTGAAGTGGCGCTGGAGGAAGGGGTAGACCAGCAGGATGGGAATCACCGAGACCAGCAGAATCGCCATCTGGATGGACTGCTGGGGCGGCAACGCCTCTGCGGATGCGTTCAGCTGGTCGACACCCAGTTCGGTGTTGTTGACCACGTATGTGCGCAGGACCAGCTGCAAAGGCCACTTGGAACTGTCGTTCAGGTAGAGCAGGGGGGCGAAGAAGGCGTTCCAGTAGGAAACCGCGTAGAAGAGCCCGATGACGGCCAGCACCGCGCGGGACAGCGGGAGAATGATCCGGCACAGAACGGTGAGGTCGCTCGCACCGTCGATCCGTGCACTTTCCAGCAGTTCCTGCGGCAGGTCCATGAAGAAGGCGCGCATGACGATGACGTTGAAGGCGTTGATCGCCGTGGGGAGAATGATCGACCAGTAGCTGTCGATCATTCCGAGGTTCTTCACGAGCAGATAGCTGGGGATGATGCCGGGTGTGAAGAGCAGGGAGAACAGCACCGCCATGAGCAGTGGTTTGTGGGCGAAGGACCCGGGTCTGCTCAGGCTGTAGGCGAGCAGCGCCGTGCACATCAGGCTCAGGAGTGTGCCCGTCACCGTGACACCGACGCTGACGGCGAGGGCGCGGGTGACGACACCCCCGGAGAAGATCGCCGCATACGCGTCGAAGGTGGGGTGGTCGGGCCACAGGACGTAGCCGCCGGCGTTGGTCACCTGTTCACGCGATGCCAGGCTGGTGGAGATCATCCCGATGAACGGAACGATCACCACGGCGCACACGACGGTGAACAGCACCGCCTTGGCGAGACCGGCGAGCCGGCCCAGGACCCGGGGGGAAAGCGAACCGCGGGGATGGACGGGGGTGTAGGTCATGACTGGTAGATCCCTCGCTCTCCGAACAGGTGGGCCACTTTGTTGGCGCCCAGCACCAGGACGACGCCGACCAGTCCCTTCACCAGCCCGACAGCGGCGCTGACGCCCCACTCACCACCGACGATGCCGTTGTTGTAGACGTAGGTGTCGAGTACTTCGCTGACGTCCCGGCCCACGGGCCCCTGCTGAAGGACGATCTGCTCGAAGCCGACCGTGACGGCGTCCCCGAGCCTCAGGATGAGAAGCAGGATGATGATTCCGCGCAGCCCCGGCAGCGTCACGTGCCACATCTGACGCCACTTGTTCGCCCCGTCGACGCTGGCGGCCTCGTACAGGGACGGCGGTATCTGGGCCAGGGCGGCCAGGAAGAGGATGGTCGCCCACCCGGTGTCCTTCCATATCACCTGGCTGGTGAGGAGCGCCTTGAACCAGTCCACATTGCCGATGACGTGGATGGAGTCAGCGCCATTGTCGCGCAGCACACTGTTGAGCAGGCCCGTATCGCCGAGGAACTGCTGGAAGATCGCCACCACGATCACCCAGGACAGGAAGTGCGGCAGGTACAGCACGCTCTGCACGAGCCGCTTGGTGCGCTCCGAGGTCAGGGTGTTGAGAGCGAGTGCCAGCACGATGGGAGCCGGGAAGACGAGAACGACCTGGAGGAACAGCAGGATCAGCGTGTTCTTCAGCGCGTTGATGAACTGCGGATCCCCATTGAAGATGACCTCGAAGTTGCGAAATCCCACCCATTCACTGTTCTTGATGCCGACAAAGGGCTGATAGTCCTGGAAGGCGATGACGTTGCCCAGGAGCGGGATGTAGTGGAAGAGCAGCAGGACGGCGATTCCTGGCACGGCGCAGATGAGCAGGAGCCGGTCCCGGCGCAGACGGCGCCACCTGGATTCGTTCACCCGGATCCGCGCGGTAGATTCCCGGGCGTTGTTCGAGGCGTTCTTCGGGGCCTTCGGCGGAGCCTTCCTGGAGGCGAATTTCCGCGGTCGTTCCAATCGATCGAGCATCAAGGTCACCTGACGTTCATGAGGTTCTCGGTTGTCGCACAGCTTCACCAGCCGGCGGCGTGGCAGACGGGCGGCCTGCCGGGGAGCGCTGCCTTTACGCGCTGCCGTCGTGCACGGTCAAACGGCTTCTGCCAGCAGGAGGACGATCTGCAGGGGGCACAGCCGCGGCATGGTGACTCCGACTCGGGCGAGTACGGCTCCCGAGACCACTGCTCCCTCCTCCGGCAGGCGTGGGACGCGATCGGCACGCGAGAGGGCCACCTCCGTCGGAGGCTGGACCGAACGAACGCGGTACTGCCGTTCAGGAAGCAACCCGGGGATGGTCATCCGCGCGGGCGTGGTGTTCAGTCCGTCTTCGAACTGCACGCAGGCCATCAGGGCGGCAGTGGCGTCCGGGGCCACGACGCCGTGCATCCACGGCCGGCCCTCACGGGTGTCGACCCTGACGACCTTTCCCGTGTGCAGGAGCGTCCGGTGCTCCTTGTAGAGCTCGACCCACCCTCTGAGTGCGGCCCGTTCCCGGGGGCCGGCCTCGCGGACGTCCCACTCGATGCCGAAGTGCCCGAAGAAGGCCGTCGCGGCCCGGAAGGCGAGGGGCATGTACCGGCCGGAGTACATGGAGTAGGGCGAGGAGACGTGTGCGCCCTGGTATTCCGGCGGAACGAGCTGCCCGGTCCATCGCTGGATGGGGTGACGCGTCACGGCGTCGGTCATGTCGGAGGTCCAGACCCGTTGGACGCGGTCGAGGACCTCCAGGTCGATGCGGGCGCCTCCGGCCGAGCAGGACTCCCATTCCACGTGCGGGTGCCGTCGGCGCAGCTCGTCGAGCAGGGTGTAGTAGCCGCGGGTCTGCGCGTGGACGGCCGGTCCTCCGGCGATCCGGCCTGATCCGCCGTCCAGGACCGCCCGGTTGTGGTCCCACTTCACGTAGCTGATGTCGTGCTCGGTGAGGAGGGCGTCGATGTGTTCGAGGAGGTACGCGACGACCTCGGGCCGCGAGAGGTCCAGAACGAGCTGGTTGCGCTGCAGCAGCGGGGTCCGGCCCCCCGTGGACAGGATCCAGTCGGGGTGACGGCGATAGAGGTCGGAGTCCTGGCTGATCATCTCGGGTTCGATCCAGATCCCGAATCGCATGCCGAGTTCGCGGACGCGGGAGACGAGCGGTTTCAGCCCTTGCGGGAACGCGGCCTCGTCGACCCACCAGTCGCCCAGGCCCGCGTTGTCCGCGCGCCGGCCGTGGAACCACCCGTCGTCCAGGACGTACCGTTCGGCTCCCACCTCGGCGGCGAGCTCGGCGAGCTCGATCAGCTCCGCGGTGTCGTGGTGGAAGAGGACTGCCTCCCAGACGTTGAAGTTCACCGGCCGGGGCGAGGTGGGGTGGGCGGGGCGGGACCGGAGGTAGGTGTGGAACTGCGCGGCCAGTCCGTCCAGGCCCTCGTCGGAGGAGGCGAAGTACACCCACGGCGTCTCGTACGTCTCGCCGTGGCCGAGGGCTACCTCGCCCGGCAGCAAGAGCTCCCCGCCGCCGATCGTCAGCACGCCGTCGCGCAGTTCAGTGCGGTAGACCTGGTTGCCGCTCCACCCGACGTGCGCGCCCCACACCTCGCCCGAGGCGAACCCGAAGCCGTTGGTGCCGACGATGTTCATCGTGGCCGAATCGTGGCCCGTCTTGCCCTGGCGGCTTTCGCGCAGCCACAGCCCGTCGACGACCGGGCGTCGCTGTGGCGTGCGTTCGTGCAGGATCCTGCCGGTGAAGTCGAGCCCCTCGCGTGCCGAAGCCGGCACCGGGACGACGACGTCGAGATGGTCCACGACATAGGGCGAGCTTCCGGTGTTGGCGAGTGCGTGGCGTACCCGCAGCGGGCCGCCCGCCAGCGTCTCCACGGTCGTGGTCAGGGCCAGTGCGGCGACGGGGTCGCGCGCCTCCATCGTGAGGACGGCGCCCTCGACCCGGGCGTTGACCAGGGTGAACGCGGGGGCCCAGTCCCGGCCGGTGGGCGGCTCGTCGCCGGTGCCGCCCAGGCGGTGGCCGCTCAGTCCGGGGCGTCCGTACCAGCCTCTCCAGTGCTCCGGCAGCAGGGGCACGGCCGACTCGGCGCCCGCGGCGCGTTCCGCGCTCTCGGCGCTCCAGGCGCCGTCCCCGGCTCCGGACGTCCCGCACCAGACGACCGACGGCAGTGCGGTGGCCGACTGCTGGAGAAGCAGCCTCGTACGCCGGTCGGGGAACTCCTCCGGGGCCGGGAACAGGAGGGGGAATCGCAGCGGCTGCGCCGAAGTGGACGAAGGTGGGTGGAGGGAGACCACGGCGCGAACCTCTTTCTTGGGGGCACACGACGTGCAAGGCGCACATCGTTGCGGTGGATCGGTTTCCTGATGGGGGTGGGTGAGGCGGTTGGTGATGTGGCGGCCGCGGTGTTCCGCGGCGGGCCGGGCCGGTGGGCGGGGAGCCGCCCCGCCCACCGGAAGGGTGCGACGAGACCGGAGAGCCTGGTCAGGAGTGGCGTACGCGTACGCGCCGCGGTTTCAGCCGGTCTTGTTGTTCAGCGCGGCGTGCGCTCGTAGCGTCAGGGCCGCCCCGGCAGCTCGAAGGCGCCGCGATCGTACGCAGTGCCTTGGGGGCGCTTCCTGCCGGCGAAGTCCGTCTCGACCGCGTCGAACCGCGTGCCCGAATCAGCCGCCGGAGACCCGCGCTGGATCCGGAAATCGGCCGCCTCGGGATCCGTGCTCGGGTTCACGAGGAGCGGGTCGGCGACCTGGTCGTGGGCGCCCATGGTCTGGGGTTTCAGACCGCCCGAATAGATGTTGTAGTCGTAGAGCACGTTCTCGTTGTTGTGCGTGAAATTGGTTTCCTTTCCTTCCCTTGCGACGGAGATGTTGTTCAGCACCCGGACGTCCTTGCTGCCCCAGGCACCCACGTTCGGGTAGCTGAGCGCAGGACTGCGTGAGTTGAGGTACGCCGTGTTGTTGACGATGTCGACGTGCGCGCTCTTGTAGGCGTGGATGCCGGATCCGCCGTTGTCGTACGAGAGGTTGTTCGCGACGAGCGTGCGCCCCGCGTACACACCACCGCTGGTGCCCGGGTGGATGGTGCTGTCGACGATGATGCCGTTTCCGTCGGAAATGCAGTCGCAAGCGACCCACTTCACCTTGGACTCGTTGTCGTGCACGACGTTGCGCTGGATGGAGATCTTGACACCGCGGGACTCGTCCACCGCCTCGGGAGTCAGAACCGAGATGCCGCTGTTGGCGTACACGGAGTACCACGCGTTCGAGTGGACCACGTTGTCCTCGATGGTGAGGTAGTCACCTCCGGTCGTGGACAGTCCACCGCCCGGGCAGTCGTGCACGTAGAGGTTTCGGAGTGTCACGTGCGACCAGGGAGCCTTGTCCGCGTTCTCACGGGCATGCAGACAGTTCTGGTTGTAGGTCGGCTTCTTGGGATCGGCCTGGGCAGTGGCGTCCCGCAGCGTCAGATTGCCGGCGTTTCCCTGGATCTCGAGACCCTCGACGACGATGTGCGAGGCACCGGCGAGCAGGATGCCGTTCCATCCCGTGACAGGTGCGAGCTTCGGCTTGTGGTTCTTGTAGTTGGTGAAGGTGATAGGGGCATCGGCTGTGCCGGAGTTCCGGATCACGACCACACCCTCTGCGGATGTGTCCCGATACGTGCCGTTCATGATCTGCACGGTGTCACCCGGCTTCGTCAGATCCGCCGCGTGCTGAATGGTGCGGAACGGGGACTTCGGGGAGCGTCCGTCATTGCTGTCCGATCCCGAAGCGCTGACGTAGTAGTTGCCGGACGCGTTCAAGGCGTTGCTTTCGGCGGCTGCGGCCTGGGCCACCCCCGTGCCGAGCCAGCTCGCCAGAACGGCGACGGCGATCACGGATTTCGTCGGGTACCTCATCGTGCACCTCCATGAAGGTAGGTCGGTTCACACTGCGGCAGTACCTGTGCCGCCCTTGCGCCGTTCCCGCCGAATGCGGGGTGCGCTCTCCTTTCGCGCCGAACCCGGGCACCACGCGCGTCCCGCTTCCGGGGTGGCGTGGGACGGGCGGGCGGGGTGACGGTACGGCGGGACCGTCAGTAGGTGATGAGTTCGCGGATGCCGCGCGCGGCCAGGCGCGAGGCGTCGTGGACGTGTTCGGGCAGGACCAAAGCCGGCCTGATCCCGTCGTCGATGAGGGAGAAGAACCGGTCAGCGGCTTCGAGTCCCTTGTCCCGTCCGTCGGGCAGCACCAGTGCGACGTCGCGCTCGACGGCTCGCACAGGGTTGGCCCGCAGGTCTTCGATCAGGTGGGCGAGTCGGGCGCCGGTCGGCTTGACCTCGTTGTCCACGGTCAGGAGTCCGAGGTCGTATTCGTACTCCACGAACGCCGTGTAGCGGCGATCGATGTCGTGGCTGCCCCACCAGGTGCAGCCACGGACGCCTTGGGACGACAGTGTGTTACGGACGAAGGTTTCCGCCCACGCGGGGATCGACTCAGCCGGGCGTTCCACCGGCGAGGCTCCGAACTCCTGGAGCCACTTCGGCCGCCCCGGCCGCTCGGCGTACGCCTCGGCGAGTTCGGCCATGTACTCGCCGAGATGCAGCACACCGGTGCCGTCCGGTCCGTATCGTTCGATGGCGCCCGTCCAGTAGGGATAGCAGTGCAGAACGCTGGCTCTGCCCTGGGTGGCGGCGCCCGCGGGGGAGAACGTACGCGCTTCGAACCAGGGCAGATGGTCCACTCCGTTGACGTGAAACCCACCGGGCGCGATGGTCTCGCAGTGGCCCAGCAGGCGCTCGGCCCACGTGTCCCCCGCGTCCGGAGTTACGTCGCCGTTGGGTACCGACAGCTCGTTGCCGAGGTCGAAACCAAGGAATCGGGGGTGCCCGCCCACGTGCTCAGCCACCGCGTCGAACAGCAGCAGTTCGGCGCGGACCACGTCCTCATCGGTGATCATGGACCGGCCCTTGAGCCACGCCGGCAGGAAGGTGAGCCCGCTGAGCCAGCCGTCGAGCACCGACACCGAGACATCCAGCCGTACGTCGGGGTGGTCGGCGAGGTCCATGAGGGCGGCCAGCCGCCCCAGGGCCGTGCGGTTCACCACGGCGGGGTCCGGCTGGAACACCGGCCACAGCAGCTGGACCCGTATGTGGTCCATGCCCAGGCTCGACACGGCACGCAAGTCGTCCAGGATCGACACCGGGTCCCACTCGAGCCACGAGTACCACCAGTGCCTGCTCGGCACGTAGTTCACGCCGAACCTCGGTGCCTCGTCGCGGACTGACGCCATCGTTCCTGCCTCTCTGCTGTCCGCTCGCGCGGTTCACCCCGGAGCCGGGTCGGCCTTTTTGCCGTATATGCCGCCACGTGCCGCGGTCAGGGCATGACCCCTCGCCGCAGGTCCCCGGCACTTCGCGTCCCGCCGCGTCACGCGCCGCGCCGCTCGGACACGACACGCCCGCTGCGGCGCGGTGTCGCGCCGGCGCCGACACTGCGCGCCGCCCGGTTCGACGGGTCTCGCTCACAGCGGGCGCCCTGGGGGCAACCGTGCGGCAGAACCAGAGTCCGGACGACTTCAGACCGGGCGAGATCCCGGTAACCTCGGCTCCCCCGGACGCATCCCGGCCCGCCATGAGCCCACGGGCTCCACGGACAGCGAAGACCGAGGCCGGTATGGGGCCACTTCGACAGGGAGAACAGACATCGCTTCTCCTCGTCGACGTGGGTTAATCCGGATGGAACACTGCTGACACACGTCATAAAACCGCGCCTGGCCTGCAGGTTCCTCCTGTCGGCTCCTTCGACCTTCCTGGATCCTCAGATGCTGGAATCACTCACCCCCCGGACCGACCCCTCGATGCTCGCCTGCTGGCACGGCACGCCCGCCTTGATGGAGCGGGCGCACCGACACGACGACATCGAGATCAACCTCGCCACGGACAGTGAACTGGTCTACATCGTGGGAGGGCGCAGGCTCACCTTCGCCCCCGGGGAACTGGTGGCGTTCTGGGCCGGGATCCCGCACAAACTGATCCACGTCACCCCCGGGACGCACATGGGGTGGCTCTACGTCCCGCTGACCACCTTCCTCGGCTGGAGGGTGCCGACGGCCGGCGTGACAGCCCTGCTGCACGGCAAGTCCGTACGGACCGGCAGCGCCGGCCGCCAGGAGGGCGACGCCGACCTGCTGCGCCGATGGCAGGCCGACCTGAGCACCGACGACGCCGAGCTGCACCGCATCGCCCTGCTGGAGATGGAGGCACGGATGCGCCGGCTCATCCACCAGGCGTTCCCCGGCACGCGGGAAGCGGACGAGCCCGGGGGACACCGGTCGGTGGAGCACACCGCCCGGATGGCACAGTTCATCGCCGCGCACTTCCGGGAACCACTCACCGCCGAGCGCATCGCGGCCAGCGTCCCCCTGCACCCCCACTACGCCATGGCGCTGTTCAAGGAAGTCCTGGGAGTGACGCTGAACGGCTACGTCAACCAGTGCCGGGTGGCGGAGGCCCAAAGGCTGCTCATCACGACGGACCGCCCCGTTTCCGAGATCTCGACCGCCGTCGGCTTCGGCTCACAGAGCAGCTTCTACGCGCACTTCACCGAAGCCTGCGACGCCTCACCGGGCAGCTACCGCAAGGCACACCACGGCAGTACGCCGTTCGCCAGCGTGGCCGGAGACGACCCGCTCACCGTGATCGACAAGGCAACCGCCTGACACCCACCGTCCAGGAACTCATCTGACGTGCTGTCAGAAAGTTACCGGGCGTACGACTTGCCCCTCCCCGGCCGCTCTGGAACCGTCACTCCCGCAACACCAGCCCCCCACCTGGATTTCGAAGACGGCCCGCCATCGAGCAGTCACCGGAAGCACGCCGCCGGTGTTCCCGCTCGTCCCGCCCACGCCCGCACATGCGAAGCGTGAGAGCGCGGATTCCCTCAGCCTCCAGCAGGCAACCGGTGCCGTCCACCATCTGCTCGCGAGCGAGCCGCCGGGTGCGGATCAGGCGCATACATCACCGCCATCTCCGCAGAAAAGGCAGTAATGAGAAGCACGCACATATACGCTCTGTCAGCAGCCGTGCTCGGTTCGGTGATTCCACTCGGACTGGTGGGAGCCGGAACGGCACAGGCCGATTCCACCACCTATTACGTCAGTCCGTCCGGCGACGACGGCAATGCCGGTACATCGGTTTCCGCCCCCTTCCGTACCCTTCAGAAGGCCGCCGACGTCACCGGGCCCGGCGACACCGTGTCGATCATGAACGGGACTTACACGGAACGGCCCGGTGGCTCTGACGTCGTGGTGATCTCCCGTTCGGGACGGGCCGGGGCACCCATCACCTACCGCGCGTACCCGGGACATCACCCCGTGATCAACCCGGTCGCCGCGTGGAACGGGATCCGTGTGAACGGGGCGTCCCACATCACGCTCCAGGGGCTTGAGATCAAGGGCAACAGCCAGGCGATCTCGCCGGCGGACGCCGAGCGCGGCGCCGGCACCAGGAACTCGAAGTACAACACCAACTGCGTGTCCGTCGAGAAGAACCGGTCCACCGGCGCCGGTCCCCACCACATCGCCGTCATCGGCAACACGGTGCACCACTGCGCGGGCGGCGGCATCAGCGCCATCGACGCCGACTACGTGACCATCGACCGCAACCACGTCTACTCCACCTCGTGGTATTCGGTCTATGCCACCAGCGGCATCTCGGTGCTGGCCGCCCGCGATGTCGACGGGGGCGACGGGGGCAGGACGTACAAGATCCGGATCACCGACAACCGGGTGCACGACAACGAGACCAAGGTGAAGTGGGATCGCTGCACGTGCTACTCCGACGGCAACGGCATCATCGTCGACACCCTCAAGGACAAGGCCAAGGCCCATGAGGAGGGCCCCGACTACCAGGGCCGGGTACTGGTCGCCGGCAACGTGTCGTACGACAACGGCGGGTCCGGTATCCACTCCTACAAGAGCCAGCATGTGGACATCGTCAACAACACCGCCTACCGGAACGGCCGCAGCGACCGTATGGAGGGTTACGGCAACATCTACGCCATCGACAGCCGGGACGTCCGCGTCCTGAACAACATCTCGTACGGCCGTCCGGGTCAGATGACCAACACCGCCCACGGCAACGTCGACGTCTCCTACGACTACAACGTCTACTTCGGAGGCAAGGCACCAGAGGTCCAGGGGCCGAACGACATCATCGCCGACCCCGGGTTCACGCGGCCGGGCACCGGCGCTGAGGCCGACTTCCGGCTGCGCGCGGGTTCTCCCGCCATCGACTCCGGGATCCCCTTCACCGCAGTCGCCACGCACGTCGCCGATGCCGCCGGCGAGGGTGACGCACCCGACCGCGGGGCCTACCCGTACACCACCGGCTCCGCAGGTGCGGGCGCCACCGCGCCCGCACCGGCCGACGACCCGTCGAAGGGGTCGGGCGAAAGTCCGGCCCCGGAGCCGGCCGCTCAGGACAGCGCCGGAGCGACCGGCGGAAACGACGTGCGGGCCGCGGGCGCCGGCGAACCGCTGGCCGACACCGGAGGCGACATGGCCGGACCCCTCGGCATCGGTGCCGCGGGCCTGATACTCGGTGCCTGCATTCTCTTCATGGTCCGGCGCAAGCGTTCCTGACCCGCCAGTTGGCGGGCGGACGTCACCTGCGGCGCCGCCCGGTCATCCGGACCGGGCGGCGCCGCTTTGTGTGCCCCGCCGTCCTCCTCGTGGCCCGCACGTGGGCGCTCGCCGAAGCAAGGCGCGGGCTTCGGTCGCCGCCGCCGAGGACTCGTCGGCGTGAACGGTTCGACCTGCCACGGGCCCTCGGCTCACCCGCTGTCGCTGCGGTACGTACTGGGCGAAACCCCGAAATGCGCGCGGAAGCGACGGGAGAAGTGGAACTCGTCGTGGAATCCGTAGAGACGGGCGATCTGCCGCACGGTCATCGTAGTCATGCGGAGCAGACCCGCCGCGGCCCGGATCCGACGCCCGTTCCGGTAGGCCAGTGGAGCCTGGCCCACCTCGGCCACGAACCGCCGTCGGAACGTGTCGTACGGCAGCCCCACCGCCGCTGCGACCTCGCGCAGGTTCACGGGTGCCTGCAGATCCTCGGTCAGAAGGACGCATGCCTCCTTGACGGGGTCGCGCGCGTCGGAAGTGTCGGCTGCTGTGATGTCGACCAGCAGACCGGCGAGAGCGAGGAGCTGGTGTTCGGCATCGGTGGCGGTGGGCTGGCCGGCGGCGATCACAGCCCTGAGGGCGGGTGCCGATACCGGTCTCTGCGGACGGCGCGGGCCGCTCCCGGCGAGAACGCCGGCAGCGGCGAGCGCGTCGGTCAGCGGGCCGGTGACGACGGCGAAGAGCTCCGTCCAACGGCCGCCCGGCAGCGTTCCATACAGGTGGGGCACGCCCGGAGCGACCACAGTGACCATGCCCGGCACGATCGCCTGTTCACCTCCGTCGCCCTGGCGGTAGATGCCGCTGCCGCTGATCACATGTGACACGACCCACCCCGGCACGGTTCTGAGCTCGTGCGACGGTGCGGGCTCGGCGTTGACGACCTCGCCGGCGAGCAGCATCCGGCCGAGCCGCGTCCGTCGTCCGCCGATCCTGAAGATCCGCACACCCGAGTTCATCGCACAGAACGTACATGCATCGGCCAAGACTTCCATTCACGCGCCCTGTCGGGCGCCATAGCGTTGCGACCACCGGATCCGAAAGGGCAAACCCCGGCAAAGAAGCGAGAAAGGGAGAAGTCGAGCATGACCTCAGTCGAACACAGTCACACCGCACTGGTCACCCAGGAGATGGCCGACCAGTACCGTCGGGAAGGCTACTTCGTCATCGAGTCGGCGCTGCGGCCCGAGGAACTGGCACTGCTGCGCAGCGGAGCCGACTACTCCGTCGCGAAAGCGGACGCGGAGATGGACGCCGCCGGCGCGGACCGACTCGGCATCAGCGCGCGCGGCAAGCGCTACTTCAGCAACATGATCTACGAAGACCTGCCGGAACTGCGTGAGTTCCTCTTCGGCGAGACCATGGCGGAGATCTGCCGGACCGTCCTCGGTCCGGACGCCTACCTGTTCTGGGAGCAGTACGTCATCAAGGCCGCCGACAAGGACACCTCGTTCGCCTGGCACCAGGACTCCGGCTACGTGCACGAGGACCACGAGCCGTACCTCACCTGCTGGATCGCCCTCGACGACGTCACCGAGGAGAACGGCGCCGTCTACCTGCTTCCCTACTCCAGGTCCGGCATCCGCTCCTCCATCAGGCACATCAAGGACGAGCGGACCAACGACATGGTCTGCTACTTCGGGTCGGACCCCGGAGTACCCGTCGTCGTACCGGCCGGGTCCATCGCGGTGTTCTCCAGCGTCATGATCCACCGCAGTGGTCCCAATCTCACCGACCGCTACCGCCGCGTCTACCTGGCGCAGTACTCCAGTGAGGTGATCAGGAAGAGCGAGAGGGACGGCGGGGAGCCGGTCGGTTCGTTCGAGCGGTTCCTCGACGGCTCCAAGATCGCCGGGTCCTGACCGAAGCGACCCGCGGCGCCCGCGACCTGCGGGCTCGCGGGCGCGTCACCGGCTCACGGCCGACCGGGAGCCGGCGGCCCGGCAGGTCCCAGTACGCGCGCGGTGAGGGCAGCCACCCGGTCGGCGGCAGCGGTCAGTGAGTTCTCGTACCACCCTGCAAGCCGGGTGTGCAACAGATCGTTGAACGGGGCGGTCCATCGTTCCTCCAGGTGCCCGGGGCCGAAGTACACGCCCAGGAGCGAACCGGCCGTCGCGCCGTAGCTGTCGGTGTCGTTGCCCTGGCTGACCTGTTTGCAGATGCCGTCGCCGACGTCCGTGGCGAAGCGCAGCGTGTTGATCAGGGTTCCGCTCTCCTGGAAGACACGGCAGTGGCCATACTGCGCATACCGGCCGTGGATGGCCCGGTAGCCCTCCAGCCAGTCGCGGGCCTCCGCCACCAACGCGAGCGAGTCCGCGACGATGGCGAAGAAACGGCTGCGCTGCGGTACATAGCGCAGCGCGGTGGCGAAGACGTCCAGCGGGTCGGTGGCGGTAAAAGCCGCGGCGATGGCGGCGGCCGCGAACATCGCTCCGTAGACGCCGTTCCCGCGGTGGGTCAACGACGCGTCTCGCCAGGCGAGTTCGGCCGCGAGGCCGGGGCGGCCCGGACAGGCGTATCCGTAGGCGTCCGCGCGGATCATGGCGCCGCAGAGCTCTTCGCCGGGGTTCAGTCGTGCCGGCAGCGCTTCCAGGTCCTCGGGCGCCATCGTGGGGTAGTCGTCCAGGCCCATCGCGAGGCCCTGCCGGGTGAGGAACGTCCGCTCCGGCCCCCAGGTGCAGGCGAGGGGAACGTTTTCCAGCCACATCCTCCGCAGGTCGGTCTTGGTGAAGTCGGCCCCGTGCCGCTCAAGCGTCATCAGGCCCAGCAGCGTGTAGTTGATGTCGTCGTCCGGGACCACCCGGGTGATATTCCCCCGGGTGGTCTCCGGCCAGTCCGGGTGAAACGCCCGGAAGCCGCCCTCCGCGCACAGTCCGGAGGGGAGGTAGTCACGCAGGGGCCATTCTCCGAGCCGTTCCAGAGCCGACCGCAGTTCGTCGAGGGTGGGCATGACCTCGACCGGTTTGCCCAGGACGCAGCCCGCGACCGATCCGAGGAACCCCGCACGCGCGCGTTCTCCCACCGCGGTTACGGACACCGGCCCGGGCCGGCCCGGAGGCATCCGGGTCAGTGGGGCCTGTTCGGCGCGGATGCCCGCCAGGTCGCTGGGTTCGACGTACGGCCAGTCCGCGCGAACCTGTGCCGCGTCGATCTCGGCCGCCAGGTCGGCGAGGGCCTGGTAGTCGTCCGGCAGCCGTTCCAGGCGGCTCGCCATGCCGGTGACGTCACGGCCCTGCTCCTGCTTGTCCCGGAGCATGGCGCGCAGCTGCTGACGCAGCACGGGGAAGGGCGCAAACAAGGGGTCTCTCCCTGGGGTGGTGTGGCTGGAGGCTCGGTGGTGCCGGCCCCCTGCCCCCGCCCTCCACCGACGGCTCGTCGCGGTCGCTGGTGGGCGGGGAGCAAGGGGCCGTTGGCGGCCGCCCCTGTCAGGCGGATGCGGCCGCCTTCCGGTGGGAGTCGATCAGCTGGGCGAATCGCCTCCCACTCGTCTTGAGGGTGCGTCGCTGGGTCGCGTAGTCGACATGCACGAGCCCGAAGCGCTTCCCATAGCCGAAGTTCCACTCGAAGTTGTCCATCAGCGACCAGGCGTAGTAGCCGTGCAGGGGTACGCCTCGGCGCACGGCGGCAGCGCATGCCTCCAGGTGACGCTCCAGGAAGTCGACCCGGTCGGGGTCGTGCACGGTTCCGTCGGCTTCGACGACATCGTGCTGGGCGGACCCGTTCTCGGTGATGACGATCGAGGCGGGGGCGTAGTCCTCGTGCAGCCTCACGAGTGTGCGCTCCAGGCCCTCGGGGTGCACCTCCCAGCCCATCGCGGTCGTTCGGGCCCCGGGGACGGGCAGGATATCGAAGGAGGGCGCCGGCCGCCCGGGGGCGTCGGCGACGACCTGCCGGAAGTAGTAGTTGACACCGATGTGGTCGAGAGGGGTGGCGATGGTCCCGTCGTCACCCGGGCGCTCCGGCAGATCGACGCCGTACACCTCGAGCATGTCGGCCGGGAAGCCGCGGCCGTGCACCGGGTCGAGCCACCAGCGGTTGTGATGCCCGTCGGCTCGCCGGGCGGCGTCACGGTCGGCGTCGGAGTCCGTGGCGGGTTCGCAAGGGCTCAGGTTGACAGCGATGCCGACGTCGGGTGTACGAGCGGCGTTGGCCCTCAACGCCTGCGCAGCGAGACCGTGCCCGAGCAGGAGATGGTAGGAGGCATGGACAGCGGCGGTGAGGTCCTTCACCGCCGGAGCGTGGAGGCCGTCCAGGTGACCGAGCCAGGCAGCGCAGTAGGGTTCGTTCAGAGTGGCCCAGTTCTCGACTCGATCCCCCAAGACCTCGGCCACCGCCCCTGCGTACTCTCCGAAACGCTCCGCCGTCGCGCGCTCCGGCCAGCCGCCGCGATCCTGCAGCGCCTGCGGCAGGTCCCAGTGATAGAGGGTCGCGTACGGACGGATCCCGGCTTCCAGCAGACCGTCCACGAGGCGGTCGTAGAACGCCAGACCGGCACGGTTGACGACACCGTCGCCGCCCGGGACCACCCTCGGCCAGGAGATGGAAAAGCGGTAATCGCCAACCCCCAGCTCCCGCATCACGTCGATGTCCTCGGCCCACCGGTGGTAGTGATCGCAGGCCGTATCGCCGTTCTCCCCCTGCTCCACCGCCCCCGGGACCTCACACAACGTGTCCCAGATGGACCGTCCCCGTCCGTCGGCGGCGGTGGCTCCTTCGATCTGGTAGGCCGATGTCGCGACTCCCCAGCGGAACGCGGGAGGAAGGTCGTGAAGGGACTGCATGGAGCGACTCCTGTTTCGGCGTGGGGATGCGCGGTGTGCTCGGCGCGCCGCCGCCGTCGGCGGCAGCGGTAGCCGGAAAGGGTCGGGAGAGCCCTGGATGTGGGATCGCCCAGCCCCGGCGGGGCTGTTGTAGTCGTGGAGGACGTCGGCGTCGCCGTGGGTGAAGCAGGCGGGTTCACCAGGAACGCGCCACCGGGACGCTGTCCAGCACGTCACGTCGACATCCGCTATGGAACCGCTTTCCTCCCCCGGATTCCTCCTGTGAGCCCGGGCGACCTTCCTGGTTCCTCAGATGACGACCGGCGCGGGAGACCGCCGCGGGCACGAAAGTGCCCTTCGCGGGAGGGCCCATGTTCCGCAGGCGCCGAGAGGGCACGTCGCACGGGCCGATGGGCGTGCCGCGCTCGGAGTTCGGCCGCGGTCCGTGCGCCCCGGCAGGTAAGCAGGGCGACCCGGCCGGCCCAGGAGGCGGGCGGCGGGGCTTCGACGCACCCGCTGCAGGACGCCGTAGGGGTTTCAGCGCCGGTCAGCACGACGCGAGGAGTCGGAGTGCTGGGCCACGCTTGCGCCGCCCACGGAAAGCAGATCGGTCACGCGGGCGGCCGGGGCGGCCCCGCTCGTCCGGCAGCGCCCCGGCCGACGACTTCACCGGCAGCCCCTTGGCCCGCCGCTGCTCGATCTCCGCGGCATTCATCGCTGCGGCCCGCGCCTTCTTCAGGAAGATGCCCCTCCTTCGCACCCTGGAAGGTACATCGAGCGAGGCCAGCAAGTGGCCATGCACTCCCGGCGCCCGGCCACGGAACCCAGCGCATGAAGCCGCCGGGGACACAGCAGCGCCACTACCGCACACCCTATAGCCGTTGCCCTTGGCTCCTCCGCCCTCGGGACAAGGGCCCCCACCGAGGCAGGGGCCTTACATTTCCGCAGGTCAGGAGGCTGTCACGAAACTGAGTTCAAGGGGGGCCCTTGGAACGCGCCCGAACGGTAGGGTTTCTCCGCGTCACCCACGATAAAGTCGTTGGCCAGTGACGATGTTGGACGCCAGGCGTGCCGTCGGGTCGCGTCCCTTCCCGTGGGGCACCCGGTTACAGGACGCGCAGCTCCCGGCAAAGCACCTGTCCGCCGGGCGCGGGGAGGGAGTCCATCGTTCCCACGAGCCTTTTCCAACCTCAGCTTGAGGCGTGGTGAAGGGCGAGGACGGCCTTCACGATGTCGGTGATGCGGTTGGTGCTGCATCGGAGCTTGCGGAGGAGCTGCCAGCCCTTCGTTTAGTGGCCATGGTCTGCTCACCGAGACAGCGGCTCTTGGCGTGGCTGCTGTCGTGGCGGCGCTTCCATCGCTTGGAACCACGACCCCGGAACAAGGGCCCGAACGGTCCCGCCCGCCCCTTGGTACGCCTCATTGGCCCACATGTGAGCCCGGCCTCGACGAGGTTCTCGATGATTCCGTGCTGCCGGGCAGCGGTCAGATCGTGGGGCGGGCTTTGCAGGAGACCCGGACAATGGCATTCAGCTCTCCCGGGGCTGCAGGATGCAATACATACGCGGATTCATATGGGCAGCGCTACGTATGCGGGCCCGCAACCTGACGTCGCCGTCCCCAGCAGCGAGTTCACCAAACCCGCGGCGGCTGGCCCGCGTAGCCACGCGCGTTGAAGCCCGCCTCGCAGGGGACCCACGGGACCCAGGGCGAGTTGTAGTCGTATCGGACCGCTCCCGCGCGCGGGCACAACTGGGACGGGACGCTGCCGGGGCGGGCGCCGGCAGAAGGTAAGGCGAGAACGGCGGTCAGCCCTTCAACAGCCCGTCGCACACCGGCATCCAATCCAGGGCGGAGCGGATGCCGCTGCCATGATCCCCCACCCTCGGCGAACCCTCTACCGCCGTCGTACGGCGAACGAGCACGACCGTCAAGCCAAGTTCAAACAAACTGCCGGTAGCACGAGCGACGACAGCACGTGATGTATGCCACATGGCCAACGAGCGTCACGAACAGTAGTCGCCTGGCTGGGAACTGTGCCGGAATTGACTGGTTCCCTCCCGTGGAGCGCGAGTCAATACCCCGCGTGAGCAAAGACGTTGACGCGATTCCACATGTGAAAGTCAATTGGTTGACGAAGATCAGCTCCTACGTCATCGTGTGATCCCGCGTGCACCACGAGTGACATTCGGTCGCTGTGGTGCACGGCTGGTCTCTTGGGCATCAGGCGTCACAGAGTCAGCCATCGTTCCGATAGAGGCGAAGGAGCACGAATGAAGAGATCCAGGGTCATAACGGCCACGATGCTCGGTCTGGCGCTCGCGGTCCCCACGGGCACGGCCGTGGCCGCCAGCGTCACTGCGGCGGGCGCCATCGCCTGGTCCCCCGCAATGAAGGACACCGGGAGGGTGGGCCTCACGGACACTCAGAAGGACGGCGACCCGGTGAAGGCGCAGTACTACCGCTCGGGCGACAGTGACTACAGGACTCTGTGGAACCACAGCGGGTCCGGCGTCAGCGTCTACTCCGCGGATGGTGCGACTATCAAGGAGATCCGGACATGCGAGTCGCGCAATTGGGACCCGGATGTCTGTTCAGGCTGGGTGTACACCTCCTGACCTGAAGTCAGTCGTGCTTCCGCCGCATCCGCCCTCGTTGGGCGGATGCGGCGCCCCGTTGACCATGCCATGAGATCAGGTGCTGTGTGAGAGCTAGCGATTCGGTCGGACTCCGCGTGCGCGGACTGAGCTATCAGGTCGGAGGCCGCACTCTCCTGGACCGCGTGGATCTCACCATCACGCCCGGGGAGTCGATGGCGGTGACCGGGCCCAGCGGATCGGGCAAGTCCACCCTGCTGATGTGCTTGCTGGGGCTGGTCAGGCCCCAGGCCGGGACCATCGTCGCGGGGGGGCTGGAGCTGACCGCTTTGCGATCCGCGCGCCTGGCCCAAGCCCGGCGTCGAACCATTGGAATGGTCTTCCAGTTCGGGGAGCTTCTTCCCGAGCTCAGCCCTGTGGAGAACGTCGCGCTGCCCGTCCTGCTCGACGGAGGGAGCCACCAGGACGCCTACCGTCGAGCCGCTGAACTGCTGCACGATCTCGGTGTCCCGTCCGGTTCCACTCCCACTGGGCAGCTCTCCGGCGGCGAACGCCAGCGCACCGCGGTGGCCCGCGCCCTGATCACCGACCCTCAGGTCCTCCTTGCCGACGAGCCCACAGGCGCGCTGGATCCCGAAGCCAAGAACGCGGTGGCGGAGTTGCTGTACGCCAGTGCCCGCGAGCGCGGTTGCTCTCTGCTGGTGGTAACCCACGATCCGGCCGTGGCCGAGCGCGCCGACCACCGCCACGAACTCCGTGCCGGGCTCCTTGCCCCGATGGGTGCACGGTGAGGGCGGGCACGATGCGCACGGTCATCACACTCCTGCGCATCGGCCTGGCCGCCGGCCGGTCCACGCCGGGCGATCGTCTGCGCTGGTGGGTGCTGGTCGTGGCTGCCGCCACCGTGGCGTTTGTCGCGGTGGCCACCGCGGGCACGGTGGCCACCTACGAGGGGCGCAAGGCCCGGTCTGACGCCCGGGGCGTGGTGTTCGCTGAGGGCAGGGACGCACCGCTGCTGTACCGGCCAGGAGGGGACTCCATCGACGGGCACCCGGTGTCCGTCGTCTTCGTCTACCCGATGACCGAGGACGCCCCGGTGCCCGCGGGTGTCCGTCACTGGCCGGAGCCCGGCGGAGTGCTCCTCTCCCCAGAACTGGTGCGTACAGGCCGGTCGGAGGGGGTCCTGACGCGTTACGGTACGTTCTCCGGCACTGTGGAGCCCGCTGGCCTCGCCTCCCCCTCTGAGCGGATCGCCTACGTTCGGGTGGCCTCGCTGCCCACGAACCATGCTCAGTGGGTGCCGGTCTCGGCCTTCGGCGGCAGGGGCGGCTCGACCGGCGAGATGCGCTACGAGTGGCCGCTGAACTCGACCCTCCTCATGCTGTGGGCACTGGCGGGTGTACCGGCGCTCGCGCTGACTGTGGTGGCGGCGCGGGTGGGTTCACGCTCCCGTGACCGGCGCAGCGGGCTGCTGCAGGCGCTGGGCGGTGTGTGGTGGCATCGGGCGGTGGTCAACCTCGGGGAGGCGGTGTTCCCCGCCGCACTGGGTGCGGCCTTTGCGCTGGTCCCGTACACCATCGCTGCCTGCTGGGATCTGCGGCTGCCGCCCACCGGATACATTCTTGACCACCGTGATCTGTGGGCGCGGTGGCCTGCGGCGGCAGCCATCGCGGCGGGTGCGCTAGTGCTGGTGCTGGCCATCGTCGTAGGTACGCACCGTGTCTACGCCGACGGTACGTCCAACCGTCCGGCATCTGCCGCCTCCGGGGTGCCGCGCTGGCGGCTGGCGGCCTGCGGTGGCGGCGCCGCACTGGTGGTGTTGAGCCAGTACGCCCCATCAGGCACGCAGTTGGCCATCTACTGCTGCGGAACGGTGACGATGTGGGCGTTCCTGTCCTCCGTCGTGGCAGTTCTCACCCGCCGACTGGGTGCACGGCTGGCGGACGGCGGGAAGCGCGAGGGGCACCCGGGCCGGCTGGTCGGCGGGCGGTGGACGCACGCGCATCCCGGGGTCATCGTGCGGCTCGCACTGGCCATGGTGATCGGTATCGGGATCCTCACCCAGATGCAGATCTGGACCAGCCGCCTCGCGGATCAGGAGCTGGCCGTGCGCCTCACCAAGGAGCGCATCGAGGACACAGTGATCGAGCTGACCGTTCCCGCCATGGACGCCGCGCAGACGGACCGCCTCCGCGCCGCGCTGCCTCCCGGATCGGCGCTGCTGACCCACACCTTGGGCGATCCGGGAAAATACCAGCGCCCGCGTATCACCGTTCAGGGCACCTGCCGTGATCTGCGCGTCCTGGACATCGACTGCCAGGGGAACGCGGCGTCCAGCGCTATCCAGGCCCAGGAGATGCGCCGGTGGTACGGCGCCGACCTCACCTTCGCGCCAGTGTCCCGGGTCACCGCGAAACCCGGCGGCACCCAGCTCCTCGTGGTCGTGACACCCGAACCCGGACACCTCGCCGAGGTAAAACACGCCGCATACACGCTGCCCACCCCCGCAGTGCAGGTCAAGGTGCTCGGTGGAGTGTGGGAGACCAATGACCGTGCACGACTGGTGAACTGGATCCGCCTCTTCGGAAGTGCCGGGCTCTTCTTCGTCCTGCTGGCCGGAGGGGTGAGTGCGGCAGCCGAGTTCATCCGCGTCCGCCAGGTTCTCGCGCCGCTGTCCGTCCTGACCGGCCACCGCCGGATCTTCCGCTCCGTATCCACCTGGTACCTCACCGTGCCTCTACTCATCGCCACCGCTGTCACCACAGTGGTGACCGCCTGGCACGCGGTGTTCTTCATCGCGCTGGTCAACGAAGGCACCGTGTCCTGGACCATCCTGGGCGCCGGAGCCGCGGCATGTGCCCTGGTCTCGCTCGCCGTCGGGCACCTCGCTGCCCGGGCGGCGGCCCGGGCAGCGGACCAGTGGGTGCCCACTGCGGATTGACCTCACAAGCTGGGCACGTCCGGGGGACTGGCGGGCCAGCGTGTTCGTGGCCCCGGAAGGGCTGAAACCTGGCGGCAACTGCCGCCAGGTTTCAGCCCTTCCGGGTGATTCATTGGATGCTGTTGTCTTTCCGAGTCCGACGACTGTGTTTTCGCTGGTCAGGGGTAGGGGCGGCGCCGGTGTGGGAGTGATGGGGTGTCGCTTCGTCGCTCTCGTGGAGGCCGTGGATGCCGTCGGTTGTCGGAATGCTGGAACAGCACGAGCTTGCTGCTCGTCGTCGTGTGGACGGGCCGCGTGAGGAAGCGGACCGCATCCAGGCCGAGCTCGCGGTGGCCGAGCAGGAGTGGTCGGAGTGGACGATCGCTCGCGAGCGTGTCGGTGCGGTGCTGTCCGCGCCGGGCAGTGACTCAGTCGGCGTGGTCGCCTCCGACGTGCCAGAGGGTGTCGGAACGGGAGCCGAGGTGGAGGCGTCTGCGCCTCTGGTGGTGAAGGCGAGGTCACAGGTTCCGGTGTGGCGCGAAGGGCTGGGCGGGACGGCACTGTCGGTGGACTACCAGCGCATCCTGGCCGCGCTCGAGGATCAGGTCCGTCTCGGTCAAGGGCCGCTGACCTGTCAGGAGTTGGACGCCGCGTTCGGCCCGGACGTGGTGCCGGCCAAGGTGGAGGGGCTACGGTCGAAGGCGAAACAACTGGTCGCGCGGGGCTGGCCGGCCGAGCCGGCACCGGGCCGGTTCACCCTCGCGCGGAGCGTGAGCGGGCCAGGCGGCGGGTCATGATCATGGTCATCGACCAGTAGATCATCGCCTCGGCGCTGCTGGTGGAACGTTCGAAGTCACGGACCAGGCGGCGGCTTCGCATCAGGTGGGCGAAGAGCCGCTCGACGATCCACCGCTTGGGCCCGTCGCTCTCTTTCAGGATCTCGATTGTCTGCTGCTGCTCGCGGTTCTCCTTGCGCAGCCGGCGCATTTCGTCGCGCTCGGCGCTGGTCAGCTCGCCCGGGGCTCCC
This sequence comes from Streptomyces sp. DT224, assembly GCF_049844595.1. NCBI lineage: Bacteria > Bacillati > Actinomycetota > Actinomycetes > Kitasatosporales > Streptomycetaceae > Streptomyces > Streptomyces sp. DT224. The sequence goes on from NZ_JBNCLI010000002.1 coordinate 434,800, forward strand.
TCGCCCCGATCGGCTCTGGCCCGGTGGTACCAGCCGCGCAGGGACTCGGAGCTGATGCCCAGTTCCCGGGCAACCGCGGTGACCGTCTTGCCCGAGGAGTCGACGAGCGCGATCGCGTCCCGCTTGGATTCCTCGGTGTACCTCTTCGTGTACTTGTTTCCCACCTGGTGCTACTTCCTCTGGACCCTCAGGTCCCAGTCTCCGGGTGTCCACGAGCAAGGGGAAGACCGCGACGGCGCACGGATCGTCTCGGTCAGTTCGACGGCGCACATGCGTGCCGGCATCGACTTCGACGACCGCCCACTTCGAGCGTCGCAGCTACGATCCGCAAACTGCCTACGCCCAGTCGAAGACGGCGAACTCCCTATCCGCCGTCGAAGCAAGTCACCGCCGGGCGTCCGACGGCATCACTGCCAATGCGGTGAACCCCGGTGGTGTCTCGACGGGACTGCAGCGGAACTTCACCAGGCAGCAGAAGGAGTCGCTCGACGCGGCCGAAGCCGCCGGAGTCTTCACCTACAAAACGGTCGAGCAGGGCGCTGCCACCAGCATCGTCGCGGCCGGCGCCCCGGCCGATCGTGCGGCCTTTCGGCGTAGCGGGGCGTCCTTCGAGACACAGCTGGTGATGGTGGGGCGGGCAGCCTCGTAGTGGATCAGGCACGCATCGGCGGCAGGTCGACGCCAGCCAGCAGGGGATGCGGCGGATTCACTCCTCCACTCCCATGGCGAAGGCTCCCGCAAGAGCGGGAGCCTCGCATCTCCGCAGGTCAGGACGCTGTCACGAAACTGAGTTCAAGGGGGGACCCCTGGAACGCGCCTGAACCGCCGGATGGCCGCGCACCTGCACTCGCTGCTGCCCGGGGTGCGGATCAACACCGAGCCGGAGCCCGGTCCCGACCGGGGCGCCTTCCAGATCGGCTCGGAGCGCTACCGGGTGGAGAAGGGCGTCAGCGAGTACGTGCTGCCGGCCCGGCTGACGACCGGTCAGGACGCCCGGCCGGTCTTCCTCTTCTGCGGGCAGCAGGCCATCACCAACCAGGCCGCCACCCGTTACCTGGCCCGCCACCACGAACGGCTCGCCCGCAAGCACGGCAACAACACCTTCTGCCTGCTCCTGAAGGTGGTCAACTCCCAGGCATACGGCCCCGATGTGGTCGAGCTGGTCGCGGACGTCACCCGCGCGGCCCAGTCCCCGGTGCCCGCGCCGCGCACCTCGCACCGCGCGGGAGCCTGAACCCCACCGACCGGGAAGGTCACACGGAACGGCGCTCCGGACCGCCGGGGCGATGGAACTCCCGCCTCAGCTCGTTGAAGCCACGCTCCTCGCGAATGGGGTGGACGCGGTTCGTGAGCAGGATCGCGTAGCGGCCGGCCGCGGGGTCGAGCCACAGGCTCGTGCCGGTGAATCCCGTGTGGCCGTACGAGGCCGGGCCGAAGGCGTCGCCCACCGGCGATCCGGCCTGGTCCTGACCCTGCCAGGCCAGTGCGCGGCGCAGGTTGAGGTGGTCCGTGCGCGGGGTGGCCATCAGCGTGAGGGTGTCCGGCTGCAGCAGCGGGGGGCCGCCGCCCAGCAGGCAGAGCGCGATGCGTTCCATGTCCGCGAGGGTGGAGAAGAGTCCCGCGTGCCCGGCGACGCCGCCGAGTACCACGGCGTTCTCGTCGTGCACCTCGCCGACGACGGTCCGGCCGCGCCACGGGCAGACTTCGGTGGCCACCGCGCGTTCCCGGTCGGCGGGGGCCGGGCGGAAGCGGGTGTCGGTGAGGCCGAGGGGTGCGCACACGAGCTCGTTCATCAGCTCGTCCAGGCCCCGGCCCGTGGCCTGTTCGGCGATGAGGCCGAGCAGGATGAACCCCTGGGAGGAGTACGTGACCCGGGTTCCGGGTTCGGCGTTGCGCGGCAGTGTGCCGAGCGCCGTGAGCAGGGAATCACGGGTGGGGTGGTCGCGGTAGAGCGGGACCCCGCCCGGGAGCCCCGAGGTGTGGTCGAGGAGTTGGGCGATCGTACGCCGGGCGTGCGGGCTCGCCCCGTAGCGGGCCAGATGCTGTCCGACGGTGTCGCCGAGGCGGAGGTCGCCCCGCTCCACGAGCGCCATGACGACCAGGCCCACCAGCGGCTTGGTCACGGACGCCAGGTCCCACAGGTCGTCGCCGTCCAGCGCGGGCCCGCCCATCGCGCGGGTGCCCGTCCAGCCGCGGTCCAGCGGGCCCGACGCGTCGCCGAGTGACCAGGCGGCACCCGAGTAGAGGCCGCGGGCCCGGCCGTGTTCCAGCAGCCGGCGGCGGGCGGACGCCACGCCCGGGTCCCACGCCGTCACCATGACCTCTCCTGCCTCTCGTGTCCGCCTGCTCTCCGCTCGTCCGCTTCCCGCTCGGGCCCCGGGACCAGTCCGAGCCGTGCGCCGGGCTGCGCGGCCAGGCCCGCCGACACCGCTGCCGCGGCCGAGCGCACCATCGGCCCGTACTGCCGCGCCGCCGCCTCGTCCAGCATGAAGGCGAGCCCCGTCAGGACGAGGGCACCGGCCACGCGGCCGGCCGCGTCGCGCACCGGGGCGGCGAGCGCGCGCCGGTCGGCCCAGGGGTCGGCGCCGTCGAAGGCGTAGCCGTCCCGGGCCGCGGCGCTCAGGGCGGCGCGGGTCATCTCGTCGGCGGGGGCGCCGTCGGCGCCGGCGGCCAGCGGTTCGCGCTCCTCGGCCGGCAGGGCGGCCAGCAGGGCGAGGCCCGCCGCCCCCGCGGTGAGCGGTTCGCGGAAGCCGGGGCCCAGGTCGAGGCCGAGGGTCTGCGCGGGAGCGCGGACGTCCAGATGGATGACCATGCGGTCGTCGCGGACCACGTACGAGGCGAACAGTCCGGTGCGTACGCGGAGTTCGTCCAGGAGCGGACCGGCCCGGCGCAAGGCTGCGTCGTCGGCGAGCGCGCCCGCGGCGAGGCCGAGGAGCCGGGGGCCCGGGCGGTAGCTGCCGCCCGGGGCCGCCTCGGCGTAGCCCGACGCGGCGAGGGCGCGCAGCAGTCGGTGCACGGTCGGCTTGGCCAGCCCCGTACGCCGGGCGAGGTCCGCGAGGCGGTGCGGGGCGCCTGCCCCGGCGAGGGCTGCCAGCACTTCCATCGCCTTGTCCACCGGGCCGGACGCGGTTGGCGCGGTGTCCGCTCCGGCGCCCCCGGAGGTGCCGATGGGCACCTCGGCGGAGGTCTGCTGCTGCGAACGACTGTTGACCGGTTTCCCCATGTGGCCTACCTTACCCGAACTGCATTCCATTCACCGGAACGAGTGTGTTGTCCAATGGAACGAATACGTGAAGGGGGAGGCGGCCCGGGCGTCAGGTGCTCCCGCCGTTCGGTGCTGCGGCTGACCGGCCTCGCGGTGCCCGCTCTCGCCGCTCCCGCCCTGCTGACCGGGTGCGGAGCACCGTCGGCGGCCTCGGCCGGCAATGTGCTGCGGGTCTCCCAGACCGGGGACCCCAAGACGATGGACCCGCACAAACAGGGCGACATGACGTCGATGAACGCCCTGATCAACATGTTCGACACGCTCACCACGCGAGGCCGCGACAACTCCCTCCAGCCCCGGATCGCCCTGTCCTGGAAGGCTGTTGAGCCCACGGTGTGGCGGTTCGAACTGCGCCGGGGCGTCACCTTCCACAACGGTGAGCCGTGCGACGCCGAGGCCGTCCGCTTCAGCATCGAGCGGTTGCTGGACCCCGCGACGAAGTCGCCCATCGTGGAGCTTCGTTACGTCGAGGGCGTCACGGTGGCCGGACCGTACACGGTGGACGTGCGCACCTCGGTGCACGACCCGATCCTGCCCGCGAAGCTGTCGTTGTTCGGAGGCGTCGTGGTGCCTCCGCGCTATCTCGCGAAGGTCGGCGACGAGGGCTTCGCCGCACACCCGGTGGGCACCGGCCCGTTCACGTTCCGGCACTGGCAACGCGACCACGAACTGCGCCTGGCCGCCTACGACCACCACTGGCAGGGGCGCCCGCACGTCGACGAGCTGGTCTTCGTACCCGCCCCCAACTCCTCCTCCGCGCTGGCGGCGCTGCAGAGCGGCGGCGTCGACATCGTGGCGGGCATGACCCCGGACGCAGCGCAGCAGTTGGCCGGCTATCCGGGTGTGCGGATCGGCCACCACACCGGCATCCGCACCTCGTACCTGTCGCTGGACACCCTTTCCGAGGGGCCGCTGCGCGACCGGCGCGTACGGCAGGCGCTCAACCACGCCATCGACGTGCCCCTGCTCATCAAGGCGGTGCTCGGCGGGAACGCCACCGAGGTCCCGGCCATGATCCCGCGCGGCGCCTTCGGTTTCGACGAGTCCGTGAAACCCTTCGAGCGTTCGCTCACCAAGGCCCGCGCACTGCTGGCCGAGGCGGGGCATCCCGACGGAATCAGCACGTCGATCACCGCCTCCAACCTGGACGCGAACGTCGCCGAGGCCATCGCCGGGCTGCTGTCCCGCGCCGGTATCCGGGCCAAGGTGAATCTGCTCGACCCGGGCACGTACTCCCAGCGCCTGACCTCCTCCAACCACGGCGCGCTCGGCCCCGTCTATCTGGCCGCGTCCACCGTCTGGACCATGGACGGCGAGAGCATGCTCCAGTCGAACGTGCGCAGCGACCGGCGGCAGAGCCGCTGGCACCACAAGCGCGCCGACCGGCTCGTGGACCGCGAGGAGCTTTCCGTGGACCCGGCCGTGCGCCGCCGCGCCTTCTCCGACCTCCAGCAACTGATCAAGGACGAGGCGCCGTTCGTGCCCCTCTACCAGATCGACAACATCTACGTGCACAACACCCGGCCCAGCTGGACGCCCGGCGCCGCAGGGGTGCTGGACATGGCGAGCGCGAAGGTGGCCGTGTGATGAGCCAGACCCTGACCGCACCCGGTGTACGGGTCCCCGGACACAGCCGGGCCTGGGCGGTGCTGCGCCCCGCGGCCTCCCGGCTCGGCGCCGCACTCCTGGTCCTGCTGTGCACCGCCACCGTCGCGTTCTTCCTGGTACGCCTGTCCGGCGACCCGGTGAAGGTGATGCTGCCGCCCGACGCCACCGCCCAGCAGGAGGCCGTGCTGCGGCACGGCCTGGGCCTGGACCGGCCGCTGCTCACGCAGTACCTCGACTACCTGTGGGGCCTGCCGCGCTTCGACTTCGGCAACTCCCTCTTCTACAACCAGCCGGTCCGCGCGGTCCTGGCCGACCGCGTCCCCGCCACCCTGCTGCTCGCTGCGGGCGCCCTCGTGGTGACGCTGGTGATCGCCCTGCCCGCCGGCACGATCGCGGCGATGCGGCGCGGCAAGGCCGCCGACCGCGGTGTCATCACGGCCGTCCTGATCGGCCAGTCGACCCCCGCGTTCTGGGTGGGCATCCTGCTCATCCTCGTGTTCGCCGTGGGACTGCACGCGCTGCCCGCCTCCGGATACGGCACGTTCGCGCATCTCGTCCTGCCGTCGGTCACCCTGGCCGTCTACTCCGTCGCCGTCGTCGCACGGCTGCTGCGCTCGTCGCTGATCGACGTGCTCGGCTCCGACCACATCCGCACGGCCCGCGCCCGGGGTCTCGGACCGGTGCGCACCGTGGTCCGGCACGGTCTGCGCAACGCCTCGCTGCCCGTGGTCACGGTCGTCGGGCTGGAGGTCGGCAGCCTGCTCGGCGGCGCGATCCTCACCGAGCAGGTCTTCTCCTGGCCGGGTGTCGGCCAGCTGACCGTACAGGCCATCGCCAACCGCGACTTCCCCCTGGTCCAGGGCACCGTGCTGCTCTTCGCCGCCACCTTCGTCGTGGTGAACCTGCTCGTGGACCTGTCCTACGGCCTCCTCGACCCGAGGGTGAGGAACTCCCGATGACCACCATCGCCCCCGCGGCCCTCCCCGCCGCCCCCGCTCCCGCCTCGGTCCAGCCCTCCATGCTGCGCTCACTGCTGCGCAACCGGCTCGCCGCCGTCGCACTCGTCTTCCTCCTGCTCATCGTCGTGTGCGCCCTGTTCGCGCCCCTGATCGCGCCGGCCGACCCGGCCGCTCAGAACCTCCTCGGCAGGCTCCAGCCTCCCGCCTGGCAGTCAGGCGGTGACAGCGCCCATCTGCTCGGCACCGACCAGCTCGGCCGCGACCTGCTCTCCCGGGTCGTCTACGGCACGCGCGTCTCCCTGCTCGTCGGTGCCGGCGCGGCCCTGCTCGCCGGGGTGATCGGCACCGCCGCGGGCCTCGCCTCCGGATACCTCGGCGGCTGGACCGACCGGGTCGTGATGCGGTTCGCCGACGTCCAACTCGCCTTCCCCGCGATCCTGCTGGCGCTCGCCGTCGTCGGGTTCGTCGGCTCGGGCCTCGGCTACGTGATCCTCGTGCTCGGCGTCACCGGCTGGGTGTCGTACGCCCGTGTGGTGCGCTCCGAAGTGCTGTCGCTGCGCACCCGGGACTTCGTCACCGAGGCCCGCGCGATCGGCGTCGGCGACCTGGCGATCATGCGGCGGCACCTGCTGCCCAACGTCATGGCGCCGCTGGCCACCATCGGCACGCTGCACATCGCCTCCGCGATCGTCGCCGAAGCCTCGCTCAGCTACCTGGGTCTCGGCGTCCCCAAGGAGACCGTGACCTGGGGCGGCATGCTCGCCGATGGACAGCTCTACCTCGGCACGTCCTGGTGGATCGCCGTCTTCCCCGGCATCGCCCTGATGCTCACTTCGCTCTCCATCAACATCCTGGGCGACGCGCTGCGCGACGTCGCGGACCCGAAGGCGTACCGCCGATGAACGACTCCGCACAGACCCCGTCCGCCGAGCCCGTCCTCGAATTCCTGGATCTGCGCGTCGACTTCGCGCTCGGCTCCTCGACCGTGCACGCCGTACGCGGAGTGAACTTCTCGGTCGCCGCCGGCGAGACCCTGGCCGTCGTCGGCGAGTCCGGCAGCGGCAAGTCGGCCACCGCACTGTCCGCGATGCGGCTGAACCCGGAACCGCCGTGCGTGTACGCGGGCGGCCAGGTGCTGCTCGACGGCCGGGACGTACTCGCCCTGCGCGAGAAGGAACTGCGCACGATCCGCGGGGCCCGGATCTCCATGGTCTTCCAGGACCCGATGACCAGCCTCGACCCCCTGCAACGGGTGGGCGACCAGGTCTCCGAGGTGCTGAGGCTGCACGGCGACCACACCCGGGCCGAGGCCCGCCGGGCCGCCCTGACCGCGCTGGACGAGGTCGGCATCCCCGATCCGGAACGGCGCTACGGCCAGTACCCGCACGAGCTGTCCGGCGGTCTGCGCCAACGCGTCATGATCGCCTCCGCGCTCGTCGCCCGGCCCCGCGTCCTCATCGCGGACGAGCCCACCACCGCGCTCGACGTGACGGTGCAGCGGCAGATCCTGGAGCTGCTCGTCCGGCTCCAGCGACGCCACGGCATGGCCGTCCTGCTCATCACCCACGACCTGGGTGTCGTCGCCGAGACGGCCGACCGCGTCGTCGTCATGCGGCACGGCGAGGTCGTCGAGAGCGGCGACGTCGAACAGATCTTCACGCGTCCCGCCGCCGCGTACACCCGCGAACTGCTGGCCGCCACCCCCCGACTGGAGCCCGTCGCATGACCACGACCCCGCTGCTGGAGATCGAAGGGCTGCGCAAGGAGTTCCCCGGACGCCCCCCGAGCGTCGCGGTCGACGACGTCTCGCTCACCGTCCGGGAAGGCGAGACCTACGCCCTGGTCGGTGAGTCCGGCTGCGGCAAGACGACGCTGACCCGGCTGCTGCTGCGGCTGCTCGAGCCCACCGCGGGCAGCGTGCGGTTCGACGGCACGGATCTGCTCGCCCTGAAGGGGGCCGCGCTGCGGCCGCTGCGCCGGCAGATGCAGGTCGTGCTCCAGGACCCGTACTCCAGCATGAATCCGCGGCTGCGGATCGCCGACATCGTCGGGGAGCCCCTCGTCACGCACGAGGAGTGGGCGCGCGGGCGGCGCGGCCGGGCGAAGGTACGTGACCGGGCCGGGGAGCTCCTCGAAGCGGTCGGCCTGGACGGGGGCATCCTCGACCGCTATCCGCACGAGTTCTCCGGTGGGCAGCGCCAGCGCATCTCGATCGCCCGGGCCCTCGCGCTGGAACCGCGCCTGGTCGTGCTGGACGAGCCGACGAGCGCGCTCGACGTGTCCGTCCAGGCCCGCGTCCTCGACCTGCTCGCCGATCTCCAGGACCGCCTCGGCCTGACGTACGTCTTCATCTCGCACAACCTGGCCGTGGTGCGACAGATCGCCGACCGGGTGGCCGTGATGCGACAGGGCCGCATCGTCGAGTCCGGCACCGCGGACCAGGTGTTCACCGCGCCCGGGGAGACGTACACCCGGCGGCTCCTGGACGCGGTGCCGGTGCCCGACCCGGGCCGCCGCATCCTCGGAGGCGTCGGCGCGTGAGGTCCGTACGAGGGCGTGTTCCGAAAGCAGCGCCGTCCGCCCGCGGGGCCGGACAGGCGGGACTTTCGCCACACGTCCTAGCTCCCCGACAGGACCAGCCCCGCCGCCCCCAGCAGCGTGCCCGTGTCCGCCGCCTCGCCGAGGACCACGGTGGGCAGCTCGCCGCCGCCGAGCGCGTCGGCGCGCAGCCGCGACTCGACCAGGGCCCGGAACGGCTCGCCCCCGTCCAGGGCCTCGCCGTGCAGCACGAACAGGCCGCACGCGAACAACTGCTGGACGGTGGCGAGGCCGAGCACCAGGTTCTCCGCGTACCGGCCGACGAGACGGGCGGCGGCCGGCGCATCGGACGCCACCAGCGCCCCCAGGGTGGCCGCGTCCCGCACGAAGCCGTGCTCGGCGGCGCGCTCGCGCAGCCAGCGCGTCGTCGCCACGGTCTTCCAGCAGCCGCGCCGTCCGCAGGTGCAGAGTTCACCACTCGCGGTGACCGTCATATGGGCGCCGCTGCGTCCGCCGGACGGAGCGAGCACCTCCCCCTCGTAGAGGATGCCGACGCCGAGGACCTCACCGGTCGCGACGGAGGCGAAGGAGCGCCGGCCGCGCCCCGCGCCGAACCAGCGGTCACCGAGCACCTGCACGCGCGCCCGGTGCTCGATCCGCACGGGAACGCCCGCCAGGACCGCGAGCCGGTCGGCCACCGGGTAGCCGCGCAGCGCCGGGGCGTCGTTCACCTCGATGATCCGGCCCGCCACCGGGTCCACCACACCGGCCGCCGCCACGCCGACACCGAGCAGCAGCTGCCCGTCGAAGACCGCGGCCGCCTCGCGCAGCGCCGCGTCCACGAGCGACGGGTCCGCGCCCCCCGGGTCGAAGCGGGCCTGCGTCCGGGCACGCACGGCTCCGGCACGGGTGAGCAGCGCGGCACGCACCAGCCCGGGCAGCACCTCGACGGCGCCCAGCACACCGCCGTCCCGACCGGCCGGCTCGTCCGGCCGCGGGTCGGGAACCAACCGCAAAGGAATACGTTCATGCGCCATGCGCCGACTCTGTCATGCCCCCGGACCGGGGAGACAGCGGCATGACCCACCGCAATCTGACCGAGACCACCTGGCGCGAGACACGGGCGGCGGCGCCCGGGGCCATCGCCGTCCTGCCGATCGGCTCGCAGGAGCAGCACGCCGAGCACCTGCCGATGGGCACGGACACGATGCTCGCCGACGCCGTGGTCTCCCGGGCCCTGGCGCTGCTCGACGAGCGGGCCGCCGCCGGCGAGGCCGTGCCCTCCCTCGTACGCCTGCCGACCCTGCCGTACGGACACAGCCCGCACCACCTGTTCGCGGCGGCGCTCACGCTGTCGGCGCCGGTGCTCGGCATGGTGCTGGACGAGCTCCTCGACTCGCTGGCCGCCTGCGGCTACCGCCGGGTGCTCGTCGTCAACGGCCACGGGGGCAACGACGAGATCATGCGGCTCGCGGTCAAGCGGTTCGCGCTGCGCGCCGAGGTGACGGCCGCCGCGTGCTCGTACTGGACGCTCACCGACACCGGTGAACCCGAGGAAGGCGCGGAGGAGACGGACTGGCTCCACGCCGAGCTGGTGCCCGGCCACGCCGGCTGGTTCGAGACGTCGCTGATGCTGGCCGCGCAGCCGGCGCTGGTACGGGCCGAGCGGACCGGGCACGCGCCGGTCGAGCCCCCACCCCTGTTCGACAAGCCGCCCTACCCCGGGCTGACCGTGGAGCGGCACGGCGAGTGGGAGCGGGTGGGCGGCGCCACCGACGACGCGTCCGGTGCCGACGCCGTGCACGGCGAGCGCCTGCTCGACCGCCGCGCCCGCGGCCTGGCCCGCGCGGTGCTCGCCTTCGATGCCGCGTCGCGTCCCCTCGCGTGACCCCCACCACCCCACACAAGGAAGTACTCATGAAGATCACCGAGGTCGACGTCCACGTCGTCAACCTGCCCCTGGTCAACCCGTTCACCAGCTCCTTCGAGACGAAGACCGGCGAGACGCGCACCGTGGTGCGCATCAGGACCGACTCCGGCGTCGAGGGCTGGGGCGAGACGATGTGGGGCCGCCCGGTCGCCGCGATCGTCCGCGATCTCGCCGAGGACCTGATCGGTACCAGCCCGTTCGCCCTGGAGGCGTTCCACCGCCGCCACCACATGGTGCCCTTCTTCTACGGCTACCTGGGGTACGCCGCCCTGGCCGCGATCGACGTCGCCTGCTGGGACGCCATCGGCAAGGCCACCGGGCAGTCGGTGACCGACCTGCTGGGCGGCCCGGTGCGCGACGAGGTGCCGCTGACCGCCCTGGTCACGCGCGCCGACGCCCCCGGGGCCGGTGCGGACGACCTGCCGCGCGCCCTGGCCGAGCACACCGAGCGCGTGGTGGCCGAGGGCGGCTTCACGGCCGTGAAGCTCAAGGGCACCAAGGACGTCCAGGGCGATGTCGCGATCCTGCGGGCCGTGCGCGCCGCGCTGCCGGAGGTGAACCTGCGGGTCGACCCGAACGCCGCCTGGTCGGTGCCGGACTCGATCCGGGCCGGTATCGCGCTGGAGGAACTGGACCTGGAGTACCTGGAGGACCCGTGCGTCGGGATCGAGGGAATGAGCCAGGTCCGCCAGAAGATCCGCATCCCGCTGTGCACCAACATGTGTGTGGTCCGGTTCGAGGACTTCGCGCCCGCGATGCGGCTGAACGCCGTCGACGTGATCCACGGTGACGTCTACAAGTGGGGCGGGATCTCCGCCACGAAGGCGCTGGCCGCGCACTGCGAGACCTTCGGCCTGGGCATGAACCTGCACAGCGGCGGCGAGCTGGGCATCGCGACGGCGGCGCACCTCGCGGTGGTGGCCAGCACCCCGGTGCTGTCGCGTGCCATCGACTCCATGTACTACCTGCACGCGGACGACATCATCGAGCCGCTCACCCTGTCCGGCGGCAGCCTTCGGGTCCCGGACGGGCCCGGTCTCGGCGTCACCGTCGACGAGGACAAGCTCCGCCACTACGCGGGGGTCAACGCCGCGGAAGGAGACCTCACCAAGTGACCGCCGACAGCCACCCCTCCCCGCGCCGCGCCGTCACCACGGCCGGGGCCCCGGCGCCGATCGGCGGTTACAGCCAGGGCATCGCGGCGGGTCCGTACCTGTTCACCTCCGGTTTCGGCCCGCAGGACCCGGCCACCGGCGCGCTCGCCGACACGATCGAGGAGCAGACCCGCCAGGTCCTGGCGAACGTGAGCGCCCTCCTCGCCGCCGACGGGCTCACGCTCGACGACGTGGTCAAGGCGACGGTCCACCTCCAGGACGTGCACCGTGACTTCGCCGGCTTCGACCGGGTGTACCGGGAGCACTTCAGCGCGCCGCGTCCGGTGCGCACCACGGTCGGCTCCCAGCTGATGGGCATCCTCGTGGAGATCGACGTGGTGGCGCTGCGCCGCGTTCCCTGACCGCGGGTACCCATGAGCGGGCCGGTCCGTCCGACGGCGGTCCGGCCCGCTCGCGTCACTGGCCCCGGTCACTCCCCGGGGTGGGCCATGGCGTCGATGGCGACGGCCGCAGCGAGGACGGTGGCGGGGTCCGCGTCCGGGCCCACATCGAGGCCGTAGGTGTCCCGGAGGCGGAACCACTTCTTCGACACCTCGGCCACTGTGTACCCGTCTCGCTCGATCGTGTACTCGTGGTCGAGGATGTTGCCGCGCACCCTGAGGTCGCCACCGTCCTCCTGCTTGATCCGCCACCGGTCGCGCAGCGGTCCGACGACGGCCTTCTTGACGATGGCCACGCGCTGTCCGTCGGCGTCCTCGATCGCCATCGAGTCCTTGATCCGCAGCGGTCTGCTCTGCACCGTGGCGACGCGCCGCCCGTCACGGTCCTCGATGTGATACGTCCGGCGCGCCCGGAGTACCTTGGCGTTGACCTTGTACCGGTGGTCGCCCGACTCGTCGTCGATCCAGTAGTCGTCACCGAGGGAGACCAGCTTCTGCCGCATCCGGTAGCGGGTCACGCCCTCGCCGCGGTCGAACGCGCGATTGGCGTGACGGCGGTCCTTGCGCTCCTGGAACATCGCACCTCCTCCCAGCCGTCTGTCGAGGGGACCGGGCAGCAGTCAATGACGGCGGTTGCGACTTTCCTATCCCGCTCGCGACGGTGCCGCATCTTCTGGGGGGCGGCTCGGGCACTCACCGGGCAGCCCGCAGGGCAACGCGCGCCTGCCCGGCCCCACGCCGGCCCGCCCACGCGATCGGGGCTGTCGCCGGCTCCGCTCTACAGGCTCACATCCCCGGTCGCCGGCTCCGCTCCAGGCTCACACTCCCGCCGGACCCCGCGGTCCGCCCGCCTCCGCGCATCCGCTGTCGCAGCCCGCCGAGCATCGGCATGGTCAGACCGAGCAGTGCGCGGGGCCGATGACCCCGTCGGTTCCGGTCACCGTGACCACCTCGGTCCGGTCGGCGGTACTGGCCGTGGCGGCGGTGCAGATCAGCTGCTGGCGGGCAGCCTGGGAGAGCTTGGTGACCGGGATGCTGACGGTGGCCTTCACGCCCTCCGCGCTCAGCTCGATGGCCGCTCTCACCCGGCTGTCGGGCAGCTCCGAGCGCAGTCCGGCGTCGTGCTCCGACCTGGTGGGGCCTTCGAAGAGCAGGTACAGGGCGGCGGACGCCCCGGAGGGCCGGGTGTCCGCCCCGGCCCCGCCGTCGACGCCCTCCGGAGGGCTGACGGTCCGGACGACCGGCATGAGCCGGGACGCCGAGGACGAGGACACGAAGTACAGCAGGGCGCCGCGCTGGCCGGCCGGGGCCACCTCCACGGTCGCCGGTTCGCCCGCCTCCACGACGTCCGTCGCGCGGATCCCGCACCCCGGGGCGAGCAGCAGCACGGGCACCAGCGCGCCGAGCACGCGCCCGCCCCTCACCGCTCCCCCAGCGGCAGCTCCACGGTGAACACCGCGCCGCCCCCGGGCCGGTTCGCCGCGCCGACCGTCCCCCCGTGCAGCCGTACGTTCTCCCGGGCGATGGCGAGCCCGAGGCCGCTGCCCGCCGACCGGGTCCGGGCCGCGTCGGCCTTGTAGAACCGGTCGAAGATGTGCGGGAGCACCGCCGCGTCGATGCCCGGCCCGCTGTCCTCCACCCGCACGACGAGCCGGGAACCTCCGCGTACCCGTACGGTGACGGGCTCCGCGCCGTGCCGCAGGGCGTTGCCGACCAGGTTGGCGACGACCACGTCGAAGCGGCGGGGGTCGAGCATCGCGCGTACGCCGTCGGGGAGTTCCGTGGTGACGCGGTTCTCCCAGCGGCGGCCCTGAAGGGTCTTGCGTACGGTCTCGGCGACGTCGACCTCGTCCAGGTGCAGCTCGGCCGCCCGGGCGTCGAAGCGGGATATCTCCATCAAGTCCTCGACCAGGGTGGCCAGTTTGCCGGTCTCCGTGCTGATCAGGCGGACGGCGGCGGCGGTGTCGGGCCGCAGTCCGCCGGCGTCCTCGTCCAGCACCTCCGTCACGGCGAGCATACCGGCGAGCGGGGTGCGCAGTTCGTGGGAGACGTCGGACGCGAAGCGCCTGGCCCGCTCCTCGGCCCGGCGCAACTCCTCGACGGACTCCTGCAGCTTGGTGGACGACTCGTTGAACGTCCAGGCCAGGTCCGCGAGTTCATCGGAGCCGCGCACCGCTATCCGGGTGTCGAGTTCGCCCCTGCCGATGCCCGCCGCCGCGCGGCGCAGCTCGCGGACCGGGCGCAGGACGCTGCGGGCGGCCAGGAGCGCGGGTACCAGGGCGACGAGCAGGGCGGGCAGGGCGCCGTCCCGGGCGGCGGTGACCATGGCGGCCACGTTGGCGTCCTCGGTGGACAGCGGCATCACGGCGTAGAGCACGAGGCCGGTGGGCTGTCTGCCGTCGCCCCGGTTGAACAGGGCGGGCATGCCGACGGTCAGCCAGGGCTTGCCGTCCTTGACGACGCGCTGGAACGAGCCGTGGGTGTTGGCGCGGGTGGCCGTGCGCAACCCGGCGGTGATCACCCCGGAGGAGGACCGGTCCGAGGAGGAGGCCCGCAGTTTCCCGTACTCGGCGAACACGGTCCAGCCGCGCCCGCCGCCCGCGCGCGCCAGGCCGAGGCAGACCTGGCGCAGCTGCTCGCTGTCGATGGGGAGGCTGACGGCCTGGGAGCCGATCCGGTCGCGGAACTGGGCGACGGCGGAGTCCTGCGCCTGCTGGAGGATCGCGGAGCGGGCCTCGCGGTAGGTGAGTGCGGCGGTGGTGGCGGCGCTGACGGCCGCGACGAACAGGAACGCCGCGATGAGCCGCGTGCGGAGGCCGAGGCGGGCGGCGAACAGTTTCACGTGAGCGGTCCGAAGCGGTAGCCGAAGCCTCGGACCGTCTGGATGTAGCGGGGGCTGCCCGGGACGTCCTCGATCTTCTGGCGGAGGCGGCGGACGCAGGCGTCGACCAGGCGGGCGTCGCCGTGATAGCTGTGCTCCCACACGTGTTCCAGGAGCTGCTGACGGCTGAAGACCTGTTCGGGCGAGGCCGAGAGGTGGAGCAGCAGCTTCAGTTCGGACGGGGCGAGAAGCAGCCGTTCGCCCGCCTTGGCGACGGCGAGGCCCGCGCGGTCGACGGTCAGTTCGCCGTGGGACTCGGTGCCGCCGCGCCCGGCCGGGACGGCGAGGCGGCGCAGCACGGCCCGGATGCGGGCCTCGATGACCTCGGTACGGGCGGGCTTGACGATGTAGTCGTCGGCGCCGGCCTCCAGGCCCACGACGACGTCGAAGTCGTCGCCGCGCGCGGTCAGCATGATCACGGGGAGCTGGCTGGTCTCCCGGATGCGGCGGCAGACCTGGACGCCGTTCATGCCGGGCAGCATCAGGTCGAGGAGGACGAGGTCCGGCCGGAACTCCCCGAGCGCGGCCAGCCCGGCCTCGCCCGTGCCGACGGCCCGCAGCTCGTGACCGCGCCTGCGCAGGCCCAGCTCGACCCCTTCGCGTACCGAGGGATCGTCTTCTATGAGGAGCACGCGAGGCATGGCGTCAGTATCCCAGCGATCAAGGAATGGATTCGAACGGGCGGGCGAGGGCCGCTTCAGCCGCGCCGCAGCCGCCCCCGGGCGGCGTTCAGCGCGGCGCTCACCTCGATGAGCCGCAGCGGTCGGGCCAGCCCCGCCACGACCAGCGCGAGGACGACCGTGCCCGCGCCCAGCGCGGCGAAGTCCCCGAGGCCCGAGCCCTCCGTGTCGACGGCGCGGGCCGCCGCGTACGCCAGCGCCCCGGCCGGCACACACGCGGTGACCAGCCGCACATGCGCCCACATCCCGGGTGAGCGGCCGAGCGAGGGGCGCGGCGCACCGCGCGGGGAGAGTTTGCGGTGCAGCACGTACGCGGTGACGGCGAAGCCGGTGAGCAGGGCCACGGAGTACGCGCCCGCCATGCCGGTCACCGCCCAGCGCGCGGGCAGCGTCAGATAGGCGACGACCGAGAGTCCGGCGTTGAGGGCCGCGATGACCAGGTTCAGCAGGAACGGGGTGCGGGTGTCGCTCATCGCGTAGAACCCGCGCGAGAGCACATACTGGCCGGAGAAGGCGATGAGCCCGGGGGCGAACGCGGCCATCATGCCCGCCATCACCGTGATGTCCGCCGGACCGGTGCGCCCGTAGCCGAAGACCGAGCCCATCACCCAGGGCGCCAGCGCCAGCAGCAGCGCGGCGGCCGGGACCACCACGGCGGCGGAGGTGCGCAGCGCGTACGAGAGGTCCCGGCGCACCCCGGCGAGGTCGCCGCCGGCCGCCGCGCGGCTCATCCGGGGCATCAGCGCGGTGACGAGGCTGACGGTCACGATGCCCTGCGGCACGACCCAGAGCTGGTAGGCGTAGCTGTACGCGGTGTAGCCGGCGCCGCCCGCGAGGTGCTGGTCCACGGCGTGCTGGCCGCTGGCGGTGGAGAGGCGGGTGATCACCCAGTACGCGGCCTGGTTGGTGAGGACGAGCATGACGAGCCAGCCGGCGGCACGCAGCGGCCGGGTCAGCCCGCTGCCGCGCCAGTCGAACCGGGGCCGCCAGCGGAACTTCGCGGCGCGCAGCGAGGGCACCAGGGCCAGGCTCTGCACGGCGATGCCCGCCGTGGTGCCCCAGCCCAGCCACTGCGCCTGCGTGGAGGTGAGGGTGCCGTCGGAGCTCGCGGCCGTCCAGAGGTAGAGCCCGAACACGGCGATGATCACGAGGTTGTTGAGGACCGGCGTCCACATCATCGCGCCGAACCGGTCGCGGGCGTTGAGGACTTGGCCGAGAAGCGTGAACAGGCCGTAGAACAGGATCTGCGGCAGGCAGTAGCGGGCCAGGGCGATGGTGAGTTCGGCCTGGTCGCCGTCGTAGGTGGGGGCGTACACGTGGATGATCAGCGGTGCGCCGAGGACGGCGAGCGCGGTGAGGGCGAGCAGGCCCGCGGTGCACAGGGTGAGCAGGCGGTCGGTGTAGGCGGCCCCGCCGTCGCTGTGCTCCTTGGCGGCCCGGACGAGTTCGGGGACGAAGACCGCGTTGAGGGCGCCGCCGATGAGCAGCATGTAGAGGATGTTGGGCACGGTGTTGGCGACCGAGTAGCCGTCGGCCCGCAGTCCGGTGCCGAGCGCGGCGACGACGACCGCCGAGCGTACGAACCCCGTGGCCCGCGAGACGAGGGACCCGGCGGCCATCAGGGCGCCGCTGCGCAGCACCGAGCCGGACCCGCGCGCTCCGCGCTGCTCGGGGGCGGCCGCCTCCGGGACGGCGCCGGCGGCCGTCACCGGCGTGCCAGGTATGCCTGGAACGCCCGGTACAGCGTGTTGTTGGCGGCTCCGCCCACCGATGTCTCCCACTCTCCGAGGGTCTCCACGACTTCTCCGCCGGTGCCCAGCTTCCAGCGCAGCAGCCCGAAGGGCCGGTCACCGGGATCGAGGGTGGAGGATACCCCGCGCATGTCGTAGACCTCGGCGCCGCCTTCCAGGGCGTCGCACATCATCCGCCACTGCAGGGCGTTGCTGGGGCGGACCTCGCGGCGGTGGTCGGCGGAGGCGCCCGTCTGGTACCAGACCCGCCGGCCGGTGCTGATCATGGTGTGGGCGGCCAGGATCTCGCCCTCGTGCACCGCCAGGCAGAGCCTCATCCGGCCCGGCTCCTCGGCGTTGAGCGCCGCGTACTGGCGCTGGTAGTAGCCGAGCGAGCGCCCGAGCCGGAAACCGTCGCGCTCCTCGGTGATCCTCAGCAGCCGGTGGAACTCGGGCAGTTCGGCGGCGCTTCCGGTCACGATCCGCACGCCGGCCTTGTGCGCGCGGCGGACGTTGCGGCGCCACTCCTGGTTGAGCCCGGACCACAGGTCGTCGGTGGTGCGCCCGGCGAGCGGCACCCGGAAGACGTACCGGGGCTGGGCGTCCGCGTCGTCGCCGTCCCCGCCGCAGCGCCGCCAGCCGCGCGCCCGCAGCCGGTCGGCCACGGCCGCGCCGAGCGGGTCGACCTCGCTCGCCAGCACGTCGCCGACCGTGCGCCCGGGGCCGGTGGCGGACTTGAGGCGGGCGCCGGACCAGCGGCGGTAGGCGGGGGTGGGGCCGATGCGTACGGCGAACGCCCCGGCCGCGCGCAGATGCGCGAGCAGGGGGCGCAGCCAGCGGTCCATTCCGGGGTCGGCCCAGTCGGCGGCCGGGCCCTCCGGAAGATAGGCGAAGTATTTCCGGGTGCCCGGGAATTGCCGGTAGAGGACGAGCGCGCTGCCGTTCAGGGTGCCGTCGTCGTCGTGCCAGCCGAGCCTTTCCGAGGTCCATCCCTCCTTCACTCCGGCCCAGGAGGGGTACTGCAGGAAGCTGGCGTCCGTGCGCGTGGCCAGGTGGGCGCGGTGCTCGTCCGCCGTGAGGCCGTGGATGCGTAGGTCCCGTTCCCTGCTGCGGTCTCCGGTCGCGAGCAGCGCTGACATGTCGGTGGCCCTCCCTCGTGGACCCCGCGGTCTGCTCTGCGGGGCTGCACAGGATGCTCACAGCGGTCCGTGACGGGTCCGCGCGCCGAATGTGACCGGACGATGACCGTTGCGCCGCACTTCCCGTCACACAGGGAACTCCTGCTTTCCCGCGGATTTACGGAACTTAGGCTCCGGTGCGTCCCTCTTCACCGATGCCCGAGTACGGCCACGGAGGTTTTTGTTGATTCCCGCATTCCTGACACCGGCTCGCCCGCCGCGCCCCGCCCGGCTCGCGCTGATCGCCGGCTGCGCGGTGCTCGGCGTCACGCTCACGGCCTGTTCCGGCGGCGCCGCCGCGTCGGACCGCGATGCCGGCAAGAACGGCGACGCGGCCCCCTCGAAGGCGGCGCGGGCTTCCATCTCGGTGAACCTGCACGGCACCGCGGCCCCCGCGGGCAAGCCGGTGACGGTGACCCTGGCGGCCGGGAAGCTGAATGAGGTGACCGTCTCGGCCGGGAAGGGCGGCGCGCTCAGCGGCCGGATATCCGCCGACGGCCGGACCTGGACATCCGACCGGGTGGCGGCGCCCGGCACGGCGTACCGCGTGGAGGCGCGCGACACCTCGGGCGGCAGCGACACGGCCTCGTTCACGACGCGGGCGGCGGACAAGGTGAACAAGCTGACGCTGGCGCCCGGCAAGAACACGACGGTGGGCATCGCCCAGCCGCTGTCGATCGTGTTCGACAACCCGGTCAAGGACAAGGCGGCCGTCGAGAAGGCCCTCAAGGTGTCCACCTCGAACGACACCGAGGGCTCCTGGGGCTGGCTGCGCGACTACTCGGGCCGCGACCGCGTCGACTGGCGCCCGAAGGAGTACTGGAAGTCCGGCACCCGCATCACGCTCGACGCCGAGCTGAACGGCGTCGACTCGGGTCCTGCGGGCGGCTTCTTCGTGCGGGACTACGCGACGGCCTTCACGGTGGGCGCGAGCCAGGTGGTGAAGGTGGACCTGGACCGGCACCGGCTGGCGCTGGAGCGGGACGGCCGCACGGTCATGGACGTGCCCGTGTCGGGCGGCACTCCGGGGGGCGACAAGCGGTCGTGGCGGGGGACGGCCGTACTGATGGCGAAGGAGGGCACGATCAACATGCGCTCCGAGACGGTGGGCCTGGGCCACACGTACGACAAGATGGTCGACTACTCGATGCGGCTGACCTGGTCGGGCATGTACGCCCACGCCGCGCCGTGGAACGCGGCGTACTTCGGGCGGGCCAATCACAGTTCGGGATGTGTCGGGATGAGCGACGCGGACGCCGCCGCCCTCTACCGGCAGGCCCACGTCGGCGACCCGTTCGAGATCACGGGCGCGGAGACCAAGGGCACGGTCGCGGAGGGCAACGGCTACGGGGCGTGGAACGTCTCGTGGGACGTGTGGCGGACGAGGAGCGCCCTCGGCTGACCGGTCCGCCGGCGCGCAGCTGACCTTCTTCCCGCGTGCGAGAAGTGATCACCGGCTGCTGCCGGGCGGACCTTGCTCCCGTCCTTCTACCGCCCTCCCGGCATGAGCGTGCCGGGCTGTGCCGGTCCGACGCCCACCGCCTCCGTCTTCGGATTGCGCCGTTGCCGCCTCGCCACCCAGGTGGCGAACCAGGAGAGCAGCATGCACATCCCGATGTAGATCGGTGAGATCACCATCACCACGGGGATGAAAGGCAGATCGTAATCCAAATTGGAGGCGATGAGCTTGCCCGCGTGGAGGAATTCCTCGTACGTGATGAGGTAGCCGAGCGAGGTGTCCTTCAGGGCCACCACCAGCTGGCTGATGATGGTGGGAAGCATCGCACGGATCGCCTGCGGCGCCAGGACGAAGGTGGTGACCTGCGTCTTCCGCATGCCCAGCGCGTACGCCGCCTCACGCTGGCCGCGCTCCACGGAGTTGATGCCGGTGCGGAACACCTCGGCGAGCACCGAGCCGTTGTAGAGCGTCAGCCCGGCGACCAGCGCGGGCAGCGGCTGCACCTTCAGGGCCACGAAGATGAAGAAGATCATCACCAGGACGGGCATGGCACGGAAGAACTCGACGAGGACCGTCGCCACCCAGCGCACCGGGCGGTGTTCGGACAGCCGCCCGACCGCGAGGACGGCGCCGAGGACCAGGGAGAGGACGGCGGCGTACGCGAACGCCTTGAGGGTGTTGCCGAGTCCGCGCAGCAGGAGTTCCTGGATGCCCTTGTACTCGAAGGGCGTCCACTTGGCGGCGGTGAACTGGTCGGTGTCGAAGAGGAGATAGATCACCCAGCCGATCAGGGCGAGGATGAGGACCGTCGACACGATTCCGTAGAGGCGGTGCCGTTTACGGGTCTGCGGCCCCGGGATGTCGTACAGGGCGTTGGCGGTGGGTACGGAGTGGGCGGTCATCGGGCGACTCCCCAGCGCTTCTCCAGCACGTGGAAGAGCGCGCTGATGGCGAGGGTGATGATCAGGTACCCCACGGCGATCCACACGAAGGTCCAGATGATGCTGTATCCCAGCTCGTTGAGGGTCTTGTAGGTGCCGAGGAGTTCGGTGACGCTGAACGCCCCGGCGATCGCCGAGTTCTTGGCGAGTGCGATGAGCGTCGAGCCGATCGGCGGGATCACCGAGCGGAACGCCTGCGGCAGCACGATGGCGCCGAGGCTCTGTCCGAAGGTCATCCCGAGGCTCCGCGCCGCCTCGCCCTGCCCGGTGGGCACGGTGTTGATGCCGGAGCGCAGCACTTCGCAGATGAACGCGGAGGTGTAGCAGCCCAGCGCGAGGATCGCGAACACGTCGAACGGCAGGACGACCCCGAAGCGCGGCAGGCCGAGGAGCACGGCGAAGAAGAGCAGGGTGAGCGGGGTGTTGCGCAGGACCGTCACCCATACGGTGCCGAACACCCGGAGCGAGCCGACGGGCGCCACCCGGAAGGAGGCCATGACGAAGCCGAGGACCAGGGCCAGGACCGAGGCGTAGACGGTGAGTTCGAGGGTGCCGAGGAAACCCTTGCCGTAGAGCGAGAAGTTGTCGGTGAGTACGTCCATGGGGGCGGGCCGTCCTCTCAGTTCGCCGGGTAGCGGTCGATGGGCGGCGGCTTGGGCGCGGGCGCGCCGGAGAGGCCGAGGGTCGCCTCGAACGCCTTCTTCC
This sequence comes from Streptomyces sp. DT224, assembly GCF_049844595.1. Lineage (NCBI taxonomy): Bacteria > Bacillati > Actinomycetota > Actinomycetes > Kitasatosporales > Streptomycetaceae > Streptomyces > Streptomyces sp. DT224. The sequence continues at coordinate 456,229 of NZ_JBNCLI010000002.1, forward strand.
AGTTGCCGTTCTTCTCGTTCTCCTCCAGCGCGTCGTCGAGTGCGAACCGCAGCGCGTTGTCGCCGCGCGGGACGCCGATGCCGTACGGCTCCTCGGAGAAGGGTTTGCCGACGACCTTCATCTCGTCGGGCGCCTTGGCGGCGAAGCCCAGCAGGATCGCGTCGTCGGTGGTGACGACGTCCACCTGGAACGTCAGCAGGTTGTCGACGCAGATCGAGTACGTGTCGTAGGCGACGAGCTTCGCCTTCGGGTAATCAGCGGCGATCCGCTGGTACGGGGTCGAGCCCGCGGCCGAGCAGACCGTCTTGCCGGCCAGGTCCTGCGGGCCGTGGATGTCGTCCTCGTCGGTGCGCACCAGGAGTCCCTGGCCCGCCATGTAGTAGGGACCGGCGAAGCCGACGAGCTTCTTGCGCATGTCGTTGATGGTGTACGTACCGACGTAGTAGTCGATCTGCCCGTTCTGGAGGGCGGTCTCGCGGTTGGCGGAGGCGATCGTCTTGAAGCGGATCGTCTTCGGGTCGAAGCCCAGCGAGGCGGACATCATGCGGGCGATCTCGATGTCGAAGCCGGAGTAGACGCCGGTCGCGGGGTCCTTCTCGCCCAGGTAGGGCTGGTCCTCCTTGGCGCCCACCCGGAGGTAGCCGCGCTTCTTCGCGTTCCGCCAGGTCCGGGAGTCCGGCAGCCGGAAGCCCTTGTCGACCTGGTAGACGGGCAGTTGGTCGGCCTTCGGCCCCTTGACCGGCGGGCTGCCCTCCTTGCCGCAGGCGGCGGCGAAGAGGGCGAGCAGGAGGCCGGCACAGACGGCCAGCAGTTTCCTCGTACGCAACTCAGGGCCTCCCGTCAGTGCTTGAGGATCTTGGACAGGAAGTCCTTGGCCCGGTCGCTCTCCGGGGAGGTGAAGAAGTCCTCCGGGGTGCGGTCCTCCACGATGCAGCCGTCGGCCATGAAGACGACCCGGTTGGCGGCGGAGCGGGCGAAGCCCATCTCGTGGGTGACGACGACCATGGTCATGCCCTCGCGGGCGAGCTGCCGCATCACTTCGAGGACCTCGTTGATCATCTCCGGGTCGAGCGCCGAGGTCGGCTCGTCGAACAGGAGCGCCTTGGGGTCCATGGCGAGGGCGCGGGCGATGGCGACGCGCTGCTGCTGCCCGCCGGAGAGCTGGGCGGGGAACTTGTCGGCGTGCGCGGCGAGCCCCACCCGGTCCAGGAGTTCGCGGGAGCGCTGGTCCGCCTCGTCCTTCTTCCGCTTGCGCACCTTGACCTGGGCCAGGGAGACGTTGGCGAGGACGGTCTTGTGCGCGAAGAGGTTGAACGACTGGAAGACCATGCCGACTTCGGCCCTCAGCTGGGCCAGCCCCCGGCCCTCCTCGGGGAGGGGTTTGCCGTCGATGGTGATGCGGCCCGACTCGATGGTCTCCAGCCGGTTGACCGCCCGGCAGAGCGTCGACTTCCCGGAGCCGGACGGGCCGATGACCACCACCACCTCCCCGCGGCCGACGGTGAGATTGATGTCCTGCAGTACGTGCAACTTCCCGTAGTACTTGTTGACGTCTCGCAGCTCGATCAACGGATCGACGGCCATACGCTGCCCTACCCACTTGTCGCTCGGTCGAGGTCAGCGCAAACTAACCAGCCCGGCAAGGGACTTCTCGACCGACACGCACCAATGGGGCAAAAGGATTCTTATCGCTTCACGCGGTCCGGCGGGCGGCTGGGCGCTCAGCCCTCGGCGGACTCCGCGTACACCTGGGAGAGTTCGGGGCTGCCGGACATCGCCCAGTCGAGGCCGGACGCGACCACGTCGATCTCACGTCCCGAGGCGAGCCGCACGACAGGCTGACCGCTCGGCCAGATGTGCCAGTGCGCCCCCGCGACGTTGCGCACCAGGACCGTGCCGAGGTAGAGGCCGGCGTCGTTGCCCAGCCAGGGCAGTTCCTCCGGGTCGTCGCGCCAGCGGGGCACCAGCTGGTCGAGGGCCGTCAACGAGGCGGGGCTGTCGTCCAGTTCGATGCCGTGCTCCCCCACCCGGACCCGGAGCAGCTCGCACTCGGCGAGCAGTTCGGCCACGCCCTCCGGATCGGCGTCGGCGGCGCCCGCGAGGCCCGTCTTCGGCGTCCCGTCGCGACGCTTACGCCAGTTGTCCAAGAAAGGGATGTTCATACCACTCAGAATCGCATCCCGGCGCGCCCGCGCACCACAGGGCGCGCGGCCTGTCGTTCGAGCGCCGAACACCGCACGGTCACCGCGCGTTCACGGAACGCGCCCGGGCCCCGGCTCAGAGGTCGAGGTCCACGACCACCGGGGCGTGGTCGGAGGCGCCCTTGCCCTTGCGTTCCTCACGGTCCACGTAGCTGTCCTTCACGGCGGCGGTGAAGGGGGCGTTGCCGTAGACGAGGTCGATGCGCATGCCCTTGTTCTTCGGGAAGCGCAGCTCGCGGTAGTCCCAGAAGGTGTACGGCCGGTCGTACTTCAGGGGGCGGGGCATGACGTCGGACAGGCCCTCGGCGCGCAGGGCGGCCAGGGCTTGGCGCTCGGCGGGCGTGACATGCGTGGCCCCCTCGAAGAGGGCCGGGTCCCAGACGTCCTCGTCGGTCGGGGCCACGTTGAAGTCGCCGAGCACGGCGAAGGGGGCCGCCCCGGCGGCGTCGGCGGCCACGGCCTCGCGCAGCGCCTCCAGCCAGCGCAGCTTGTACGCGTAGTGCTCGTGGGCGACCTCGCGGCCGTTGGGCACGTACACCGACCAGAGGCGCACCGGGCCGCACGTCGCGCTGATCGCCCGCGGCTCCTGCGCGGTCTCGTAGGCCGGCCCGCCGGGCAGCCCGAGGACGATGTCGGAGAGGCCGGCACGGGAGATCAGCGCGACCCCGTTCCACCGCCCGTTGGCGTTGACCGCGGACTCGTAGCCCGCCTCGCGGAGTGCGTCGGCGGGGAACTGTTCGGCGGTGCACTTGGTCTCCTGGAGGCACAGCACGTCGGTGCCGCTGCTCTCCAGCCAGGCCAGCAGCCTCGGCAGACGGGCGGTGATCGAGTTGACGTTCCAGGTGGCGATGCGCATGTACGCAAACCTAACGCCTGCCACTGACAGCCGCCGGGGCGGCGGCCGTCACAGGCCCGTCGAGTCGCCCGGCGTCATGCGGCCGTGGTCGGAGCCGCCCAGCTCACCGATCTGCCGGTCGTAGATCGGCCGGGCCAGGTCGGTGAGGAGCGCGTCGTGGATGTCGATCGCGCGGCGCGGCTTCACCTCGCGCACGTAGTCGATGACCTCGGAGATCTTGTTCCACGGGGCCATCACCGGCAGCAGCAGCGTGTCGACCGCCCGGCCGGGCACCGTCAGGGCGTCGCCGGGGTGAAAGACCTGGCCGTCGGCCAGGAAGCCGATGTTGGTGACGCGCGGGATGTCCGGGTGGATCACCGCGTGCAGCTCGCCGTGCACCTCGATGTCGAACCCGGCGGCCGAGAAGGTGTCGCCGTGGCCGACCGTGTGGACGCGCCCCGGGAAGGCCGCGCTCAGCCGCTCCGCGACGCTGCGCAGGGTCCAGACCCGGGCCGCCGGGTCGGCTTCGAGACCGGCCCTGATCCGCCCCTCGTCGAAGTGGTCGGGGTGCTCGTGCGTCACGAGGATCGCCTCGGCGCCGATCGCGGCGTCGCCCTCCGAGAAGCCGCCCGGGTCGATGACGAGCGTGCGCCCGTCCTTCTCCAGGCGGATGCAGGAGTGCGACTGCTTGGTCAGGGTCGGCGCGGTGTTCCCGGTGTGGCTGCTCATGGCTCCATCCTGCTACGCGGGCGGCGTGGTTTCCGCCCGAATCACCGACTGCGCGATCGTGAAGGCGGCGCTCGCGGCCGGAACCCCGCAGTACACGGCCGTCTGCATCAGCACCTCGCGGATCTCGGCGGGCGTGAGGCCGCTGCGGAGAGCCGCCCTGGTGTGCGCGGCCAGGCTCTCCATCCGCCCGGAGGCGACGAGCGCGGTGAGGGTGACGACCGAGCGGGTGCGCCGGTCCAGCCCTTCCCGGCTCCACACCTCGCCCCAGGCGTACCGGGTGACCAGCTCCTGGAAGTCCCCGGTGAAATCGTCGGCGGCGGCCAGGACCCCGTCCACCTGCGCGTCGCCCAGCACCTCGCGCCGCAACCGCATGCCCGGCGCGTACGGGTCGGGGCGCCCGCCGGCCACCGCCTCGGGGGCAGGCCCGGCGGGGGCGATCTCCGCGACGGGCTGGACGGGGGCGGTGAGCCGGGGCACGGAGTCGGGCATCGGGATGGCCGCCTGGGTGTCCTGCCAGGCGGTGGAGAAGTGGGTGAGCAAAAGATCGGTGACCGCCCCCGGCTGCTCGACGGGCGCCAGGTGCGAGGCCCCGGGCACCAGCGCGAGCCTGGCGTCCGGGATCCCGGCGACCAGGGTGCGCGCGTCGCCGGGCCCGGTCACCCGGTCCTCCGCCCCGACCACGACGAGGGTGGGGACGGGGATGCGGCTCAGTTCCGTACGGACGTCGAACGCTGCCAGGGCCTCGCAGGCGGCGATGTAGCACCCCGGGTCGGTGGTCCGCACCATCTGGACGGCCCACTCCACGATGGCGGGCTGCGCCGCGGCGAAGGCGGGCGTGAACCAGCGCTCGGGCGCGGTGCGCGCCATGGGCTCCAGGCCGTTCGTACGGACGATGACGCCGCGCTGCCGGAATTCGTCCGCGCTGCCGAACCGGGGCGAGGACGCCACCAGTGCGAGCGCGGCCACCCGGTGCGGGTGCCGCAGCGCCAGGTCCGCGCCGATCGCCCCGCCGATGGAGCACCCCACGTACCCGAACCGCTGGACCCCGACCCCGTCGAGCGTCGCGAGCAGCCGGTCACCCAGCTCCGCCACGGCGGTCGCGGGCCGGGCGGGGGCGCCGCCATGACCGGGGAGGTCGTACCGGAAGACTCTCCAGTGCCGGGTGAGCTCGGGTACCTGGCGGTCCCACATGTGCCAGGTGGTACCCAGTGAGGGGCCGATGACCAGAACCGGGGCGTCTTCCGGCCCGTCAAAGCGGTATTGCAGGGTGTTCGGCGGTGTATCACTCACGCCCCGCACCCTCTCACGTCTCACAAGATCTCACGCAGCCGGGGGAAGCCCGCCGCGATGCATCCGCGGCTCGGCCCGTCGAGCACTGCCGACGCCCTCATCGATCGATGATGCGCCTCCCAGGGGGCACGGGTCCCCTTGACGCAGCGGGTCCCGCCGGCCGCGCTCGCACCTGGTCGACGCGTCGACGCACCGCTTCCTTCGTCCGCGTTCTTCGACAGCCGCCTGCTGCCCAGGGCCGCGCCCCTCTCGCTTTCCGGGCCGGGCCGGCGACACCGCTATCGGCCTGGGCCGGGCCCTCGACGCGTGTGGGGTGGGGCGGAATCTACCGGTCCGCTGTTGTTGATCCGGTGATGTCTCCGGGTGAGCGAACGCAGTCCGTATCCGAGTGTCTTCCGAGCTCACCCACCCCGCGCACCCCGTGCACCGGCTTGACTCGCCGGCGGCGGCTCCGGTCGCTGGAGGCTCGAACCGGCTGCTACCTGTCCTGCCAGGCACCCACGGTCCTCAGGACCGCGGAACCCGTCCACACGATGGCGAGCACCCAGACCACGGGGCGGCCGCCGAACAGCGCCATGTAGCCGAGCCAGCCGACCCCAACGGCCACGAACAGCAAGCCGATGTTGGGAAAGGCGAAGAGGCCCGAGAGCCGCCCGCTCAGCAATGCCCACGCGCCGCCCACCAGGATCAGGCAGCCCAGCGCGAGCCACGGGAGAACCACCTGCTGCGAGGAGGGCGTGTAGAAGTCGACGTGGCCGCGCACCCTCAGCTCCACGACGTCCCCCCGCCACAGCCGGACTTCGGCGTGGTCACCCTCCCTGGCGTCGCGGTACGTCACCCACCCCACGCCCATCCAGGTCGTGCCCCCTGGCCGTTGGACCTTCAGGTCGTGGTTCGTCGTACAGGTCGTACCGCCGCCTCCTCCGCCTGCGGTGGTCCCCCCGCCAGCCGTTGCACCGCCGATGGCGCCACCGGCGGTGTTCATACCGCCTCCGGCCGTGCTGCCTCCGGTGGAGATGCCTACCGTCGTGCCGCCGCTCGTGCCATTGGACGTGCAGTGCTCACCCGTCCGCAGGTCGAGCACCGTGCCCGTCTCACGCCGCACGCACAGTTCCCCCTCATTCCCGTCCCCGTTCCGGCCCACGTCCTGGCAGACCGGTGCGTCGCGGTACTCCATGGTCGTTCCGTAGCCTTCAGCGACCTGCTGACCGCAGAGCAGGACTCCCCACCCGGCCGCGAGGACGAGCAGCCCCCGTAACCAGTGGGGCAGCCGCCCGCGGTACCAAACGTGGCCGTTCCCCCTGCTTTTCACCCAGCTGTCATCCCCGTTAGGACAAGTGCTCATGCGCCGGCCCCGCCACGGAACGGCATACAGGAGCCACACAGGCAGGTTGCCATTCCACCCACCCGCCCCTGTCGCAGCGCCGGGCGTCAGCTCCAGCCGCCGCAGAGCTTCAGTGCTGATGTGCCTGATGTGCCTGATGGCGCCTACGGCGACGCTTGGGCGGACATCCCCACGCCACCGGAACAAGCCCTCACCGCCCACCACGACGTGGTCGGTAACCTCCGCGCCCCTTGCACCGGGCCACCTTCGACCTCGCCCTGGCCCCCTGGGCGGCCGAGCCCACCGACCGCCCCCAGCACGCCGCCCGCACCACTGGGACCGCACTGGCCGTCTCCCGTCCGGTCAGCGCGTCGAACCGACGCCGCACCCGAGGTGAACGGCTGGTGGCAACGCCTCGCACGAGTCCGGCTCCGGACCGGCGCCGCCACGAAGCCGCGCCAGTGCCGGTCCGGACACAAAAGGGCTACTGGGCGGTGTAACCGCCGTCGACGGGCAGCGCGACGCCCGTGACGTAGCCGGAGCCGTCGCTGCAGAGCCACAGGACGGCCTGGGCGATCTCCTCGGCGGTGCCGAGCCGGTCGATGGCCTGGCCGGCTTCGGCCTGCTCGCGGTCGAGTTCGCCCTTGGCGGCCATGGCGTCGACCATGGGGGTGGCGATGGTGCCGGGGCAGACGGCGTTGATGCGCACCCCGCGAGCACCGTATTCGAGGGCGACGCTCTTGGTCAGGCCGATCACGCCGTGCTTGGTGGCGTGGTAGGCGGCGCGGCCCGGGTTGCCGACGAGGCCGCCCAGGGAGGAGCAGTTGACGATCGTGCCGCTGCCCTGGGCGCGCATGTGGCGCAGTTCGTGCTTCACGCTCGCCCAGATGCCGCGCAGGTTGATGTTCTGGACACGGTCGAACTGCTCGGCGCTCTCGTCTGCGGCGTCGGTGGGCGGGGGCATGATGCCGGCGTTGTTGTAGGCCATGTCGAGCCGTCCGAAGGTCTCCACCGTGCGGTCGACGGCCGCGGCCACCTGGTCCTCGTCGGACACGTCGCAGACCAGGGCGAGCGCCCGATGGCCGGCGTCGGTGAGCTCCTTCGCGGCAGCGGTGACGGCGTCCTCGTCGATGTCGGCGAGGCCGACGGCGGCGCCGGCTTCGGCGAAGGCGCGGGCGGTGGCCAGGCCCATGCCCGAGGAGGCGCCGGTGACGAAGGCGACCTGGCCGGTGAATTCGTAGGTGGGGTTCATACCGTTGTTGTCCCGTCGCGAAGTGGGAGTGGGCTGGGGTGGGGTCAGGGAGCGGCTTCCATGGTGATGCGACCTGCTCGCTCGAGCCGGTCGGCGCCCACGTCGAGGTGACCGAGGATGAGCAGGTCGGCCGAAGCGGCAGGCCCGTCCTGGTGGAAGAGCGCCAGATTGCCCCACGGGGCGTAGTAGGCGATGTCACCGGTCCTGGCCGCGGCCGGTTCGGGGGCGTCGACGGTGTCCAGCTTGCGCGGCAGGTCGGCGACCCGTTCGATGCCGTGGAAGTCCGTGAGGTCCAGGGCGAGCGGCAGCAGCTCGGCGAAGTCGCGGGCGGCAGGGCTGTCATTCAGGGTGGCCTCGACAGGGCGGCCGTCGAGGGTGACGCGGATGTCCATGGAGGTGCTCCTTCGGGTGGTGGAGGTCGGGGAGGCCGGTGCGGTGGGGGTTGTCGGCACCTGCCGCCCGGCGGGCTCCGAGGCGGAAGCCGTGGGGGCGGTCGGCGTGGCTTCCCGCGGGTCCCTGGAGCAGGCGGCCGCTGCGAGCAGCAGAGCGGCCGCGGAAGCGGTGCGGACCGGACCGCGAAGGACTGCGGAGCGCATGGGGAGCCTCCTGTGGCGTCGTGCGGCCATGGACGTGGGGCGGGCCCGTGGGTCAGAAGGCCGGGGCAGCGCTGTGCTCGGCGTCGGTCACGGGCGTCAGCCGGTGCACGACGTCGTGGGCGTGGTCGCCCTCGTCGATGGCCAGGTGGACCATCAGCCGGTTCGGAGCGGCACCGTGCCAGTACTCCTCGTCGGCCTCGAACAGGACGCGGTCGTCGCGTCGGATGACCTCGATCGGCCCGCCCCGGCGCTGGCGCAGGCCGATCCCCTCGGTGACGAAAACGGTCTGGCCGAGCGGGTGCCAGTGCCAGTGCGTGCGCGCGCCGGGCATGAAGTGCAACAAGTTCGCGGTGACCCGGTACGGGGCGGGCGCGCCGGCGAAACGGCGTCGATTTAGGCATCCCCGGTGAACCAGTCGTCCGGGCCCTCGACGGCGCTGATGAAGCTGCGGGTGATCTGCATGAGTGTTCCTTCGGGGAATGGGGGGCGATGCAGGGGGTGAGGAGCGTCTTGACGGCGCGGGGCGCGTCCATGGCCCGGTAGCCCTCGGCGACCTCGGAGAGGGCGAGGGCGAAGACCCGGCTCGGGGCGATCCAAGCTCCGCGCATGGGAAGGGCTCCTCTACGTGCCGTGGCAGGCGGCCGCCGGGATCCCGGTGCCGTCGCCGAGTGCTGGGCCGGGTGCGGGCCCGCCGTGGCGGCGGGCGGAAAGCACCACGTCATCCAGGTAACCCGCTCCCGGCGCCCGGAGCGAGGCACCATCAAAGGGTGTACTGCCAGTGCATCCCCGTGGCCGTGCACGGGACGTACCGTCGAACGTGTGGGCAACCAGGCAGAGGTCCGCGAGTGCCTGACCTCGCGGCGAGCGAGGATCACCCCCGAGCGGGCCGGGCTCCCCCGCAGGCCCGCGGCGCCGGGTCCCCGGACTGCGCCGCAGCGAAGTCGCGGCGCCGGCCGACGTGAGCGTCGAGTACTACGCCAAGCCGGAGCGCGGCAACCTCGCCGGCGTCTCCCCGGCCGTCCTGGAGGCCGTCGCCCGCGCACTGCGGCTCGTCGACGCCGAACGCGCCCGCCTGCTCCACCTGGCGCAGGCCGCCGACGGCTCCGGCGCCCTCGCCCGGCCCCGCCGCCGTGCCACCACCCGGCGTGGAAGCCGCACCACACACCAGTGACTGAGGGTCCCCGCCTGAAGGAGGGGCGGAGCCGTCCCGCCGGCGCATGGACGCCGGAGCCCCTCCGCGCCGAGCAGGGCCGGCGGTTCCGGCATCGCGACAGAGCCCCCTATGTGACGCCGCGTCATGTAGTCACTCATGGAACCGCTTTCTGCTGATCCCCGTCGCCGACTTGGCGTCAGGCAGAAGGAATCCAACCGCTCGGCCCGAGCTCATGGAGCCATGACGGTACGGGCCGTCCCGAGGAACGCCACGGACACCGCCTTCCGCAAGGTCAGCCGCGTGATCCGCACCAACCAGCTGCTGCGCCACCTCTCTGACGCCCCGCGTCGCCGGAGGGCGTGCATGAGGCAGGCGGCGGGGTGTCCCGTCTCGGCGGACCAAGTCGTGGCCGGCGTCTTCGTGGGGTTCACAGGTGATCTCGCCTGGTTGTGCCTGTTGTCTGCCCTCTGGCATCGGAATGAAGATGGGCACTAGGTGCCCATGGTGGTGGCTCTCGGAGGCAACTGCTCAAGTCGTCGCTGTTGGCCCGGCCCATCGGTCACTCAACGAACTCAGCAAGGTCCCCGGCCTCATAGATGAAGTCTGTGATGTAGAGGTGGTAGCGGAGTGTGCCGTGGTAGGCAGCGATCCGCTCGGCTGCAAGCGCTGCGACTTGCTGGGCGTGACCGAAGCGGATGACTGGGCCATCCGACGTCAGATGGACCAGCGCATAGAGCGCGATGGCGTCAAGGCTCTCAGCAAATCCGTCCAGGCCCTGCGCGCGCTCGGGCGGGGCCCCGAACTTTCCCTCTTGAGTTGTCGTGCCTTTGACCTGGACGAAGAGCCGTGTGGAGCCCTGCTTCGCGAGAAGGTCGGCGAAGCGGAAGTTCCTCGCCAGTTGGTTGAGGTTGACCACTTCCCAACCTGTGGCAACGAGCGCTGCCTCTGCTGCCGCTTCAGCCACCGCCCCCACTTGCGCCTTCTCCGCCGCACTTTGCATCGGCTTGGCCTCCCCCTGTTTTCCCAGAACGGCCGGGTGCCGCCCCTGAGTCGGTCAGTGTGCCCTGGAGCACTGACAGATCGGTGTGCGGTCCGACGGCCCTGCTTCCCCGTCCGCGCTCGCCGCTTCCCTGACCACCGAGTCGGCCCCGGCGGCGGGAGGGCCGGCCTGAGTACGGACGGCGCAGGCGAGGAAATGGACTCGCACCCGAAGAGTGTCCAGCGCAGGACCTACCTGAGCAGTTTTCTCCGTATGCGCCGGTCTGCGTACGTGGGTGGAGGGGCTTCGTGGGCGTCATGGGGAGAGGTCCCTTCTCGGCCAGGTGTTCGCTGGCCGTCGGGGGAGTGACCCGCGGTGCGTCCCGCGGCAACCCCGCTGCGGCACGCCTTCCAGACCGCATGCGCGCCCTATGAGGGCAGCGGTATGGCGAGCACAGCGAGCGTGAGGATCAGTGTGGTCTGGACGCCACCGAGGAGGACTGAGGCGCATCGGTGCTGCATGGGGGCGACGCGGGCAGCGCCCGGGGCGGCCATGTCTCCTCCCTGATATTTGACCGATCGGTTCATTATGTGGGCCTGCGGGAAGGGAGCCCGGTGGATTCGACAGATGCGAGTCAGTCCAAAAGAGACAGGGCCTGTTCGGCAGCGTCCCGCACCCGGCCGGGATCCATCGACGCCTTGCCGACGATCCGTACCCCCTGCAGCAGAACGAGCAGCATGCGGGCCAGCGCACGCGGATCGCGCCCCTCCGGCAACTCACCCTGAGCCTGGGCCCGCAGGAGCGCGGAGTGCAGCAGGGTCTCGACGTGTTCCCGGCTGATCTCGACCCGGCGGGCCGCCGCGGGGTCGTGCGGCGCCAGCTCAGCCGCGGTATTGGTGACGAAACAGCCGTTCAGCCGACCATCCGGGGAGGCTGCCTCCGCAGCGAAGCGGCGCACTACCGACCGCACCGCAGGCAGTGCGGGGCCCGGCTGGGACAACTCCGCAAGGAGCTCCGGGTCGCGCGACTCGGCGTACCGGTCCAGAGCTTTCAGGTGCAGCTCGTGCTTGGTACCAAAGGTCGCGTAGATGCCGGCGCGGCCGATGCCGAGGTACTCGACGAGATCCGCCAATGACGTGGCTTCGTAGCCGCGCCGCCAGAACAGCTCAAGAGCCGACTGCAGCGCGGCATCCGGATCGAATTCCTTGGTCCTGGCCACGCCGGATCCCTAAGCCCCGGACGTTCTTGGACCCGGCCGGCCCCGGCTCCCTGACGGCGCAGGGTCCGGCGCGCCGGGACCTGCGAGTGTCCGGGCACGGCTCAGGGTCCGGGCACGGCTCAGGGTCCGGGCACGGCTTACCGGCCTGCGGGGGCAGGCGCGGCGCGGCATGTCACCTCCGGGAGGAGCCGAGGTGCCAGACGCGGGCGTGGTCCAGCTTCACCGAGCCGTTCTCGGCGAAGACCTCCACTCCCCGGCTGGAGGGATCGGGGAAGACCTGGTCCGTGATCACCGCTTCGCCGTCGCCGCCGAAGACCTCGACGGACGACCAGTCGACGACGATCCGCAGCTTCACCTTGCCGTTCACGGCGTGCAGGGGCGCTCGCTGGACGCCGGCGAAGGTGTCGCTGAAGTCCACGGCGCCGGATCGGGTCCGGTCGACGTACAGCTGCTGCGTCGTGGTGTCGTATCCGATGACGGTCTCCTCTCCGTCGGCACCCGTGCGCACCTTGAGGCCGAACCGTTCGGCGTCCTCGAGGGAGAAGGTGGCCTCGATGTCGAGGGCCTTGCCCTCGGCGGCGCCGCGCCCCAGGGGCCGTGACGTGCTGGTCACCGTGGTGCCGGCCGACACCGCCGGGCGGCCCTCCCGCAGGGAGGCCAGGCTTCCCACCGGCTCGCTGGTCAGCTTGATCCGGCCGTCCACGGTGCGCAGGGCCATCTGGCGGGGGATGCTCTGTGCGCTGCGCCAGGGGGACGTGGGAATCGAACCGCTGTAGTCCCAGTTGTTCATCCAGCCGATCATGTTCCGCTTGCCACCCGGTGCGTTCTCCCAGGACACGGCCGCGTAGTAGTCCTTGCCGTAGTCGGCCCAGTCGGCACGCTGCACGGCGGACTCGGCGGGCGTCGCGGCAGCGGTGAACCGGTCGGCCATGATCTGGCCCCAGCCACCGGTGTTCATGTCGACGATCTGGATCTGCGCCTTCTTGCCGGCGTACGGGCGCATGTCGATGGAGGCCCAGTCCAGCGTCTCGCTGTTGGAGCCGGTGGCACTGCCGACGACCTTGCCGTCGACGACCAGGTTGACGGCCGTTTCCCGCGAAATGGGCTGGGCCCGGGTGTCGGAGACCACGATGTGGTCGACGTTGATGTGGCCCCAGCCACCCGTGTTCTCGTCGACGATCCGAATCTGCGCCTTCCTGCCGATGAGTTCGCGTACGTCCCATGAGTCCCAGTTGAGTGCCTCACCGTCGTGGCCGGTGGCGCTGCGCTGCACCTTGCCGTCGACGAGGAGTTCGATCGCGGTGGGCTCGGCCTGGCTTGCGGGATGGTTGCCGCCGCCGATGAGGAAGTCGATGTAGTTCCTGTCGATGGTGAATTCCGGCGAGGTGAGGCTGCCGGTCGTGGCGTCGCCGTTGAGGAACGAGTTGGCCAGACCATCGCCGAGGAAGCCGGTGACCTCCTGCTGGCCGGCGTGGCTGCCGGTGGCCGGGGCGGTTCCGAAGGCGTCGCCCGTGACCGTCCAGTTGCCGTAGGTGCCGCCTTCGAAGCCGGCGAGGACCGTCCCCTCGGGCACAGGTCCCCGTTCCTGCACGGTGCCCGCCTGGTGGGGGTGGCGTCCGCCGGCGATCTTGAAGTTGAGGTACGGGCTGTCGACGGTGAAGGGCGGGGAGGAGAGAGTGCCGGTGCCCGCGTCGCCCGCGTGGAAGCTGTTGGCGAGGCCCTTGCCCTCGTAGCCGCTCACGGGTCCCTGCCCGGTCAGCGCCCCGGCCGCCGGCCCCTGGCCGAATGCGGTGCCGGTGGTCGTCCAGGTTCCGAAGTCCGGGTCCTCGAAGTCCTGCATGACGGTGCCGGCGGGCGGGGTGTAGGAGCCCTTGTCGTCGGCGGTGAACTTCGTACCGTCGAAATCACCGACGAAGTACTGGGCGCCCGAGCCGCCGGCGATGCCGCCGGGATTGAGGTTGACGACCAGGACCCACTTGATGTTCTTCTTGTTCCCGTCGACCGCGAGGGGGAACAGGTCGGGGCACTCCCATACGCCGCCCGTCGCCCCGGCCGGCCCGAACTCGCTGAGCAGGTCCCAGCTCTTGAGGTCCTTCGAAGAGTAGAACCGCACCTTGTGCTCGGTGGAGAGGGACACCGTCATCAGCCAGCTCCGGGTCGGCGCGTACCACTGGACCTTGGGGTCGCGGAACTCCTTGGAGCCGATGTCGATGACGGGATTGCCGTCGTACTTGGTGAACGTGCGTCCGCGGTCGTTGCTGTAGGCGAGCGACTGGGCCTGGGTGCCGGTGCTCTTGTCGTAACTGGTGTAGATCGCCACCATGGGCGGGTTCTTCTTCGTTCCGAAGCCGGTGGTGTTGTTCCGGTCGATGACCGCGCTGCCGGAGAACACCATCTCCTCGTCGTCGTGGGACAGAGCGAGCGGCAGCTCCTTCCAGTGCATGAGGTCGGTGCTCACCGCGTGTCCCCAGGACATGTCTCCCCAGGCGTTTCCGTTGGGGTTGTACTGGTAGAAGAGGTGGTATTCGCCCTGGTAGTACACCAGTCCGTTGGGGTCGTTCATCCAGTTCTTCTGCGGCGTGTAATGGAACTGGGGCCGGTAGGTCTCGGTGTACGGCCGGGTTCCGGAGGCGACGGCCTGAGGTGCCAACGAAACGGCGGACATGGCGCAGACGGTCGCCGTCGCGGCGATCATCCGCATGCGGGCATGCCGGGATACGCGTCGTGAGGTCATGGTGTCTCCTGGGCTGCGGCCGTTTCCGCAGCCGGGTGGTTCCCGGCGCGGGGACGGAACGGAAAGAGAAGGCCCTGCCAACGCTGTGGCACCGCGTCGGCCGAGTGTCATCGTTGACTTATGTCAGCGATGACACCGGGTCGGGCCGATGATGGACGCATCACGGCCGACGCGTCAACGGCCGGGACGCGTTTCCCCCACCCGACCGGGCCGTCCGTCATACGACGATCTGCGGTGCGCCCTGCGGCAACTGACTCCGCCACGGGGGGTTCGGACCGGCGACCGCGCAGGTCAGCGCCGCGACATGGGCGGCGAACAGACAGGATTCCGCCACCTCGCCCAGACGGAGGCCGGTCAGCCGCCCCCCGAGAAGTCCCCGCGCGCCCAGGTGGTGCAGCAGACCCGCCGTGAAGGAGTCACCCGCCCCGACCGTGTCGACGACCCGCGCCGTCACGGCCGGCACGTGCACCCGCTCGCCGTCCAGCGAGACAAGGGCGCCCTCGGCGCCACGCGTGACCACGACGAGGCGTGCGCCCGCCGCGTGCCAGAGGTCGCACGCCTGCTCAAGAGGCGTATGTGGCAGCAGGAGCCCGAGGTCCTCCTCGCTCAGCCGCAGTATGTCCGCGAGGTCGCACCAGCGCCGCAGTTTCGCACGGTAGGTCTCGGGATCCACCAGCAGCGGCCGGACGTTGGGATCGATGCTGATGGTGGCCCGGGACGAGGCCGCTGCCAGGAACTCCTCCACCGCCGCCGCCCCCGGCTCCCGGACCAGGGCGAGCGAACCCGTGTGCAGACACGTGGTGGAGGACAGGTCCACACCGGCCAGTTCGGCGCTCGACCACTGCCAGTCGGCCGTTCCCTGCGCGTGGAAGGCGTACGCGGCCTGCCCTTCGGCGTCCAGCTCCGCCACCGCCAACGTGCTCGGCTCCGACGCCACGACGGCGTGCGACAGGTCCACCCCCGACGCCTCCAGGCGGTCCCGGAACAACCGGCCGAACACATCCCCGGACAGCCGCGCGAGGAAGCGGGACGGGGTGCCGAGGCGAGCCAGGGCCACAGCCGTGTTCGCCGGCCCGCCACCCGGCAGTACCTGCAGGTCGAGCTCGTGCGGAGCGCTTGCGGGCCGGGCGAACGCGTCCGCGACGCATTCGCCGAGGACGGTGATCTGACGCGGACTCATGGACTGCTCTTCTCTGACGAACGGACGGGCGAAACCGGGTACGTCGGGACACGGGCGTCATGGCTGTGGGTGGGCGACGGCCGGGGACGTTGCCGATTTGTGACAGCGGCAGGGCATTGACGTGCCCGGGAGACGGAGTCCATCATCCTCGGCAAGCAGTGTCAACGATGACATAAGTCAACGATGACACCCCGGGACGGCATGTTTCGATGCCGGCCGAGCCGCACGCGATCCCGCAGGAGCCGTTCATGCCTCGCACCACTCGTCCGACCACCTCCCTGATCAGAGCCGCCGCATGCCTGGGTATCGCGGCTCTCACCCTGACGGCCTGCGGATCCGGCTCCGGATCGGATTCCGCGGGCGACGGCTCGGGCAGCGTCAAGGTCGGCCTGATCACCAAGACCGACACCAACCCGTTCTTCGTGAAGATGAAGGAGGGCGCCGAGAAGGCCGCCAAGGACAGCGGTGCCCAACTGATCACCTCGGCAGGCAAGTTCGACGGGGACAACGCCGGGCAGGTCACCGCGATCGAGAACATGGTCGCCGCCGGGGTCAAGGGCATCCTGATCACCCCCAGCGACTCCAAGGCCATCGTGCCCGCCCTCGAGAAGGCCCGCGCCAAGGGGATTCTGGTCATCGCCCTGGACTCCCCGACCGACCCGGAGAGCGCGGTCGACGCCCTCTTCGCCACCGACAACCTCCGGGCCGGGGAACTGATCGGCGCCTACGCCAAAGCCTCGATGAAGGGCAGAACGGCCAAGATCGCCACCCTCGACCTGGCGCCCGGCGTCGCCGTCGGCGTCCAGCGGCACAACGGCTTCCTCAAGGGCTTCGGCATCGGCGAGAAGGACCCCGCCATCGTCTGCTCCCAGGACACCGGAGGCGACCAGGCCAAGGGTCAGACCGCGATGGAGAACTGCCTGCAGAAAGCGCCCGGCATCAACGTCGTCTACACCATCAACGAGCCGGCCGCCCTCGGCGCGTACACCGCGCTCAAGGCGAAGGGCCGGGAGAAGGACGTACTGATCGTCTCCGTCGACGGCGGCTGCACCGGGACGCAGGCGGTCAAGGACGGCAAGATCGCCGCCACCTCCCAGCAGTACCCGCTGAAGATGGCCGCCGAAGGTGTCGGGGCCGTCGTGAAGTACGCCAAGGACGGCAAGAAGGCGACCGGTTACACCGACACCGGCGTCAGCCTGATCACCGACAAGGCACAGGCAGGAGTCGCGTCGAAGGACACCGCGTACGGCCTGGACAACTGCTGGGGATGAGCCGCCCGCCTACCCGGCAGCCGCTGCCCGAACCCATGGACGGGGTGGCCGGCCCTGCCCCGACCGGGGACGGCCGCCCCCAACTGTCCTCCCTTGAGGACCTCTGCTTTTCCGACAAGGACTTCGCATGACAGCCACCACCGCGCCGTACGCCGAGCTGAAAACGCCGAACACGGCCCGCAGACTCCTCACCGCACCGACCACCGGCCCGCTGGCCGCGCTCCTTCTCGCCTGTGTGTTCTTCTCCCTGTCGACGGACCAGTTCCTCACGGGCGGAAACTTCTCGCTGGTCGTGCAGCAGGTCATGGTCGTCGGCACTCTCGCCATCGGCCAGACCCTGATCATCCTCACGGCCGGCATCGACCTGTCGTGCGGTGCCGTGATGGCGTTCGGCAGCATCGTGATCGCCAAGATGGCGGCCGAAGGCACCCTGCCCCCGCTCCTCGCCATCGCCACGGGCCTCGTCGTCTGCGGCGGCTTCGGCCTTCTCAACGGGCTCCTGGTCCAGAAGATCCCCCTGCCGCCGTTCATCGTGACGCTCGGCATGCTCAACGTGGCTTTCGCCCTGACGCACATCTACTCCGAAGAGCAGACCGTCACCAGCCTGCCCGGCCCGCTGACCGCCCTCGGAGAGACCTTCCCGCTCGGTCACACGGACATCACCTACGGCTCGCTGCTCACCATCGCCCTCTTCCTGCTCCTGGCCTACGCCCTCAGCAGCACCGGATGGGGCCGGCATGTCTACGCACTGGGCAACAGCCAGGAAGCCGCACGCCTCAACGGCATCCGCACCTCCCGTCTGACCATCGGCATCTACACCGTGGCCGGCGTCCTGTACGGCCTCGCCGCCCTGCTGCTCATCTCCCGCACCGGGGTGGGAGACCCGCAAGCAGGACAGACCGAGAACCTCGACAGCATCACCGCCGTGGTCCTCGGCGGTACCAGCCTCTTCGGTGGACGCGGTTCGGTTCTGGGCACCTTCATCGGTGTCCTCATCGTCGGTGTCTTCCGCAACGGCCTCCAGCTGATGGGGGTTGCCTCCATCTACCAGACCCTGATCACCGGGATCCTCGTGATCCTCGCGGTGACCGTCGACCAGATGTCCCGGAGGAAGGCCCGATGACCACCACCACTGCCACCCCCGTTCTCCAGGCCCGCGGCCTGGTCAAGCGCTACGGGCACGTCACCGCCATCGACGGCGCCGACTTCGACCTGATGCCCGGCGAGGTCCTCGCCGTCATCGGTGACAACGGAGCCGGCAAGACCAGCCTGATCAAGGCCCTCACCGGCGCGGTGACACCGGACGCGGGGGAAATCCGCCTCAACGGCGAACTCATCCGGTTCACCGGGCCGCAGAGCGCCCGCGCCCACGGCATCGAGACCGTCTACCAGGACCTGGCCGTGGCCGCCTCGATGGACATCGCCTCGAACATGTTCCTGGGACGTGAACTGCGCCGGCCCGGCGTCCTCGGCAGCGTCTTCCGCATGCTGGACAAGAAGCGCATGCGCCAGGAGGCCGCAGAGCACATGGCCGACCTCAAGATCGGACTGCGGTCGCTCACACAGGCGGTCGAAACCCTCTCCGGCGGGCAGCGGCAAGCCGTGGCCGTCGCGCGTTCCGTCGCCTGGGCGCGCAGCGTCGTCGTCATGGACGAGCCCACCGCCGCCCTCGGCGTCAAGGAATCGGGGCAGGTCCTCGACCTGATCCGCCGCGTCCGCGACCAGGGCATGCCCGTCGTCCTGATCAGCCACAACATGCCCCACGTCTTCGAGATCGCCGACCGGATCCACGTCCACCGGCTGGGCCGTCGCGCCGCCGTGATCAAGCCCTCCGACCACACCATGGCCGAAGTCGTCGCCATCATGACCGGCGCGCTGACCCTCGACGAGGCCGGAGGTACTGTCGTAGCGGATTCCGAGGCCGCCGAGGCAGCGGGAGTCCAGGCCATCTGACATCCGACGAAACACTCGAAGGTTCCGGCCGCGGCCTCGGCCGGAACCGACGAGCGCAGGGAGACTTCCGCTCCATGGCAGCGAACCGCCGCCCCACCCTGGCCGACGTCGCCCGAGAAGTAGGCGTCAGCGCCAAGACGGTTTCCCGGGTGCTCAACGAGGACGGACCCGCCTCGGCCCGGACCAGGGAACAGGTTCTGGCCGCCGTGGCCAAACTCGGCTTCCAGCCGAACCTCATGGCCCGCAACATTCGTGTCGGCGGCCCCGACACGACCATCGGGCTCGTCGTGCCCGACCTCGGGAACCCCTTCTTCGGAGCGGTGGCCGGTGGCATCGAGGACGTCGTACGGGACCGCGGCCTGACCCTGCTCATGGGGTCCTCCGCGGACGAACCCGCGCGCGAACGCATGCTGACCGACACGTTCCTCGCCCGGCGCATCAGCATTCTGATGGTGATCCCGTCCGTCGGCTCCGACCACTCCCACCTGCGGAGCCATCGGAGCACGGGGCTGCCCGTCGTCTTCGTCGACCGGCCGGGGGCCGGGCTGACCACGGACAGCGTCGTCAGTTCCAACCTCGCGGGCGCCCATGAGGGTGTCGCCCACCTGATCGCCCACGGCCACCGCCGCATCGGTTTCGTCGGCGATCTCCCCACCAACCTCTACACCCGCCGTGAACGCCTGGGCGGATACCGCTCGGCCCTTGCGGAGGCCGGCCTCCCGCAGGATCGCTCCCTGGTCATCAACGCCCATGACCAGCAGGCGGCGGCTGTCTGCACCTCCCGCCTGCTGGAGCTGGCGAATCCCCCCACCGCTCTGTTCGCCGGCAACAACATCGTCGCGCTGGGAGTGGTCGCCGAACTGGCCCGCATCCAGCGGAAGGACGTCGCCGTGGTCGCCTTCGACGACGTGCCGCTCGCCGAGGCCCTCGAACCCGCCCTGACCGTCGTGGCGCAGGACCCCGAAGAGATCGGCCGGAAGGCGGCGGAGACCGCCCTCGCGCGCCTGGACGGCGACCGTTCCCGCGCCCGCACCCTCACCGTCCCCACGCGGCTGATCGTCCGAGGGTCGGGGGAACTCACTGCCTCGTAAGGCGCGGGAGTACGGAGACGGTGGGGCGCGGCTCACGCCTGTCCGCCCGGATGCCCCGTACGCCGGCGCTCCTCGTCACGGCTTTCGCGGTGGAGGAACGGCGGGTACCGCAGTGCACCGGGCGGGTCAGACGTGCCCGGTCAGGCGGGGGAACAGTCGGTCGGCGCGGATACCCGGCCCGCGGCGGCCGGGTCTCTCACGGCGTCTGCCGGGGTCAGATCCCAGGCTTCGACCGCGAATTCACTGCGCAGTGTGCCCGTCGTACGGGCCTGGAGCCGCCACGGTCCTTCACCCAGTGGATAGAACCGCAGGGTGAGGACCTGCCCGTCGGCGAGGTAGATCTCGGCTATCGAGCGGTCCACGATCACGCGGAGTTCGACGGGGCCGCCGGAGCGCTTCATGGCTGGACAGGGCAGGCTGTACGAGCCGCCCCGGGCCCGTGTGTCGAGCGATGCGTGACTGCGGTCGACGGTGAGGTGCCCGGCCGCGGGGTCGAGATGGATATCGAGGTACTCGGAGCCGTCGGCTGCGGTGATCAGCCGCAGGCCGCTCGTCCCCGTGGCGTCGGGGACCAGGGCGGCGGTGAGGTCGAAGCTGGAGCCGACCTGGCCGAGCTCGATCGGCGCGGCCTGTGTGACGTGTCCGGTCCGGTGCAGTGCGCGCCCGCCTCGCAGGGCGAGGACTTCGCGAGCGGGGCGCTGGGCGACCCTTCCGTCGGCCGTCAGGTTCACCTCACGGGGTAGCGTGAGGACGCCGGCCCAGCCCGCCTCATGTGCCCAGGCGTCGTCGCGTGCCTCCCACGCCCAGGCCCACAGCAGCCACCGGTCGCCCCCGGGGGCCTTCAGCAACGCCGGGGCGTAGAAGTCGGGCCCGTGGTCCAGAGGGGCGGGGGGAGAGTCCGCTGCGAAGCGGCCGTCCTCCTCGCGGCCCGTGTGGACGGTGGTGTGGCTGGGCCCGTTCCGCGGGGTCCAGTCGCTGACGATCAGCACACTCCGGTCGCCGAACATCGCGTACTGCGGGCACTCCCAGCCGATCGGGCCGGTGCCGGTCGCGGCGTCGCTGCTGTGGAAGGGACCGAGGTAGGACCAGTTCTCCAGGTCGCCGGACTCGTACAGCAACGCTGCGGCGCGGCCGTCGTCGAGCGCGGAGCCGACCAGCATCCGCCAGCGGCCGGCCTGCCGCCAGACGTAGGGATCCCGGTACATGGTGGTGCCGGCGGGGGGCTCGGGGATGAGCAGGTCCGGGCGTTTGACCCACGTACGGCCGTTGTCCCGCGACTCGGCGGTGGTGATGGGCTGCCACCAGCGGTCGTTCCGGTGGGCGGAGTAGAAGGCCACCATCCGGCCGCCGACGGAGACGGCGTTGCCCGAGAAGCAGCCGTCGGCGTCGTCACCGTCGGGCGTGGGTGCGAGGGCGACCGGGAGGGGTTCCCAGTTGATCAGGTCGGGGCTGCGGAAGTGGCCCCAGTGCACGTTCGCGTGCTGCGGTCCGTGCGGGTTGTACTGGAAGAACACGTGGTAGTGACCGTTGTGGAAGACCAGCCCGTTGGGGTCGTTGATCCAGTCGCGGGGTGGTCGCAGATGCACGGCCGGGAGGTGGGGGTCGTAAGGCGACGCGGGCACACAGGGCCTTTCTCGGGGTGCGCGAAGCACACGGAAGCCATCAGGAGGAGGGGCGGGCGGCTCGGTGGCGCCGCGGATCAGCCCTTGACCCCGCTGGAGGCGATGCTGTTGACGAAGGAGCGCTGGAACGCCACGAAGAGCGCCAGAATCGGCACGGTGATCATGGAGGAGTACGCCATGATCTGGCCCCATCCCACGTTCAGCTGGAAGAAGTAGGAGATGCCCACCATCACCGGTCGCAGCTCCTCGCTCTGCACGACCATCAGCGGCCACAGGTAGGAGTTCCAGGCCGGCAGGAAGGTCAGGATCGCCACGGTGGCGACGGCGGGGCCGGACAGCGGCATGACGATGCGCCGGTAGATGGTGAACCAGCCGGCGCCGTCCACGATGGCTGCCTCGTCCAGTTCCTTGGGGATGCTCTGGAAGTACTGGTGGAAGAAGAAGACCGAGAAGGCGTTGGCGACGAACGGCAGGATCTGCACCTGGTAGGTGTCCATCCAGCCGGTGCTCCACTCCAGGTGGAATCCGTTGACGTTCAGCAGCGGCAGTTGGTTGACCCACCACACCAGCGGCAGGGCGAAGGTCTCGAACGGCACGATGAGAGTGGCGATGATCGCGGCCAGGACGAGCTTGCGGCCGGGCCACCGCATCCGCGACAGGGCGAAGGCGGCCATGCTGTTGACGACGATGCCGCACACCACGGTGATCGAGGAGATCAGCACGGAGTTCAGCAGGAACCGTGCGGCCGGGACTCGCTCGAAAACAGCTGTGTAGTTGTCCAACGACAGCGCACCGACCGGCAGGAAGGCGCGCAGGGAGTCCAGGTCTCCGAAGATCTGGTCGTCCGGCTTGAACGACGAGACGAACATGAAGACGAGTGGCAGTGCGAAGACCAGGGCCAGGACGATGCGGCCGGTGTGACCGCCGAGGCGCTTGAGGAAGGAAGCCATGTCAGTCCTTCTCCCGGGTCAGGAAACGCTGGACGAGGGACACGCTCAGGACGAGCACGAAGAAGATCAGCGAGACGGCCGCCGCGTAGGCGGTCTGCTGCTGGTCGTAGCCGCTGTGCACCGCCTGGTAGACGACGGTGGTGGTCGAGTCGAGGGGGCCGCCCTGCGTCATCACCCTGATCTGGGTGAAGAGACTGAGCGCCGCGATCGTGATGGTGACGAGCACGAACGTGCGGGTGGCGCGCAGGCCCGGCCAGGTGACGTGGAGGAAGCGGTGCCATCGAGTGGCTCCGTCGAGGTCCGCCGCCTCGTACAGCTCGGCGGGGATGGTCTGCAGGCCGGCCAGCCAGATGATCATGTGGAAGCCGACGCCCTGCCACACCGACATCAGGATGATGGCGGGCATCGCGGTGGCCGGGTCGCCCAGCCAGTCCGGCCCCTGGACCTGGCCGAGGGTGAGCGTGGAGAGGACGTGATTGACCAGGCCGTCCTCCCGGTAGAGGAAGGTCCACAGCAGGGACACCACCACCATGGAGGTGACGACCGGCAGGAAGTACACGGTTCGGAAGAAGTTGACGCCGCGGACCTTGGCGTTGACGAGCAGGGCCAGCACCAGGGCGAGTCCGGCCTGCAGGGGAACGACAACGGCTGCGAAGTAGGCCGTGTTGCGCAGGGACTTGTAGAAGGCCGGGTCCTGGAAGAGCAGGGTGAAGTTCCTCAGGCCCACGAAGCGGGCCGGAGTGGGTGAGACGAGCCTGGCGTCGGTGAACGCGAGCGCGAAGGCCAGAGCAACCGGTACAACGAGGAAGACGATCAGCAGCACGACGGCCGGGGTGGCCATGCCGAAGGCGGTGAAGCTCTCACGGCGACGGGCGTTGGTCGTTCGGGTTCGCCGGACCGGACGCAGCCGCTCGGGGGCTGCGAACATGGTGGGCACGGTATCTCCAGGGGATCGGTCCGGTCCGGACGGCGGGGTCGCGCCCGAACCGGACCGGACGGGTCAGTCGGAGTAGTAGTTGTTCGTCTTCAGGTTGTTGTCGATGCTCTTCGCGGCCTGGCCGAGAGCGTCCTTCGGGTCGGCGCCGGCCAGGATGTCCTTGGACGCCTTCTCGAACTCGGTGGAGATGTAGGGGTAGGCAGGGGTCGCGGGGCGCACCATGGCGTACGTGCGCGCGAAGTCGACGAGCACGTCGAACTTGCCGCCCGGCTGGTAGTCCGCGATCTGCTGCGCCGCCGCGTCGGTGGCCGGGATGGTGCTGGTGGCCTTGGCGTAGTCGACGAAGTACTTCGTCTGGCGGGAGAACTTCAGCCACGCCTGGGCGCCGGCCTTGTTGGAGCAGGTGGAGCTCATCCCCCACTGCCAGGAGGCGCCGCCGATCTTGGGCCCGTCACCGAAGTCCACGGGCGGGATGATCGCCAGGTCGTCGCCGAGCTTCTCGGCGTTCTTCGCGGCGTTCCAGCTGCCGTCCCACTGGAGGGCGGTCTTGCCGGCCAGGAAGTCCTTGTTGGGGTCGGCTCCGGACTTCTTCGCCATGTAGCCCTTGGCCACCAGCGAATGGAACCAGGTGGCCCACTCCACGGCCTTCTCGCCGTCGAGGGTCCCCGAGGCGGTCCGGTAGTCGCCGCGGTCGATCAGGTCCCCGCCGAAGCTCTGCAGCTGCGGGGAGTAGGCGTAGGACCACCACTCGCCGGTGCCGCCGGTGCCCATCTCCAGCGGATGGTCGAACTTTCCGCTCTTCTTGAGCTTGGCGAGCGCCGCGCCGAACTCGTCCTTGGTCCAGGGCTTGTCCATGGTGGGGACACGGACGCCGTTCGCGTGCAGTACGGACTTGCGGGCGAAGAAGGCCAGCGAGACGTCGTAGAAGCCGAACGCGTAGAGCTTGTCGTCGTACCGTCCGACGGTGCTGGCCAGCTGGCTGAGCACGGGCACTT
The DNA here is from genome assembly GCF_049844595.1 of Streptomyces sp. DT224. NCBI lineage: Bacteria > Bacillati > Actinomycetota > Actinomycetes > Kitasatosporales > Streptomycetaceae > Streptomyces > Streptomyces sp. DT224. Next base: position 480,540 of record NZ_JBNCLI010000002.1, read on the forward strand.
CGCTGCCGGAGACGTCGATCGGGTCCAGGTAGCCGCCCCACGCCCAGTTCGCCACGTTGGGGCCGTCCACGTCGAGCAGGCAGGGCAGCTTGCGGGCGGAGGCCGCCGCGACGACCGAGTTGTTGTAGTCGCTCTGCGGGAACGCCTGCAACTTGACCTTGTACGTGTCCTGGGATCCGTTGAAGTCCTTGATGATCTTCTTCACGACATCGAGTTCCACCGAGTTTCCGGCGTTGTGCGTCCACAGGGTGAGCGTGTTGCCGCTGGCACCGGACGTGCTCGCGCTGCCGGACGTGCATCCGGCGACCAGTGCGGTCGCCGCTGTGACGGCTACACTGGCGGCAGCGAGGCGCCGTGTTCTGAACAGCATGAGGTTCCTCCATCTCACTGAGACGGGTCTTGCAGGACCCGCCCTCGGCGACCGGTTACGACGGTCGCTGTTCTTGGTGGCCGTCCCGCCACCCGCCCGGGACCATCGGTGCGGGCGGCGGGACGGCTGTCTTCTGTGCCGGAGTCAGCCGCCGGCGGGTGCGGCGAGGGAGGCGCGGCTCTGCAGCGGCATGGGCACGCGGTGCACGCCTGCTTCGAGCGGGCCCGGGCGGAGGATCAACTCCATCGCGAGGTGTCCGAGGCGGTAGTGCGGCAGCCGTAGCGTGGTAAGCGCCGGACGCAGCACGGAGGCGATGTCCTGGTCGTCGAAGGAGATGACCGACACATCGCCGGGCACCGACAGACCTGCCTCGCCGAGTGCCTGGTAGGCGCCGAAGGACACCCGGTCCGCCAGACACACCAGGGCGCGGGGCCGGTGGCCCGCCGCCAGCAGGGCGGACACCTCGCGGTGACCGTCGAGCGTGTCCCAGTCGCACTCGATGACGCCTTCCAGCCGTGCCCCGCCTTCGCGCAGAACCTCCTCCAGGCCGCGCATGCGCTCGTTGCCGGCGATGATTCCCTCCGGGGTGGCCGGAACGGCCTGGTGGCCGCCGATCGCCCAGATGCCCTCACCGTGACCGGCCGCGAGCAGCGCCCGGGCCGCGTCCCGTCCGGCCTCGAACTCGTCCGGGACGACGGAGGGGGCGTCGAAGTCGGGAGCCAGGCAGTTCAGCAGCACCACGCGGCGCCCGAACAGCTCCTTGGGCGGGGTCACGTACCGGGTGAACATGGATGCGTAGACCACGGCGTCGACCTGCCGGTCCAGCAGTGCGTGGACCAGGGACGACTCGGCGGCGCGGTCGCCGCCCGCCTCGGTGATGAACAGCAGGTGGTCCCGCTCCCGAGCAGCCTCCATGGCCCCGCGGATCACTTCGCCGGCGAACGGGGTCGTGGTGATCCGGTCCGAAACGAGCCCGATGGTCTGCGTGGACTTCGTCCGCAGACTGCGCGCCGTGACGTTCGGGCGGTAGCCCAGAGCTCGGGCGGCCTCCAGGACCCGTGCGCGCGAGGCGTCGGAGATGCGCATGTCGGTCCGGCCGGACAGGGCGAACGAAGCGGTCGTCGGCGAGACGCCCGCCTTCCGGGCGACGTCGGCCATGGTCACGCGGCGCTCGGGCATCGGGGAACCAGCTCCGTTCAGAAGCTAAATCGGATTAGCAAGGCGTGATGAGCGTGCTGCATCCGTCATGCACTGTCAACACCCCGGACATCTCGCCTGCGTAACGACGCCCTTATGTGCCGTTTCATGCGCCTACGGGGAACCAGGCAACGAACTCCGGCTGCGTTGGCCCTCGCTTTAACGGGCCGGGCGCACGAGCCATACCGGCCCATGGCCTCAACCGAATGGGCAGCCTGTCAGGTGAGGGACCGGCCACTCCTGGGTGCCTCCTGTGTGCACGCAGCCGGGGACACAGCGTCGCGGCCGGCCACCCCCGAATGACTGATCACCCGGCCGCCCCGGACCTGGGCACCACCGGACCCCCACGACGAGCGCCACTCCGTCCTGACCAACCCGCATGACAGAGCCCCGCCAGGCCGGCGGAGCTCTGTCATGTCACCTACGGCTCATGCGGCCATCACCGGGCGGCCCATGGGAGCCCTCGGCAGCACAGTCCCAAAGAAGGCGCTGCAAAGGATTAGTTGCAAAGAAAGGCTTGCAACCGATTCTTTGCATGGCTACCTTGGAGTCATGGAAGAACAGCCCGGCGGACAGATCCGCACTCTCGACGCCCGCTCACTGCGCGGGCTCGCCCATCCGCTGCGCATGCGGCTGCTGGACGCGCTGCGCTTCGACGGACCAGCCACCGCTTCACAACTCGCCGCGAAACTGGGCGAGTCGAGCGGGGCCACCAGCTACCACCTGCGGCAGCTCGCGGCGCACGGCTTCATCAAGGACGCCCCCGAGCACGGCAAGGGGCGGGAGCGCTGGTGGCAGGCGGCGAGCCAGGGGCTGACCTTCGACGACTCCCTGCTCAACCACTCCAGCCCGGAGGTACGCGGGGCCGCAGAGATGTATCTGCACGAGGTCGCGCACACCCAGGCCCGGGACCTGTCGACCTGGCTCGGCGACCGCAACGCCTGGCCCGAGGAGTGGCAGCGCACCTGGGACATGAGCAGCGCGACCCTGCGGCTGACGCCCGAACTCGCCGGGGAGCTCATCGGAAAGATGCACGCGCTCATCGACGAGTACCGCGACCGGATCACCGACGAGGACGAGGGCGACAGCGCCCGCGTACGCCTTCACAGCCATGCGTTCCCCCTCACCACCGAGTAAAGGAGAACCACCGATGCATCCCGACACCCACCTCGCCCTGCACCACGTCCGCACCGCCGAGCTCCACGCCGAGGCAGACCAGCACCGCCTCGCCGCATCCGCCCGGGTCCCCCGTGCTCTTCGCACCCGCCTCGGCTGGACCCTGATCGAGGTCGGCCTCCGCCTGACCACCTCACCCTCCCCCGCCCCGCCCCGGCCCGCCCTCGCCCTCCCGCAGGGCTAGCCCCGTGGTGGCGGTGCCCGGGCCCTCAGGGTGACCGGGTACAGTGCCCGGCGGCATTCCGGCCGCCCGAGGAGGGGAAACGTGACCGACACCAGTGAGGCCCGGTCCGCGGACGGCGAAGCGGCAGCGGGGCCGCCGAGCCGGGTGCGGCGCCTGATGCGTTACATCCCCCTGGTCGCCCCGGTCCTGCTGTGGGCCGTTCCGTGCTGGGTGCTGCTGTACGCCGGGCAGCACTGGCCGCTCCCCGTCACCGTGGGCGGCACCTGTCTCTTCGGACTCGGCCTCGTCACCATGCCGGTCGCGATGGTGCGGGGGCACGGCAGGCGGCAGGAGGACCGGGCGGCGATCGTCGGAGACAGCCTGCTCGGGTGCATCTGGGTGCTGTTCACCTGGTCCGTGCTGCTCGGCGTCCTGCTTCGGCTCGCCCTGACCGCGGCCGGGGCCGGCGACGGGCAGGACCGGGCCAGGATCGTCACCTGGTCGGTGCTCGCGGCCGCCGCCCTCCTGCTCGGCTGGGGTTACGCCGAGGCGCGCCGGGTGCCGAGGGTGCGCCGGGTCGAGGTACGACTGCCGCGCCTGGGGCCGGGCTTGGACGGGACGCGGGTCGCCCTCATCACCGACACGCACTACGGGCCGCTGGACCGGGCCCGCTGGTCGGAGCGGGTGTGCGCCGAGGTCAACGCGCTGGAGGCGGACCTGGTCTGCCACACCGGTGACATCGCGGACGGCACCGCCGACCGCCGCCGCGCCCAGGCCGCGCCGCTCGGCACGGTGCGCGCCGCCCACGCCCGCGTCTACGTCACCGGGAACCACGAGTACTACAGCGAAGCCCAGGGCTGGGTGGACCTGATGGACGAGTTGGGCTGGCAGCCGCTGCGCAACCGCCACGTGCTGCTCGAACGCGGCGGCGACACCCTCGTGGTCGCCGGTGTGGACGACGTCACCGCCGAGGCCTCGGGCCTGGCCGGTCACCGCGCGCATCTCGCGGGGGCGCTGGAGGGCGCCGATCCGGACCTGCCGGTCCTGCTCCTGGCCCACCAGCCGAAGTTCGTCGACCGGGCCGCCGAGGGCGGCGTCGACCTCCAGCTGTCGGGCCACACCCACGGCGGCCAGATCTGGCCCTTCCACTACCTGGTCCGCCTCGACCAGCCGGCCGTCGCCGGGCTGAGCCGCCACGGCGAGCGCACGCAGTTGTACACCAGCCGGGGCACCGGGTTCTGGGGTCCGCCGTTCCGTGTCTTCGCGCCCAGTGAGATCACTCTGCTGGTGCTGCGCTCACCGGAGGGGGCGGCCGGGCCCGCCGCGTCCTGACCCGCGTCCCGTCCGTGGCGCCGCTTGGCGCGATCTCGGCCGATCCAGCAGACTGCCTCCGGCGGCTGAGCAGGGGTGACGGGGGTGCCGGCGGTGTGACAGGAGATGGCGGCGGCCGAGATGGCGCCGGACAACCGGTTCGAGTGGTTCGAGCAGGTGGTGTCCGACGTCCTGCTGCCCACGGAGTTCCGTGCCGCTGACCCGGGCGGTTTCGACGCGCGGGGGCGGCATGTCGGTCTCGGGGCCGTACAGCCGGCGCGGTTCAGCTACGGGCCGCTGCGGGCGCGCAGGACCCCGGCGCTGATCCGGAGAGAAGATCCGGAGCAGTACCACTGGCGCTGGTGACCCGTGGTGCGGCGTGGTTCGCGCAGCAGGGCGGCGAGACCGAACTGGGCGCCGGCGGCATGGCGTTGTGGGACACCTCGCGTCCATACGAGTCGGGGTCGGGGACGGACGGGCGCGAGGTCGAGGTGCTCGTCCTCCAGATACCGAAGGCCCGGATGCCGTTGCCGTCGCAGCGGGTGGACCGGATCCTCGCACGGAGTGTCCCGGGCGACGCGGGGATGGCCGCGATCCTGGCCGGATTCCTGACGAACCTCGCCGCCACGGGCGCCGAGTGCACACCCCAACAGCTCGGCGTGCTCGGCGAGATGGCCGTGGACATGGCCGCGTCCTGCCTGGCCGACCGGATCGGCTCCTCCCCTGTGGAGGCGCCCGCCGAGCTGCGGGCGCACGACCTGCTGCGGCGGGTCAGCGCCTTCGTCGACCGCCACATCGGGGACCCCGGGCTGTCGCCGGGTCTCATCGCCGCCCGCCACCACCTGTCGCTGCGCAGCCTGCACGCCCTCTTCCGTGACCAGCCCGAGAGCGTCGCCGCGATGATCCGCCGTCGCCGGCTCGACGGCTGCCGCTCGGACCTGGCCCGCCCCGAGCTGCGCCGGCAGCCCATCCGGGCCGTCGCCGCCCGGTGGGGCTTCACCGACGCGACCGGGTTCAGCCGCGCCTTCCGTGCGGCGTACGGGGTGGCACCGCGCGACTACCGTGCGCACGCCCTGCGCTCGCAGGCCGGGGCGCCCTGCCCGGGCTGCGGCGAACCGCACGGGGCTGATCCGCTCTGCCCGTGACGCCCTCGGCGGTGACCGCCGCCGAGGGGCCCTCCGCCTACCGCCCCGACAGAGCTTGGCAGTACGTTGTTCCGCAACCCGCTTCCAATATCCGGAACAACCGTCGAAACGAGGCGCCCCGTGCACACCGTGACGTTCCTGACCATCGGCCAGTCCCCCCGCCCCGACCTCTCCGTGGCCGTCGAGGCGGAACTGCCGGCCACGGCCCGGATACGGCACGCGGGGGTCCTCGACGGGCTCGGCCGGGCGGAGGTGGAGGCGCGGTTCGGCGCGGCGCGGGGGCGGGCGACGCTGCTGAGCCGGCTGGCCGACGAAACCCCCGTGACGCTGGACGCCGACGCCGTCGGCGCCGGTCTCGTCGCCCTCGTGGAGCGGGTGGAGGCGGAAGGGGCGGACGTCGTGGTGCTCCTGTGCACCGGGGAGTTCCCGGGGCTGCGGACGCGGCGGGCGCGGCTGGTCGAGCCGGACGCGCTGCTCACGGGGTACGTGGGCGCGGCGCTGCGGGGCGGGCGGGTCGGGATCGTCGTCCCGCTGCCGGAGCAGGTGGCGGAGGCCCGGACGAAGTGGCGGGCGCTCGACCCGGCCCCGGCGTTCACCACGGCCTCGCCCTACGCCGACGACGACAGCGCCCTGCGGGCGGCGGCCCGCGCCCAACTGGAGGCGGGGGCCGACGCCCTGGTGCTCGACTGCATGGGCTACGGAACCAGGCACCGCGAGGCGCTGCGCGCGGCCGGGATCACGGTCCCGGTGCTGACACCGGGCGCGGTGGTGGGCGCGATGCTGGGGCCGCTGCTCGCCTGAGGGCCGGCCCCCGGGCCTATTCGGCCACGTAGCGCAGCCAGTACGGATCGCCGATCCGCTTCCCCACGCGCCGCGCGGCATCGCGCACCGCCCGTCCGAAGCGGGCCTCGTTCTCCCGGCGCAGGTCCGGGGCGGGCAGGGCGATCCCTATGCCGAAGACCTGTCCCGTATCGCCGTCCACGACGGCGGCGGAGATCCCGGCGACGTTCGGCACGAACTCGCCGCGGGAGGACTCCCAGCCGTCGGCGCGCACCCGGGCCAGGGAGGAGACCAGCTCACCGGGGGTGCGGGGAGCCGAGCCGGTGGCCTGTTCGAGGCGGGCGTCGACGAGCCGCAGCACCTGCGCGTCGTCCAGCCGGGCCAGCAGGGCGCGCCCCATGGAGCTGGCGTAGGCGGGCGCGCGGGTGCCGGCCGGGGTGTACGCCTGGAGGGCGCCGACCGTGCCGATGCGCATGTGCAGCACCAGCGATTCGGCGCCGTCGAGCACGTCCACGTAACCGGTGTAGCCGATGTCGGCGACCAGCCTGGCCAGTTCCTCCTCCAGGAGCGAGGCGGTGGAGCGGGAGGCGCGGAAGTGGTACGAGGCTTCCATGACGAGTTCGCCGGGCCGGTAGGCGCGGCTCACCGGATCGCGGTCCAGGAAGCCGTACTCGGCCATCATGCTCAGCGTCCGTGAGACGGAGCTCTTCGGCAGGTCGAGGGCGCCCGCCACGTCCGTCACGGTCAGGTCGCGCTGAAGGCGCGCCAGCAGCCGCAGGACGTCCCGCGCGTTGGCGAGTGTGCTCACCGTTCTCCTGCCTCCCCCGGACCCCGGGGCCCGTGCGTCCGATCGTAAGGGCCGCCCACATACCGAGACCGCCGCCCACCCCCTTGACGGGCGGGCGCACCCCCGGAGATGATCCAGCACATCCAGATATTCACACACGGTTCCATATTTTGGAACTCCTGGAGCGGCGGACACGCCGCCCCGCACGGAAGCACCGGAGATCCATGAGCACCGACGCGACGAACCGGGCCGTCACCGACGCCTCGCACCCCGCGGCCGAGGCAGCGCGCCATCCCCGCGCCCTCGCGCCCGGCAACCTGATCCTCACCGTGGTGCTCAGCGTGTTCGGCGCGGTCGTCGGCGTGCAGCTGCTCGCCACCCTCGGCGTCACGCCCAGCACCTCGCTGATCGGCGCGCTGGCCGCGATGACGCTTGCGCGCGTGCCGCTCGTCGCCTTCCGCGGCTTCCGCTCGGTCCACGCGCAGAACCTGGCGCAGACCAGCATCTCGTCGGCCACGTTCGGCGCCGCGAACAGCCTGTTCCTGCCGATCGGCATCCCGTTCCTGTTCGGCATGGACGACATGATCGTCCCGATGCTGGTCGGGGTCTCGGTCGCGATGCTGGTCGACGCCTGGCTGCTGTACCGCATGTACGACACCCCGGCCTTCCCCGCGAAGAACCCGTGGCCGCTCGGGCTCGCCGCCGCCGAGGCGATCAGGGCGGGCGACGAGGGCGGCCGGCGCGCCAAGGTCCTCGGGCTGGGCCTGGTGACCGGTCTGGTGGGCGCGGTGTTCTCGCTGCCGATGTCGGCGTTCGGCGTGGCCCTGATCGGCGGCTTCGGCGCGATGGCCGCGTTCGGCGTCGGCCTGCTGTTCACGCAGTACGCGGACCCGCTCTTCGGACTCGACCTGAACGCGATGTACCTGCCGCACGGGATGATGATCGGCGCCGGGCTCGTCGCGCTCGTCCAGGTCGGCCGGACCATCCTCGGCGCCCGGCGCGCCAACGCGGCCGAGGCCCGCTCGGCCGGTGTGCCCGAGGGCGCCGAGGAGGGCGCGCGGCGCCTGGGCCGCTCGATGCGGCTGGGCCTCGGCGCCTACCTCGCCATCTCGGTCCTGCTGGCCTTCGCGACCGGCGCCGCCACCCACATGAGCCCGGGCATGCTGATCGGCTTCCTGGTGTACGCGACCGTCGCGGCGTTCCTGCACGAGCTGCTGGTCGGCATCGCGTCCATGCACTCCGGCTGGTTCCCGGCCTTCGCGATCGCCCTGATCACGCTGCTGCTCGGCATCCTCATCGGCTTCCCGCCGGAGGCGCTGGTCGTGCTGTCCGGCTTCACCGCCGCGACCGGCCCGGCCTTCGCGGACATGGGCTACGACCTCAAGACCGGTTACCTGCTGCGCGGCGAGAACGCGGACCCGGCCTTCGAGCTGGAGGGCCGCCGCCAGCAGCTGATCGCCGCGATGATCGGCTTCGGCGTCGCGATCGTCGTCGTCCTCGTCTCGTACCGGATGTTCTTCGACAACGGGCAGACCGCCCCGATCGACGCCGCGTACGTCGCCGCGATCAAGGCCGGCCCGTCCGTCGAGACCGCGAAGCATCTCGCGCTGTGGGCGATCCCGGGCGCGATCGTGCAGCTCGTCGGCGGGTCGAAGCGTCAGCTCGGCATCCTGCTCGCGACCGGGCTGCTGATCACCACCCCGATGGCCGGCTGGATGGTCGCCGCCGGCATCGCCGCCCGCGTCCTCGCCCCGCGCCTCCTCGGCCGGGACGTCAAGGGCGACCTGGAGGTCTTCGCCGGCGGTGCGATCGCCGGCGACGCCCTCTACTCCTTCGGCAACGGCGTGTTCAAGGCCGTCAAGTAGCCGACCCCCTTCTCTGCCCTCTCGTACACCCGCACTGCACCACCCTGGGAGAACCCCGTGAAGCGACAGCTGACCCATGACGACATCCGCGCGGCCGTGTACGGCGGTGCCGTACTCGGCGGAGGCGGCGGCGGGTTCGTGGAGCGCGGTCTGCGCACCGCCGAGCTGGCCCTCCAGGTCGGCACCCCCGAGCTGTGGAGCGCCGACGAGTTCGCGGACGGCGACCTGACCGCGACCGTGGCCCTGGTCGGCGCCCCCGCCGCGCCCGACCCGCAGGTGCTGCCGACGCACCTGGTGCGCGCGCTGGAGCTGCTGCGCCGCGAGCTGCCGGGCGACCTGGTCGCGCTGCACACGAACGAGAACGGCGCCGAGACCACGATCAACGGCTGGTTCCACTCCGCGCTCACCGGCCTCCCCGTCATCGACCTGGCGTGCAACGGCCGCGCCCACCCCTCCAGTCAGATGGGCGCAATGGGCCTGCACCGCCGCGAGGGCTACCGGTCCAGCCAGGGTTACGCGGGCGGCAAGCCGCACACCTACGTCGAGGGCGCCGTCTCCGGCGGCCTGGACGCTACGTCGAACGTGGTCCGGCGCGCCTCCGTCGAGGCGAACGGCTGGGTGGGCGTCGCCCGCAACCCCGTCGAGGTCGGCTACGCGGTCCGCAACGGCGCCCCGGGCGCCATCTCGTTCGCCATCGAGCTGGGCCACCGCTTCCTGGCCGAGGGCCCGGCCGGCGCGGCCCGGCAGCTGGGCGGCGAGATCGCCGCTTCGGGGACCGTGCGCGAGTACCGCTGCGAGCAGCGCGAGGGCCTGGACGTCGGCGTCGCCGTCCTCAACGACGCGGCGGGCACCACGCTGCACTTCGTCAACGAGTACATGGCCCTCGACCTGGCGGGCGAGCGCCGGGCCGCGTTCCCGGACCTGATCACGACGTTCGACGAGGCGGGGCAGCCGCTCGCCTCCGCCGATGTCGAGGTGGGCAAGCGCATCGAGGTCCTGGTCGCCCCGGCGGAGAACCTGCTGCTGTCCCCGACGATGTACATGCCCGAGGTGTACGCCCCCGTCGAGGCGCTGCTCGGCATCGAGTTCGCCCCTGCCGCGAAGGCGCTCGCCCATGTCTGAGCCGTTCCTCGCCGACCCCGGCCCCGTACGGGAGTTCTGCGACGCGCGGTGGGAGACCGAGATCCTGCCACTGGTCCGGGACCACATCCGGGTCCCGGCGGTCAGCCCCGCGTACGACCCGGAGTGGGAGGCCCGCGGCCACCTGGACCGGGCCGTCGACGCGGCGGCGGGCTGGCTGCGCGAGGTCCCGCTGCCGGGTCTGCGCACCGAGGTCCTGCGTGCCCCGGGCCGTACGCCCCTGATCTTCTTCGAGGTCCCCGGCACGGGCACCCGGTCCGACGAGACCGTCCTCTTCTACGGCCACCTCGACAAGCAGCCCGAGGGCGAGGGCTGGACCGGGGGCCGCACCGCGTGGGAGCCGTCCTCCGACGGCACCCGGCTGTACGGGCGCGGCGGCGCCGACGACGGGTACGCGCTGCCCGCCTCGGTGACCGCGATCCGGGCCCTGGCCGACCAGGGCGCGGCCCGGCCCCGGTGCGTCGGGGTGTTCGAGGCCGGGGAGGAGTCCGGCAGCCCGGACCTGGACCACTGGTTCGGGGTGCTGGCGGACCGGATCGGCGAGGTGGGCCTCGTGGTCTGCCTGGACTCCGGCGCGGGCGACTACGAACGGCTGTGGCTGGTCACGTCGTTGCGCGGGGCCTGCGGCGGCACGCTCGACGTGCGGGTCCTCGGCGACGGCGCGCACTCCGGGGACGCCGGAGGCGTGGTGCCCTCGTCGTTCCGGGTGCTGCGGCAGCTGCTCGACCGCGTGGAGGACGGGGCGACGGGCACGCTGCGCCCCGCCGTCCTGCACGGCGAGATCCCCCCGGAGCGCCGTGAGCAGACCCGCGAGGCGGCGGCCCTGCTCGGCGACGGGGTCCGGGAGCGCTTCGACTGGCACGGGGACACCTCGGCCATGGCCGACGACCCCGGGGAGCTGCTGCTCAACCGGGCGTGGCGCCCCAGCCTGGAGGTCACCGGCGCGGACGGGCTGCCCCCGGTCGCCTCGGCCGGCAACGTACTGCGCCCGCGCACCCGGGTGAAGCTGGCGCTGCGGCTGCCGCCGACGGTGGACAGCGCGGCGGCCGTCGCGGAGCTGGGCAGGCTCCTGGAGGCGGACCCGCCGTACGGCGCGACGGTCCGCTTCACGCCCGACCGGGTCCTCGCGGACGGCTGGCACGCGCCCGCCGAGGAGCCGTGGCTGAGCGCCGCGCTGTCCGCGGCGAGCCGGGCCTGCTTCGACGGGGCGGACGTCGCCCGGATCGGGCAGGGCGGCACGATCCCGCTCATGGGGAAGCTGTCCCGCCAGTTCCCCGGGGCCCAGTTCCTGGCGTGCGGAGTGCTGGGCCCGGGGGCCAACGCCCACGGGCCGAACGAGTCGCTGCACGTCCCGTACGCGCGGCGGCTCACCGCGAGCCTGTCCCTGACCCTGAACGCCTTCGCCGTACGGGAGCGGACCACCGGGTGAGGGGGTGTCACACCTTCTTCAACGACGTGAGGTGGGCGAAGACGACGACGTTGGCCGAGTAGCCGTCCTTCTTGTTGAAGCGTCCCCCGCACGTCATCAGGCGGAGTTCCGGGCGGCCGGTGCTGCCGTACACCTTGTCGTCGGGGAACTTGTCCTTCGTGTACGTCTCGACCGCGTCGACCGTGAACGCGGCTTTCCGCTTGTCGGCCCGGGTGACGGTGACCTTGTCGCCCTTGTGCAGGGCGTTGAGGTTGAGGAAGATCGCCGGTCCGGTCTCCGTGTCGCGGTGGCCGACGATCAGCGCGGTGCCCTGCTCGCCGGGTGAGGGCCCGTCGCGGTACCAGCCCACCTCCCTGGGTGTGCTCATGGGCGGGGCCCCGAGGTGCCCCTTCTCGTCGAGCCCGAGGCCGGTGACCGGCGCCTCGATGAAGATCGCGGGCACCGCGACCTTCACCGGCCGCGACGGGGACAGGGGTGCGTGCGGGACCGGCCGGTCGCCGCCGCCCGCGGCGTCGTTGCCGTGGGCGGCGGCGACCGGATCGTCGGACGAGTCGGAACTCGCCCAGACGATGCCGGTCACCAGCGAGGAGGTCACGCACAGCGTCATCGTGAGACGACAAGCCCGGCTCGGGCCCCGTCGGCGTCTTCTGCGCGGGTTATGCCTCGTTGCGGGCACGGCGGCGTGCGGCTCGGCGGACCATGATCAGCCCGGCGGCTCCGGCGGCCCCGGCCGCCAGCGCGGCGGTGGTCGCGACGTTCGAGTCGCTCTCGGAGCTGACGCTCTCCATGTCCGGGACGCCGCCGCCACCGGCGGGCACGCCGCCGGACGGCTGCTCGTAGCCCGCCTCGGAGTCCGAAGCGGCCGAACCGCGCTCGCTGCTCCCGGCGGAGCCGTTGTTCGCGGAGCCGTTGTTGGCGGCCGGCTTGGTGCAGTTGACCTTGAACGCCTTGTTCTTCGGGCCGGACGGAACGATCCACACCAGCTGGTACGTGCCCTCGGGAAGCAGGTACTCCTGGCTGCGCGCCGTGCCGTTCACCAGGGGCAGGGTGCTGGCGAGGGTGTCCCCCGGGGGCGTGGTCGGGGGCTGTGCGGTGATGGTCCACGGCACGGCCCGCATGTCGCCGAAGTTGTCGGCCTGGAGGACGAACTTGCAGACCTCGTTGCCGTCGCCGCCGCGCGCCGCCCAGCCGCCGGGGCGGATGTCGATGTCGCCGCTGTCGCCGGGGGCGGCGAAGGCGGCCGACGCCCCGCCCAGGGTGGCAGCGGCGGCGGCGACCGCGGCGGCCGCGACGGTGCCCGCGCGGACGCTGCGGGCACGGACAGAAGCGGAAATACGCATGCTGAACTCCTTCGAGCCGGGATGATTGTCGTACTGATCAATCGATCGACCTAAGAGATGCCATGACGCACGGGATAAATGCCACGTAACACTCTGATAAGTGCGACAAGTACCCTGAGTAGCCGATAGCGGTCCGACCCGAAGAGCCCTTCGGACACGAGACCGGGGCGCCCGAGGGCGCCCCGGTCTCGGCCGCCGCACCCCGCCTGCGCTGCTCGGCGGCGTACAGCAGTCGCGACGTCCGTCAACCGCTGCTGCTCGCGGATCTCCTCACCGCCGGACCGACACCATGAGCGGGCCCGAAGACTCCTGGTCCCCTGAGTTCGTCGAAGCCGACCTCATCCCACCGGACGCCTTCTGCGCCGACCGGGACAACTCCCTCGCTCAGGCGACCGGGACATCGACGCCCTCTGGTTCACGGCCGGGACGGCAGGCCGACGGTCCGTCCCTCCGGAACCCGGGCCTCGCCCTGGGCCTCTCCCCCGCGGCGGCTGAGCGGCCGCCCCTCACACCCCCACCCCCAGCAGTTCCCCGAACGCCGTGGTCCCCTCCGGCGTCACCTTCACCGCGCGCCCCGAGCCGACGCGCCGCACCCACCCGCGGTCCAGGGACGCCGCGCACAGCGCCGCGCCCAGGGCGCCCGCGAGGTGCGAGCGGCGCTCGGTCCAGTCCAGGCAGGTGCGGACGAGGGGGCGCCGGGACCCGGCGGGCTGCCGGTAGTCCAGGGTGTCGGCCAGCCAGGCCCGGCCCGCCGGGGTGACGGCGATCCCGGAGGCGGTGTCGACCAGGCCGCGCGCGCTCATCGCGTCCGCCAGGGCCACCCCGAGCCGGCCGGCCAGGTGGTCGTAGCAGGTGCGCGCCCGGGCCTCGGCGTCCTGGCGGACCGCGGCGCGCAGGGTGCGGGGGCGGGGCGTGCCGGCGGCGTAGCCGGCGAGCGCCTCGGTCAGCGCGGCCGCCTCCGGGCCCGCGAGCCGGACATAGCGGTGCCGGCCCTGGCGCTCCTCGGTCAGCAGGCCGCCGGCCACCAGGCGGGAGATCTGCTCGCTGGCGGTGGACGCGCCGACGCCCGCGTGCCGGGCCAGCTCCCCGGAGGTCCAGGCCCGCCCGTCGAGCAGCGCCTCGCAGAAGGCGGCGCGGGTGCGGTCGGCGAAGAGGGCGGCGGTGTCGGCGAGAGTGGACATGGGTCCATGGTGGCGCAGCGACGGTTCGGCGGGGGCCGAAGTGTTCCGGGCCTACGGTCTGAGTCATGAGTCACACGACGACACACGAGTTCCGCCGGTACGCGGAGATCCGGGCGGCCCTCGCCGACCCCGCGCTCGTCCCTCCGGCGCCGAGCCCCCTCGGCGGGGCGCCCGGTGCGAGCGTCGCCTGGCTGCGGGCCGCCGTGGCGAGGTTCGCCTCCGGTGAGCCGCACCGGCGGCGGCGGGCCCTGGTGGAGGCCGAACTCGCCCGTCTGTCCCCGGCCGGTCTGCACCGGGCGGCCTCGGCGGCCGACGGGGACGGCGATCCGCGGACGCGCGTGGTGAGCAGCCTGGCCGCCGCGCTGGACATGCCGGAGCCGGAGCGGATCGCCCGGGAGATGGCGGTGGTCGCGGACGCGTACTTCGGCGAGGACGGCGGGACCGAGGCCGACCTGGCCGTCGCCCGGCTGGTCGCGCTGCTCGCGCCGGGACCGGCGGACGAGGCCCGCCTGGAGGCCGTCGCCAACCGCATCGGACTGCTGGCCCAGGCGTGCGCCGCGACCGCCACGCTGGTGGAGGCCGTCACGGCGGCCGGGGCCGGGGTGCCGACGGCCCGGGTGCTGCGGCACGATCCGCCGGTGCGGGTCATGCGCCGGGTCGCCGTGCGCGCCACCCGGGTCGCCGGACGGGAGATCGCCGAGGGCGACGAGGTCCTGCTCGATCCGGTGGCCGCCCAGCAGGACCACCCCGTGCCGCTCACCTTCGGCGCGCCGCCCCGGGTCTGCCCGGGCAGGGCGCACGCCCTCGCGCTGACCGAGGGTCTGCTCGGGCGGCCGATGACGCCGTTCGCCCGGCTCCACCACCGGCGAAAGGCCCTGCTGCTGCCCAACGCCTGGGACCACGCGTCGGCCGCCGCGCTGGCGGCCGAGGGGTTCGAGGCGGTGGGGACCACCAGCCTGGGCGTGGCGGCGGGGCTCGGTCTGCCGGACGGGGCGGCGGCGACCGAGGAGGCGACCGTGGACCTGGCCCGGCGGCTCGGGCGGGGGTCGTTCCTGTTCAGCGTGGACGCCGAAGGGGGGTTCAGCGACGACCCGGCGGAGGTCGCCTCGTTCGCGCGCCGGCTGTACGAGGCGGGGGCAGCCGGGATCAATCTGGAGGACGGCCGGGCCGACGGCACCCTGGCACCGGTGGAGCTGCACGCCGCGAAGATCGCCGCCGTGAAGGAGGCGGTGCCCGGGCTGTTCGTCAACGCCCGCACGGACACGTACTGGCTGGGGGTCGAACAGGAGCGCACCGCCGGCCGTCTCGCGGTCTACGAGCAGTCCGGTGCGGACGGGGTGTTCGTGCCGGGTCTGTCGGACCGGGCGGGGATCGCCGCGCTGACCGCCGTCCTCCTGACCCCGCTGAACGTGCTGTACAGCCCGGCCGGGCCCGGCATCGACGAGCTGAGCGCTCTGGGGGTGCGCCGGGTCAGCCTCGGCTCGCTGCTCTATCGGGAGGCGCTGGCCGGTGCCGTCTCCACGGCAGCCGCGATCCGGGACGGCGGCCCGGTGCGGGGCGGAGCGCTCCCGTACGCCGCCGTGCAGGCGCTGGCACCGGGCGACGGGTCAGGGGGTCGCGGCCGAGACGACGTAGACGACCGGTGACATCGGGTCCGTCATGTCCACGGTGATGTCCTGGGTGGGGCGCGGGTCCTTGTTGGTGTGCGTGGTGCCCGCCCAGGAGACGCCGTCGCCGAAGTACCAGCCGGCGATCTCGGTGTCGCGATGGCTGATCGTGACCTTGCCGAGCTCCAGGGCTGCGCGGCCGGTGCCGATGTCGTTCAGGAAGGCGTCCAGGCCGTTGGACGTCGTGCGGAACTGCACGTACATCCGGCTGGCCTTCCAGTTGTTCGTCTCGTAGTACTGGACCTCGGTCGCGTAACCGGGGATCGGGACCTCGAAGATGCGGCGCAGCATCCGGGAGGGCCAGCCGGGACGCAGCCCCTGCGCGGCGGCCTCGGCGGCCTTGTCCTCGCCGGAGCGGCGGCTCTGGCCCGCCGAGATCAGCAGGTATCCGGCGGGGACGCCGATGAGCAGCACGATGATCGTCGCCGTGATCAGGCGCCGGCGGATCAGCCGGCGGCGGGTCTCGGGGGGCGGCCCGTCGCCCTCGTCCCGCGGCGGGGACTGGCGCGGCACGACGGGGTGCTCGGCTGCGGTCATGGGTGTGGGGCCCCTAGGAAGTGCGGGTGTTGCGGTTGCTGCGGAGGGTGCTCGTCGCCTGGTCGTAGATCTGCGCGTACCGCTCGTACCGCTCGACGCGGCGGCGGTTGGTGCGGCGGAAGCGCCTCGCGACCAGCCGGGCGAGGTCCGCCGCGCCGACCATACCGGCCTCCGGGCCGAGCTGCGCCTTGGTGATCCGGGCCTCGGGGCGGTAGCCGCGGCCGGTGAGCTGGCGCTTGAAGGCGTCCCGGGCCGGGCCGATGAGCAGGTCGTCGGCGGCGCTGACCCCGCCGCCGATGACGAAGCAGGAGGGGTCGAGCGCGGCGGCCAGATTGGCGATGCCGACGCCGAGCCACTGGCCGATGTCCTGGAGGAGCTCGACGCACATCGCGTCGCCCTCGCGGGCCAGTTCGGTGATGAGCGGTCCGGTGATGTCCGGGACGTGGCCCTTGACGCGCTCGATGATCCCGTGGGCCACCGGCGAGTCGGCGACGGCCAGCTCGCGGGCCTCGCGGACCAGGGCGTTGCCGGAGCTGTACTGCTCCCAGCAGCCCCGGTTGCCGCACGGGCAGCGGTGGCCGCCGGGGACGACCTGCATGTGGCCGAACTCACCGGCGACGCCGTACTTGCCGCGCTTGACCTGGCCGTCCTCCAGGATCGCGCCGCCGATTCCGGTGCCGAGGGTGATCATGACGAGGTGGTCCTCGCCGCGCCCCGCGCCGAAGCGCCACTCGGCCCAGGCGGCGGTGTTGGCGTCGTTGTCCACCATGACCGGGACGACGAGCCTGGAGGCGAGGGCGTCGCGCAGGGGCTCGTCGCGCCACGCCAGGTGCGGGGCGAAGAGGACCTTGGAGCGGTCGGCGTCGACCCAGCCGGCCGCGCCGATGCCCACCGCGTGCACGTCGTGCCGGTCGGAGAGGTCGAGGACCAGCTCCACGATGGTGTCCTCGACGACCTTCGGGCTCTTGGACTTGTCCGGGGTCTCCGTGCGCACGGTCTCCAGGATCGTGCCGTCGGCGTCCACGACGCCGGCCATGACCTTGGTGCCGCCGATGTCGATGCCGACGGTGGGGACCCGGGGCGCCGTGAGGTGCGAGCGCCTCTCCCGGGTGCCCACGGTCCGCAGGACGGTCGCGCGGGCGGAGCCGCGGTGTGCGAAGTCGCGGTACGTGCTCATCGTCCCTGGGTGTGGATTGGGGTGACCGGGTCAGGAGTGATCCCGGTGGCGGACGGCGCCCGTCTGCCCCGATTCTGCCACCCCGGGAGCGGCGCGGGCGCCGGGCGCCTTCGCTACACCGTGTCTCCGGAGGTGCGCTCGAGCTCGTGGCTCAGCTCCTCCAGCTCGCTGCCGCCCGCCATCTGCCGGGTCAGTTCGTCCAGCGTGACGCTCTCCTTGGTGTGGCTGCCGGCCATGGCGCCCCGCTTCAGGAGGACGAACCGGTCACCGACGAGGTACGCGTGGTGCGGGTTGTGCGTGATGAGGACCACGCCGAGACCGGCGTCCCGGGCGGCCGCGATGTACTTCAGGACGACCCCGGACTGCTTGACGCCGAGCGCGGCCGTCGGCTCGTCCAGGACGAGGACCTTCGCGCCGAAGTGGACGGCGCGCGCGATGGCCACGCACTGCCGCTCGCCGCCGGACAGAGTGCCGATGGGCTGGTCCACGTCGCGCAGGTCGATGCCCATGCGGAGCAGCGCCGAGCGGGTCGTCTCGCGCATCAGCTTGACGTCGAGGCGCTTGAAGGGACCGGCACCGGTGGTCGGCTCGGAGCCCAGGAAGAAGTTGCGCCAGACCGGCATCAGGGGGACGACCGCGAGGTCCTGGTAGACGGTGGCGATGCCCCGGTCGAGGGCGTCGCGCGGGTTGGCGAGGGTGGTCTCCTCACCGTCCACCAGGAACCGCCCGGCGTCGTGCCGGTGCAGCCCCGCGATGATCTTGATGAGGGTGGACTTGCCGGCGCCGTTGTCACCGAGCACGCAGGAGATCTCGCCCGCGTGCACCTCCAGGGAGACGCCTTCCAGCGCCTTGATGTTGCCGTAGTACTTGGCCACGTCGTCCAGTTCGACGAGGGCCTGCCGGCCGGTTTCCTCGGGCCCTTCGGGGGCCTTGGGGGCCGTCATGTCGTCGCCTCCGCGCGCTTGCGTACCCATGCGTTGAGCAGGGTGGCCAGGAGCAGCATCGCTCCCAGGAAGAACTTGAACCAGTCCGGGTTCCACTCCGCGTACACGATGCCCTTGCTGGTCATGCCGAAGATCAGGGCGCCGACCGCCGAGCCGATCGCGGAGCCGTACCCGCCGGTGATCAGGCAGCCGCCGATGACGGCCGCGATGATGTAGATCAGCTCGTTGCCGACGCCCTCGCCGGACTGCACGACGTCGTAGCTGAACAGCAGGTGCTGCCCGGAGACCCAGGCGGCGAAGGCGACGCCGAGGTAGAGCCCGATCTTGGTGCGGACGACCGGGACGCCGACCGCGCGGGCCGCGTCCGCGCCGCCGCCGACGGCGAAGATCCAGTTGCCGAAGCGGGTGCGGAGCAGGATCCAGGTGGCGACGGCCACCAGTCCGGCCCACCACAGGAGCGTCACCTTGAGCTCGACGCCGCCGACGGTCCAGTAGGAGGCGAAGAGCTTGCGGGCGGAGGGGAAGCCCTCCATGTCGCCGATGCCCTTCGTGGAGACGGTTCCGCTGATGAGCTTGGTGAGGCCCAGATTGAGCCCGGTCAGCATCAGGAACGTGCCCAGCGTGATGATGAAGCTGGGCAGTTTCGTGCGGGTCAGCATGAAGCCGTTGAACGCGCCGAAGGCGAGCGTGACCAGCAACGACACGAAGACGCCGACCCAGACGTTGGCCGTCATCTGGTAGCTGAACATCGAGGAGACCAGCGCGGAGCTGGTGACCATCACACCGGCCGACAGGTCGAACTCGCCGCCGATCATCAGGAGCGCGACCGGAGCCGCCATGATCCCGATGGTGGAGGCCGCGTACAGCACGGTCCCGAAGCTGGTGACGCGCAGGAAGCTGTCGGCGACGACCGCGAAGAAGAGGAAGACGGCGAGCGCGCCGACGACCGAGCCCAGCTCCGGGCGGCCGAGGAGCTTGCGCAGCGGTGAGGTGCGCAGCAGCCGTTCGTCCACGACGGCGGTCGATCCGGGCCCGGCGGTCATCGGGTGCCCCGGTCGGCGTACTCGGCGAGCGTTCCGGCGTCCTTCGCGGTGATGATCTGCGGGCCGGTGAGGACGGGGCGGCCGCCGCCGAGGACGTTGCGGTTGTAGCGGTAGAGCCAGAGCAGGTCGACGGCCTCGTAGCCCTGGAGGTAGGGCTGCTGGTCGACGGCGAAGCCGAGGGTCTCGGACTTCAGCCCGGCGGCGACGGTGGCGTTGAGGTCGAAGGTGTCGACCTCGGCCTTGCTGCCGGCGGTCTTCTTCGCCTTGACGGCGGCGTCCGCGAAGGGCGCGCCGAGCGTGACGACCGCGTCGATGTCCTTGTCGGACTGGAGCTTCGCCTCGATGGACGCCTGGACGTCGGGCATGTTGGTGCCCTCCACGTACAGGTTCTGCATCTCGCCGTCGAAGGTCTTCTTCGCGCCGGCGCAGCGCTGCTCGTGGCCCACGTTGCCCTGCTCGTGCAGGATGCAGAGGGCCTTCTTGCGGCCGCGCTTGTTCAGCTCGTCGCCGACGGCCTCACCGGCGATGGACTCGTCCTGGCCGATGTGGGTGAGCGCACCGTACGCCTTGGACTCGGCGGAGCCGGAGTTCACCGTGATCACGGGGATGCCGGCGCGGACGGCCTTGGCGACGACGTCCTTCATGGCGTCGGGCTTGGCGAGCGTGACGATCAGCCCGTCGACCTTCTTGTCGATGGCCGCCTGGACCAGCTGGGCCTGCTGCTGGCCCTCGTCGCTCTTCGAGTACAGGAAGTTGATGTTGTCCTTCTTGGCCGCCATGTCGGCGCCCTTCTGGACGATGTCCCAGAAGGTGTCGCCGTCGCCCGAGTGGGTGACCATGGCGAAGGTCCAGCGGGGCGTGTTCACCGCGGCCCGGCCTTCGGCAGCGGCCTTGGCCGCACGCTCCTCCGCCCGCTTGCCGCCGGTGCTGCTGCATCCCATGAGGGACACCCCCAGCACCGCCGCAAGCACGGCGCCCATCGCACGTACCCCTGTCCGAACCCTTGCCACGACGCCGTGCCCTTCTTGTGCTGCTCGCTGTGCTGCTGCCGGTGGAGCCGGGGCCCTGTGGTCCCGGCCCGGCTGGGCAAGTATCCCCGAGCCCGCGCCGCCGCAACCCGGAGGGGCACGAAGAGGCCGGCGGCGCGTCGCTCACCAGCGCACCGGCAGGCGGCGCACCCCCCGGATCAGTGTGCCGGGCAGCCAGTCGAACGGGGCGGCCTCCGGGTCGGCCGCGAGGCCGGGGCAGCGTTCGAGGAGGGCGCGGATGGCGATGCGGCCCTCCATCCGGGCCAGCGGGGCGCCCAGGCAGAAGTGGATGCCGTGTCCGAAGGCGAGGTGGCCGCGGGGGTCCCGGCGGATGTCGAAGCGCTCCGGCTCCGGGTAGCGGGCCGGGTCGCGGTCGGAGCCCGCGAGGGAGACCAGGACCGCGTCGCCGGCCCCGATGGTCCGGGAGCCGACCTCGACCGGTTCCCGGGCGAACCGGAGGGTCGCCGTCTCCACGGGACCGTCGTAGCGGAGCATCTCCTCGACCGCGCCGTCGAGCAGGGAGAGGTCGGCGCGGAGCGCGGCGAGCTGGTCGGGGTGGGCGAGGAGGGCGCGTACACCGTTGGAGATGAGGTTGACCGTCGTCTCGTGGCCGGCGACGAGCAGCAGGAAGGCCATGCCGACCAGTTCGTCGGGCGACAGCGCGTCGTCGTCCTCGTGGCGGGCGGCGATCAGAGCGCTGAGCAGGTCGTCGCCGGGTGAGCGGCGCTTGTCCCGGATCAGCTCCGTGAGGTAGGCGCCCATGGCGCGGACCGCCTCGCCCTCCTCCACCGGGTTCGCGGGGACGACGACGCCGCTGGACAGCTTGCGGAAGGCCGACCGGTCCAGGTCGGGGACGCCGAGCAGTTCGCAGATCACGGTCATGGGGAGCGGGAAGGCGAGCGCGTCCACGAGGTCGGCGCGGCCCCCGGGGACCATCAGGTCGAGGAGTTCACCGGTGATCTTTTCGACGCGGGGGCGCAGCGCCTCGATCCGGCGGGCGGTGAACTCGCGGGCGACGAGCTTGCGCAGCCGGGTGTGGTCGGGAGGGTCCGTCTCCAGCATGTTCGCGTTGATCGGGTCGCCGCCGGTCTCGCCGGGCAGCGCCCGCCAGTCCTTGCCGAAACGCTGGTCGGCCAGGACGGCCCGGCCCTCGTCGTAGCCGACGACGAGCCAGATGCCGTCGAACTCGTCGGTGCGGACGAGGTGGACGGGTCCGGCCGCGCGCATCCGCTCGTAGTACGGGTACGGATCCGCGGTGAAGTCGGCCAACCCACTGAGATCCACATCGACGTCGGTCATGGGCCCGCCCTCCCGGTCGTGTCGAGCCGGCTCCGAGGGACCGGCCCGTTCAGCGTAGGCCGGGATGCCTGCGGGGGACGGGGGGCTTCAGGCCGGATTCGATCAGCTTTCGTCGTCCAGGAGTCCGGCGTCGTGGACGATCAGGGCGATCTGGACGCGGTTGTTGAAGCCGAACTTGGCGAGAATGCGGGAGACCTGGGTCTTCACCGTGGCGACGCTGAGGTAGAGCGCCGCGGCGATCTCCGCGTTGGACCGGCCCCGGCCCACGGCGACGGCCACCTCGCGCTCCCGGTCCGCGAGCAGCGCGATCCGCTCGCGCGCCCGGGCGGCCCGGTCGACGCGTTCCTCCTGCCCGGCGCCCGCCGCCCGGGCCATGAGCTGCCGGGTGACGGCGGGTGAGAGGACCGGGTCGCCGGCCGCGACCCGGCGCACCGACTCAACGATGCGGGCGGGCGGGGTGTCCTTGAGGACGAAGCCGGCGGCACCTGCGCGGATGGCGCGGAGCACCTGCTCGTCGGCGTGGAAGGTGGTCAGGACGACGATCTCCGGCGCGTCGGGCCGGGCGCGCAGCGCTTCGGTGGCGGTCAGGCCGTCCATGACCGGCATCCGGATGTCCATCAGGACCACGTCGGGCCGCAGCCGGTCGACCAGCTCCGCGGCCTCGCTGCCGTCGGCGCCCTCGCCCACGATGTCGATGTCGTCGGCGCCGCCCAGCATCAGGGTCAGCCCGGCCCGGACGAGCGGGTCGTCGTCGATGATCAGTAGCCGGACAGGCGCGTCGGTCATGACGCCCACGGTAGCCAGGCCCGCACCGCGAACCCGCCGCCGGGGGCGGGCCCGTGGTCGAGGCGGCCCCCGGCGAGGGTGGCCCGTTCGGTGAGGCCGATGAGCCCCTGGCCGGAGCCGGGGACCGGTGTGAAGGGTGCCGTGGGGGCCGGGTTGCGCACGTCCACGGTGATGCCCTGCCCGGGTCCGCCGGTGACGGCGACGGTGACCTCGGCGCCGGGGGCGTGCTTGCGGGCGTTGGTCAGCGCTTCCTGCGCGATGCGGTAGACGGTGCGCCCGGAGGCGGCGGGCACGGCGCCGGGGTCGGCGAGGCGGTTGTCCAGGGTGACCGCCATGCCCGCCTCCCGGGACTCGGCGACGAGGGCGTCGAGGGTGGCCAGGGTCGGCTGCGGGCGGTTGCCGTCGGTGTCGCGGGGGCCGCGGAGTACGCCGATGATCTCGCGGAGGTCCTGGAGCGCCTCGTGCGCGCTGTCCCGGATGACCCCGGCGGCGCGGGCGACCTCGGCCGGGGGCGCGTCGGGCCGGAACTCCAGGGCCCCGGCGTGGACGCTGAGCAGGGTCAGCCGGTGGGCGAGCACGTCGTGCATCTCCCGGGCGATCTCCTCACGGGCGAGCCGCTGGGCCTGCTCGGCGCGGAGGGCGGCCTCGGTCTCGGCGCGGACGGCGCGCTCCCGGAGGGAGACGACGAGCTGGCGCCGGGAGCGCACGATCATGCCCCAACTGAGGACGAGCAGGATCAGCAGGAGCCCGATGACGGTGGACGCCAGGAACGAGGAGTTCGGGTCCGGGCGCAGGTACGGCTGTACGGGGGCGACGGCCAGGGCCGCCACGCCGACGAGGGCGACCGGGCGGAACGGCCGGTGGACGGCCACGCTGAACAGCGCGACGAGCAGGGCGCCCGCCGCGACCGGTTCAATCGTGGACAGCAGGGTCAGGGCGACGGCGAGCCCGGCCGGCCAGCGGCGCCGGAACCACAGGGCGCAGCAGGCGGCGGCGCCGACGAGGGAGTCCACCAGCACGAAGGTGTCCGATGTGGTGGGGTCGGCCTCGATCGCGGCGAGCGTCGCCAGGCCGATGGCCGCCGCGCAGAGGAACGCCGTGAGGTCGACGGCCCAGTCCCGCACGGTGCGGCGGGACCGGCCGCGGTCGCCCGGCAGCTCGGGTCCGGCCATCGCCGAGGGCAGCAGCCAGGGGTACTCCGTACGCGTCATGTCGACAAAGCTACGCACGTGCGCGGCGGGATCCGGGGGTCCGGGGCGCGGGAGCGACCAAAGTCGCGGAGGCGGAGACTTTCGGACCCGGCGGGCAGCCCACCGGCCGACGCGGCGGCGCCGTCCCGGCGGCCAGGCTCGGGGCCATGAAGAAATTCTGCGAGACGGCCGGCTTCCTGGTCTTCGTCCAGGGGGTCGCCGGACTGCTCCATGTGTGGTTCGACTGGTTCCGCTTCTTCAACCTGGTGCAGCGGCTGCCGTTCGCCGCCGAGTACCCGCTCTTCGTGTCGATCGTGCTCGTGGTGGCGGGGGTCGCCGTCATGGTCGCGGCGGACGCGATCAAGGAGTGAGCCGGTCAGGGCGCACCCTGGTCCGCGCTGCGCCGCCCCCAGGCCGTTCCGGCCAGCACCAGCACGGCGCCCGCCGCCCCGGCGACGCCCAGGCGCTCGCCGCCGATCGCGATGGCGGCGGCGGCCCACAGCGGTTCCGTACCGAGCAGCAGGCTGACCCGGGACGGCGAGGTCCGGCGTACGGACCACATCTGCACGAAGAACGCGAAGAGCGTGCAGAACACCGAGAGGAAGAGCAGCCCGGCCCACTCCCGGGCACCGAATCCGGCGGCGACCGTCCAGGGTGCCGCCCCTGTCCCCGGCGCGGCGGCCAGCAGGGCGAAGACGGCGACGGCGCTGCCGAGCTGCACGGTCGTCAGGGACAGCGCGTCCGCGCCCTCGACCGACTTGATACGGGCCATGAGCAGGACGTGCAGCGTCCGGGCGAGGGCGGCGACCAGCATGAGCAGGTCACCGGCCGAAGGGCTGGTGAAGCCGCCGCCCTGAGTGAGCAGCACCACCCCGGCCACGGAGAGCCCGGCGGCGGCGAGGAAGGACCCGGTCGGCCGGGTCCGGGTGACGGCGGCCTCGGCGAGCGGGGTGAAGATCATGGTGAGGCTGATGATGAGCCCGGCGTTGGTCGCGGAGGTGTGCACGATGCCGTACGTCTCCACCAGGAAGATCCCGCTGAGCACGAGGCCCAGCAGCCCGGCGCCCCGCCACTGCGCCGCGCTCAGCGTGCGCAGCCTGCGCCACCCGGCGACCGCGAGGACGGGCAGCACGACGGCGAACCGCAGCACGAGCACGGCGACGACGGTGTGCGGAGTCGTGATGCCCTTGGCGGCGAGATAGCTGGATCCCCAGACCACCGCGACCAGCAGGACGGGCAGATCGGTGAGCCAGGCCCGGCGCGGCGGGGCGAGCAGGGGGGCGGGGACGGCGGCGGAGGACAACGGGGCTCCTGCTCTCTCCACAGGGACGACGTGGAGACGGCACCGGCTCGCACTGGGGAAGATCACGCTACCGGGCGCCCTCCTAGAATGACGAGCCCCCGGACGCGCCCCACGCGGGCCGCCCGCACCTCATCGGAGCACGGAGTCACCGGATGGCCGGAAATCGCCAGGACGGCAGGGTCGAGCGCGGCAACCGCACCCGGCAGCTGGTCCTCGCCCGGGCCGCGGCGGTCGCCTCGGTGGAAGGGCTCGACGGGCTGTCGCTGGGCCGGCTGGCCACGGATCTCCGGCTGAGCAAGAGCGGGGTGTTCGCGCTCTTCGGCTCCAAGGAGGAGCTTCAGCTGGCGACCGTGCGGGCCGCCGCCGCGGTCTACGACGAGCATGTGGTGGTCCCCACGCGTGAGACGCCCGCCGGGCTGGGCCGGGTGCGCCGGATGTGCGAGTCCTGGATCGCCTACTCGCGGGACCGGGTCTTCCCCGGCGGCTGCTTCTTCTACGCGGCACTCGCGGAGTTCGACGCCAGGGAGGGCGCGGTGCACGACGCGCTGCTGACGGCGCAGACGAACTGGTTCGCGTTCGTGGAGGCGCGGATCGTGGAAGCGCGGACACTGGGCGAGATCCGGGAGGACTGCGACGCGGCCCAGCTGGCCTTCGAGATCATCGCGTTCCTTGAGCTGGCGAACGGCGACTCCGTGCTGCGTGGCAACGCCGAGAGTTACGCCAGGGCGTGGCGCGCGATCCTGGGGCGGCTCCGGGCGGTCGCGGTGGACGCGTAGCACGCGTAGGAGCGGGTACGACCCGGCCAAACTAATAGCACGATCGTTCGTCTACTTGTAGGGTCATGGGCATCCGCCGCGGGGACCCGCGGTGGACGGCCCCGCGCACCAGGAGGAGATCGACCGTGCCGCAGATTCTCTGGAGCACCCGATGGCAGCCGGGTCCCGCCGCCCGGGCCGTGGAGCCCGGCGCCGAGGTGGTCGTCGGGGTCACCGAGTTCGTGACGCACCGCCCGTGGCGCACGTTCTCCGTCGGCACGGCGGGCATGCGGCTGCGCCGCACCTGGCCCCGGACGCCCGGCGCGGTCGGCATGTGGCTCTGGGTGGACATGGGCCCCCGGATGAACCGGTCCGGTTCGATCACCGTCTGGACGGCCCAGGAGCACCTGATGGGTTTCGTCGCCCGCCCCGACCACCGTGAGATCGTCCGCGCCCACCGGGACGGGGGCGCCCTGCGCTCGGCGACCTGGACGGCCCCTTTCACCAGCCACTCGGCGGTGTACGACTCCGCGTGGCGGCTGGTGTCCGGGGCGGCACCGTGGCCCGTGGACACGCCCTGACCTGTCTTCCGCCTACGAAGGGACCATCCATGGACATCATCGAGCTGGACCGGATCGCGGTGCTGGAATCCGTGCGCCTCGTCGGCCGCGCGGGCCCCGACGACTGGGACCGCCCCACCCCCTGCGACGCCTGGACGCTGCGCCGCCTGGTGGAGCACATGGGCACCCAGCACCTCGGCTTCGCCGCCGCCGCGCGGGGCGAGGGGGCGGACGCCGCCGCCTGGGCGCACCGGGCGGCCGGGGACGATCCGGTGGCCTGGTACCGGGGGACGGCCCGGACCGTGCTCGACGCGTTCGAGCGGCCGGGGGCGGCCGAGCGGCGGTTCGCGCTGCCGGAGATCAACACGGGGACGACGTTCCCCGGGGCCGTCGCGATGGGGTTCCACTTCATCGACTACGTCGTGCACTCCTGGGACGTGGCCGCGTCGCTCGGCCTGCCCCTCGCGCTGCCGGAGGAGGTGGTGGCGGCCGCCCTGCCCCTGGCGCTGCGCGTCCCGGACGGGGTCGCACGGGAGCGCCCGGGCGCCGCCTTCCGGCCATCGCTGCCGACGGCAAAGGGCGGCCCGCTCGCCCGCGTACTGGCGGCGCTCGGCCGCTCGCCCGACTGGCGCTGATGGTGCACGGATTCGGCGTCCGTTTCCCGCCGGTCCCCGGGGCGCCGAACGACTTTCCTGGTTCCTGTCAGCACGACCGGCAACGGACAGGAACCACGATGAACAGCACCCCTCCCCTCCCCCGCACCGCGCTCGTCACCGGCGGCAGCCGGGGCATCGGCGCCGCGACCGCCCTGCGGCTCGCCCGGGACGGCGCCGACGTGGCGCTGACCTACGTACGGCACGAGAGCGCCGCCGAGGAGGTCGTCGCCGCGATCGAGGCGACCGGCCGCCGCGCGGTCGCGCTGCGGGCCGACTCGGCCGACCCGGAGGCCGCCGCCTCGGCGGTGCACCGGGCGGCGGAGGAGCTCGGGCGGCTGGACATCCTGGTGAACAACGCCGGGATCGGCGTCCTCGGCCCCATCGGCACCCTCACGCCCGCCGATGTGGACCGGGTCCTCGCCGTGAACGTCCGGGCGGTGTTCCTCGCCTGCCGGGCGGCGGCCGAGGTGATGGAGCGCGGGGGCAGGATCATCTCCCTCGGTACGGCCCTGAGCCGGCACGCGGGCGGACCCGGAGGGACGCTCTACGCGATGAGCAAGTCCGCGCTCTCCGGCCTGACCAAGCCGCTCGCCCGCGAACTGGGCCCGCGCGGCATCACGGTCAACCTGGTCCAGCCGGGCGCCGTGGACACCGACATGAACCCCGCCGACGGCCCCTTCGCCGAGGGCCAGCGCGCGGCCAACGCGCTGGACCGGTTCGGCACGGCGGAGGAGGTCGCCGCGCTGATCTCGTACCTCGCGGGCGCGGAGGCCGCGTTCGTCACCGGGGCCGAGCTGGTCGTGGACGGCGGTCACGCCGCCTGACGCCGCCCTGCCGCCCGGCGCCTCCCCGCCTACGCTGGGCGGGGAGGCATGCCCCGTAACGGCAATGAGGAGAAGGGACGACCATGTCCGGTATCCCGGCGCACACCCTGAACGACGGCCGTACGATCCCGGCGGTCGGGCTCGGTACCTACCCGCTGGACGACGACGCGGCGGAGAAGGCCGTCTCCGGGGCCCTGGACCTCGGCTACCGGCTCGTGGACACCGCGCTGAACTACGGCAACGAGACCGGGACCGGGCGCGGCATCGCCCGCAGCGGAGTGCCACGCGAGGAGGTCTTCGTCACGACCAAGGTGCCCGGCCGGCACCACGGCTACGAGAAGACGCTCGCCTCGTTCGAGGAGTCCCGGAGCAACCTCGGCCTGGACTACGTGGACCTCTATCTCATCCACTGGCCGCTGCCCAAGGTAGGGCTTTACGTGGACACCTGGCGGGCGCTCATCAAGCTGCGCGAGGACGGGCTCGTCCGGTCGGTCGGGGTCTCCAACTTCACCGCGGAGCACCTGAGGCGGCTGGAGGAGGAGACGGGCGTGGTGCCCGCCGTCAACCAGATCGAGCTGCACCCCCGGCTGCCCCAGGAGGAGCTGCGCGCGGTGCACGCGGCGATGGGGATCGTCACGCAGAGCTGGAGCCCGCTGGGGCGCGGCCGGGACCTGCTGGCCGACCCGGAGGTGGTGGCGGTCGCCGAGGCGCACGGCGTCACCCCGGGCCAGGCGGTGCTGCGCTGGCACACCCAGCTCGGGGCGGTACCGATCCCGAAGTCGGCCGATCCGGGGCGGCAGCGGGAGAACCTGGACCTGTTCGGGTCCGAGCTGACGCCCGAGGAGCTGGGGCGGATCTCGAACGGGCGGCGGGAGCGGTTCGGCGGGGACCCCGAGGAACACGAGGAGTTCTGACGCCCCCGTGCTCCTCGGAGTGCGGGGCGGTCAGCCGCCGAGCTCCGCGTGGCGGGCGGCCAGCCGGGCCGCGCCGCGTGCGGTGAGCGAGCCGAAGAGGCGGAGCCGTGAGATTCCGCCGTCCGGGAAGATGTCGATCCGGACCTGGTTGGCACGCACCGCCTCCGGCAGGACGAAGCGGTGGTCGGTGTCGGGCTGGAGCCGGGTCCGGGGCAGGAACTCGGTCCACTCACCGGTCTCCCCGTCCCGGGCGGTGAGCCGCGCCCAGCCGGCGGCGTTGCCCTTGAGGCAGGCGGTGTCGATCCCGACGGCGCGGATGTCCGCCTCTTCCACCAGGTGGTAGTGGATCCAGTCGTTGCCCCGGTCGCGTCGGCGGCGGGTCTCCCAGCCGTCGTCCATCGTGTGGGAGCGGCCGGGCTGGATGGTGTTCGTCGCCGGGGAGTAGAAGCGGTCGGAGGCGTCCTCGACCCGGCCGCCGTTCTCCAGGGCGACGACGTCGAACGTACCGAGCGCGGCCAGCCAGGCGGGGTCCGGGGCGACCTCGCCGTAGACCCTCAGGCGGGCGATGCCGCCGTCCGGGTGCTGGTTGAGCCGCAGGTGTGTGAAGCGGCGCTCCACGTCGACGGCGAACCCGTTGGCCGCGTGGCCGCCCACGGCGGTGCGGGGGACGAGCGTCGTCCACTTCACGTCCGGGGCGAGCAGTTCTTGCGGCGAGGGCGAGCCGGGCAGCGAGACGGCCTCGACGGAGACGGCCTGCGGGTAGTTGCCGCGGAAGTGGGCGGTGTCCACGACCAGGCCGCGCACGATGCCGGGGGCGCCGAGCCGGATCAGCGCCCAGTCGTGGTCCTCGTCCACCGGGTGCGGCCGCGCGGCGCTCGCACCGCGCCGGCGGCGGGTCTCCCAGCCGTCCATGATCTTGCCCTTGTGCCCGAAGCGCTCCGGGTCGAAGTGTGCGGGCTCCGGCTTGAGCAGGTTCTCGCGCTCGGCGAAGAACTCGTCGTTGGCCGCGATCACGCCCGCCCCGAGCCGCCGGTCGGCGAGGTCCACGAGGTGGGTGAAGGGGTGGTCGGCGGTGCGGTAGTCGGCGTACGGGTCGCCGCCGCCGTACGGGTTCGCGTCGCCGGTGAAGTGCGCTGTCGCCGTCATGCCTGGGGGTCCCTTGTCTGGAGGCGGCCGGTGGGTTCGGAGAGGACGCCGTCGGCGGCGATGCGTACGCCGCGCAGCCAGGTCGAGCGCACCACGCCGTGCAGGGTGCGGCCGGCGTACGCGGTGACCTGGTTGCGGTGGAAGAGCTCGGCCGGGTCGACGGTGAAGGTGGCGTCGGGCGCCAGGACCGCGAAGTCGGCGTCGCGGCCCGCCTCGATGGCGCCCTTGTGGTGCAGCCCGGCCAGGGCGGCGGGGGCGGCGGACATCCAGCGGGCGACGTCGTCCAGGGTGTGGCCGCGCCGGCGGGCCTCGGTCCAGATGGCGGGCAGGCCGAGCTGGAGGGAGGAGATGCCGCCCCAGGCGGAGGCGAAGTCCGGGGTCTTGAGGTCGGTGGTGCACGGCGAGTGGTCGGAGACGATGCAGTCGATGGTGCCGTCGGCCAGTCCCTGCCACAGGGCGTCCTGGTTGGCGGCCTCCCGGATCGGCGGGCAGCACTTGAACTCGGTGGCCCCGTCGGGGACCTCCTCGGCAGTGAGGGTGAGGAAGTGCGGGCAGGTCTCGACGGTGAGCCGGACGCCCTCGCGCCGGGCGGCGGCGATCAGCGGCAGCGCGTCGCTGGACGACAGGTGCAGGACGTGGACGCGGGCGTTCAGCCGCCGGGCGTGGGCGATCAGGCCCTCGATGGCGGTGTTCTCCGCGTCGCGCGGCCGGGACGCCAGGAAGTCCGCGTAGGCCGGTCCGGCCTGCTGCGGCGCGGAGGCCAGGTGGTGGGGGTCCTCGGCGTGCACGATGAGCAGCCCGCCGAAGCCGGCGATCTCGGCCATGGACCGGGCCAGCTGCTCCTGGTCCAGCTCGGGGAACTCCTCGACGCCGGACGGCGACAGGAAGCACTTGAAGCCGAACACCCCGGCCTCGTACAGCGGGCGCAGGTCCTTGACGTTGGTGGGGACCGCGCCGCCCCAGAAGCCGGTGTCGACGTGCACCTTGGGCTCGGCGACGCCCTGCTTGACCCGCAGGTTCCCGACCGTGGTGGTGGGCGGCAGCGAGTTGAGAGGCATGTCGAGCAGCGTGGTGATGCCGCCGGCCGCCGCCGCGCGGGTGGCGGTCCAGAAGCCCTCCCACTCGGTGCGGCCGGGGTCGTTCACGTGGACGTGGGTGTCCACGAGGCCGGGCAGGAGGACGTCGTCCCCGAAGTCCTCGACGCGGGCACCGGCCGGGGCCTCGGTGTCGTACGGAAGTACGGCGTCGATGGTCCCGCCGGTGACGGCGACCGATGCGGGCCGGGTCCCCTCGGGGGTGACGACGCGCGTCGAGCGCAGTAGCAGCTTCACGTCCGGACCGGACACCGGTGCTCCTCACGTCGCAATTTCAACGAACTGTTGAAGGAGTCTTCACTCGGGAACGCGACCCGTCAAGACCTCACCCTCGCACCCGGGCGCATCCGGAGCCGCACTGGAGGTTTCCACGAAGTAAAAGGTCAATTTCGGACTGCGGAACGTAGAATGGGCCAGGTGCCGCACGGCCGGAGCGCCGCGCGGCCTGCGGACACCCGGACAAACGGGCGCTGACCGGCCACGACAGCCCCCGTCGACTGTGGGCCGGTCGGCAAGGGCCCGGTAGGCTGCTGCCTTGCTCCCCCGCTTCGAAAGGACCGTTGACGTGCCGCCGTCCCACGCCAGCACTTCCGACTCCAAGCCCGCCGGTTCCAGCGGTGGTGTGCAGTCCCTTGAGCGCGCCTTCGACCTGCTGGAGCGGATGGCCGACGCGGGGGGCGAGGTCAGCCTGAGCGAGCTCTCCGCGAGCAGCGGACTCCCGCTGCCCACGATCCACCGCCTGATGCGGACGCTGGTCCTGTGCGGTTACGTACGTCAGCAGCCGAACCGGCGTTACGCACTCGGCCCTCGCCTCATCCGCCTCGGCGAGTCCGCCGCACGGCTGCTCGGCACCTGGGCGCGCCCCTACCTGGCCCGGCTGGTCGAGGAGACCGGCGAGACGGCCAACATGGCGCTGCTCGACGGCGACGAGATCGTGTACGTGGCGCAGGTGCCGTCCAAGCACTCGATGCGCATGTTCACCGAGGTGGGCCGCCGGGTGCTGCCGCACTCCACGGGCGTCGGCAAGGCGCTGCTCGCGCACACCCCGCCCGACGAGGTGCGCGCCCTGCTCGCCCGCACCGGGATGCCCGCCGCCACCGAGAAGACGATCACCACGCCCGACGGCTTCCTGGAGGCGCTGGAGCAGGTGCGCCGGGTGGGCTACGCGGTGGACGACAACGAGCAGGAGATAGGGGTCCGCTGCCTGGCGGTCTCGGTGCCCGACTCCCCCACCTCCGCCGCCATCTCGATCTCCGGCCCGGCGGGCCGGGTCACCGAGGCGGCCACCGAGCGGATCGTGCCGATCCTCCAGCAGGCGGCCAGGGAGCTGTCGGACGCGCTGGCGAGCAGCGGCGCCGCGGGCTGAGAGGCGTTGAGGCGGGCCCGGACCTCTCGGAGGTCCGGGCCCGCCCGCGTTTCAGGCGAGCGCCGAGGCCGTGAGCCGCCCGTCCAGCATGGTGACCGTCCGGTCCACGCGGTCCAGGTGGGCGCGGTCGTGCGTGACCAGGACCGTCGCCGTGGACCGCTGCCGGGTCAGCGTCACCAGCAGGTCCAGGACGGCCGCGCCGCGCTCGTGGTCGAGGGCGCTGGTCGGCTCGTCCACGAGCAGCAGGGCCGGGTCGTTCATCAGGGCCCGGGCGATGTTGATCCGCTGGCGCTGCCCGCCGGAGAGCTGGTGGGGCCTGCGGCCGGCCTGCCCGGCGAGGCCGACCGCTTCGAGCAGGTCGAGCGCGCGGGCCCGGGCGGCACCGGCCCGGCCGCCCGAGAGATGCGTCATGACCTGGAGCTGTTCGACGGCGGTGAGGGACGGGAGCAGGTTGGGCTGCTGGAAGACGATGCCGACGTGCTCCCGCCGCAGCGCCGCCTTCTCCGCGCGCCCGAGCCCCGTGGTGTCCGTACCGGCGACGACGACCGCCCCGCCGTCCGGGGGGACCAGGGTCGCGGCCACCGCGAGGAGGCTCGACTTGCCGGAGCCGGACGGGCCGACGACGGCGGTGAGGGTGCCGGCGGGCACGTCGAGCGCGACGCGGTCCAGCGCGGTGAGCCGCCCGTCGCCGTCCGGGTAGGTGAGGGTGACATCGGTGAGCGTGAGGGTCATCGGGCACTCCCGAGCGCGGTGAGCGGGTCGACGGCGGTGACCCGCCGGATGGACAGGGTGGCCCCGGCCGCGCCGAGCGCGATCATCACGGCGGCCGGGACGAGGACCGTCGCCGTGTCCAGGACGAACGGCACGGGCCCTTCGGCGACCAGGGCGCCGATGCCGGAGGCGAGGGCGGTGCCCAGACCCGTACCGGCGGCGAGCATCACGACGGCCTGCCCGAGCGCGTCCCGCAGCAGATACGGCGTTGAGGCGCCCAGCGCCTTGAGCACGGCGACGTCACCGCTGCGCTGGATCGTCCAGACGGTGAAGAACGCGCCGATGACCAGGGCGGAGATGGCGAAGAGGAAGCCGCGCATCAGCTGGAGGGAGCCGTTCTCGGCCTGGTAGGAGCCGATGGCGGTCAGGGAGTCGCCCAGCGAGAGCGTGCGGGTGCCCGCCGCCCGGTCACCGGCGGCGAGATCGGCGGCGGAGGTGGCGGTCAGGGCGATCACGGTGGCGCGCCCGTCCCCGCTCCCGGCCCGCCGCCAGTCGGCGAGGTCGGTCCAGACGACCGGGGTGTGGCTGTACGAGGCGTCACCCGCGACGGCGGCCACGGTGGCCTCCCGGCCGCCGAGGGCCAGCCGGTCGCCGGGACGTACGCCCAGCTCGTCGGCGCCCCCGCGCGAAAGCACCACCTCGCCCGGGCCGACCCGGGCGGGCGCCAGGGGGCTGCCGGGCTCGACGCCGAACGCGGAGACGGCGGCGGTGCGCTTCCCCGTACCGGCGGTGGCGTTCAGGGTGCGGATGCCGAGCGGGTGCGCGGACTCCACGCCGGGCCGCCCGGCCCAGGCGCGTACGGCGTCCTCACCGACGGCCGAGTCGGCGAAGGACACCGACCGGCCGTCCGGCGGGGCGGCGAACGCGAGGTGGTCGGCGTTCAGCCCGGTGACGGCCGAGGTGTTCTCCCGGGCCAGCCCGGCGGTCAGGCCGGACAGCAGGCCCACGAGCAGCGTGATCAGCACGATCACCGTGCCCATGAGCGCGAACCGGCCCTTGGCGAACCGTAGGTCTCTCCATGCGACGAACATGGATCCAGCGTCGTTTCCGCCCGCCCCGGAAACATCGCCCCCGGGCTGGTGACGACATCAACCTTTCGGTTGACCGGCCGCGAGCGGGCCGCGCCTACGCTGGATCCATCATGGAAACGCGTGTCCATCCCCCGGTCGCCGCCGCACTGCGGCTGTGTCTGCACGGGCTGCTGCTCGGCCTGCTGGCGCTCGCCGCCGTCAAGGCCGTCGCCGACGGCGGCCCGCACCCCGGCGCCGTGACGGCGGTCGCCGCCGCGCTGGCGGCGGTGTACCTGGCGGGCGCGGCGGCCCCGTCCGTGCAGCCGGGGACCCGGGCCGGCGCGGGGTGGCTGGCGGTGCTCGGGGTCCTGTGGGCGGCGCTGCTGGTGCTGTCACCGGACGCGCTGTGGGTGGCCTTCCCGCTCTACTTCCTCCAGCTGCATCTGCTGCCGACGCGCTGGGGCCTGCCCGCCGTGGCGGTGACGGCGGTTGCCGCCATCGCGAGCTTCCTGCTGCACGGGCAGGCGGTCACGCCCGGCACGTTCATCGGTCCGCTGCTCGGCGCGGCCGTCGCCGTCGCCACGGTCCTCGGTTACGAGGCGCTGTTCCGGGAGAGCGAACGGCGCCGCGAGCTCATCGATGAGCTGGTCGCGACCCGTGCGGAGCTGGCCGAGGCCGAGCGCACCGCCGGGACTCTCGCGGAGCGGGAGCGGCTGGCCCGGGAGATCCACGACACCCTCGCGCAGGGCCTGTCCTCCATCCAGTTGCTGCTGCGCGCCGCCGAACGCGCGCTGCCCGGGGACGCCCCGGCCGCCGCCCATGTGCACCGGGCGCGCGAGGCGGCGCAGGACAACCTGGCCGAGGCGCGCCGCTTCGTCCGCGCGCTGACCCCGCCGGACCTGGCGAACGGGTCTCTGACGGCCGCCCTGGAACGGCTGTCCGCCCGCTCCACGACGCCCGCGCTCACCGTGCGGTTCGCGGTCAGCGGCCCACCGGTGGAGCTGCCGACGCCGTACGAGGTGGCGTTGCTGAGGACCGCCCAGTCGGCGCTGGCCAACACGGTGCGGCACGCCGGGGCGGGACGGGCCGAGATCACGCTGAGCTTCATGGAGACCTCGGTGTCGCTGGACGTGGTGGACGACGGACGCGGCTTCGCGCAGGACGCCCCGGCGGCCGGCGCCACGGAGTCCGGCGGCTTCGGGCTGCCCGCGATGCACTCCCGGGCCCGGTCGCTCGGCGGCACCCTGAGCGTCGAGTCGGCGCCCGGCCAGGGCACCGCCGTCGCGCTGACGCTGCCGCTTCCGGTGGGCCGGGCCGGGCGGGAGGCGGCATGAGCGCGGAGCCCGTGCGGCTGCTGCTCGCCGACGACCATCCGGTGGTACGGGCGGGGCTGCGGGCCGTCCTGGACACCGAGCCGGACTTCCGGGTCGTCGCGGAGGCCGCGACCGCCGAGGAAGCGGTCACCCGGGCGGCGGCGGGCGGGCTGGACGTCGTGCTGATGGACCTCCAGTTCGGCGCCGGGATGCACGGCGCGCAGGCCACCGCCGCGATCACGGCGGCGCCGGACGCGCCCCGGGTGCTGATCCTGACGACCTACGACAGCGACGCGGACATCCTGGCGGCGGTCGAGGCGGGGGCGGCGGGCTATCTGCTGAAGGACGCGCCGCCCGAGGAGTTGGCGGCCGCGGTCCGTACGGCGGCGGCCGGGCGTTCGGCGCTGGCCCCGGCCGTCGCGCACCGGCTGATGGACCGCATGCGCACCCCCGCCCAGGCGCTCACCAAGCGCGAGCTGGAGGTGCTGCAACTCGTCGGCGAGGGCCTGTCGAACGCGGAGATCAGCAAGCGGCTGTTCCTGAGCCAGGCGACCGTGAAGTCCCACCTGGTGCACATCTACGCCAAGCTGGGCGTCGACTCGCGCACGGCCGCCGTGGCGGCGGCGACGGCCCGCAGGCTCATCCGCCGCTGACCACGGCCTGCCCTGCCCGGTCAGCGCTGCGGCGGCTCGCCGAAGAGGTCGACGGCGACCCGGACGTCCCGCAGGGCCGCGGCCAGCGCGCTGACCGAGCCGATCGCCCCCGCGATCAGCAGCAGCGAGCGGCGCAGCCGGGGAATCTCGGGCGCACCGCTGCGCGCCATCGCGTCCAGCGCCGCGAGCTCGTCCTCGGCGATGGCGCGGTCGGGGAACCGTCCGGGGTGGCCGGCCAGGGCCCGCCGGAGCCGGGAGACCGCCGTACGGAGCTCCACCACTCTGGGGTCCTCACCGCTGCCGGTCACTCGCTCCTGCCCGACGCTCTTCAACAAAGCTCCCCCTCGCACGTCCTTGTGCCAGTGTCGTTCCGACCGGTCCCCGCACCATGGTCAAGTGTCCGGGGGTGCGGGCAAGTTAACGCCATAAAAGGTGCCGGGCGCCACTCCGCGTGCGTAACACACGCCATAGAGGTACGAGGCGGTGGGGCGGGAGCGGCCGCCGTGAGGTATCCAGGCGGCATGACACACACACAGATCGCCGGACTGCTGCTCGCCGCGGGCGGGGGCCGCCGGCTCGGCGGACGCCCGAAAGCCCTGCTGGGACACCGTGGCGGACTGCTCGTCGAGCACGCGGTGCGCACGCTGCGCGCGGGCGGCTGCGGCCCGCTCCACGTGGTGCTCGGCGCCTCGGCCGACGAGGTCGCCGCCCGGGCGGAGCTGGAGGGCTGCGCCGTGAGCGTCAACCCGGAGTGGACCGAGGGCATGGGTTCCTCGCTGCGGACGGGGCTGGACGCGCTTGCGGGGACGGGCGCGGACGCGGCGCTCGTGCTGCTGGTGGACCAGCCGGGCATCGGGGCGGAAGCGGTGGCCCGGGTATGTGCGGCGTACCGGGACCGGACGAGCCTGGCGGCGGCCTCGTACGCGGGAGAGCGCGGGCACCCGGTGCTGTTCGGGGCGGACCGGTGGGCGGACATCGCGGCGAGTGCGGTGGGCGACCGGGGGGCGCGGGCCTATCTGCGGACACACCGGGAGGCGTTGACGCTGGTGGAGTGCGGCGATGTGGCACAGGCGTACGACATCGACACTCCGGCGGACCTCTCACACCTGGAGTGAACGCCCTGGCACGCTGCGCCAGCGCGCGGGCCGTTCTGTCGACCCGAAGAATCTCGACATCAACAAAACATTGAACTTCCACCATGAGGAAACTACTATCCACTGTTCAGAAGCCCTCTGCACCTCAGACGGCGGCCACAGCCGTATCCCGGAGCCCTGGCACGCCGTGCCGAATCGGGCGGCCCGGCGGCCGTGACGCCGCCCGCACCGCCCGCTGAAGGAGTGACAGCTCATGTCCGCACCAGCGCCGTCCTCGCTGGCCATCGTCGATGCCGAGCCCCTGCCCCGGCAGGACGAGGTCCTCACCCCCGCGGCCCTCGCGTTCGTGGCCGAGCTGCACCGCCGGTTCACGCCCCGGCGCGACGAGCTGCTCGCCCGCCGCGGTGAGCGCCGTGCCGAGATCGCCCGCACCTCCACGCTGGACTTCCTGCCGGAGACCGCGGCGATCCGGGCGGACGACTCCTGGAAGGTCGCGCCGGCCCCGGCCGCGCTGAACGACCGCCGGGTGGAGATCACCGGTCCGACCGACCGCAAGATGACCATCAACGCCCTGAACTCGGGCGCGCGGGTCTGGCTCGCCGACTTCGAGGACGCCTCCGCCCCCACCTGGGAGAACGTGGTCCTCGGCCAGCTCAACCTGATGGACGCGTACAACCGCTCCATCGACTTCACCGACCCGAGGTCCGGCAAGGCGTACGCGCTGAAGCCGGCCGAGGAGCTGGCGACCGTCGTCACCCGCCCGCGCGGCTGGCACCTCGACGAGCGCCACCTCCAGCTCGACGGCACCCCCGTGCCCGGCGCGCTGGTCGACTTCGGCCTGTACTTCTTCCACAACGCCCAGCGCCTGATCGACCTCGGCAAGGGCCCGTACTTCTACCTGCCGAAGACGGAGTCGCACCTGGAGGCCCGCCTCTGGAACGACATCTTCGTCTTCGCGCAGGACGAGCTGGGCATCCCGCAGGGCACCGTCCGCGCCACGGTCCTGATCGAGACGATCACCGCCGCGTACGAGATGGAGGAGATCCTCTACGAGCTGCGCGACCACGCCTCCGGGCTGAACGCGGGCCGCTGGGACTACCTGTTCTCCATCGTGAAGAACTTCCGTGACGGCGGCGCCAAGTTCGTCCTGCCGGACCGCAACGCGGTGACGATGACCGCCCCGTTCATGCGGGCGTACACCGAACTCCTTGTCCGCACCTGCCACAAGCGCGGCGCCCACGCGATCGGCGGCATGGCGGCCTTCATCCCGTCCCGCCGCGACGCCGAGGTCAACAAGGTCGCGTTCGAGAAGGTCAAGGCCGACAAGGACCGCGAGGCGAACGACGGCTTCGACGGCTCCTGGGTCGCCCACCCGGACCTCGTCCCGATCGCGATGGCCTCCTTCGACGCGGTCCTCGGCGAGAAGCCGAACCAGAAGGAGCGCCTGCGCGAGGACGTCTCGGTGGCGGCCGGCGACCTGATCGCCATCGACACCCTGCACGCCAAGCCCACGTACGAGGGCCTGCGCAACGCCGTCGCCGTCGGCATCCGCTACATCGAGGCGTGGCTGCGCGGCATGGGCGCGGTCGCCATCTTCAACCTGATGGAGGACGCGGCCACCGCCGAGATCTCGCGCTCGCAGATCTGGCAGTGGATCAACGCGGACGTGGTCTTCGAGAACGGCGAGCACGCCACGGCGGACCTGGCCCGCAAGGTCGCCGCCGAGGAACTGGCCGCGATCCGCGCGGAGATCGGCGAGGAGACCTTCGCCGCCGGCCAGTGGCAGGAGGCCCACGACCTCCTCCTCCAGGTCTCCCTGGACCAGGACTACGCGGACTTCCTGACGCTGCCCGCGTACGAGCGGCTGCGCTGACGTCCGTACCGCTTCCCGCCCCGGTGCCGCACGGCGCCGGGGCGGCGGTGTGTCGGGACATAGGGCGCCGACCGGAACCGTCGCGTCGCGACTCTGCGGGAAGCCGGACAACTGGCCACTGATTCCGCACCTTTGACCGATGACGTGCAGATCCGAAGGGATCGACTATCTTGCTTGGGGCACGGAGGAACGTGCTGCGAAGGCGAGCCGAGTACGGGACCGACAGCACCACCTGAGGGCGTCACGGCACGGCGAGAGCGACCGCATTCCCTCCACGACCTCGGGCCCCGCGCCCGACGTACCGTCTTCGTCCGGACCTCCTGCGCCCATCGGCCACCGGCTTTCGCACGTCGACCAACCACGCGCCGTGCTCATGAACAGGGAGTTCCTCATGACCGATCCCGGCAACGCCAGACCCGCCGACGCCCCCTCCCCGGCCCCCGGCTTCGGCACCCTGCCACCGCTGCCGTCCTCCGATCCGGCCGTAGCCGTTCCGTCTCCCTCACCGCGCTCGAGAAAGACAAGCCTGCTCGCCGTCGCGACCTGCGCGGTCCTGCTCGCCGGCGCTGCCGGCTTCTGGTGGGGAAGCCGCGACAGCGACGACTCCCTCGGTCCGTTGAGCTCCGTCGACATATCGGCCGCCAAGCTGGCCGAGGCAGAAGCCGACGAGGACTGCGATGACTACGACGACGCGAGCTACAACGACTGCGACACCGAGACCACGTTCACGTACAAGTACAAGATCAAGAACGAGGGCGACGAGATGGCCAGTTACTCCGCCGTCATCAACGCCTTCGACGAGGACGGAAACTTCATCGGCCAGGACTACGTCTCGGTCAGCCATCTGCCGCCTGGCAAAACGAAGACCGACGACGGTGAGTTCAGTACGTACTCGAATTTCGAAGGCGATAAGGAACCCTCGGACATCTCCACGGTGAGAGTCGCCCACGTGGAGCGCACCCCACTGGCGAATTGAGTCCGGGCAGCCCGGCGACGGACTGACCGGAAGCGGGCGCTTCAGCCCGCGCGGATCGACGAGACCTCGTGGAGCACGGCCGCGCTCGTGGCCGGGCCGTTGCAGGTCAGTTGGTGCGGTGGGGCGCGGTGGGCGGTGACCTCCACGTCGTACGCCGTCGTACGCGGGGCGGGCCCGGTGACGTGGATCAGCCAGTGCGGGCCGGCCCGGGAGGTCCCGGTGACCGTGTAGGCGTGGCGGCCCGCCGGACCGTACCGGGCGAGCACCGCCGCGACCGCCGCCTGCTGGGCCGGGAAGAGGTCGGTGTACCCGCGCAGGTGCGCGGCGTGGACGCGGTCGGCGAGGTGCTGCTCGACCACGGCGACGGACGAGGCGGCGTCCAGGCCGCCGTAGTACACGCCGTCGGGGGCAACGAGCACATTGGCGGCGAAGCGGTCGCCGCCCACGTGGGTGCACTCCCAGACGAGGCCGGGCCACCGGTCGGCCAGCGCGCGGGCCGCCGGGCGTCCGCGCAGCGCGCAGCAGGTGTCGTGCCGGCCGTGGGCGCAGACGAGGACGACCGGTGGATGTCCGGCCTCGCCGGGCGCGCCGAGCGCGGCGGCGGCGAGGGCCAGGTCCTCCTCGCGCTCCCAGGTCCCCCACTGCTGGCGGTGCGCGCCGGTGGCGTCGTACCGCAGGACGGCCCAGCGCCGGGGGCCCGCGTCGGCGGGGCGGCGGCCGTGGCGGCGGATCAGCAGGATGCGGGCCTGCGCCGCCCTGGCGGCCTCGTAGAGCAGGGACTTGGTCACCGGTTCGAGCGCGAGGCCGTCGTAGCCGTTGGCCGGCCAGGGCGCGTGGTGCTCGACGAGGACCCACGCCAGGCCGTACGGGGCGGTGCCCGGGAGCGCGTCGCCGCGCGCCCGGGCGGCGTCGGCGCAGAAGAAGCGTTCCGCTGTCACCGGAGGCGTTCCGCGCTCACCGAGCGGCCGGGACGAGGACTCCGGCGCGCAGCAGCCTCCCCGCGCAGGCGAGGCCGAGGTCGTCGGCGGTGCGCACCTCACCGGCGAGCAGGCGGGCCAGGGCCGGAAGGTCCGCCTCCGGGAAGTCCAGCCATCCGACCCGGGTGACCAGGCGGCGGCCCTCCAGGCGGGCTTCCAGCGCGCCCCGGAGGCGGACCGGGGTGCCGGGGGCGAGTCCGTCGACGGCGGCGAGCTGGGCGAGCGGGCCGAGCGGGGCGGGGCGGGCCTGGGCGCGCCGGGTGCGGTGGAAGTCCGGGGCGGGGTCGGCCTCGGCGAGGGCCGCGAGGAGGCGCTCGCGTACCGGAGCCGTTTCCTCGTCCGGGCCCGCCACGCCCAGCGGCAGGGAGCCGCGCATCCAGGGGTCGTCGCGCAGTTCCGCGAGCGCGGCGCGCATCAGCTGTTCGGCCAGGGCGTACCGGGTCCAGGTGTGGACGCCGAGCGTCAGGTGGACCGCGACCTCGCCCTGCGCCTCGGCGGCGTGCAGCCAGCCGCGCGGCAGGTAGAGGACGTCGCCCGGCGCGAGCACGGTGTCGAGGTGCGGTTCGCGCCCGGCGGCCTCGGCGACGGCGCCCCGGTGCTCGGTCCAGGGCTGGTCGCGCAGGGGGGCGGGGTGCACGGGGCGGTGGACGATCCACCGCTTGGTGCCCTCGGTCTGGAGGACGAAGACGTCGTGCACGTCGTAGTGCGCGTCGAAGCCGCGGTTCTGCGGCGGAGTGACGTAGGCGTTGGCCTGCACGGGGTGGCCCAGTTCGGCGGCGAGAGCGGCCGTGAGGTCGCCGACGGGGGCCCAGGTGCGATGGAGTGCTTGCAGGACGAGGGTCGCGCCGTCGGCGAACTCCCGCCACAGCGCGGTGTCGTCGGCCTGGTCGCCGATGGTGGCACCGGCCCCGGCGGGCGAGGTGAACGAGGCGTCGGGCAGTGTGGCGCCGTTCTTGGCGACGCGGAGGAACGGCGTACGCAGTCCGCGCCGCGAGACGAGTTCGTCCACGGCTGCGGCCGGGAAGAGGTCGGAGAAGTCACCGGCCCGGCGGGTGAGCAGGGCCTCGCGGCCCCAGAAGTCGCGGGCGAACGCGGCCCGGTCCGTGCCGGGCGTCAGGCGCGACTCCAGGACCCCGGGGGCCGCCGTCGCGGCCCGGGGGTCCTGGGTGCCGGTCGGGGTTGTGCTCAAGAACGGCCCGCGCCGCCGTCGGCCCCGCCGTCCTGGACGCCGGGCGTACCCGCCGCGCCACCGTCCGCCGGGCCCTCGGCCCCGCCGTCCGCGCCACCGTCGTGCACGCCCGGCGTACCCGCCGCGCCACCGTCCGCCGGGCCCTCGGCCCCGCCGTCCGCGCCACCGTCGTGCACACCCGGCGTACCCGCCGCGCCCCCGTCCTCAGGGCCCTCGGCCCCGCCGTCCGCGCCACCGTCCTGGACACCCGGCGTACCCGCCGCGCCCCCGTCCGCAGGGCCCTCGGCCCCGCCGTCCGCGCCACCGTCCGCGCCGCCGTCGTGGACACCCGGCGTACCCGCCGCGCCCCCGTCCGCGGGGCCTTCCTGCTGGTTCGGGTCCTGCTCGGGGCTGGTCATGGTTCCTCCCGCGCATCGAACGGCTGGGGCCGGACCCCGTCGCGGGGTCCGGTGGTGAGGCACGGCGGTGCCACGGGGCACCGCCGCGACCAGCCTACCGCTATGGGCGGTAAGTCTCGATTTGAGGGAAATGGAACGATAGAGGGCTATTTCAGCCCGTTGTCGAGGGCGCCCATCAGCGTGCCCTGGGCGGTGTCGCCCGACATCTCCCAGACCATGACGCCGAGCAGCCCCTTGTCCTTGACGTAGTCCGTCTTCCTGCCGATGGACCAGGTGTCGTCGTAGGACCACCACTGGCTGCCGGTGTAGCCGTACGTGGAGATGGACTGTTCGTCGTGATGGACCGCCATCGCCGGGTAGGCGCCGATGAGGTTCGAGTAGCCCCGCGTGCCGGCCTCCTCGGCGAACTGGCCGGGGGCGGCCCCGCCCGCCGGCTGCCACTCGCCCGCGACGCCGCCGTCGGTGACGCCCTGCCAGCCCCGGCCGTAGAAGGGGATGCCGAGGGTCAGCTTGCGGGGTTCGACGCCCGCGTCGGTGTACGCCTTGATGGCGCTGTCCGCGCTGAAGTGGAAGTCGTACGGGTCCTGGGTGTCGTTGTAGAGGTTGGCCTGGTGGCCGGTGCGGTTCGGCTCCCAGGAGTTGTCGCTGCCGGAGCCGTGGAAGTCGTAGCCCTGGACGTTGGCGACGTCGAGCGAGTCGAAGACCTTGGACAGGTCCCAGCCCTCGTCGATCTTCTGCGGGTCGGCGGGGGTGAAGGCGGTGAGGAGCCGGTGGCCGCCGCCCAGCGCGTCGAGCTGCTTGCGGAACTCGGCGAGCAGCAGGGTGAGGTTGTCCTTGTCGTCGGGCGAGTAGTGGTTGCCGGGGTGCCCGGTGCCGGTGCCCGGCCACTCCCAGTCGATGTCGAAGCCGTCGAAGATGCCGGCCGCGCTGCCCGGGCCGCCCGCGCCGTTGTACTCGGGCAGGTTGCCCTTGATGTACATGTCGATGCAGGAGGAGACGAACTTCTTGCGGGCGGCGTCGGTGGCGGCGACGTCGGAGAAGTACGTGGAGTACGTCCAGCCGCCGAGCGAGACCACGATCTTCAGGTCGGGGTGCAGCTTCTTCAGCTTCTTGAGCTGGTTGAAGTTGCCGCGCAGCTTGCCCCAGCCGTCGTCCGCGACCCCGTCCACGGACTGGGCGGCGCTGAACGGGCGGGCGTAGTCGGCGTCCGCGTCACCCGCGCCGGTGCCCTGCTCGGGATCCTGCGGGTCCGCGGTCGTGCCCTTGGTGACGCCGTTGAGGCAGGTGAGGTTGTTGGGGTCGATGTTGGCGAAGGCGTAGTTGACGATGTCGAGCTTGCCGGCGGCGCCGGAGGTCTCCAGGTTCTTGACGAAGTACTGGCGGCCGTAGATGCCCCACTGGACGAAGTAGCCGACCTTGGCGTAGTTGCCGGCGCCGACGATGTCGTCCGTCTTCACGGTGAGGACGTTGCTCGCCGGGGAGGCGTTGTCGGCGGCGTCGCGGGCCTTCACCGTGAAGGTGTACGAGGTGGAGGGCGACAGGCCCCCGACCGTCGCGGTGGTCGTGGTGCCGGAGACCGTGGTGGCCAGGGCGGAGCCCCGGTAGATGTCGTACGCGGCGACGCGCTGGTTGTCCGTCGCGGCGTTCCAGGCCAGCGTCACGGACGAGGAGTCGGTGGCGGTGGCGCGCAGGGCGCCGGGGGCCGTCGGGGCCGAGGTGTCGGTGGCCGGGTCGACGGTCGTGACGGTCAGCGGGGCGCTCTCGGCGGAGACGTTGCCGCGGGTGTCCTTGGCCCGGACGGTGAACGCGTAGGCGGTGGCCGGGGTCAGGCCGGTGACGGTTGCGGAGGTGGCCGCGGTGGCGGAGCCGACGACCTTGCCGCCCGCGAGGATGTCGTACGAGGCCACGGGGAAGTCGCC
The DNA here is from genome assembly GCF_049844595.1 of Streptomyces sp. DT224. Taxonomy (NCBI): domain Bacteria; kingdom Bacillati; phylum Actinomycetota; class Actinomycetes; order Kitasatosporales; family Streptomycetaceae; genus Streptomyces; species Streptomyces sp. DT224. The sequence goes on from NZ_JBNCLI010000002.1 coordinate 524,886, forward strand.
CGCGGTGGCGGCCGTCCAGGACAGTGTCGCGGTGCGGGCGGTGACATCGGTCTGCTTCAGCCCCCCGGGCGCGCCCGGGGGCACGTCGGCGGAGCCGTCGCACTTGTCGCCGTTGATCCGGCACCCGGTGGGTGCGGTGATCGGGCCGGTGGCGACGAACCAGAAGCTGTACGGCTCGGTGCTGCTGTGCGCGGCGACCGTGCCGTTGTAGTGCGCGTTGACGGCGGTGATGTGGCTGCCCTGGGTGGTGGTGGTCCCGTTGTACGAGGACTGGATCGCGACCCCGGAGGGCAGGTCGAACTCCAGGCTCCAGCCGGTGACGGCGGTGTCCGTGTCGTTGCGCAGGACGTAGGTACCCTTCCACCAGGGGCCGTTGTCGGCGGAGGTGAAGGTCGCCGTGAGCTTGCCCGCCGCGTGCGCGGGGACGGCCTGCAGGGACAGGAGCGTGAGGAGGAGGCCGAGCACGGCGAGCAGTGCGGTCGCCGTTCTCCGTCTGAGTGGCATGTGCTCGAACATGGTTCTCCCTTGCGGCAGGGACCGGTGAGGCGGTCCTCGGGGAGGTGCGGATGTCGTTCCATGGAGCACACGGGAAGGTAATTGGTCTGGACCAAGTCGTCAATAGGTACAGACCACTTGAGATGCGTGCGCCTTCCGGCCGCCGGCCCGCGCACACCTGTTGGTGCAGGTGTGCGAATTGATCGCCGTCATGGTTAGGATCATCGACGGCAAGGCTGTAGCGCAGAGGTCGTCGCGCCCTAGCAGCAAGCTGGAGGACGCCGGTTCGAATCCGGCCGGTCTTGCCGCCTTTTCGTAGACGGGGGTAAGCAGAGATGTCGCAGCCGATGCCGGTGCGCTGTCCGGCGATTGAACATCCGGACCTGCCCTTCGCCGATCCGGCACTGCTGGGGCCGCTGCTCGACCGCCTGGCGGCGTCGGAGCCGGTGGGGGCGGACGAGACGTTCCCGCTGGGTGCGCTGCGCGCCGACGGGCGCGTCGATCTCTGCAAGCGGGGGCTCGGCGCGGCCGGCGCCGCCCGGGTCATGCCCGCCGCCGCCCGCTCCCCGCACGCCACCCACGTACTGCTCGGCACCAACTCCCTCGGCGACGAGGGCGCTTCGGCCGTGGCCGCGGCGGTGGCCGGGTCCGCGCACGGGCTGCACACCCTCTACCTCGGCTGCAACCGCATCGGCGCCGAAGGGGCCACCGCCCTCGCCTCCGCCCTGGCCGACGACGCCACCGTCCGGGCCCTCTGGCTCAAGCGCAACCCCCTCGGCGACGCGGGCGTCCGCGCCCTGGTCCCGATGCTGCGGCGCAACACCGCCCTGCGCACCCTCGACCTGGTCAACACCGGGGTCACGACCGACGGGCTCGCCGCCCTGCTGGACGTCCTGAGCACCCGTCCGCGCCCCGTCGAGCGGCTCTTCCTCGGCGGCAACGGTCTGGGCGCCGACGCCGCGCCGCTGCTGGCCCGGCTGATCCTGGACGCGGGGGTGCGGGAGCTCTACCTCCCGTCCAACCACCTCGGCGACGAGGGCGCCGCCCTCCTCGCGGGCGCCGCCGACCCGTCCCGCCCGATCCGGCTCGGTCTGGGCGGCAACGGCATCGGTCCCGGGGGAGCCCGCGCCCTGGCCGGTGCGCTCGACGGGATCGAGGCACTGGACCTGGGCCGGCCGCCCTCGGAACGCAGCCTGGGCGCCCCTCCCAACGCCACCGGGGACCTCGGGGCGCACGCGCTGGCCAAGGCGCTGCCGGGCAGCCCGCTGCGCCGCCTCGAACTCAGCCACACCGGGCTGACCGGCCGCGGGGCGAAGACCCTGCTCGCCGCCGTCGCCCCCGGGTCCCGGCTGGAGTACGTCGGCCTGGGCCCCGGGCTGCCGCGCCGGGTGAAGCGCTCCTTCGCGGCGCTGCTGCGACCGGACGGCGGGGCCCACGCGGACCTGCGCGCGGTCAGGAGCCTGTACCGGTGAGCCCGCGGGACGTCCGGCTGTTCCTGTCCTCGCAGGACGCGTCCAGCTGGCGCCAAGTCCGGCGCTACGCCGTGCCGCGCTCGATGATCGAGGAGTCGGCCGCGCTGCGGGACGCCGGCGACTGGCGCGGGGCCTGCGCGGCGGCCGGCTTCGACGTGCGCGTCGACCCGGACCAGGTCTCCGCCCGGTACGGCGCCCAGGTCGCCGAGGCCCTCCTCGCCGACCTCCGGGACCTGGCACCGGACCTGCTGCGCTGGCATCTCCCCCGGATCCTCGCGGGCCGCTCGACCCTGGCGACCGACCGGACCGTCCTCCTCGCGGGCTACGGCTCCGCGCCGGACGCCTACCTCCACGTCTCCACCCCGCCCATGGTCGACGGCCCGCAGCGCATCCCGCTCCGGTTCGGCCCGCGCCGGCCCCGGGCCGCGAACGGCCTCACCGACGACTGGCGGCCGCTCGGGCACCTGTGGCGCGCGAGCCGGGCGAGTGAGCTGCGCACACGGGCCGGCGGCGCGGACCGGCTGCCGTTCCTCGCAAGCGACGGCACCCCGCTCCCGGCGGACCGGCTGCCGCACGAGGACCCGGGCAGCGGCGATCCGGTGGCCCGCGCCGAGTGGCTGAACCTGCGGTACGCGGACGGCCGGGTCGCCGACGCGCTGGCGGCGGCCGGGATCGTTTGGGACCCGACGCCCCCCGAGATGCCCTCCTACTACCGGACCGCCCCCGAGAGGGTCATGGCGGGCCTGGCGCTGGACGTGGCCCGGCTGGAGGTGGAGGTGCGCCGGTTCGCGGAGTCCGTGGGGGCGGAGCGGTTCCAGATCGGCCAGGACTGGCGGGCGCGCGTCCTGCTCGACTTCACCGGCCCCGGGCGCGACGGCCGGCTGCGGATCAGACTCGTCAACCGCGAGAGCGCCGACGGCGCCCCTTTCCTGCCCGAGGCGCTCTGGCGCAGGCTGCCCGACCTGGACCTGCTCAGCGACGGCGTCCTGACCCCGGCGGACCTGCATCCGCTGGTGGCCCGGTCGCTCTTCCCGGACCGCCAGGGGCCGTCCGGGCCACCCGGGGTCGCGCCGCCCGCCCCGGTGCGGGTGCGCTGCCGGGGCGACTGGCATGAGGTCCGCTTCCGGGACGGGACGCTCGACTCCCCGCACACCGCGCAGGAGCGGCAGCGCGAGAGCGCCCTGCGCGCGTTCGGCGGGGCGGTCACCGGCTGCTTCGCCGTCGAGCACGCCTGCCGCACCGGGACGGGCCGGCTGCCCAGGGCGCTGGCCGCCCAGCGGCGCGACCTCTTCCTGCGCGCCCAGCACGGCGACACGGCGGGGGTCCTGGCGCTGCTGGACGCGGGCGTCGATCCACGCGTCCGGGACGGCGGCAGGCACACGCTGCTCCACGTCCTGCCCCTGCTCGACCACACCGTGCTGCTCCCCCGGCTGCTGGCGGCCGGCCTCGACCTGGAGGCCAGGGACCACCGCGAGCGCACCCCGCTGAGCGTCGCCGTCTCGGGGCGCGGGTCGGCGGGGCTCGTCCGGGACCTGCTGGACGCGGGCGCCCGGATCGACGTGAGCGACCAGACCGAACTCTCCCTGGAACAGATGATCCGCAAGTACCGGCGGACCGATCTGAGGTTCCTCGCGGAACGGGTGCTGAAGGAGCATCCGGACGCCGGCTCGGAGTGGTGGGACGAGTGGAACGACGACGAGGACGACGACGCCGACGAGGAAGGTGAGGAGACGTGAGCACCGTGGCCCCCGGCATCCCGGCACAGGCACCGCACCCCTTGGACGCCGCCGACGCGCTCGACCGGCGACTGCGCGCCACCCGGACCGAGCCGGCCCCCAGTCCGCAGCTGGAGGCGCTGGCCCTGGCGGTGACCGCCAATCAGCCGGTGCTCCTCTGGGGCGAGCCGGGCATCGGGAAGTCGGCGGGGCTCGAACAGCTCGCGGCGGGCCTCGGCCTGGACCTGGAGACCGTCATCGCCAGCGTGCACGAGCCGTCCGACTTCGCGGGGCTGCCCGTCGTCGGGGACGACCCGGCCACGACCGGGGTCCCGATGGCGCCGCCCGACTGGGCGGTCCGGCTCGCCCGCAAGGGCCAGGGGCTGCTGTTCTTCGACGAGTTGTCCTCCGCTCCCCCGGCCGTGCAGGCCGCCCTGCTGCGCGTCGTCCTGGAACGCCGGGTGGGCAGCCTGAAGCTCCCCGACGCCGTGCGCATCGTGGCGGCGGCCAACCCGCCGTCGAGCGCGGCGGACGGCTGGCACCTGAGCCCCCCGCTCGCCAACCGCTTCGTGCACCTGCACTGGACGCACGACCCGCGCACCGTGGCACGCGGCATGGCCGGCACCTGGCCCGAGGCGCCCGTCCCGCTGGTCGACCCCGCCCGGACCGCCGGTGCGGTGGCCCGGGCCCGGGGCGCGGTCTCCGGATTCCTCACCGCGCGCCCCGGTCTGGTGCACCACCTCCCGGCCGACGCGGAGGGCCGGGGCAGGGCCTGGCCGTCACCCCGGACCTGGGACATGGCGCTGCGGCTGCTCGCCACCGGCTACGCGACCGGCACCGGCCGGGACGCCGTCGCCGCCGCCCTGACGGGGGCCGTCGGGGACGGGGCGGGCATCGAGCTCCTGTCCTACCTGGAGAACCTGGACCTGCCCGACCCCGACCGGGTGCTGGCCGACCCGGACGCCTTCGCCCTGCCCGAGCGCGGCGACCGGCAGCTGGCGTTCCTGATCGCGGTGGTGGCCGCCGTCCAGGCCGAACCGACCCGTCCTCGCTGGGAGGCGGGCTGGGCGGTGCTGGCGAAGGCCGTCGCGGCGGGGGTGCCGGATGTGGCGGCCCGGGCGGCGATGGACCTGGCGTCGATGCGGGACGCCGACTGGCCGGTGCCGGAGGGCATCGACGCCTTCCTGGAACTCCTCCAGCTCTCCGGCGCCCTGCCGGGGAGCGCCTGAGCCCGTGTCCGTACCGGCACGGCTCCCGCTGGACCACACCAAGCTGCTCGCGGCGCGCTACCGGGCGGCGAGCGACCGGCCGTACCTCGCGACCGCGCTGTACGCGCTGTCGGTGGTGGCGAGCGACCAGGTCCCGACGATGGGCGTGGACCGGCACTGGCGCTGCTACGTGGCGCCGGAGTTCGTGGCGCGGACGCCCGTCGCCGAGCTGGCCGGGGTGTGGGTGCACGAGGTCGCGCATCTGCTGCGCGACCACCACGGCCGGGCCGCCCGGCTCCCGGCGGCCGACCAGCGCGACGCGCACCGGGTCAACGTCGCCCAGGACTGCGAGATCAACGACGACCTGATCAGCGACGGGCTCCCACTGCCGGAGGGACGGATGGAGCCGGGGCTCTTCGGGCTGCCGTCCGGTCAGCTCTTCGAGACGTATCTGCCCGCGCTGCCGCCGGGGCCGCCGCCGCACAACTGCGGTTCGGGCGCGCACGGCCGCCCCGAGCCGTGGGAGCTGCCCGGTGCGCAGGGGCCGCCCTCGCTGGGCGCGACGGAGGCGGAGGCGCTGCGGCGGCGTACGGCCGAGTCGATGCGCGCCCACCAGCGCGCCCGGGGCGACCTTCCGGCGGGCTGGCGGCGGTGGGCCGAGGAGGTCCTGGAGCCGACGGTGGACTGGCGGCAGGCGCTGGCCGGTGCGGTGCGGGAGGCGGCGGCCTGGGCGTCCGGGGCGGTGGACTACACCTACCGCCGCCCCTCCCGGCGGAGCGCGGCCCTGCGCGGCGTCGTCCTGCCGACGCTGCGCCGCCCGCTGCCCCGGGTGGCCGTCGTGGTCGACACCTCGGGCTCGATGGGCGACGCCGAGCTGGCGGCCGCGCTGGGCGAGGTCACCGGGGTGCTGCGGGAGGTGGGCATCCGGGGCAACCGGGTCTCCGTGCTGGCCTGCGACGCGGATGTGCACGCCGTGTCGCGGGTGACCTCCGCCGACCAGGTCGCGCTCGGCGGGGGCGGCGGCACCGACATGCGGGTGGGCATCGCGAGGGCTCTGGCCGCCCCGGAACGGCCCGGCATCGTGGTCGTCCTCACCGATGGCCACACGCCCTGGCCCGACGAGGCGCCCTCGTGCCGGCTCGTCGCCGCGCTGATCGGGGCGGACGCCCCTCAGCCGCCCCTGTGGATCGAGACGGTCCGCGTCCCCCGCTGACGCGGGCTCACCGGCCCAGGACCACCGTGAGCGGGTCCGAGAAGTCGCCCCACTTGCCGTCGGGCAGCTGGGCGCGCAGCGTGATCGCGTGGCTGGTGCCGCGCGGTTCGGCGGTGGTGTACTGGTAGGTCGCCCGTTCGGTGGGCGGTTCGTCGCCCCAGGCGATGGTGGTGGTCATCTTGCCGTCCAGATACAGCTCGTACGTGCGGATCTCGCCGTACGCCTCGGGCGGTGCCCACTCCAGGTCGACGGCGTACTCCTTGCCCTGGACCTTGGTCCTGGCCCGCAGGCCGGTGGGGGCGGTGCTCGCCGGGGCGCCGGGGGCCGACGCGGTGGTGAGGTGGAAGGCGTTGCTGTCCGGCGAGGAGGTGTCCGCGGCGTCGCGGGCCCGCATGGTGAAGGTGTAGGACGTGCCGGGACGCAGCCCGGTCAGCCGTGCCGTGGTCCCGGTGCCCGGCACGGTGTGGATGCGGGTGCCCTCCTGGTAGATGTCGTACGCGGTGACGCCGATGTCGTCGGTGGAGCCGCCCCAGGAGAGGGTGGCGGCCCGGTTGCCGTCGGCCTTGCCGCGCAGTTTCACCGGCCGGGTGGGGGGCCCGTGGTCGGCGGGCGTGGGGGCGGGGGTGGTGACGCGGACGGCCGCGCTGGGCGCGGAGAGGTTGCCGGCGGCGTCGCGGGCGCGGACGGTGAAGGTGTACGCGGTCGACGCGGTGAGCCCCTCCACGTCGATCATCACCTTGGACGCGGGGACGGCCTTGGCCTTCTTGCCCTCCCGGTAGACCTCGTAGCCGGTGACGGCCGTGTCGTCGGTGGCGGCCTTCCACATCACGTGCGCGGAGGTGGCGCTGCTCGCCTGCACGGTGACCCCGCGCGGCGCGGTGGGTCTGCTGGTGTCCCCGTGGTCCGCGGAGCCGGAACCCGGGCCGGAGCCGCAGGCGGTGGCGAGTGCGGCGAGGAGCAGGGCGGCGGCGCAGGCCGGCGCGCGACGCGTGTGAGGGGATCGCACGGTGTTGCCTTCCGTCCGGAAGCAATGGTCCAGACCTGTATCGCATGCGCCGGGCCCCTCCGACAAGAGCCCGGAGCCGAACCTTCCGCAATGTGCCGGTGTGCCCCTGCGAGCCGCGCCGGGCGCGGCGGCTGACGTACCGTCTGCGGATGCTGTGCATACGAGGTGTGGTGCTGCCGGAGCGCGAGGAGCGGGCCTTCTGGATCGAGGGCGAGGTGCTGCGCGAGGGCGCCCCGCCGGGAGGCTTCGCCGGGCGGCACGCCGAGACCGTGGTGGACGGCGGCTGGCTGCTGCCCGGACTGGTGGACGTACACACGCATCCCGGGGCCACCGACACGAGCACGCCCTTCGACGAGGAGCTGCTGCGCGCACACCTGCGGGCGCACCGGGACGCCGGGGTCCTCGCCGTCCGCACCCCGGGCACGGCCGCGCGGATGCCGGCCTGGGTGGACGAGGACCGGGAGCTGCCCCGCGTCACATCGGCGGGGCGGTGGCTGGCCACGCCCGGCAGGTTCTTCCCCGGGTTCGGCCGGGACGTGAGCGAGGCGGAGCTCGTCCGGGCCGCCGTGGAGGAGTCGGCGGCCTCCTCCGGCTGGTGCAAGGTCGTCGGGGACTGGCGGCAGGACGAGCCCCCGGTGCCGCTCGCCCTGCTCACCGAGGTGGTCGCCGCCGTCCACGCGGCGGGCGGCAAGGTGGCGGTGCACTGCCAGACCGCGGAGGGCACCCGCAACGCGGTCCTCGCGGGGGCGGACAGCCTGGAGCACGGCATGCATCTGGACCCCGGGCTGCTGGACCGGATGGCCGCGCAGGGCACCGCGTTCGTCCCGACGCTGGCCGTGTTCGGCAAGGGCGTGGACGCGATGCGGGCGCGGGAGCCGAGTGCGCGCCGCGATCTGTGGCTGGCCGGCTGGGAGACCATGTTCGGCAACGTCCGGGCCGCCCACGAGGCGGGCGTCACGGTGCTGGCCGGCACCGACTCGTTCCCCTGCGGGACCGTCGCGAGCGAGGCGTCCTGGCTGCTCAGGGCCGGGCTGCCGGCCGAGGCGGCGCTCGGCGCGGCGTCCTGGACGGCGCGGTCGTGGCTCGGGCTGCCGGGGCTGGCGGACGGGGCGCCGGCCGACCTCGTCGCGTACGGCACCGACCCGACCGCCGATCCGGCCGCGCTGGACCACCCGGTCCGCATCATTCTGCGGGGACACGTGGTGCGCTGACCGATGAGCCGGCGGCGGTCCGGCAGTCTGCACCGGTATGGACACACAACCGCTCGACCTGGAACCGGCCGCGCGCCGGATCACCGCTCAGCTCGACGCCGTGGAGGACGCAGCGCTGGGGGCCGCGACACCGTGCCCCGGCGTGACCGTGGGCGCCCTGCTCGCCCATATCGAGGGCCTGGCCGGCGCCTTCCGCGACGCCGCCCGCAAGGAGCCGGGACCGGCCACCGACTCGGCGCCCTCCGTGGAGTCCGGCGTCCTCGGATCCGGCTGGCGCAGCACGCTTCCCGCCGCGCTCGACGGGATGGTGGCCGCCTGGCGCTCCCCCGACGCCTGGGAGGGCATGACCAGGGCGGGGGGCGTGGATCTGCCCGGCCGGGTCGCGGGGATGGTCGCGCTCAACGAGCTGGTGCTGCACGGCTGGGACCTGGCGAAGGCGACCGGGCAGCCCTTCGACGCCGAGGAGGCGCACCTGCGCAACACGCTCGCGCTGCTGGCGGACCAGGGCGACGGCCCGTCCCCGTTCGGGCCGCCGGTACCGGTCGCCGATGACGCGCCGCTGCTGGACCGGGCGGTGGCCAGGGGCGGCCGGCGGCCGGACTGGCGGCCCGAGAGCTGAAGAGGTGCGGGGACGGGGCGTGCGCTCCGGAGCGCGCGCCCTCAGCTCGTGAAGAACTCCGTGATCCGCTGAGCCGTCTGCTCCGGATCGGCCTCGTGCGGACGGTGACCGCCGCCCAGCGTGACCAGGTGGCAGTCCGGGATCAGCGACGCCATGTCCTGGAGCCGCTCCTGCGGCATCGTGCTGCCCGGCCCCCCGGCCAGCATCAGCGTCGGCGCCACGATCTCCCCGAGGCCCCGCGCCCACGCCGGGTCCGGGTCCGCCAGCTCGGCGTTCACCGACGCGAGCACGGCCTCGTCGTAATCGGCGGGCCCCTGCGGCCCGACGGCCGGACCAGCGGCGCCGGGGAACGGCGGCGGGGTCTCCACCAGCACCAGCCGCTCCACCCGGTCCGGGTGCTCCTGCGCGAGGAGGTGGGCGACGACCCCGCCCATGCCGTGGCCGACCACGCCCGCCCGGTCCACCTCGCACTCGTCCAGGAACCCGAGCACGTCGTCGCGCATCAGCTCCAGGTCGTACTCGTCGGGCCAGTCGCTCTCCCCGTGGCCGCGCAGGTCGATCGCGTACACCCGCCACTCCTGCCCCAGCAGGCTCCCGGCCGCTTCCCAGCTCGCCGCGCTCGCGCCGAGGCCGTGCAGCAGTACGACGGGGGACCCGAACGGGTCACCCCAGCTCCGGTACGCCAGCCGCACGTCGCCGACATCCACCACAGACTGATCATCCATGCCCCCGACGCTACCGCTGAATGCGCCGGCATCACGCCCCTGGCCTGGCAGGCTGGAACGGTGAAGCTCACCGCGCGTGCCCTGGTCACCCCGTTCGCCGCCCTCCTGATGTCCGTCACCGCGCTCACCGGCTGTGCCCAGGCGGGGGGTTCCTCCGGCAAGGGGTCGGGGGGCGGGCTCGCCGCTCCGGCGAAGAAGGACATCGCCATGCGGCTCGTCTCCAGCGCGGAGAACTCCACGCTGGACTGGAAGGCGCAGTACAAGTACATCGAGGACATCGGGGACGGGCGCGGTTACACGGGCGGCATCATCGGCTTCTGCTCCGGCACCGGCGACATGCTCCGGGTCGTGGAGCGGTACGCGGAGTCCCGGCCGGGCAACGCGCTGGAACGGTTCCTGCCCGCGCTGCGGAAGGTGAAGGGGAGCGACGCGCACACGGGGCTGGGTGGGCCGTTCACCCGGGCCTGGGCCGAGGCGGCAGGTGACGCGAGGTTCCGGGAGGCGCAGGACGCCGAGCGGGACGCGTCGTACTTCGATCCGGCGGTGCGCCGGGCGAAGGAGGACGGGCTGGGCACGCTGGGCCAGTTCGCCTACTACGACGCGTATGTGATGCACGGGGAGGCCGACGCGGACGGCACCACCGGTTTCCGTACGATCCGGAGCCGGGCGCTCGACGCGGCCAGGACCCCCGCGGACGGGGGCGCCGAGACCGCGTATCTCGATGCCTTCCTCGACGCCCGCGTCGCCGCGATCCGCGAGGAACCCTCGCACAGCGACACCAGCCGGGTGGAGTCCGCGCAGCGGGTCTTCCTGGAGAAGGGCAACCTGGACCTGGACCCGCCGCTCGACTGGAGGGTCTACGGCGACAGCTACCACATCGGCTGAACCGCGCCGGCCGGAACGCCGCATGGCGCGTACGGCCAACCCCGTACGCGCCACGGCGCACTGACCATACGTCAGTGTGCGGCCACCTCCACCGCCTTCACCGGGTCGTGGCCGCCGGGCGCGGTACCCGCCTCCGGGCCGGGCTTCCGGCCGAGGTGGTTGAAAGCCAGGTTGAGGACGATGGCGACCACGCAGCCGGTGGAGATGCCCGAGTCCAGGACGACGAGCAGGTCCTTCGGAAAGGCGTGGTAGAAGTCCGGCGCCGCGATCGGTATCAGTCCGACGCCGACGGCCGCCGCGACGATCAGGGCGTTCTCGCCCTTCTCCAGGGCGGCGCCGGCCAGGGTCTGGATCCCGCTGGCGGCCACCGAGCCGAACAGGACGATGCCCGCGCCGCCGAGGACCGGCAGCGGCACCAGCGCGATGACGGACGCGGCCACCGGGAACAGCCCGAGCAGGATGAGGATGCCGCCGCCGGCCGCGACCACGAAGCGGCTGCGCACCTTGGTCATCGCGACCAGTCCGATGTTCTGGGCGAACGCGCTGCACATGAAGCCGTTGAACAGCGGGCTGATGGCGCTGCCCAGGGTGTCGGCGCGCAGCCCGCCCTCGATGGTCCGCTCGTCGGCGGGGCGGTCCACTATCTTGCCGAGGGCCAGCATGTCCGCCGTGGACTCGGTCATGCAGACCAGCATCACGATGCTCATCGAGACGATGGCGGCGATCTCGAACTGCGGGGCGCCGAAGTGGAACGGGGTGGGGAAGCCGATCGCGTCGGCGTTCTCGATGGCGCCGAAGTCGGTGATGCCGACGGGGATCGCGATGAGCGTGCCGATGATCAGGCCGAGCAGGATGGCGATCTGCTGGAGGAAGCCGCGCAGCAGTTTGCGCAGGGCCAGCACGATGACGAGGGTGACCGCCGCCATGGTGATGTTGGTGGTGGACCCGTAGTCGTGGGCGGTCGCGTTGCCGCCCTGGGACCAGTTGAAGGCCACCGGCAGCAGCGAGACACCGATCAGGGTGATGACCGTGCCGGTGACCACGGGCGGGAAGAAGCGGACCAGTTTGCAGAAGTAGGGGGCGAGGACGAAGCCGAGGAGGCTCGCGACGATGATCGCGCCGAAGATGACGGCGATCCCGTCGTGTCCCCGGTCCTTGCCGATCGCCACCATCGGGGTCACACCGGCGAACGAGACGCCGTTGACGAACGGCAGCCGGGCGCCTATCCGCCAGAAGCCGAGCGTCTGGAGCAGGGTGGCTATGCCCGCGGTGAACAGGCTCGCCCCCATCAGGAACGCGGTCTCCTTGGGGCTGAGGCCCACGGCGGGCCCCACGATCATGGGCGGGGCCACCACGCCCGCGTACATCGCGGCCACGTGCTGGAGGCCGCTGGTGAACATCTTCAGCGGGGGGAGGGTCTCATCGACCGGATGCTTCCGGTCGGACGCCTCCGTCGTCGGGTCTTCTTCGGCGCGGGGGGTCGCACTTGCGTCGTCGCGAAACCTGGGCGTAGCTGCCACGGCGGTTCCTCCGGTCGGGTACACGTCGGCGGTGACGTGGGTGTCAGGGAGGTGGTGCCGGGGCCGGTCCGCCGGACCGGGCCCCGTGTGCTGCGGTGGTGCGGTGAGGCAGGTCGAGCGGCTGGTGCGGGCAGCCGGGATCGCCGGTGCGGGAGGCGCGTGCGCGTGGGCGGCGCGCCTCCCGCACCGGTTGCCGCGGACCCCGCTCGGGTCCGCGGCGGCCGGGCCGAGGGCCGTCCCCCTCGGCCGGCCGCTTTCGGGGCCGCCGGGCCGTCAGGCTCCGGCGGCGATCTGGGCGAGGCGGCGGGCCTCGTCGCGGGTGGCGCGGGCGATGGCCTCCTCGTCCGCGGTGACCAGGCGGCCGGACTCCACGACCGGCTTGCCGTCGACCAGCGACAGGGTGACCGGGGCCGCGGCGCCGAAGACGAGCGCGGTGACCGGGTCGGCGATGGAGGCGTGGGCGAGGGTGTCCAGCTTCCAGAGGACCAGGTCGGCGAGCTTGCCGGCCTCCAGCGAGCCGGTCTGCGCGGCGCGGCCCAGGACCTGGGCGCCGCCGTGGGTGCCCAGGCGCAGCGCCTGACGGGCGTTCAGGGCGCGTTCGCGGTGCGGGCCGAGGCGGTTGACGAGGAGGGCGTTGCGCAGTTCGGTGTGGAGCTCGCCGGACTCGTTGGACGCGGTGCCGTCGACGCCGAGGCCGACCGGGACGCCTGCGGCGAGCATGTCCGGGACGCGTGCGATGCCCGCGGCGAGGCGGGCGTTGGAGGACGGGCAGTGGGCGACGCCGGTGCCGGTGCGGGCGAAGGCGGCGATGTCGGAGTCGTTCATGTGGACGCAGTGCGCCATCCACACGTCGTCGCCGAGCCAGCCGGTGGACTCGAAGTAGTCGGTCGGGCCCATGCCGAACAGCTCGTGGCAGAACTTCTCCTCCTCCACGGTCTCCGAGCCGTGGGTGTGCAGCCGCACGCCCTTGCGCCGGGCCAGTTCGGCGCCCTGGCGCATGAGTTCGGTGGATACGGAGAACGGCGAGCAGGGGGCGACGGCGACCTGGGTCATCGCGTCGAAGGAGGCGTCGTGGTGGGCGTCGACGGTCGCCTCGGTGGCGGCGAGCGCGCCTTCCAGGGTCTCCACGGCGAAGTCCGGGGGCAGCCCGCCGTCCTTCTCGCTGCGGTCCATGGAACCCCGGGCGAGGGTGAAGCGTACGCCCATGTCGCGGGCGGCCCCGATGATGGCACCGGACAGGTCGCCGGAGCCCTTCGGGTAGACGTAGTGGTGGTCCATCGCGGTGGTGACGCCGCCGAGGGCCATCATGGCGAGCGACCCTTGCGCGGCGGCGCGTGCCATCGGCTCGTCGATGCGCGCCCACGTCGGGTACAGCGCCACCAGCCAGTCGAAGAGGTTGTGGTCCGTGGCCAGGCCCCGGGTGATCCACTGGTAGAAGTGGTGGTGCGTGTTGATCAGGCCGGGGGTGGCCAGGTGGCCGGTGCCGTCGATCCGGCGTACGACGTTCTCCAGGCCCTCGGGTGCCCGGCCGGCGCCGACGGACTCGATGCGGTTGCCGGCGACGACGAGGTGGCCCGAGGCGTACTCGGTGTCGGCCGCGTCGACGGTCGCGATCGAGCAGTTCTCGATGACGATGCGCTCCACCCGGTCGGGGGCTGCCGGTGCTGCCATGGTGCTTCCTTCTCTCATCTGGGACGTGGGCACGGCAGGACCCTAGGAGGATTTGAGTGCCACGGCGGTGCGGCCGTGGGTGCCGAGATGGTGGAAGAACAGGTTGAGCAGGACCGCGACGAGCGCTCCCGCGCTGATCCCGGAGCCCAGGACGGTCTGGGCCCAGGACGGGAAGTCCGCGTAGAACCCGGGCGCGGCGAGCGGCACGATGCCCGCGCCGAGGGCCACGGCGACCAGGATGATGTTGGAGCTGTCGTCGAGGCCGGCCTCGGAGAGCGTACGGATGCCGCTGACGGCGATCGAGCCGAAGAGGACGATGCCGGCGCCGCCGAGCACGGGCATCGGGACGAGCGAGACGACCGCGCCGAGCACCGGGAAGAGGCCCAGGACCAGCAGGGCGGCCCCGGCCGCGGCGACCACGTAGCGGCTGCGGACCTTGGTGAGCGAGACGACGCCCACGTTCTGCGCGAAGGCACTCGTGGGGAAGCCGCCGAATACGGGGCCGATGAGGGTGGCGATGCCGTCCGTGCGCAGGCCCCGGGTGAGGGTGCGTCCGTCGGTGCGGCGGTCGCAGATCTCACCGACGGCCAGCATCCCGGCGGACGACTCGGTCATCAGGACGAGCATCACGAGGCACAGCGAGAGGATCGCGGCCGGCTGGAACTCGGGCGCACCGAAGGCGAACGGGGTGGGCACGGCCGCGAGCGGGGCGTCGCGCAGCGAGGAGAAGTCGGCGAGACCGAGCGGGACGGCGGCCAGCGTGCCGATCAACAGACCCATGAGCAGCGCTACTTGGCACAGAAAACCGTGGCCGAAGCGCTGGATCAGCAGGATGACGACGAGGGTGAACGCGGCGAGCGCGAGGTATTTCATGTCGCCGAAGTCGGTGGCCGTCTTGTCGCCGCCCTGCGCCCAGGAGACCGGAACGGGCATCAGGGTGACCCCGATGAGGGTGATGACGACGCCCGTGACCAAGGGCGGGAAGAAGCGCAGGAGTCTGCCGAAGAACGGCCCGACGGCCAGGCAGAAGACCCCGGCGACGAGCACCGCTCCGTAGATCGCGGGGAGTTGGTGCCCGGGCGCGTTGGTCTCGGCGATGGCGAGCATCGGGGCGATGCCGGCGGAGGACGCGGCGTTGACGAACGGCAGCCGGTTGCCGGCGAGGCCGCCGATGCCGAGGGTCTGGAGCAGGGTGGCGCAGCCGGCGATGAGCAGACTCGCCGCGATGAGCCGGGTCATGCCCGCCGCGTCGAGGCCGACGGCCTGTCCGATGATCAGCGGCGGGGTGACGACGCCGGCGTACATGGCGGCGATGTGCTGGAGAGCGGCCGGCAGGAGCCGCGAGGGGGTGAGCTTCTCGTCCACCGGATGCACCGCACGCTCCGGCGGGGTGGAACAGGGGCCTTCTGCTTCCGCGGGCCCGGATGCTGGCTGTGCCATGAGGGTTCCCTCCGGCCCGGCCGGTGCCCGGCCGCCGTCGTGGGCGGGCGGGCACCGGCGCGGCGCCGCGTCAGAGGTTGGTCATGTCGACCGGGATCTGCGGCTCGACACCGTCCCGGAGCACGGTGCCCTCGATGAGCCCGTACGGACGGTCGGCCGCGAAGTACACCTCGTTGTCGTTCTTGAGGCCGAAGGGCTCCAAGTCCACAAGGAAGTGATGGTTGTTCGGCAGCGAGAAGCGGATCTCGTCGATCTCGCTGCGGTTGTTGATGATGCGCGAGCCCATCTGGTACAGGGTCTGCTGGAGCGACAGCGAGTACGTCTCGGCGAAGGCGTGCAGCATGTGCTTGCGCGCCTGTTCGTAGGACTTCTCCCAGTTCGGCATGCGCTGCTCGTCGCTGGTCCAGTTGTAGCGCCAGCGGGCGGAGACGTCGGTCGCGAGGATGCGGTCGTACGCCTCCTTGAGCGTCGTGTACTTGTCCTTGACGTAGCCCCAGAACTCGGAGTTGGTCGAGTTCATCACGGTCAGGTCCTTGAGCCCGGAGATGACCTGCCACTTCTCACCGTCGAAGGTGATCTGGGCGGTGCGGATCTCCTGGTTCTTGCGGACGAAGGAGTGCTTGACCTCGTCGGACCCGATGAAACGGGAGTTCGCGTCGGAGGTGGCGATGCGCTCCCAGGCGTACTCCTCGATGCGGATGCGCGCGGTCTTGATCGGCTCCTGCGAGGTCACGAAGTGGCGGGCGAGGTGGATGCCGAACTGCTCGGCGGACTCGATCCCGTGCTCCTTGGCGAACGCGAACACCGTGTTCTTGGTGGTGTCCGTGGGCAGGACGTGCGCGTTGGAGCCGGAGTAGTGGACGTCGTCCATCTCGCCGGAGAGCGCGACCGAGACGTTCAGGTCCTTGATGTGGTGGGTGTCGCCGTCCCGCGTGATCCTGACGACGCGGTTCTCTGCTTTGCCGTACTGGTTCTGGCCGAGAATCGTGGGCATGTGTCTGCTAGCTCCCTCGGTATACGGAGTAGCCGAACGGGTTGAGCAGCAGCGGTACGTGGTAGTGCTCGCCCGGGGTGACGGCGAAAGTGATCGCCACCTCGGGGAAGAACGCGCCGCTGTCCCTTACGCGGGGGGCGTCCTGCTGCGCCTCGGCTTGCTTCTTGGCGGTGAAGTACGGCTCGGTCTCGAAGTCGAGCCGTACGTGGGTGGTGCCTTCCGGCAGGGCCGGCAGGTCCTTGCAGCGCCCGTCCGCATCGGTCGCGGAGCCCCCGAGCGTCACCCACTCGGCGTCGGCGCCCGAGCGGGCGGCGAGCGAGACGGCGACATCGGCGGCGGGGCGGCCGATGCTGGTGTCCAGGATGTGGGTGGACACCGATGCGGTGGCGAAGGTGCTCAAGACTCTCCTTGTGTCAGGCGTCTTCCGTGACGAGGCGGGTGAGGCGGATGCGGTTGATCTTGCCCAGCTCGGTGCGCACGATCCCCCGCTCCCGCTCCGGCGAGTTCCCGATGCGGGACTTCACCGCGTCGCGCATCTGCTCACCGGTGGCGCCGGTGGCGCAGATCAGGAAGACGTGTCCGAACCGCTCCTGGTACGCCAGGTTGAGTTCGAGCATCTCGGCCTTGAGCTCCTCGGACGCCCCGGCCATCCCCCGCTGTTCGCGGGAGGAGGTCGGGTCCCCGGGCTTCGGGCGGCCGATCGGCGGGTGACCGGCCATGGCCTCGGCCAGGTCCTCCGCGCCGAGTGCCGCCGTGGCGGTGTCGCTCGCGGAGAGCAGGGCTTCGGTGGTGGCGTACGGGCGGTGGGCGAGGATCGCTCGTCCCCATGCCGCACTGGCACACACCTCGTGCAGTGCGGCGGCCGCGTCCGCGTCCGCCTGGGTGTTGAGCCGGGCGAGGCCCGGCGTGGAGCTCGAAGTCACGGGAGCCTCCGTGGCTGTTCTTCGCTGTGCGTCGGTCGGGCTGCGGATAGCTAACGCCCTCCGCAACACGACGTCAACAGTTTGTTGAAATTCCGTATACAGAAAGAGCCGCCGCCCGGTGGTCCGGGCGGCGGCCTGATCGATCATGCATCGGCAGCTGGTGCGAGTGCGTCCCAACTACCCGCTCTTGGAGCCGTTCTCACGGTTGAGGTAGTTGTAAACAGTGAACCGGGAGACGCCCAGCGCCCCCGCCACGGTCTCGACCCCATGGCGTACGGAGAAGGCACCGCGTGCCTCCAGCAGCCGGACGGCCTCCTGCTTGGCCTTGCGGTCGAGCTCGGCCAGCGGCATGCCGTGCCGGCGCTCCATCGCGGCCAGGATGTGGTCCAGCGACTCCGAGAGCTGCGGCAGCCGGACCGCCACGACGTCCTCGCCCTCCCAGGCCAGCACCACGTCGTCGGGGTGCGCCTCACCGGGGCCGACGAGCTCGGCCCCCATGGCGTCCACGAGCGGCTTCACGGCGGTGACGAGGGGGTGGTCCACCGGTCCGGTCACTTCGGGTCCTCCCCGATGACGTTGACCTGGAGCGAGACCCGGGTGGCACCCGATGCCAGCGCTTGCCGCAGCAGGCTGTCGACGGCGGTGAGCACCTGGTCGGCACCGCCCTCCGCCGTGTTGCCGAACGGGCCGACGTCGACGGCGTCCAACTCGGCCCCCTGGATGACCTCGCGCGCCACGACCGCGTGCGCGGGCGCCTCGTCCAGATCGAAGGGCTCGGTGGTGAACTCCACTCTCAAGCGCATGGTGCCTCCCTGATGCGTCGCACCGCGTCCGGTGCGACCCGCGGCTCGGGCTCGACCCTAACGCCCTACACCGGCAGCACGCAGACCGCCGCCGGGGCCGCGTACGGGGTCCCGGCGGAGGTCAGCGCGCCGGAGGCCGCGTCCACCCGGAACGCGGTGACCGTGCCGGACCTCTGGTTGGCGGCGAAGAGCAGGGTGCCGTCCGGCGAGAACGCGGTGTGCCGGGGGAAGTCGCCGCCCACGGGCACGGTGTCGAGCAGGCGCAGCGCGGCCCCGCCGTCCTCGACGGCGTACCGGGTGAGGCTGTTGTGCCCCCGGTTGGCGAGGTAGGCGAACCGGCCGTCCCCGGTGACCAGGAACTGCGCGGGGTAGCTGGTGCCCGAGCCCGTGCCGGTGGACTGCGGGTCCCCCGGGGTGAGCGCGCCCGTGGCGGGGTCGTAACCGCAGACCACCGCCGCGTTGTCGAGCTCGCAGGCCAGGTAGGCGTGGCGCCCGTCGGGGTGGAAGGTGAGGTGGCGGGGGCCGGCGCCCGCCCGCAGCGCGGCGTACGAGACCTGCTCCAGGGTGCCGCGTGTCCCGTCCAGCCGGTACGTGTACACCGTGTCGTTCCCCAGATCGACGGCGAGCACATGGCCGCCGTCGGGCGAGGTGATGATCTGGTGCGCGTGCGGGCCGTCCTGCCCCGGTCCGGGGGCGGGTGAGCTGTGGGCGACCAGGTCGGTGCGTTCCCCCACCGATCCGTCGTCGGCCAGGGGGTGCACGGCGACGCTCCCGGAGGTGTAGTTGGCGCTGAGCAGCCACCGCCCGCTCGGGTGGACCGAGAGGTGACAGGGTCCGGCGCCACCGGTGGACCGGGTGCCGAGCACCCGGAAGTCGTCCGCGACGGCGACCGCGGTGACGCCGCCGTTCTGCTGCTCGTCCACCGCGTAGAGCGTGGCGCCCGTGGGGTGCAGGGCGAGGTACGAGGGGTTCTCGACGCCCGTGACGACGGTGCGGGCGGTGATGCCCGCCGTCTCCGGGTCGTACGCGGCGACGCCGATGCCGGTGCCGCCCGGGCTGGTCGAGGTGTAGGTGCCGAGGTAGAGGGTGCCGGTGCTCCGGGTCGCGGGGTGGGCCGGGTGCGGCGGGTGGTGCGGGTGGCGGGGCGCGGGGTGGTGCGCGGAGCGCGGCAGGCTGGGGGCGGCGGCGAGGGCACCGCCCGCCAGGAGGGCTCCGAGCAGGGTACGGCGGCTGGTGGGGGACGTCATGCGAGGCACCTCGTGGGGTCGGTTCCGTCGGATGTGCCAGCCACAGTGGCCCCGCCCGGGGCGCACCGCAAGAGGTGCACCGGCCATTGCGGAGGGCGCAACGCATGCCTCACCCCGCCGCCGGATCAGTCGCCCGACTGGATGTCACCCCGCGTCGAGGAGGTGATCGGCTCGCGCTGCGCGAAGTCGCCCGGCGGGATGCCCGGGTGGTGGCCGCCCTCGACCGGCTGGACGGCGGCGGCCGGGCCGAGGGCCAGCCGGGAGACGATGCGGTAGCGGTCGCCCCGGTAGAGCGAGTGCACGTACTCGACGGGGCGGCCCGTCGTGTCCGAGGTCAGCCGCTCGAAGAGCAGCGCCGGGGACAGCTCGGGCACGTCCAGGAGGCGGGCCTCGGCGCGGGTCACCACGGTCGGCTCGATCGCCTGGACCGCCTCGTGGACGTGCACGTCGTGGCGCTCGCGCAGGTGCTCGTACAGGTCGCCGCTCTCCAGCTCCTCGGCGGACAGACCGGGCACCAACTCGGCCCGGATGTGCAGGTGCTCGATGGCCATGGGCGCGCCGTCGACCAGCCGGAGCCGGGCGACGTACACGATGTCGGCGGCCGGTGACATGCGCAGCTTCCGGCCGACCCGGGCGCCGGCCTGGAGGGTGGTGAACTCGAGGAGCCGGCTCGACCAGGCCCCGGCCGCCTGCGGCACCGACAGGGCGAGGTCCGCCGAGATCAGCTCCTCGGTGATCTTCGCGGGCGCGACGAACATGCCCCGGCCGTGCTCCCGCACGAGGAGTCCCGTCGCGACCAGTTCGTCCACCGCGGCGCGCAGGGTGGGCCGGGAGACGCCCAGCGTGGCGCACAGGGACCGCTCCGAGGGGATCGCGTCGCCCGGGCGCCGGGACTCGATCATCTCCAGGATGGCGTCACGGGCCCGCTCCCGTTTGAGCACCGTCCCCGATGCGTCGGCGTCCATGCGCTGCCCCCTTCTGGCGGGTTGGATACCTGACCACTGAACCACTGGTCAGATGGATTGTAGCCGCTATCGCGAGCCGCCTCTCCGATAGATCACCAAAAGCCTTTGAATACAGGGCACTTGACGGCTCCATTGGTCCATGCCACCTTCATCCACCAACAAGAGGTGAGCTGTCCAGCGGCCTTCACTGGTCAGGTGGTCAGGTCCTGTTCTCCCAGAGGTGAACCGTGAAGTACCGCTTGCTTGCCGGTGGGTCCGTGCTCGTGCTGGCCGCCGTCCTCAGCGCCTGTGGCTCGTCCGACGACTCCTCCGACTCCTCCGGTGACGGCCGGACGAGCATCGACGTCTGGCTGATGCGCGACAGCGTCTCGGCGCAGTTCCAGAAGGAGTTCGTCCAGGGCTTCGAGAAGGCGCACCCCGACATCCGGGCCAGGGTCCAGATCCAGGAGTGGGACGGCATCGGCGAGAAGATCACCGCCGCGCTCGCCAGCAACGACGCCCCGGACGTCATCGAGAGCGGCAACACCCAGGTCGCCCAGTTCGCGCAGAGCGGCGGGCTGCTCGACCTCACCGACAAGGTGGACGAGCTGAACGGCAAGGACTGGCTGAAGGGCCTCGCCGAGCCGGGGGCGTACGAGGGCAAGCAGTACGGCATCCCGTACTACGCGGCCAACCGCGTGGTCGTCTACCGCACCGACCTCTTCGAGAAGGCGGGCATCGACGCGAAGGCGATCAAGACCCGCGACCAGTGGATCGCCGCCACCGAGAAGCTCGACAAGGGCGGCAACCAGGGCATCTACCTGCCCGGCCAGACCTGGTACGCGCTGGCCGGGTTCGTCTGGGACGAGGGCGGCGACCTCGCCACCGAGTCCGGGGGTAAATGGACGGGCGCCCTGGACACCCCGGAGGCGCTGCGCGGCATGGAGTTCTACAAGAAGCTCCAGGCGCTCGGCAAGGGGCCCAAGGACGCCGACGAGGCCGATCCGCCGCAGGCCGATGTGATGGCGCAGGGCAAGGTCGCCCAGGTCATCTCGACCCCGGGCGGAGCCAACGTCGTCATCGAGAAGAACCCGGACCTGAAGGGGAAGCTGGGCTTCTTCCCGATCCCCGGCAAGACCGCCGGCACCCCGGGTGCCGTCTTCACCGGCGGCTCGGACCTGGTGATCCCCACCGCGTCCGGCAAGCAGGAGGCCGCGCTCACCTTCATCAAGGAACTCACCGGCGACGTCTGGCAGAAGAAGCTCGCCGTCGCCATGAGCTACGTGCCGAACCGGACCACGCTCGCCTCCGCCGTGGCCGCCGACCCGGGCGCCGCCGCGATGGCGGTCGGCGCGGCCAACGGCCACGCCACGCCCAACACCCCGAGCTGGGCCGCGGTCGAGGCGGAGAACCCGATCAAGGACTACATGACCGCCGTGCTCACCGGCGGCGACCCGGCGAAGGAGGCCGCCAAGGCGTCCGCCGACATCACCCGGGCCATGAACTCCGGCTCCTGACCGTTCGTCCGCCCACACCCTGTGAGAGGAGGCGTGCCGTGTCGGTCATCCGGGAACGGACCGCACCCCCCAGCCCCAAGCGCCGGGCCGTACCCGGCACGTCCGGACCGCCGCCCCGCCGGCGGCGGTCCGGGGAGCCGCGCGGCCTGTGGCCGTACGCCCTGATCGCGCCGGCCGTCGGCGGCATGCTCTACCTGCTGGTCTATCCGCTGCTGCGGGCGGTCCTGATCTCGCTCCAGGACTTCCGGCTGCGCCAGCTGATCACGGGTGAAGCGGAGTTCGTCGGGCTGCGCAACTACCGCACGCTGCTGAGCGATCCGCGGTTCTGGGAGGTCGTCCGGCGCACCTTCCTGTTCATGGCGGTCAACGTGGTCCTGATCATGGTCATCGCGACGCTGGTCGCCCTGATGACCGAGCGCCTGGGCAAGGCCGCCCGGACGGTGGTGCTCAGTTCGCTGGTGCTGGCCTGGGCCATGCCGGTGATCGCGGCCACCACGGTCTTCCAGTGGCTGTTCCACTCGGAGTTCGGCATCGTCGACCACCTGCTGACCGGTGCGGGCTTCTCCTCGTTCGACCGCTATCCGTGGTTCGCGCACGGCACCGCCGCCTTCGCCATCCTGGTCCTGCTGGTCGTGTGGCAGTCGGTGCCGTTCGCGGCGATCACGATCTACTCCGCGCTGACCACGGTCCCGGCCGAGCTGTACGAGTCGGCCCGGCTCGACGGGGCGAGCGGCGCCCGGATCTTCCGCTCGGTCACCCTGCCGGTGCTCCGGCCGATCTTCCTGCTGGTGTTCTCGCTGGAGGTGATCTGGACGTTCAAGGCGTTCGTCCAGATCTGGGTGATGACCCGGGGCGGCCCGGGCGACGCGACGACGATCCTGCCCGTGTACGCGGTCCAGACCGCGCTCGCCGGCCAGCGTTACGACCTGGGCTCGGCCGCCTCGATGGTCACCGTGGTCCTGATGTCCGGGGTGCTCTTCCTCTACTTCCGCCAGATGCTCCGCCAGGAGGACGAGATCCGATGAGCCGTGCCCGTAGCGCACGACTGCGGCGGCTTCCGCTGAACGCCGCGGCCGCGCTGACCGTCCTGGTCTGCCTGTTCCCCGTCTACTGGATGATCTCCACCGCGTTCAAACCGTCCAAGGACATCCAGTCCTCCGACCCCCAGCTCTTCCCGCGCACCTGGACACTCGACCACTTCCGCACCGCGGTGCAGGCCGACGGCTTCGGGATGTTCTGGCGCAACAGCGCGCTGGTGACGGTGAGTTCGATCCTGCTCGCCCTGATCGTCGCCCTGGCCTCGGCGTACGCGGTGGCCAGGCTGCGCTGGAAGGGGCGGCGGCAGTTCATGCTCATGGTGTTCATCGCGCAGATGGCGCCCTGGGAGTCGCTGATCATCCCGGTCTACATCATCTCCCGCGACACGGACATGCTGGACCGGCTGCCGACGCTCACCCTCGTCTACTTCATGGTCACACTGCCGTTCTCGGTGATCGTGCTGCGGGGTTTCATCGGGACGATCCCGCCGGAGCTGGAGGAGGCCGCGCAGGTCGACGGCTGCTCCAGGACCGCCGCCTTCCGGAAGGTGGCCCTGCCGCTGCTCGCGCCGGGGCTGATGGCCACCTCGCTGTTCGGCTTCATCACCGCCTGGAACGAGTTCGCGTACGCCAACTTCCTGATCATCAAGCACCAGGACAGCCGCACCCTGCCGGTCTGGCTGTCCTCCTTCCAGAACACCTTCGGCACCGACTGGGGCGCCACGATGGCCGCCTCCACCCTCTTCGCCCTGCCCGCGCTGGTGGTCTTCCTGCTGCTCCAGCGCCATGTCACCTCCGGCTTCGCCGCCGGCGCCGTCAAGGGCTGACCGACGACCCCGCACCCCTCCCGGAGGCCCCGCATGCCCGCCCCCCGCCCCGAACACTCCCTCGTCCCCCGCCCCCGGAAGGTCTCCGCGCGCCCCGGCCGCTTCACTTTGACCCCGGACACCGGCATCCGCGCCTACCCCGGCGCGGAGGGCGCCGCCGACCTGCTGCGCACCCTGCTCCGGCCCGGCACCGGGCTCCCCCTCGTCCCCTCCGCCACCGGCCGCGTGGTGCTCGCCCTGGACCCGCAGCTCAGCGGCCTCGGCGAGGAGGGGTACGGGCTCACCATCGGCCCGGATACGGTGCTGCTGCGGGCGGCCCGGCTGCCCGGCCTGCTGTGCGGGGTCCAGACGCTGCGCCAGCTCCTGCCTTCCGAGGCGCTCTCGGCGGGGGCCCGGCGCGGCAGGGCCTGGACGCTGCCGTGCGTGGAGATCAGCGACATCCCGGCGCATCCGTGGCGCGGCACGATGCTCGACGTGGCCCGGCACTTCCAGCCGGTCTCCTATCTGCGCCGTTACGTGGACCTGATGGCCCTGCACAAGCTGAACACACTGCACCTCCACCTCACCGACGACCAGGGCTGGCGGATGCCGGTCGCCGCTTACCCGAGGCTGACGGGGATCGGCGGCCACCGCAGCCAGTCGATGGCCGGCCCGCCGGGCGGCCCCGTCGAGAGCTTCGACGGCATCCCGCACTCGGGGGCGTACACCACCCAGGAACTGCGCGGCCTCGTCCGGTACGCGGAGGCGCGGGGGGTGCGGGTGGTGCCGGAGATCGAGATGCCGGGCCATGTGCGCGCCGCCCTGGCCGCCCATCCGGAGCTGGGCAACGACCCGTCGCGGCGACTGGGCGTGTGGACCCGGTGGGGCGTGTGCGACACGGTGTTCGGGGTCCACGAGGAGGTGTTCGACTTCTGCCGGACGGTGCTGGACGAGGTCATGGACGTCTTCCCGTCGCCGTACATCCACGTCGGCGGCGACGAGTGCCCGACCACCGAGTGGGAGAACAGCCCGGCGGCCCGGGAACGGGCGGCCGCCGAGGGGCTCCCCGACGCGCGGGCCCTGCACGGCTGGTTCATGGGCCGGATCGGGGCGTACGTGACCGAGCGCGGCCGTATCCCGGTCGGCTGGGCGGAGACCGGCACCGGACTCCCCCCGGAATTCACGGTGATGACCTGGCGCGACCCGGCCCACGCCCGCGCCGCCGCCCGCCGCGGCCACCAGGTGGTCGCCGCGCACTACCGGGCCACCTACCTCGACTACGCCGAGTCGGACGCCCCCGGCGAACCGCTCACGCAGCCGGGCCCGCCCGTCGGCCTGCGCACGGTGCACGGAGACCGCTCGCTGACCGACGACTGGGAGCCGGGCGACGCGGTCCGGCTGCTCGGCACGCAGGCCCAGCTGTGGACCGAGTACGCGCGCACCCCGGACCGCATCGAGTACCAGACGTATCCGAGGCTGTGCGCCCTCGCGGACCGCGCCTGGTCCGGCGGCGGCGACGGCTGGCCCGGCTTCCTGGCCCGCCTCCGCCACCACACCACCCGGCTGGACGCATTGGGCGTCCGCTACCGCCCCCTGAATCCCCGGCCGCTCACCGCGGCATCCCCAGGAACAGCGCCGACTGCGTGATCCCCGATCCCCCACTCCCCCACGACGTTCCCGGAAGGAACAGACGCATGAAGTCACACGCGAAGAGCCGGCTGCACGCCACCGCCGCGGCCGCCGTCACCGTGGCGCTGGGCTGTACGGCCCTGGCCGCCGTCCCCACGACGGCGACCGCCGCCGGTGAGCCGATCGCCGTGCAGTACCGCACCGGCGCGTCCGGCGCGAGCGCCGACCAGAGCGAACCCTGGCTGAAGGTGCGCAACACCGGCAGCGGGTCCGTGCAGCTCAGCGACGTGAAGCTCCGCTACTACTTCAAGGGCGACGCAGGGGGCGAGGCCTACCGGTTCGCCTGCTCCTGGGCGGTGAAGGGCTGCGGGAACATCACGGGGACGTTCGGTACGCTCGCGCACCCGACCGCCACCGCCGACCGCTACCTGGAGATCGGCTTCACCTCCGGTGCGGGCTCCCTGGCACCGGGTGCCGACACCGGCGACATGCAGCTGCGGTTCTACCGGTCGAACTGGCAGCCGCTGGTGCAGAGCGACGACTACTCGTTCGGCGCCGGCTCGGCCGCGTACGCCGACTGGACGAAGGTGACGGCGCAGCTCGGCGGCGCCACGGTGTGGGGAACGGCGCCCGAGGGCAACGCCCCCACCGACCCGACCGATCCCACGGACCCGACGGGCCCCACCGACCCGCCCGGTGACGGGGCGACGCTGTTCGACGACTTCAACTACAGCAACCACAGCGACCCGCGGATCGCCGCGCACGGCTGGAGCGTCCGCTCCAACGCGGGCGGGCCCGGCGTGCCCGGCGCCACCTGGGCGCCCGAGAACGTCACGTTCGCCACGCAGAGCGGCAACTCCCTCATGAACCTGGAGACGTCGACGGCGGGCAGCGGCGAGTCGACCAAGCAGACCGAGATCCTGACCCAGTCCATGAAGTTCCGCAACGGCACCTACGCGGCACGGGTCAAGTTCAACGACGCCCCCAGGTCGGGCCCGGACGGCGACCACCTCGTCCAGACGTTCTTCACCATCAACGACCTCAAGGCGCCGATGGCGGACGACTACGCCGAGTACGACTTCGAGTACCTGCCCAACGGCGGCTGGGGCGAGAGCGGCAACATCCTCTACACCACCTCGTGGGAGACCTACCGGCCCGACCCGTGGGAGGCCGTCAACCAGCACACCGAGTCCCGGCAGAGCTACGCCGGCTGGCACGACCTGGTCGTGACCATCGACAACAGCGCGATCACGTACTACATCGACGGTCAGCTCTTCGGCACGCACGGGGCGGCCTACCTGCCGGAGCGCGGCATGTCGATCAACTTCAACCAGTGGCTCATCGACCTCGCCGGGCAGACGAGCACGACCCCCCGCGCGTACGACCAGCAGGTGGACTACGTCCTGCACGTGAAGGACCAGGTCCTCACCCCTTCGCAGGTGAACGCGAAGGTGGCCGCGCTCCGCGCGGCGGGGACGACGTTCCAGGACACCGTTCCGGCCGGGTGATCCGGTAGCGGAGGGAACGGGCGGGGCGGACGGCCGACGGGCCTCCGCCCCGCCTTTCGCGTGCCCGGAGCTTCTGCCCGGGACCGCCGTCCCGAGTCGTAGGGACCTCCTGACCGGCCCGGATTTCCGGGCACCCCCTTGACAGCCCTGCCACCCGCCGGGCAATCTTCCATTAAGCAGAAAGAAACTTCCGCAATACGGAAGGAGCGCCGAAACCCTCATGGGCTACCCGGACCAGCGCTTCGATGTGAACCTCTCGATCCTCTTCACGGAACTCCCGCTCCTGGAGCGTCCCGCGGCAGCCGCCGCGGCCGGCTTCACGGCGGTCGAGCTGTGGTGGCCCTGGATCGAGACCCCCACCCCCGAGCAGGCCGAGCTCGACGCCCTCAAGAAGGCGCTCGACGACGCCGGCACCCAGCTGGTGGGCCTGAACTTCTACGCCGGACAGCTCCCCGGCCCCGACCGCGGCGCGCTCTCCGTGCCCGGCGCGGAGTCGGAGCGCTTCCGGGCCAACATCGAGGTGGCGGCCGGCTTCGCCGCCTCGGTCGGCTGCAAGGCGCTCAACGCGCTCTACGGCAACCGGGTCGACGGCGTCGACCCCGCCGCGCAGGACGAACTCGCCCTGGAGAACCTGGTCCTGGCGGCCCGCGCCGCCGACCGGATCGGCGCGGTGCTGCTCATCGAGACCCTGAACGCGCCGGAGTCGCCGCGCTATCCGCTGGTGAGCGCGCCGGCCGGGATCGAGGTCGTGGACCGGGTCAACGCCGCGACGGGCCTCGGCAACGCGAAGTTCCTGCTGGACCTGTACCACCTGTCGATGAACGGCGAGGACCTGAGCCAGGTCATCACCGCGTACGCCGACAGGACCGGGCACGTCCAGATCGCCGACAACCCGGGGCGCGGCGCGCCCGGCACCGGCTCGCTCCCCCTGGAGCAGCTCCTGGACAAGCTGACGAAGGCCGGCTACGAGGGCTGGGTCGGGCTGGAGTACAAGCCCGGCGACCGCCCGAGCGCCGACTCGTTCGACTGGCTCCCGGCCGCGGCGCGTCCCGCCCGCTGAGGCTTCCCAGGAGCCCCTGTACACGCTGATCGGAAGGCACCCTCATGAGCAACAACCTCCCCAAGGTTGCGTGGATCGGTCTCGGCATCATGGGTTCGCCCATGTCGGAGAACCTGATCAAGGCCGGTTACGACGTCACCGGCTACACCCTGGAGCAGGACAAGGTGGACCGGCTGGCCGCGGCCGGCGGCACCGGCGCCTCCTCGATCGCCGAGGCGGTGAAGGACGCGGACGTGGTCATCACGATGGTGCCCGCGTCCCCGCAGGTGGAGGCCATCTCGTACGGCCCCGACGGCATCCTGGAGAACGCGAAGCGCGGGGCGCTGCTGATCGACATGTCCTCGATCACCCCGCAGACCTCCGTGGACCTCGCGAAGAACGCCGCCGAGAAGGGCATCCGGGTCCTGGACGCCCCCGTCTCCGGTGGTGAGGCCGGCGCCATCGAGGCCGTGCTGTCCATCATGGTGGGCGGCGAGCAGGCCGACTTCGACGCCGCGAAGCCGGTGCTCGAAGCGCTCGGCAAGACCATCGTGCTGTGCGGCCCGCACGGATCCGGCCAGACGGTGAAGGCCGCGAACCAGCTGATCGTCGCGGTGAACATCCAGGCGTGCGCCGAGGCCGTGGTCTTCCTGGAGAAGTCCGGGGTGGACCTCGCCGCCGCGCTGGACGTCCTGAACGGCGGGCTGGCCGGTTCGACCGTGCTGACCCGCAAGAAGGACAACTTCCTGAACCGGGACTTCGCCCCGGGCTTCCGGATCGACCTGCACCACAAGGACATGGGCATCGTCACGGACGCCGCCCGCAACGTCGGTGCCGCGCTGCCGGTCGGCGGTGTGGTCGCCCAGCTCGTCGCCTCACTGCGCGCGCAGGGTGACGGCGGCCTGGACCACTCGGCGCTGCTGCGCTCGGTCGAGCGACTGTCGGGCCTGCCCGTCCAGGGCTGACCCGGCCACCCTCCCCTTCCCCGCAGACTTCCGGACGGTGCCGTCGCTGACACCTGTCCTGTCGCGCCCAGGCGCCGGCACCGTCCGGAACACCCTCCCACCACGAATTTCAACAAACTGTTGACGCCGCATCCGGGGCCTCTTTACGCTCCGGACACGCCCCCAGGAATCTGCCCCCTGGCCGTCGCAGTTCAGCAGCTCCCGTACGGAAGGTCGCCCCGACACCATGACGCAGCGCGTGCTTACGACCGAGTCCGGCGCCCCGGTCGCCGACAACCAGAACTCCGCCACCGCGGGTGCCGGAGGCCCGATCCTCCTCCAGGACGGCCACCTCCTGGAGAAGCTCGCCCGCTTCAACCGGGAGCGCATCCCGGAGCGCGTGGTGCACGCCCGGGGCTCCGGCGCGTACGGCTACTTCGAGGTGACCGACGACGTCACCGCGTACACCCGCGCCGACTTCCTCTCCGAGGTGGGCCGCCGCACCGAGACGTTCCTCCGCTTCTCCACCGTCGCCGACTCGCTGGGCGGCGCGGACGCGGTGCGCGACCCGCGCGGCTTCGCCGTCAAGTTCTATACGAACGAGGGCAATTACGACCTCGTCGGCAACAACACCCCGGTCTTCTTCATCAAGGACCCGATCAAGTTCCCGGAATTCATCCACTCGCAGAAGCGCGACCCCTTCACGGGCCGGCAGGAGCCGGACAACGTCTGGGACTTCTGGGCGAACTCCCCCGAGGCCACGCACCAGATCACCTGGCTGATGGGCGACCGGGGCATCCCCGCCTCGTACCGCCACATGAACGGCTTCGGCTCGCACACCTACCAGTGGACGAACGCCGCGGGCGACGCGTACTTCGTGAAGTACCACTTCAAGACCAACCAGGGCGTGCGCTCCCTCTCCGCCGACCAGGCCGCCGAGCTCGTCGGCAAGGACGCCAACTCGCACCAGACGGACCTGCTCCAGGCCATCGAGCGCGGCATGAACCCGTCCTGGACGCTGTACGTGCAGCTCATGCCCGCCGCCGAGGCGGCGGACTACCGCTTCAACCCGTTCGACGTCACCAAGGTGTGGCCGCACGCGGACTACCCGCTCCAGCGGGTGGGCCGGCTGGTGCTCGACCGCAACCCGGACAACGTCTTCGCCGAGGTCGAGCAGGCCGCGTTCTCCCCGAACAACTTCGTGCCCGGCATCGGCCCGTCCCCGGACAAGATGCTCCAGGGCCGCCTGTTCGCCTACGCGGACGCACAGCGCTACCGCCTGGGCATCAACCACACCCAGCTCCCGGTGAACGCCCCGCGCGCCGCGACCGCGGACAACTACGGCCGCGACGGCCTCCACGCCACGCGGTACGGCTCGCGCCACGACAAGAACTACGAGCCCAACTCGTACGCGGGCCCCGCCCAGACGGACGCGGCGCTCTCCGCCCCGCTCCCCGTCCAGGGCTGGACCGGCACCCACGAGGCGCCCGCCCACACCAAGGACGACGACTTCTTCCAGGCCGGCGAGCTGTACCGCCTGATGTCGGCCGACGAGAAGGACCGCCTGATCGCGAACATCGCGGGCGGCCTGTCCCAGGTCTCCCGGGACGACGTCATCGAGAAGAACCTCGCCCACTTCCACGCGGCCGACCCCGAGTACGGCAAGCGCGTGGAGGAGGCGGTCCGCGCCCTCCGCGAGGACTGACCTCACCCCCGAGCCCTGCCCGCGCCGACGCGTCCACCCGGATGAGGGGTTGTGCGCGACGCAGGCAGGACGAGGGGTGTCTGGCGGATCCGCGCAGGAGAAGGAGCGGTGTCTGGTGCGTGCGATCGCAAGGCGCCGGGAGCGTGCGTGCCAGACACCGCGACGCTGCGCGGATCTGCCAGACACCCCCTTGGGCCGCGGCGGTGGCGTGATGCCAGTGCGGTGGTACGCGGGAGGGCGGCCCGGTCACCAGACCTGAAGGCCCGTGCAGCCCCCCTTCGCGCTACCGCCGCGGCCCCTGTATTTCCCTGAACCAGGGCGCGGAGTACGGATACGGTCCCGTACTCCGCGTCCTTTTCGGTGTGGTGGCACCTGGTGATCGCTGTACGGCCGCCTCCCGTATCGTCGCCCGGTGACAGACCCGGGGCACAGGGGAACCGATTGCCGTCCTGGACTGGGACCGGCTGGGCGTCCGCCCGGACGCGGAAGAGGTCGTTGGTACGGCACAGGTGCACTTCGGGGCTGAGGGCGTGTTCGCCCTGGAGCGCGTGGAAGCGTTTGTGGCCGGCTATCGGTCGATGATCCCGTGAAGCCGGCCTCTCCGGCAGTTGCCGCGCGGCGCCCGGGTGGAAGCGGATGACGAGCTTCTGGCAGCTCGAGTTTCAGGTGAACCCCGACGTGTACAGCCCACGGGCCACCGGCAGCGGGTTAATCGAAGACGATCCCGGCCTCCCGTGCCAGGCTCAGGGCCAGTTCCATCGATCCTGGGCCCTGCACCACGACGCCCCTGAGTGAGGCGGCCCCGCCCACGTCTGTGAGTGTGCAGTTCTCGAAGCGGACGTTGTGCATGTCGGACTTCTGGAAGTCCGCGCCGTGCATGGGGACGTCCTCGAAGGCGACGCCGTAGAACTTGCACTCCCGGAAGAGCGCATGGTCGGCCTTGCCGTTCTCGAAGCGCACATCGCGGAAGGTCGCGGCCTTCCACGACGATCCGGTGACACGGCTGCCCGACACGGTGCAGCGAACCAGGGAGACGTCGTCGGCCTTCAGTTCGGCGAAGTCGCAGGTGTCGAGGACGGAGTCGGAAATCTGGCTCTGCCGCATCACAGCCCCGGTGAAGCGGACGCCCTCGAACCGGCAGCCCTCGGCCTCGAACGCCTCCGCGTGCGCACCGGCGAACGAGGTGCCGGCGTACGTGACGTGCTTGACGACCGCGTCGTCCTGCAGGGCGTCCCGCCACATCTCCGCCGGTTGGAGGCGGGACGGCAGGCGGGGTGCCGCGGGGTTCTTCACCGATCCGCCTTGCCGCATGGTTCGGGGCATAGGTGCCGCTCCTTTTCCGTCCGCTCCTGGGCTCCCAGCGTAGGGGCTGTCAGCCGAGCGGTCGTGGGGTGGTCGGGTGCGAACCGGTGCGGGTGCGCTGGTAGCGCGCGGGTGTGGTCCCGACGTGGCGTGTGAAGTGCCGGTTGAGGTGGGCCTGGTCGTACAGGCCCACCGCTGAGGCGACCTCGGCGGGCCGGTGGCCGTCGAGGAGGAGGCGACGGGCGTGTTCGATCCGCTTGCCGGTGAGGTACGCGTGCGGCGGAAGACCGTATGTCCGCTTGAAGCATCGAATCAGGTGGGTGGGGTGGGCGTGCAGGGTGGCCGCGGCCTCATGCAGCGAAAGCCCGGCGTGGGTCCGCGCGTAGAGCACCACGTCCGGGCCGGCCGGTACGGGGGTCGGAGTCGGACCGCCCGGTGATGGCCGCACTCGACCTGCTCGGACGGCGTTGGACGATGCGGATCCTGTGGGAGCTGAGCCAATCTCCGGCCGACTTCCGCGAGTTGCAGCGCCGGTGCGAGCGCATGTCCTCCAGCGTGCTCAGCACCCGGATCGAGGAACTGTCCGCCGCCCGCCTGATCGCCCTGGACGGCGACGGCTACCGCCTCACCCGGCTCGGCCGCGATCTCATCGAGGCGCTGAGCCCGCTGGATGCCTGGAGTCGACGCTGGGCCGAGGAGATGGGACCCGCCGCGACAGAAGGGCTGGAATGATCACCGCGTGGCCGCCTCCTGCGGCCATGAACGAAGGGAGCGGCACATGGGCCGCCGCACAGCGGTCGTGACCGCGACGGTGCGTGAGTGGTACGACGAGGAGGGCTGGGGTGTCCTCGACTCACCCGAGACCCCCGGAGGGTGCTTCGGCCACTACTCCGACATCCAGGCCCCCGGCTTCCGCACGCTGTCACCGGGAGAGAAGGTCGATCTCACCTGGGAAGCCCCCGGCTTCAAACAGGACGGCTACGACTACCGCGCGGTGAGCATCACCCCGCGGCGACGGTGACCCCGCACGAGCCGTCAGGTAATGATGATCGGATTGGTGAGTGCGGCAGCGTGCCCGCTGGGATGGCGGACCTCGATGCGAACGAACGCCGAGTCCTCCGCTGTCGTGTCCCACTGCACCGCCCCCGCCCCGTCACCGGGGAGAGGTGATCGGTGGACCTCACCTCGATCGGTGTTGAAACTGACGGTCCCCTCGGGCACACCTCGGACGGCCGCATGGACTGCCACGTGCGCGCCATGAGCGGCGAGCCGCTCCCCAACCCCGGCAGTGCACCCGTCGGCCTCGGCAGTGAACGACACGTCCACAGCCGCTGACTCGGCGATCCAGCTGCGACCGGCACGGATCCCGGCCAGGACTGCCTCCGTGCTCAGTTCCTCGGCGAAGACCACCGTGTGAGGGATCCCGATCTGTCCCTCCAAGTGGGTGTCACTGTTACCCATCGCCGGCCGCCACGAGCCCGTCCGGAGGTCTGCAGTGAGGCTCCTCCCCCACTCGGCCAGTGTCGTCTCGTTGTCAGCGTTCCAGGGCCGGTCCGAAGTCCACAATCCGTTCCACACCTCCACCACGTCGAAGCCGAGAAAGGGGAACATGAAGTCTCCTGAGGGGTAGGGCGCATGCGGGTGCGCGGCAACGCACAGCCCACCTCCGCGGTGAACCTGATTCAGGCGTTCGTCCACCAGCCCGTCCCCGACCTGGTGGCTCCAGTCGACGACCTCGCCGGGATCGAGGCCGAGCGCGAGCCAGTAGCCGGTCTTCGTGGTCACCTCTTCGCCGAGAAGGATCAAGAAGTCCTCGGTCGCCAGGTGCCCCCAGACGCCCGGAGCCGCAGCTGAGTTGTGCTCCGTCGTCGCGATGAAGTCGAGTCCGGCCGCCCGCGCTCGGACGGCCACCTCTTCGGGAGTGAGTTCCCCGTCCGAGTGGACGGAGTGGATATGGCAGTCCCCGCGGTACCAGGCGGCACCGCGCCCGACCGCCCGCGTCGACGGGTAGCTCGCACTCGACAAGGTTTTCCTCCCAGAGTCCTGCCGACCCAACGCGCCGCCGAGGCACCCCGTTCCCCGGCCTGAGCGGCGGCAGCCATTCGCCGCTCGCCATGGACCACGAGCCCGAGGCGAGTACCGCCCTCCTGGGGGGCCGTCGAAAGGGCGCGGAGTGCGGGACCGTTTCCCCACCCCCCTCCCTTTCATGCGTCAGAGGACGATACCGGCGGCGTCCAGCAGAACGGCGTTGCTGGCCACGGGATCGTGGTTGAGCGCCAGCCCTTGATGCGGGAGCCGGCCGAGGTGTCCGGCGAGCGCCTTGGTCGAGATCTCGACGGGCAGGAGCCCGAAGACGTCCGGGTCCCGGTCCTCGGTGGCGGCCCCGAAGAAGTCGGCGTCGGTCACGCCTCTGACCGCGGTGGTCAGCGCGGGAGCGGCGCCCGGAGCGATCTCCGGGAAGAGGATTCCGACGGCGTGACCTTCGGTGGCCAGCGTCAGCCCGTGCCAGGTTTCGAGCTGATCGGGGAAGAACTGCGGCTTCATCTCGACCCCCGGCTTCTTCCACAGCGGGGTGCGGTCACCGACCAGGAGCGCGTCGGTCATGCCGTTCGACGCCGATGTGGGCAAGTGCGCGATGCAGCTGCAGTGCCGCGTTCTGCACCTCGGTGAGGCCTGTCTCCAACAGCCTTGCGAACGAACGGACTTCCTGCTCCGAAGGCAGGGTGAGAAGCAACGCGTAACCCGGGCATGGCAGGGGCTGTTCGAGGTGTGCCACCTCGGCGGTGATTCCTTCGGCCAGCAAGTGGGCCCGCGTGTCTCCGTGCGTCCAGGGGTGGGCGGCCGAGGGGGTCAACCACAGGCGGCAGCCCCCGGGGCGCGGGGCCTTCCCCCAACTCGAAGCGGAGACCGGCGTACTCCAGGGCCGGCTTCAGCGAGCCAGCTGTGGCCACCGCAGTCGTCAGCGAGTTCGTCATCGGATTTTCTCGTAAGGTAGGTCGAAAGCCTGCTTGAATCAGATTTCCTTGACGCCGACGAGTGCGCGACCAATCAGGTTCGGGTCGGCCCGTCCGTCCGCGAATGCTCGACGGTCATCCGTTGCAGGTCGGCCCGGTGACAAGACGAAAGCGGCGCGGCTCTCACCCGGGCTCGCGGAAGTAATGGCGACCTCAGCCCACACCACCTTCCCCGGCGCGCTCCGGGCCGGGTAGTACCCCCGGCCCTGCTCATCGCCGCCACGATGAAGATCCCCCGCCCGCCCATCGCATCGACACCGACCTCCTTCAGAACAGGCGGCCGCAGATCGCGGTCCCACACCGACAACCTGACGGCCCCGGACACGGTCTCCAGCAACAGCTCGAAGGTCTGCACGCTGCTCTGAGAAGCGCGCGGACGCGTCGGCGCCTGACCCTCCTCCGAGTGCCGCACGGCGTTGGTCGCCAGCTCGGACACCAGGAGCTGCGCCGTCTCGACGGCGTCGGCGGACGTCTCGCTCACGCCCTTCTGTCACAGGGTGCCGCCGACGCCGCGACTACCACCGCCATAAGGGTCCCCCCGGACGCCGCCACCAGCCACGCTCGCGTGTCGCGAATGCTCCAAGAGTTCGGGGCCGCCTTCCGCGCCACCGCACCGCGCAGCACCACCGTCCAGACCTGGACCGAGCACACCATCTCTTGGAGGACGGCTGCATGACCACCGCACCCACCACCCAGCTACGCACCTTCACCAGCTTGGACACCATCCGTGGCGACCTCCTCGATGTGTACGCCGAGGTACGCGCCCCACTGCTCCACCTGCCGAACTACGCGGTCACCGCCTTCGGCGAACGGATCGACCGGCACTCCACCGAACCGGGATTCACAGCCGTCCTCGCGTACGCGGACGACCACCCGGTCGGCTACGCGTACAGCAACACAATCGAGCAGGGCGACCGCTACTGGCAGCGCACGAGCCCCGCTCCCGCGAAGCAGTACACAGAGCACCCGGCCACGGCTCTCAAGGAGATCGGTGTCAGCCCGGCCTGGCGCAAGACCGGCACCGCCCGCCGCATCCACGACGCCCTCCTCACCACCCGCGACGAGCCGTACGTGACACTCATGGTCAACGGAGCCGCAGGCGACGGAAGGGTGCACGCGCTCTACAGGTCATGGGGCTACGAGGACATAGGCCAAAGCCAGCCGTCCCCGGCCTCACCGGTCCTCACCGTGATGATCCGCGCTCTCCAATGACCGGAGCTTGTCCAGCCGACCATGGCAGTGGGCTGACGGGCACGGTGCCCGGGTGGGCATCATCGTGCCGGTCGCGCCTCCGCGTACGGCCGGATCGCCGTAGGCGCGTGGGTCGGGTCCGTTGCCACGTCCTCGAACTCGTTGACCGACGCGATGTCCGAGCCGCTCATCGAGATGTTCGTGACCCGCTCCAGGATCGCCTCGACCACCACCGGGACCCGGTGTTCCGCGGCCAGCTTCTTCGCTTCCTTGAAGGCCCGGAGGAGGGCGTCCGGTTCTGTCACGCGGATGGCCTTGCAGCCCAGGCCCTCGATGGCCTTGAGGTGGTCGATGCCGTAGACGCCCAGCTCCAGGGAGTTGAGGTTCTCGAACTCCAGGTTGACCTGGAAGTCGCTGAGCCCGCTGGATGCCTGGAGTCGACGCTGGGCCGAGGAAATGGGACTCGCCGCGACAGAAGGGCTGGAATGATCACCGCGTGGCCGCCTCCTGCGGCCATGAACGAAGGGAGCGGCACATGGGCCGCCGCACAGCGGTCGTGACCGCGACGGTGCGTGAGTGGTACGACGAGGAGGGCTGGGGTGTCCTCGACTCACCCGAGACCCCCGGAGGGTGCTTCGGCCACTACTCCGACATCCAGGCCCCCGGCTTCCGCACGCTGTCACCGGGAGAGAAGGTCGATCTCACCTGGGAAGCCCCCGGCTTCAAACAGGACGGCTACGACTACCGCGCGGTGAGCATCACTCCGCGGCGACGGTGATGAGGCAGGCGGCGAGGCCGAGGAAGGCTTCGTCAGCCCTTAGCGGGCATTTCTCCCCCCGCAGGCGTGGGAGGGGTGACGTCCGGGGAGCTTGTTGAGGCACCTCCGAAATCCACCGCAAGGAGCCCCCCAGTGCGCCGCCCGACCCGTAGTGCCTTCGCCTCCCTCATCGCCGCAGCCGCCCTCGCCCTCCCCCTCCTCGCCCCCACACCTGCCTCGGCCGCCACCACGACGACCAGCCGCTTCGCGAACTACCGCTACGGTGACTGCCTGCGCGAGAACTCGGAATCCGGCCTCAAGGGCGACCGCTGCAGCACCGGACGTGGCAGCCTCCTGTGGCAGTGGAACGGCCGCCTCAACACCAACACCACGCTCAAGAACAACTTCTGGGGCCGCTGCCTCGACAGCAACGACCGGGGCGACGTCTACCCCAAGCCCTGCAACGGTGGCTCTTACCAGAAGTGGCGCACCGTCCAGCCCGCCGCCCGCAGCGCCGTCATGCTCCAGAGCGTCGGCACGGGCCGCTGCCTCTACCAGCAGGACGACGGCTACTACCGCACCGCCGCCTGCGACCGAAACGCCCAGAACCAGCGCTTCACCATCGGCTGAGACGAAGGGACGTCCGGCGCGGCCGCCGTCTCAGAACCGCCGGCGTGACAGGAGCTGGACCAGGCCGACGCAGGTCTCCTCGTCCGCCTTGGTGTGTGTGGCTCGGACTCTCCAGCGTCCCGCGGGCAGTGAGACCGATGCCGCGGCAGGCGTCCCGCCGCCTGGGTACGCGAGACCAGGCCGGACCATGAGCACCGCCGGGCCGTCCGAGGACCACGTGCCGCACTCCTCCCACACCGTGGCCGGGTCTGGGAGGATTCGCTCGTGGAGGACAGCATGATTGGGGCAGCCGGGGCGGACATAGACCTGGACTGCCAGATCTACGTCGCCGCTCCCAGCCGCAATCGGTTGATGGAGCGGCTCGCCGCGGCTCTGAACGTGTCACTTGGACCAGATTGCGTGATCTCGTACGGATGCATCGAGGTGACGTGGGAGCACAACGATTACGAAGGCACCGGCGCGCACGTGGAGTTCCTGAACTGGCACTCGCTCCTTGTGTGCCAACCTCGCCGCGGCGCCTCAACAACTGCTGTCGCGTCGGACACAGCGACGGTTCTGGACGCAGTCCGGGAGGCCGGCTACCGGGCCGTCCCCGATTGCGACTTGGCCGTTTCGTTCGGATCGTCAGGTGTGGTCTGGGGACAGTGCAGTCAGGCGCTTGACTGAACGCGTGCCCAGGCGCGAGCCTTGCGATCAAATGTCGGCGGTGGCGACTGCGCTGGGCGAGGGCTTCAGCAAGCGGCGTGCGGGGTGTGCACCGCGAACCAGGAGTGGATGCCCAGGTGATCGAGTTCCTGATCGACATGGTGGGGCAGGGTCATTGCGTGAAGTGATCTTGTCCGGGTTTATCAGGTGAGTCCGAGGGCGGCCAGGGGGCGGCGGTAGTCGCGGGCGGTTCGTCGGAGGGCGGCAGCCATGTTGGTGGCGCCGTCCTGGCGGTGGACGCTGATGGCGAGGTTGCGCAGGGATGCCATAGCGCGGGGCAGGTGTCCGGTGCGGACCTTGGAGTCGTCCTCGCGGAAGGTCCGGTCGCGGACGTGATGCAGGAGGTTCTCGATTCCCCAGTGGCCTCTGATCCAGGAAGCGAGTTCGGGGCCGGTCGCGGCGCCGGGGGCGAGGCTGGTGATCAGGTAGATCCGATCGATCGTGAGCTCACCGGCGGCCCGGTCCAGGCGCCATCGGACGACCTGGAGGGCCTGCTTCGCGTCGGGGTAGTCGAGGTGGCTGAATGCGGCGGCCTTCAGCCTGCGGATCTCGATGCGGTGGTGGGCGCGGGTTCGGTCAGTGTTCCAACGGCATATCCCGCCAAGGCAGATGGCGCACCCGGTCGTGGAGTTTGGCGTGGTTCTTCTTCACGATCGCCAGGTAGGGGGCCTCGCGGGAGCGGAGGTAGGTGCCGTGGGCATGTTGGGTGTGCAGCGCGTCAGCGGTGACCACGACGCCGTCCAGGTCCTCGATGGTCTCCAGCAAGGGTGCGAAGGCGGGGATCTCGTTGCTCTTGTCGGCGATCTGCCGCTGGGCCAGGACGGTGCCTGTGTGGTCCATCGCGGCGAGCAGGACCACCGCGCTCTTCTCGGCGGTGCGCGAGCCTCGCACCGTCTTGCCGTCCACAGCGACGGCCCGTCGGTTCGTCTGCGCGGCCGGCCCGCCAACGCGGTTCCTCCGAGTGAGGCGAGCGTCGAGGAAGGCGCCGATGGCCCGGTCCAGGACATCGCCGTCGAGACGTTCCAGCAGGCGACGGACGGTCGCAGGGTGTGGGACGGGGATCTGCCCGGTGAGCGGGTCGGGGATGAAGCCGAGCGCCTTCAAGGCCCAGGCCGGTGCATCGGTGATCCATTCGCTGATGGCAGTCAGCGACTTCGCGCCGGTCAAGACCCCGGCGGCCACCGCGCACGCCAGCGCGCTGAAGGGGTAGAGCCGACCCTTGCGGTCCCGGGGATCGGCACGCAGTCCAGGAAACTTCGCAGGTCGACGGCGTCGAGCAGGGGCGCCGGGTCGGATATCGAAGCCAGTTGACCCAGCGGAGAGGCGATGGGTGATGATGTAGAAGCAGGCACGGGCTCGCTCAGTGTTCATGGGACATAGACACTCACATGATCACCAGCACCGTGCCTGCACTGCGTTCCACCCGGAACCGGACCAAGCTGTCGGCGTACGCCCGAACGTCGCCAGTGAGGTACAGCGATACGTCCCCACCCTGACGGTGGTCGTGCGCAGGTCGGGGAGCCGGGGCCATCCGACCGCTCAACTACTCACACCCGAGGAGTCGTCGCCCTCAGCAGACGGTTGCGCCCAGGTAGTCGAGGGCCGCGCGGGCGAATCCCGGTGCGGTACGCGGGCACTGCCAGCGGGCGAGGATCTCGGGCCCGGAGAGGTTCGCGGGTTCGGCCTCCTCGTCGAGTTCATCCATGCAGTCCTCGGGAAGCAGGTCGTCG
Organism: Streptomyces sp. DT224; assembly: GCF_049844595.1. Taxonomy (NCBI): domain Bacteria; kingdom Bacillati; phylum Actinomycetota; class Actinomycetes; order Kitasatosporales; family Streptomycetaceae; genus Streptomyces; species Streptomyces sp. DT224. The sequence goes on from NZ_JBNCLI010000002.1 coordinate 564,491, forward strand.
AGGGCCTGGTTCACCGGGGAGCTCAGCACCTCCAGGACGGCGGGAAGGCGCTCGAGCACATCGTCCACGTCGGACTCGTACGGATGCCAGCCGTGCGCGCACGTACTGCCGTCGTCACCGCGCGCGACCCGGCTCAGTACGGCGACGACCTCGTCCTCGACTCCCGGACCGGGGTTGCCGAAGGCCACGTAGGGGGCGAGCATCAGCAGGCCCAGCGTCCAGAACAGCACGGGATCGCCCTCCGATCCCGGCGCCTTCGTGTCGAGCCGGCGGGCGCAGCCGCGCACCGTCTCGTCCTTGTCCCCGGCGTGGTAGCCGTGCCGCAGCTCGTCCCAACTGCTGAACAGTGACTGCCAGTTGTTGGGCACAGGTATGACCGTCGACATGCTTCGTGCTCCCTTCGCAAGGTCCCGGCTCCGCGGCCATTGGATCACACAGGCGTGCGCCGTCGCCCAAGGACCGCCACGACACCTGGCCCGCAGAACCGCGTGATCGCCCAAGCGCGCCGGACGGGCTGACGCCTCCCCGGGGGACGCACCCTCGACGCCCTCGAAGGCCTTACCGCGTGCACGAGATCAACCGAAATTCAAAGATGGGCTCTCATGGTGCGGGACACGACGGTCCGTCAAGGGCGGCCTACGGGCCTCGCTGAGCGATGAGGGCTGCGGACTGATCGACCTGTCCCGAGGCTGGCGGGCCATCGGCCGGCCCCGGCCATGCGGCGGCCAAGCAGCCGAGGACGTTCACCCGTACGCATCGGGGGAGAGAACCTCGTACGCCGATACAAGCCCGACATGACGCAACGTCACAGGCATCTGTGGCGAATCTGCTTCACGCAATGACCCTGGTGTGGCGGCTTGGCAGTTGGGTGCGGGGTCGGCAGGACCTGGTGGGGGCTCCTGACCTTGGGCCAGATGATCTGCGGGAACGCATAGCCCCGCTGCTCCCGGAGCGACCGCCTCGGAGGCATCGGCATCCCGGGCGGTTGCCGGTGGATGACCGCACTGCTCTGCGGGGCATCGTTTACGTGCTGTGCAAGCGCGTCAGCTGGCGGGATGTCCCCGCGGAGCGGGTGGGCTGCAGCGGGGTGACGGCCTGGCGGCGTCTGCGGGACTGGACCGAGGCCGGAGTATGGCCCCGACTGCACGAGGTCCTGCTGGCAGAACTGCGCAAAGAGGGCCTGCTGGAGACGGGCGACGCCGCGATCGACGGCTCGCACATCAGGGCCCTCAAAGGGGGGCTCACACCGGACCTTCGCCAGTCGATCGGGCCCCGGCAGCAAGCACCACCTGATCGTCGACCGGCACGGAACCCCGCTCGCCGTCTCTCTGACCAGCGGAAACCGCCACGACGTCACCCAGCTCATGCCGCTGCTGGACGCCATACCCCGCATCCGTGGCCTGCGCGGCCGGCCACGCCACCGGCCCCGGCGACTGTTCGCCGACCGCGGCTACGACTACGACTACGACACATAACGCCGTCTCATCCGGGGTCGCGGGATCACACCCAAGATCGCCCGCAGCGGCACCCCGCACGGTTCCGGCCTGGGCAAGACCCGGTGGGTCGTAGAGCGCACCTTCGCCTGGCTCCACCAGTTCAAAAGACTCGGCATCCGCTACGAAATACGAGCCGACCTCCACCTCGGACTACTTGAACTCGCCTGCAACATTATCTACTCGAGACAGCCGATGCCGTTGAGAGCGAACGAGCGATTGCTGAGCGACACAACCAGTTCGACGTAGGTCAGTGCGGTACACGATCATGCGTTCATGCCCCTGAGAGAGACACTTGCCCGAGTCGATGCAGACCTGGCCGCCGGCCGGGTTCCCGCCGCGCGCCAGCGCCTGCGCGGTCTCATCTCGTCCTTCCCGCACGACCTGACACTCCGCCGTCGTCTGGCCGAGGTGTACCGGCTCTACGGCGACGCCGCCGAGGCTGGACGCTGGATGTACCTCGAAGAGGACCGGAATGCCGACGAGACCGCCGCCTTCGAGGCGCGATACGGGTCTCCCGGGTGGCGGATGAAGGCCCTCGCCTGGCACGGCCCTGAGGCGAAGGCCGCCACCGCCTTCTCGGAGGGACAGCTGGTCGCGGTGCGGACCGCCTGCGCCGAAAAGCTAGGACACCCCGTCGACTGGGACGACCCGACCTCCTACGGGGACGACCTGGAAGGGGAGTACGAAGCGCCCTCCGAGCCGTGGACGGTCGGCGGCGTGCTGGCGGGCGTCGGCTGTCTGGTGGCGGCCCTTGTGTTCCTCGCGATCTGGGTGAATGGACTCGTTGCCCTCTTCGACTGACTCAGGTCACCGGGGCCTGTGAGGAGCGCCGCTCAAGGTTCGGTGAGACCGTCCAGAGCCGCCGTGAACGGGGACGCCCGGTGACGAGTGAAACGATCTCCCGGTGTCTGGTGTGATCACGGCTTCGGAGCCGTTCTGGACAGCCCCGTTCTCCGGGCTGAGCCCTCGCCTTAGGTCGTGCTGGCGAGCAGCAACCGCGTGACCGGGTTCCACGCCCCGGCCATCTCACCGGACTACCCGGACCGCCCCCACTCGCTTCGTCACGGCGTGCGCCGACTCCGGCGATAGCCGCCGCTTCTGGAACTCCCCGCCGTGTCGGAGCCGGCCCATGCCGCCGCCGAAGAGCACCGACGGAGATCCGTAGGTGCTTCTTCGGGGCGGGGCCGCAGTCCCTGCCGGGTTACGCCTCCGCGTACGGCCGGATCGCCGTAGGTGCGTGGGACGGGTCCGTCGCCACGTCCTCGAACTCGTTGACCGACGCGATGTCCGAGCCGCTCATCGAGATGTTCGTGACCCGCTCCAGGATCGCCTCGACCACCACCGGGACCCGGTGTTCCGCTGCCAGCTTCTTCGCTTCCTCGAAGGCCGGGAGAAGGGCGTCCGGCTCCGTGACGCGGATGGCCTTGCAGCCCAGGCCCTCGACCACCTTGACGTGGTCCACGCCGTAGACGCCCAGCTCCGGGGAGTTGAGGTTCTCGAACTCCAGGTTGACCTGGAAGTCGATGTCGAAGTTGCGCTGGGCCTGGCGGATCAGGCCGAGGTACGAGTTGTTGACCAGGACGTGCACGTACGGGATGCGGTGCTGGGCGCCCACCGCGAGCTCCTCCAGCATGAACTGGAAGTCGTAGTCGCCGGAGAGCGCGACGACCGAGCCCTCCGGGTCGGCCGTGGCGACGCCCAGCGCGGCCGGGATGGTCCAGCCGAGGGGGCCGGCCTGCCCGCAGTTGATCCAGTGGCGCGGGCGGTACACGTGGAGCATCTGGGCGCCCGCGATCTGGGAGAGGCCGATCGTGGTGACGTACCGGGTCTCCGGGCCGAAGGCGCGGTTCATCTCCTCGTAGACGCGCTGCGGCTTCAGGGGGACGTTGTCGAAGTGCGTACGGCGCTGCAGGGTCGCGCGGCGCTCCTGGGTGGACGCCGCCCACGCCGAGCGGTCCTTCAGACGCCCAGCCGCCTTCCGTTCGCGGGCGACCTCCACGAACAGTTCCAGCGCCGCCTTCGCGTCGGAGACGATGCCGAGGTCCGGGGCGAAGATCTTGCCGATCTGGGTGGGCTCGATGTCCACGTGGACGAAGGTGCGGCCCTCCGTGTAGACGTCGAGCTTGCCCGTGTGGCGGTTGGCCCAGCGGTTGCCGACGCCGAGGACGAAGTCGGACTCCAGGAAGTTCGCGTTGCCGTAGCGGTGCGAGGTCTGCAGGCCGACCATGCCGGCGTTCAGCTCGTGGTCGTCGGGGAGGATGCCCCAGCCCATCAGGGTCGGGACGACCGGGACGCCCGTCAACTCGGCGAATTCGACGAGCAGTTCCGCCGCGTCGGCGTTGATGACGCCGCCGCCCGCGACGAGCAGCGGGCGCTCCGAGGCGTTGAGCATGTCCAGAGCACGTTCGATCTGACGGCGGCTCGCGGCGGGCTTGTGCACCGGCAGCGGCTCGTACAGGTCGGGGTCGAACTCGATCTCGGTGAGCTGCACGTCGATCGGCAGGTCGATGAGGACCGGGCCCGGGCGGCCCGTGCGCATCAGGTGGAACGCCTGCTGGAAGACGCCGGGGACCTGCGCGGCCTCCAGGACGGTGGTGGCGGCCTTGGTGACCGGGGCGGCGATCGAGGCGATGTCGACGGCCTGGAAGTCCTCCTTGTGCAGGACGGCGGTCGGCGCCTGGCCGGTGATGCACAGGATCGGGATCGAGTCGGCGATCGCGGAGTACAGGCCGGTGATCATGTCGGTGCCGGCCGGTCCCGACGTGCCGATGCACACGCCGATGTTGCCCGGGCGGGCCCGGGTGTAGCCCTCCGCCATGTGGGAGGCGCCCTCGACGTGGCGGGCGAGCGTGTGGTGGACGCCGCCGGCCGCCTTGAGGGCCGCGTAGAAGGGGTTGATCGCGGCGCCGGGCACACCGAACGCGTTGCTGACGCCTTCGCGCTTGAGGATCTCGACTGCCGCGCGGGCAGCGGTCATACGAGGCATTGAGTGCTCCTGCTCGTCCCTGGGTGGAGTCGGGCGGTGGAGTCGGGCTCTGTCGCGCCACCTGAGAGCACCAATTCACCGATTCCGCATTGCGGAAAGTTTCTTCTGTTATGTGGAAGCAAATCTAAGCCGCGCCCGGACCGTCGTCAAGGGAGGCGGCCCCCGCTCGGAGACGGGCGCCAAGTGGGCCGATTCCCCACCCGGCGGCGGGCTCCTGGGGGAGCATGGACGGATTACGGAAGCGGGACGGAAGGAGCACACGGTGGAGTCAGTGCCGGTACGGTGCCCGGCCTGCCGCCGCGACCACGCGTACACGGCTCCCGCCTACCCGTGCCCGTGCGGGGAGCCGACGGCCCCCCCGCTGCTGCGCGGCGCGCCCGTCGTCCCGATCACCCACCGCACTTGGAACGACGACTGGGTGACCGTGCGCTGCCGGGGCTGCGGGCGGCACGACCAGTGGCCGCAGCCCGAGGTGTGCTGCCCGTGCGGCGCGGTGCTGCGGGTGCCGGTGCGGCCGGTGGCGGCCGCCGGGGCGGTCCGGCCCGCGCACATACCGCTGCCGCGCACGGCCGCGGCGCCGCGTCCGGCGTTCCGCCCGCTGACCATCCGTACCGCGCGGGACGCGGTCGCGGCGGCGGCGCTCTATCTCGCCTGGCTCGGCTTCCGGGACGTGACGCACCCGGTGAACCGGCCGGCGTCCCGGATCGACCTGCGGGCGGCCGGGCTGATCGCCGAAGTGGACTCCACGACCCGGCCGACCGGGCCGCGGGACGTCGAGTGCCTGTGGCTCAACGCGCTCAACGGCTCCGTGCGCGGGGTCCTGTTCTCGCTCGCGGGCTACACCCCGGAGGCCCGGAAGCGTGCGGACACCCTGGGCGTTCCGCTGTTCGTCCTGGACCTCACGGGCACTCCGCAGCCGGTGAACGGAGCGGCCGACGAACTCGTCAGCACCGGGGCCTGACCGCGCGCACCCCACGTTTTCGGACACGGAGACCGGCCGGAGTGCCGTGCCTCACAGAAACCGCCCGGCCACCCTGCGTGTGATCCGTCACGTTCTGGCCAACGGCCCCCGATGGGCGGTTCGTTGTCAGTGGCGGGCCCTACAGTGGAGCGCATGGTCTTAACTCCACGGACTTCACCACCCTCGGACACGCCCGCGCACGCCCCCGCGCTCTCGGGCCGCGCAGCCCTGGAGGCCAATGAGGCGATCCGGGCGTTCGTGGACGCCCGCGCAGGGCAGGAGTGGTCCCCCGTGGAGTCCGCCGCGTACGAGGTGCTGCTCATCGAGTGGGCGGCCGCGACGCGTGGGACGTCGGCGGGGGACGTCATCGAGGCCGCCTGACGCGGGCTACCTCCGGTAGTTCTCCCGCAGTTCGATCTTGCGGACCTTGCCGCTGACCGTCATCGGGAAGGTCTCCAGGATCTGGAGCAGGCGCGGCACCTTGTAGTGCGCCAACATCCCGTCGCAGAAGGCCCGTACGTCCTCCAGGGCCGGCGGGTCGGCCGGGTCCGTGGGAATGACGCAGGCCAGTACCTCTTCCCCGTACCGCTCGTCGGGCACGCCGACCACCTGGACATCGGCGATCTTCGGGTGGCGGTACAGGAACTCCTCGATCTCGCGCGGGTAGACGTTCTCGCCGCCCCGGATGATCACGTCCTTGATGCGGCCGACGATCTGTACGTAGCCGTCCTCACGCATCACCGCGAGGTCGCCGGTGTGCATCCAGCGCCCCGCGTCGATGGCCTCGGCGGTCCGCTCGGGCTGGTCCCAGTAGCCGAGCATCACGCTGTAGCCCCGGGTGCACAGCTCACCCGACCGGCCGCGCTCCAGGGTCACTCCCGTCGCCGGGTCGATGACCTTGACCTCGATGTGCGGCATGACGCGGCCCACGGTTCCGGTGCGGCGTTCCAGGTCGTCGTCGCGACGGGTCTGCGTGGAGACCGGGGAGGTCTCCGTCATGCCGTAGCAGATGGACACCTCCTCCATGTGCATCTCGGCCACCACCCGCTTCATCACCTCGACCGGGCACGGCGACCCGGCCATGATCCCGGTGCGCAGCGAGGACAGGTCGTACGAGGCGAAGTCCGGCAGGTTCAGCTCGGCGATGAACATCGTCGGCACCCCGTACAGCGAGGTGCAGCGCTCCTGCTGCACGGCGCCCAGCACGGCGGCCGGTTCGAACGAGGGGCCGGGGATCACGATGCAGGCGCCGTGCGAGGTGATGCCGAGGTTGCCCATCACCATGCCGAAGCAGTGATAGAAGGGCACCGGCAGGCAGACCCGGTCCTGCTCGGTGTAGGCGACCAACTCTCCTACGAAGTAGCCGTTGTTGAGGATGTTGTGGTGAGAGAGTGTCGCCCCCTTGGGGAAGCCGGTGGTGCCGGAGGTGTACTGGATGTTGATCGGGTCGTCGCAGGACAGCTCGGCCTCGCGCGCGGCGAGCTGATCGGCCGTCACCCTTGGAGCTGACGACAGCAGTTCGTCCCAGGACCCGTCGCCGATGTAGTGCACCGCTCGCAGGTCGGGGCAGTCGGCCCGGACCTCGTCGACCAGCGCCCGGTAGTCACTGGTGCGGTGCGCGAGGGAAGCGGCCAGCAGGGTGACCCCGGCCTGCTGCAGCACGTACTCCAACTCGTGCGCCCGGTAGGCGGGGTTGATGTTCACCATGATCGCGCCGATGCGGGCGGTGGCGTACTGGACGAGCACCCACTCGGGGCAGTTGACCGCCCAGATGCCGACCCGGTCGCCCTTGGCCACGCCCGACGCCATCAGGGCCCGCGCCAGTTCGTCCACGGCCGCACCGAACTCCGCGTACGTCCAGCGCCGTCCGGAGGGTACGTCGACCAGCGCCTCGCGGTCCGGCCAGGAGGCGACGGCCCGGTCCAGGTTGCGGCCGATGGTGTCGCCGAGCAGGGCGGTCGTGCCCGTGCCGTGCGCGTAGGAGAGCTCGGTCATGCCAGGTCCCCCTCGGCGTACTCGGTGCCACCGCCCTGGGCGGTGCGCTCACGCAGTTCGATCCGGCGGATCTTGCCGGAGACGGTCTTGGGCAGCTCCGCGAACTCCAGCCGCCGGATCCGCTTGTAGGGGGCGAGCACGGACCGGGAGTGGGCGAAGAGCACCTTGGCGGTGTCGGGCCCGGGCTCCCAGCCCTCGGCGAGCACCACGTACGCCTTCGGGACGGAGAGCCGGACCTCGTCGGGGGCCGGGACGACGGCGGCCTCGACCACCGCCTCGTGCTCCAGCAGGGCGCTCTCCAGCTCGAATGGGGAGACCTTGTAGTCGGAGGACTTGAAAACGTCATCTCGGCGCCCGATGTACGTGATGTAGCCGTCCTCGTCGCGGGAGCCGATGTCGCCGGTGCGGTAGTAGCCGCCGGCCATCGCCTCGGCCGTGCGCTCCGGGTCCCCGTGGTAGCCGGTCATCAGGCCCACGGGGTGCGCCGACAGGTCGAGCGAGATCTCACCTTCGAGCGCGCCGGGCTCCCCGCTCACCGGGTCGAGCAGGACCACGCGGAAGCCGGGGCTGGGCCGTCCCATCGAGCCGGGTTTGAGGGCCTGACCGGGGGTGTTGGCGACCTGGACGGCGGTCTCCGTCTGGCCGAAGCCGTCCCGGATGGTGACGCCCCAGGCGCGCCGGACCGCCTCGATGACCTCGGGATTCAGCGGTTCGCCGGCCGCGACGACCTCGCGCGGCGGGGTCTTCAGCTGAGTCAGGTCCGCCTGGATGAGCATGCGCCACACGGTGGGCGGGGCGCAGAAGCTCGTGATGCCGGAGCGGTCCATCTCGGCCATCAGGCGGCCGGCGTCGAAGCGGGTGTAGTTGAAGATGAAGACGGTCGCCTCGGCGCTCCACGGGGCGAAGAGATTGGACCAGGCGTGCTTGGCCCAGCCGGGCGAGGAGATGTTGAGGTGGACGTCGCCGGGTTTGAGCCCGATCCAGTACATCGTCGCCAAGTGGCCCACGGGGTACGAGACATGGGTGTGCTCGACCAGCTTGGGGCTGGCGGTCGTGCCGGAGGTGAAGTAGAGCATCAGCGGTTCGTCCGCGTCGGTCTCACGGTCCGGCGTGAAGGTGCGCGGGGCCTCGGCGGCCTCCGCGTAGTCGAGCCAGCCCTCGGCCGGGGCGCCGACGCAGATCCGGGTGTAGCGGCCGGGCACCTCGTCGAACTTGGCGGTGTCGGTGTCCCGGACCAGGACGTGCCGGACCCGGCCTCGCTCGACCCGGTCGCGCAGGTCGGCGGGTCCGAGGAGCGGGGTCGCCGGGATGACGACGGCGCGCAGCTTCATCGCGGCCAGCGCGGTCTCCCACAGCTCGACCTGGTTGCCGAGCATGACGAGGATGCGGTGCCCCTCGCGTACGCCCTGGGCGCGCAGCCAGTTCGCGGCCCGGTCGGAGCGGGCGGACATCTCGGCGAACGACACCTCGGTGCGGCCGCCGTCCTCCTCCACGATGTGCAGGGCGGTGCGGTCGTTGTCCCGGGCGATGACGTCGAACCAGTCGAGCGCCCAGTTGAAGTGGTCGTCGCGGGGCCAGCGGAAGCCCTCGTAGGCGGCGGTGTAGTCCTCGCGGTGCCGGAGCAGGAAGTCCCGGGCCGCCCGGAACGTCTCCGTCGCACTCGTTTCCGGCATGTGCCCTCCTCTTTACCGACCCGGCCGGTCCTTTGGCTCCTCACATGATGTAAACAGTGACCCAGGTCTCACCACCCCCGGACGGGGGTGTCGCGGGGCCGTCATTCCCTCGGGGGCCGGGCAGAGAGGCGGCAGGGTGCCGGAATCCGTCGACGCGGTCGAGATGCAAGCGGCGCTGCTGCGGCTGCGCCGGACGAGCGGGCTGCCCGTGGCTTTCGGCGGGCTGCTCTCCGACAGCCGCCACGCCAGGATCGCCGAGGTGAGCGGGGCGCGCACGGGGGCGCTGCGGGGGCTCGTGATCTCGTCGGGCAGTGGCCTGGGCGGCAAGTCCATCGCCCTGTCGAGGCCGTGCGCGGTGACCGACTACCGCTCCTCGCGCCACATCAGCCACGAGTACGACACGGCCGTCGCGGCCGAGGGCCTGCGCTCGGTGGTCGCCGTCCCCCTCGTGGTGCGACGCGAGGTGCGGGGTGTGCTGTATGGGGCGTTGCGTGAGCCGCTGGCACTCGGGGACCGCACGTTCGACGCGGCGGTGGCCGCGGCCCGGGACGTGGAGCAGGCGCTGGTGGTCCGGGACGAGGCGCGGCGGCTGCTGGCGGCGAGCCGCCCGGAGCCGGACGCCGCTCCCGGGGCGGCGGGAGCCTGGGAGGACGTCCGGGAGGCGCACCGCGAGCTGCGTGCCCTGATGCCGAAGGTGCTGGACCCGGTGCTGCGGGACGAGCTGCTCGCGGTGTGCGGGCGGCTGGCCTCGGCTACGGGCGCCCGGGAGCCGGGTGCGCGCGAGGTCCGGCTCGCGCCGCGCGAGATCGATGTGCTGGCGTGCGTGGCGGCGGGCGCCACGAACGCGGTGGCGGCGGACCGGCTGGGGCTGCGGCCGGAGACGGTGAAGGGCTATCTGCGGTCCGCGATGCGACGGCTGGGGGCCCACACCCGGCTGGAGGCGGTGGTGGCGGCCCGGCGGGCGGGGCTGCTGCCGTAGGGGCGCGCCTCGGGGCCGCAAGCCCGCGCAGGCTCTCCCCGCCGCCGCCGCGAACGTGTCAGCGGCCCAGGTCCACGAACCGGCCGAAGCGGACATCGTGCTCGGTGGCCGGGGTCATCGCCGCGATCAGGCCCGCCGCCTCCTTTGCCAGAGCGTCGCGCTCGGCGGCGGTCAGCGGGCGCACCTCCTGCACGGTGACGGCGGCCGGGGCGTCGCGCGGGGTGTCCAGCCGCCAGACCGCCGCGAAGAACCCGTCCACCAGCACGCTGCCGTAGGTCTGGTTGCCGACCCCGTTGAGGCCCCTGAGGGGAGCCGGGATGACCCGGGTGCGGTCGGCGTGGCCGAGCAGGACGTTGTCGAACTCGGGCAGGAAGCGGGGCGGGGCGGGGGTGTCCTCGGCAGGACGCGGGGCGTCGGGCAGGTCGAAGAGTTCGACGCCGTGCTCGTCGCGGAAGGTGACGAGCCGGGGTCGCAGCCGCTCGAAGACCTCTTTCAGGCGGGTCAGCCCGGCCCAGGTCTGCATGTCCTTCACCGAGGCGGGGCCGAACGCGCCGAGGTAGCGCAGCGCGGCGTCCTCGATGTCGGGGGCCGAGCCGGCCGAGCGGCCGAGCCAGTGCTCGACGGTGGTGAGCGCGACGCCGCCGCTCACGCCCCAGAGACCGCGCGGGGTGACCTGGACCAGGGGCAGCAGACAGCGGGCGGCGGTGCTCAGGGCCTGCGGGTCCGCTTCGGGCCACTCGGTGAGCAGCCGTGTGCGGATCTCCTTCGGGGTGCGGGGCGTCTCCTCGACGTACGCCCTGCTCAGCTCGCGCAGGCGGTCCAGGTCCACGCCCGTGAGCCCTTTGCGGAAGATGCCGAGCTCCCGGTCACGGGCCGCCTGCACCAGGGGCCGCAGGGTGAGGGCGTCGTCGGCGGTGTGGGTGTGGATGGTCGAGCGCAGGGAGACGATGCGGACGACCTCGCGGGACTCCATCAGCGCGGACAGTTCGGCCGGCCGGAAGCCGTGGAGCCGGGCCAGGAGCTGGTAGTACGGCGGCTTGGTGTTCTGCGCCTGGAGGCCGACGAGGTGGGTGACGGCGTCCTTCGCGCTCATCGCGGTCCGGCGCAGCAGGAGCTGGCGGTCCAGGGTCGCCCGGCCGAGGGCCCTGGGCGTGAGCACGGGAACGGGAACGGCACCGGCTGAGGTCTTCTTCTTCACGGCCATGACGGCACGCTACGCGGCCAATAGGCCGGATTCGGTCCTCTTTACGAGCCCTTCGGGTCACCGAAGACCTTCCGGGGCCGCCATGCCGTCATCCGGCGAAGCCGGGCTCGGGGCCGGGTCGCCCGCATCATGGTCCCGTGATCGCCGTCCTGTTCGCCGTCCTGACCGCCCTCAGCAACGGCTCCGCCTCCGTACTCCAGCGCCGGGCCGCCCTCGACGTGCCGCAGACCGAGGCCATGCGGGTGTCGCTCATCGGCCATCTGCTGCGGCAGAAGGTGTGGCTCGCGGGGATCGCCCTGGTGATCGTCGCCGCCGTCTGCCAGGCCGTCGCGCTGGCCACGGGACCGATCGCCGTGGTGCAGCCGATCTTCGTGATCGAGCTTCCGGCGACCCTGCTCCTGGCCGGTCTCATGATGCGGGTGCGGGTACCCCGGACGGTCTGGCTCGGGGTCGCCGCGGTGACGGCGGGGCTGGCCCTCGGGATGGCGACGGCCGCGCCGGGCGGCGGCAGCGACTCCGTGCACGGGGCGGCGTGGGTGCCGGCGCTGATCCTGACGGGCGTGTGCGAGGCGCTGCTGATCGCGGCCGCGCTGGCCACCCGGGGCAATCTCCGGGCCGCCCTGCTGGCCACGGCCGCCGCCGTCGGTTACGCGCTGACCGCCGCGCTGATGAAGGACGCGATGGCGCGGCTCGACGCGGGCGGTGCCGGGGCGCTGTTCAGCTCCTGGCAGCTGTACGCCACGGCGGTGGCGGGGGTCGGCGCGCTGTTCCTCCTCCAGAACGCCCTTCAGGCGGGCACGCTCGTCGCCGTGCAGCCGTGTCTGACACTGGGCGACGCCCTGATCAGCGTCCTGTACGGGGTGACCCTGTTCGGCGAGGAGGTGCGCACCGGCTGGTGGGTGCTGCCCGAGCTGCTGGCCCTGGGCCTGATCGCGGCGGGGTGCGTGGAGCTGGCGCGGTCGCCGCTGGCCGCCGGGAACCCGGCGGCCCCGGCCCGCGCGCGCCGGGTCGACTGACCGGGCGCGCGCGGACCGGGGCCGGCCCTCAGGGGGTGTTCCGCCGGCCGGGGCCGGGTCCGCGACGCCTGGCGCGGCCTGACCGGCCCTGACCGACAGAACCTCCCCTGCACGTCCTACTTGCTGATCGCGAAACGCATCAGGGCGTGCTCGTCGCCCTGCTTGATCTTGCCGGTCTCGTTGATCACCTGGAGCTTCCATCCGGCGCCGACGCGCATGGCCTTCGCCACCGCGCAGCCGTTGTCGCTGGTGAGCAGGGACGGCCAGATGTCGGCGACCTGCTGGCTGCTGCCGCCCGTGGCGTCGTACACCTTGATGCTCACGTTGCGCGCGCTCTGGAAGGAGCTGCCCTTCTTGTACGCGGCGGCGACGAAGACGATCGCCGTGACGTTCGAGGGGACCTTGGCGAAGTCGACGGTCACCGTCTCGTCGTCGCCCTCGCCCTTGCCGGTCTGGTTGTCACCGCTGTGCACCAGCGAGCCGTTGCCCAGCGGGTCCAGGGAGTCCAGGCCGGCCAGCCGCACCGGGTCCGCGCCCTGCATCGCGATGGCGATCAGGTCGAGGTCGGTGCCCTTCTTCTGCTTGAGCTTCCCCAACAGCCCGCCACTGCTGCCGACGGTGGGGTCCCAGGAGACGCCGATGGAGAGGTGGGTCACCCCGTCCAGGTCCGCCGGGCCGTCTTCCTTCTTCAACGTGATCATGCGTGATCCTCTTCGTGGCGAGATTCCTACAGGGTGAGTCTGCCTGGTGCCTCCCCGCTACCCCTCACCAGGGGCAAAATTTCGACCAAGTGTGGGAGGGGCCCGACCAGAATGTCCTGCCTCGGCATGATGTACGGGCACGTTTCCCCGTGATACGGGCATGCGGAGGACGCCCGGGCCGGGGCAGGGACCGGGCGTCGGTTGTCAGCCGGTTCAGGCGGCTTCCTCGCGCACCACCCTCGGTGTCCCCAGGTGCTGGTGACCGCCGCTGGCGAGCATGCGCACCTCCGCGTGATCACTGATCTCGGCGCGGACGATGCCGGTGTCGTCCTCGTAGACGGGATGCCCGCCCGCACCGCTCTGTGCCGTCCGGTGGACGGTGACGGCGTCGTCCTCCACTGCCGCGGACTGGAAGACGAGCTCGTAGCTCTCCGGATATTCCATGACGGCTCTCCAGACGACCGTTTCCGGGCAGGCTCCTCGGAGCGTGCCCGCCCTGCACAGCCCATGGTCGCGCACACCCGTACGGGATGCAGATGCGCGCGCCCTGCGGGTCCGGACGGGGGCTGCCTATGCTGAAGGAGAGCCCCGCCGCGGGAAGGGAAACGCCATGGACGAGGCCGCTCTGGGCGACGACGTCTATCAGCCCCAGCAAGAGTCGGAGGCATCCGATCCGGTCGAGCAGCTCGACACGGAGGAGACCTTGGACGACCCGGACGTGGAGGACGTCCTGGACCGGGGCTACTCGCCTCCCGAGCGCCCCTACGCCGTGGAGGACCTGGGCACCACCGCCGCCGAGCAGCACCGGGGCGAGTCCCTGGAGAGCCGGCTCGCGCGCGAGCGGCCCGAGGACGGCGGCCCGCCCGGTGACGGGGTGGGCGATGTCGTGGACGGGGACGGCGAGCCCTGGGACCGCGAGGTCGGCACCGTACGCGCCGGGCGGCTCACCCGGGACCTGGGCATCGACGAGCCGGACAGCACGGCGGGCGAGGACGTCGGGATCGACGGTGCCGCCGCCTCCGCCGAGGAGGCCGCCGTGCACGTCATCGCGGACGAGGCGTAGCCGGGCCCGTCCCGCCTTACCCCGGAGGTAATCGACGCCCCGCGCGCCGTCGGACATCGTGTTCCTCACGAGCACAGCGCTCCCGGCCCGCCGGCCGGAAGCCCTACGGGAGGGATCCACGATGACCGCCTACGACGACGCCGTACAGCGCTACCTCGCCGCCTGGAACGCCGGGCCCGAGGAGCTGGAGAAGGCCGTCGCCGCCGCGTTCACCGACGACGCCGCGTACACCGACCCGCTGGTCGACGTACGGGGGCACGAGCAGCTGGCGGCCGCCATCGGCGGAGTGCGGCAGCAGTTCCCCGGGTTCACGTTCCGCCCGGCCGGTGCGGTGGACGGGCACCACGCGCTGATCCGCTTCGGGTGGGAACTGGTCGCGCCCGACGGCTCGGCGCCCGTCGCCGGCTCCGACGTGGCCACGCTCGCCGAGGACGGCCGGATCGCCTCGGTCAGCGGCTTCCTGGACCGGGTGCCGGCGGTCTGACCGACCGGGCGGTGCGGGGGCGGGCGCCGCCGCCCGCCCCCGCACCGCGCCCCCTCAGCCGGTCTGCGCGAGACCGATGCCGTACCCGTCCGCGTCGCGCACCGGGGCGTCGAAGAGGCGGTTGGCGGGGCGCGGCAGTCCGTAGTGGCCGCGCAGGGTGCTCGCGGTGTACTCGGTGCGGAAGAGCCCGCGTTCCTGGAGGATCGGCACCACCCGGTCCACGAAGAGCTCCAGGCCGGACGGGAGGACGGCCGGCATGATGTTGAAGCCGTCGGCAGCCCCGCTGTCGTACCAGTGCTCGATGGTGTCCGCGACCTGTTCGGCGGTCCCGGCGAAGGTACGGTGGCCGCGCCCGCCGCCGAGCCGCCCGATGAGCTGCCGTACGGTCAGCCGCTCGCGCCGGGCCAGCTCCACGACGAGCGTGTAGCGGCTCTTGGCGCCCTCGATCTCGTCCTCGGTGGGGATGTCCTCGGGCAGTTCCTCGTCCAGGTGCAGGTCGTCCGGGGCGATCCTCAGCTGGCGGGCGAGCTGCCGCTTGGCGTACTCGGGGACGATGAGGCCGTCCAGTTCGGCGTCGAGTGCCAGCGCCTCGGCCTCGGTGTCCGCGATGACCGGCACGATGCCGGGCAGGATCTTGATGCCGTCGGGGTTGCGGCCGGCGGCGACGGCGCGCTCCTTGACGTCCTTGTAGAACGCGATGCCCTCCTCCAGCGTCTGCTGGGCGGTGAACACCGCCTCCGCGTACCGGGCGGCGAAGTCCTTGCCGTCCTCGCTGGAGCCGGCCTGCACGAGCAACGGGTAGCCCTGCGGCGGTCGTTGGACGTTGAGCGGTCCGTCGACGCGGAAGAACTCGCCCCGGTGCCCGATCTGCCGCACCCGCTCGGCCAGGGCGTGCACCCCGCGCTCCTTGTCGGCGACGACCGCGTCGTCGGCCCAGCTGTCCCAGAGCTTGGTGGACACCTCGACGAACTCACCGGCGCGCCGGTAGCGGTCGCGGTGCAGCGGGGTGTCGTCCAGGCCGAAGTTGCGGGCCGCGTCGGCGCCCGCGGTGGTGACGATGTTCCAGCCGGCCCGGCCGCCCGACACGTGGTCCAGCGAGGCGAACCTGCGGGCCAGGTTGTACGGCTCGTTGTAGCTGGTGGACGCGGTGGCGATGAGGCCGATGTGCCGGGTGGCGCCGGCGAGGGCGGTGAGCAGGACCGTCGGCTCCAGCTTGGCCGCGGGACGCCGGCCGGGGTCGCCCATCAGGACCGGGCTGTCGGCGAGGAAGACCGAGTCGAGGCGGCCGCGTTCGGCGATCCGCGCGAGGTTCTTGTAGTGCTCGATGTCGGAGTTCGCGTCGGCCGGGCTGCCGGGCAGCCGCCAGGACGCCTCGTGGTGGCCGGTCGACATGAGGAAGGCGTTGAGGTGGAGCTGCTTGCGGTCAGGCGTGCGGGTCATGGGAGTCCTTCGCTGCGGTGAGGGGCGGCTGCGCGACCCCGAGGGCGGTGAGGAGGGTGTCGCGGTATTCCTGGAAGCGGGGGTCGCGGCGGGAGCGCGGGGCCGGGAGATCGACGGTGAGGTCGACGGAGATCCGGCCGTCCTCCAGGACGAGGACCCGGTCGGCGAGCTCGACGGCCTCGTCCACGTCGTGGGTGACCAGGAGCACCGCGGGGCGGTGGCGTTCGTAGAGTTCGCGCAGCAGGTCGTGCATCTTGATCCGGGTGAGCGCGTCCAGGGCGCCGAACGGCTCGTCGGCCAGCAGGAGTTCGGGTTCACGGACCAGGGCGCGGGCGAGGGCGGCGCGCTGCTGTTCGCCGCCGGACAGCTCGTGCGGCCAGGAGCGGTCGCGGCCCCCGAGGCCGACCTCGGCCAGGGCGGTGAGGCCGCGTTCGCGGGCTTTCGGGCCGCGCAGACCGAGGGTGACGTTGTCGATGAGCCGGAGCCAGGGCAGCAGCCGGGAGTCCTGGAAGGAGAGCGAGACCCGGTCGGGGACGGTGAGTTCTCCGGAGCCCTCGACGCTGTGGTCGAGGCGGGCGACGGCCCGCAGCAAGGTCGACTTGCCGGAGCCGCTGCGCCCGAGCAGTGCGGTGAACTCGCCCGCGCCGACGGTGAGGTCGAGCTCCTTGAGGATGTCCCGGTCGCCGAAGCGGCGGACCAGATTCCTGGTGCGGACGGCGGGGCGCGGGGCGGCAGCCGTCGCGCCGGGGGCGGTCAGCCCGCCAGGGTGCGTCGCCATGACAGGGCCTTCCTCTCGGCGGCGCGTACGGCCGCGTCCGATGCGTAGCCGAAGATCCCGTAGGCCACCAGGCCCACGATGATCACGTCGGACTGGGCGTACTGCTGGGCCTGGAACATCATGTAGCCGATGCCGCTGGTGGCGTTGACCTGCTCGACCACGATCAGGCCGAGCCAGGACGCGGTGACCCCGAGGCGCAGTCCGACGAAGAATCCGGGCAGCGAGCCGGGGACGACCACCTTGCGGATGAACTGCGCCCGGCTCAGGTCGAGTCCTTCGGCGAGTTCGACGTAGCGGCTGTCGATGCCGGTGAGTGAGGCGTACGTGTTGATGTACATGTTCACCGCGACGCCGAGCGCGATGACGGTGACCTTCATCTGCTCGCCGATGCCGAGCCAGAGGATCAGCAGCGGGAGCATGGCCAGGGAGGGGATCGCGCGCTTGATCTGGAGCGGTCCGTCGAGAAGGTATTCGCCGGTCCTGCTCAGCCCGGCGGCGACGGCCAGGAGGACTCCGGTGGTCACCCCGAAGAAGAGGCCGAGCCCGGCGCGCTGGAGGGAGATGAGGACGTTGTCCTGGAGCCGGCCGCCGGCGACGAGGTCGGACGCGGTGGAGAGAACCGTGCCGGGGCCGGAGAGTATCCGGGGGTCCAGATAGCCGGTGGCGGAGGCGGCCCACCACACCGCGACGACCAGGACCGGGCCGATGAGCCGCCCGAACGGGACGGCCCGGCCGGGGCCCAGCCGCCTGCGCGTGCCCGACGGCGCGGCCGGCGGTGTCTTCGCGGGGGCGTCCGCCGTGTTCACCGGCGGGGCGGTGCGGGGGGTGTGCGTCAGCAGCTCGGTCATGACTTCTCCCGGTACCGGGCGGGTACGGCCTCGGCCGCCAGCCCTTCGAAGCGGCGGTCGAACAGCTCGGTGGCGTCCTGCTCCGGTACGAATCCGCCGGCGGCGAGCAGGTCGGCGGTCTCCTGCTCCCAGGCGATGGCCTCGTCCCAGGAGGCCGGGAAGAGCGGCTTGTCGAGCGAGGCGACGATGCGTTTGCCGTCCGCCCGGGAGACGCCCTGGTCCTTCACGTAGTAGGTGTCGATCCACCGGTCGGTGTTCTCCCAGGCCCAGACCTGGCCCCTGGCCCACAGCGGGACGAAGCTGCGGACGGCGGCGGCCTTGGCGCGGTCGTTCAGCACCTCGTTGGGCGCCCAGAGCACCGTGAGCAGGTCCACCACGTCGGTCTTCACGGCGCGCGCCCCGTCCTTGCCGTACTGGGCGAGGTACTTGGTGAGGGTGGGCTCACCCAGCGGGGCGATGTCGACCTGCCC
Source organism: Streptomyces sp. DT224 (assembly GCF_049844595.1). Classification (NCBI taxonomy): domain Bacteria; kingdom Bacillati; phylum Actinomycetota; class Actinomycetes; order Kitasatosporales; family Streptomycetaceae; genus Streptomyces; species Streptomyces sp. DT224. The sequence goes on from NZ_JBNCLI010000002.1 coordinate 582,585, forward strand.
GGACTGGAGGGCGGTGAGGAACTGGGTGCTGGGCAGGGCGACCAGCTCGACGTCGTCGGTGTCGATGCCCGCCTGCTTCAGTGCCCGCAGGACGACGACGCCCTGCGCCTGCCCCTGCGAGAAGCCGATCCGGCGGCCCCGGAAATGGGCGGCGGAGCGGATGTCGGAGCCGGCTTTGGTGGCGAACGCGTACAACGGACTGTTCCGTACCTGCACCGCGACGATCTTCGCGCCGACGCCGATGGCATGGGCCTGGATCGGCGGAATTCCGGCGTTCACGGCGAGGTCGATGGAGTGCGCCCGGAAGCCCTGGATGATATCGGGGCCCGCGTTGAGATTGGGCCACTGCGACACCCGGAAAGGGAGTTCCTTTTCGAGGCCGGCGGGGGCGAGCTGGAGTTTGGTCGTACGGACGGCTATGGAGAGTTCCGTCCCCGGCGGTGGTGCCCCGGAGGGCAGTTCTCCGGACGGTTCGGTGCCGGCCGCCGCGTCGGCCCGAGGCGAGCAGGCGGCGAGGGTCCCGATGAGCGCTCCCCCGGTGAGGGCGAGGAACGAGCGGCGGCCGACCGTCGGGGGTGTGGTGTCGCGTGGCATGCGTGATTCTTCCTGATCCGTGATGTCGGGGTGGTCAGAGGGAGAGGTAGGCGCCGTCGTGGAAGAGCAGCGGGCTGCGGCCCTCGTCGAGCTGGGCGTCCACCACCCGGGCCACGACGATGCGGTGGTCACCGGCCGGCACGATCTGCTCGGTCTCCACCCGCAGGTGGCCGGCCACTCCGTCGAGCAGGGGCTCGCCGCCGCTCAGGCGGTGCCAGCGCGTGGGGGCGGCGAAGCGGTCGATGCCGCTGGTGGCGAAGGTGGCGGCCAGGGACTGCTGTTCGGCGCCGACGAAGTGCACGACGGCCGTACGGGCGTGCTCGAAGTGCGGCCAGGACGAGGTGGTGGTGCCGATGCCGAACGAGACGAGCGGCGGGTCGAGCGAGAGCGAGGTGAGCGAGGTCGCGGTGAAGCCGACCGGGCCGCGGCCGGAGTCGGTGGTGATGACGACGACCCCGGCGGGGTAGCGGCGGAACGCCTGCCGGAAGCGGTCGGGGGCGATCCCCGCCGGGGCGGGGGCGGCGGCCTGGGCCGCGTACGAGGGCACAGTGACGGTCAACGTGTCTCCCGGAGGTGGAAAGCCGAAAAGGACAGCACGAAAAGGCAGCGGTGAATCGCGCGAGGGCGTGCATACGCACGGCGAGGCACGCACGGACGTGCGGAACGTCCGCCGGATATCAGCGGGTGTTTACCGAAGACCCGGACAGCGCCCGCGACAGGCGCACATCGCCGCGGGCGCGGACGAGCGGAAGGGCGGCGTCACCGAGGACGCTTTCGCTGCATTCCGCTGTCGGCTGGTCATGAAACCATCTTCCCGTGGGCCTTCACGGCCGGTCAACAATGCAACTGACTGAATTAAATCGGATGAGGGAGAGGGGCGGCGGCTTCGGTGTCAGGACACCGCGGGCAGCGCCGGCCAGGGGCCCAGCGGGTCCGTGTACAGCGAGCCGAGCGCCACCGCCGCACCCGCCACGGCCAGGACCGACCCGGTGAAGCTGCTCGGCACCACGGCCCGCTCGGGGTCGTCGCACACCACGGACCGCTCGGCCACCTCCGCCCGCAGATCGGCGAGGCACTCCGGCATCCGCCCGGCCCCCGGCTCGACCACGACCAGCACCTCCGGGTCGAACATGTCGAGGAGGAGCGCCGCCGCCCGCCCGACCAGCCGGGCCCGCCGGCGGAACAGCGCCACCGCCCGGGCGTCCCCCGCCAGCGCCCGGTCGAGCAGCTCCGGGAAGGACCCGGTCACCAGCCCCTGGGCGGCGGCGCGCCGCACCATGGCCCGCTCCGAGACCTCCGACTGGAGGCAGCCGGACCGCCCGCAGGAGCACGGCTCCGCACCGCCCGACCCCCCGGCGCCCAGGGGCAGATGGGCGACGCTGCCCGCGCCGGAGCGCGGTCCCCGGTGCAGGGTGCCGTCGGTGGCGAAGGCGGCGTCCACGACCGCGCCGACGAAGAGCAGGACGGCACTGGCCCGGGTCGACTCCTGGCCGAACAGCTGCTCGGCCCGGGCCAGGGCGCGGGAGTGGCTGTCCACGTGGACGGGCAGTCCGGTCGCGGCGGCGAGCAGGTCGCGGGCCGGAACGTCGTGCCAGCCGAGCTGCGGATGCGCCACGATCACCCCGTCGACCGGGTCGACGCGGTGCCCGGTGGCCAGGCCGAGAGCGAGGACAGTGCGCCCGCCGGCGTGGGCGGCCACCAACGGGGGCAGCCGGGCGGCGAGTTGGGCGAGGAGGCGGTGAGGGTCGGTGGTGCCGTGGGGCCGGCGGTCCTCGGCGACGACCCGGCCGCGCAGGTCCATCAGCGAGAGGGTGGAGTGGGCGACGGCGATGTGGGCCCCGGCCACCAGATAGCGTCCGGTGTCGATCTCGACGGGGATGTGCGGCCGGCCGAGCCCCTTGGGGCCCGCGGTCTCGGCGCTCTCCCGGACCAGTCCGCGGGCGAGCAGCCGGCCGACGTGACCGCTGACGGAGGCGGGCGAGAGGCCGGTGAGGCGGGCGACCGTGGACCTGGCGACGGGGCCGTGGTCGAGGATCGCACCGAGGACCGAACCGGTGCCGGTCGGGCGGCGGCCCGGCACGTGCGCCGGTATGTCGGCGCGGCGCGGCGGGGTGGTGCGGGTCTCGTGGGGGCGGCGGACGGGGGCGGAGAGACTCTTCACCGTGTCTTCCAGACCTCGGGGGCGGCGATGGGCGCGGTGTCTGCTCGGCGGAGGCACGGGGCCGGGGCGCGGGGCCTCGGGAGCGGTGCCTCAGGCGCGGTGACACACGGCGGAGCACACCCGCTTGAGGTCGATGTGACCCCGCGTCGTGAGGTGTGCGGATCGCTGCATGCCGCGCAACGTAGCCGGACCGGCTCAACCCGGTCAAACCATCGCCGCATCCTGGACAGCTCCGTGCGTCACCGAACGTTTTCCGGAATTCACCCCTGATGCCTTGTCATCGCCTGTTCTACGCGCATAGCTTGTGCTCCCTCACCACACTCTGAGGGGCCTTCTCCGTGCGCATATCCACCACCCGTTCCGCCCTGCTGGCCGGTGCGGTAGCCGTGACGCTCTCGGCGACCGCGCTGCCCGCCGCCTTCGCCGCTCCGTCCGCGACCGCCGTCATCTCCGAGGTGTACGGGGGCGGCGGGAACTCCGGTGCGACACTGACCCGTGACTTCATCGAGCTGGCCAACGCCGGCTCGGCCGCGTACGGCCTCGACGGGCTCAGCGTCCAGTACCTGCCGGGCGCCCCGTCGGCGGGCTCGCTGTGGCAGGTGTCCGCGCTGACCGGTTCCGTCGCGCCCGGTGCCCGCTATCTCGTCGCGGAGGCGGCGGGCACCGGCGGCACGGTGGCCCTGCCGGCCCCGGACGCGACCGGCAACGTGGCCATGTCCGCCACGAGCGGCACCGTGGCCCTGGTCTCCGGGACGGCACCGCTGACCTGCAAGACCGCCGCCGACTGCGCGGCCGACACCCGGATCGTGGACCTGGTCGGCTACGGCACCGCGGTCGTCCGGGAGGGCAGCGGACCGGCGAAGGGCACCTCGGCCACCGCCTCCGTGGCGCGCGCGGCCTCGCTGGCGGACACCGACGACAACGCCGCCGACCTGACCGCGGCGGCCCCCTCCCCGGTCAACGCGGCCGGTGAGACCTCGGGCGGCGGCGAGGACCCGGGCGGCCCGGGCAACCCCACCGAGCCCGGCACCGTGCGCGTCCACGACATCCAGGGCACCACCCGGGTCTCTCCGCTGGACGGCAAGGCGGTCACCGGGGTCCCCGGCGTCGTCACCGCGGTGCGCGCCTCGGGTTCGCGCGGCTTCTGGATCCAGGACACCGCCCCGGACGCCGACCCGCGCACCGGTGAGGGCGTCTTCGTGTACACCGGCTCCGCCGCCCCGGCCGTCCAGGTGGGCGACTCGGTGCTGGTCAGCGGCACCGTGGACGAGTACTACCCGTCGTCCACCACCCAGTCGGTCACCGAGATCACCGCCCCGAAGGTCACGGTCGTCTCGTCCGGCAACGCGCTCCCCGCGCCGGTGGTGCTGGACGCGAACGCCGTACCCGAGACGTACGTGCCCTCGGCCGGCGGCGGCTCGATCGACGCGCTGCCCCTGGAGCCGTCGACGTACGCGCTGGACCTGTACGAGTCCCTGGAGGGCAGCCGGGTCGAGATCGCCGACACCCGCGTGACCGGCGCGACGACCGCGTACCACGAGGTCTGGGTGACGGTCGAGCCGAAGCAGAACCCGACCCGGCGCGGCGGCACGCTCTACGCCTCGTACACCGACCAGAACACCGGCCGGATCAAGGTCATGTCGCTGGACCCTGCCGCGCCCGTGCCCACCGCGAACGTGGGCGACGTGCTCGTCGGCACCACCTCGGGCGTCCTGGACTACGACTCGTACGGCGGCTACAACCTCCAGGCCACCGCGCTCGGCGAGGTCATCGACCACCACCTGAAGCGCGAGGTCACGCGCAAGCAGAAGGGCAAGGAGCTCGCGGTCGCCACGTACAACGTGGAGAACCTCGACGCGCTCGACGACCAGGCGAAGTTCGACACCCTGGCCGAGGGCGTCGCGGTCAGCCTCTCCTCCCCCGACATCGTGTCGCTGGAGGAGATCCAGGACGACAACGGCGCGGTCAACGACGGCACGGTCGGCTCCGAGGCCACGCTGAAGCGGTTCACGGACGCGATCGTCGCGGCGGGCGGCCCGCACTACGCGTGGCGCTATGTCGCCCCGCAGGACGGGAAGGACGGCGGTGAGCCCGGCGGCAACATCCGCAACGTCTTCCTCTTCAATCCGAAGCGGGTCGACTTCGTGGACCGTCCGGGCGGCGACGCGACCACCCCGGTCGCGGCCGTGAGGACGAGGAAGGGCGTCGCGCTGTCGGTGTCGCCGGGCCGGATCGCGCCGGCCAGTGCGGCCTGGGACGACAGCCGCAAGCCGCTGGTCGGTGAGTTCCGCTTCCACGGGAGGTCCGTCTTCGTCGTCGGCAACCACTTCGCGTCCAAGGGTGGCGACCAGCCCCTGCACGGCCGCTACCAGGAGCCGGTGCGCAGCTCGGAGACCAAGCGCGTGCAGCAGGGGAAGGAGGTCAACACCTTCGTCAAGTCGCTGCTCGCGGCGGACAAGTCGGCGCGGGTCGTCGTCCTCGGCGACCTCAACGACTTCGCGTTCTCGCCCACCGTGGACGCGCTGACCGACGGCGAGGTGCTCAAGCCGCTGATCACCACGCTGCCGGATAACGAGCAGTACAGCTATGTGTACGAGGGCAACTCGCAGACCCTCGACCACATCCTGACCAGTCCGGGCGTGCGCCGCTTCGACTACGACGTGGTGCACATCAACGCGGAGTTCGCCGACCAGGCGAGCGACCACGACCCGCAGATCGTGCGCGTCGACGTGAACGCCCCCGAGCACGGGAACGGGCACGGGCACCACTGACCCGTCCGCCACGGGCGGGCGGTCTCAGCCGCCCGCCCGTGGCACGGCGTGGCGGGCTGCCGCGCCCGTACGCGGACGCGGCAGCGCGGCGAGCGGCAGCAGCGCGGGCGCGGACTCCAGCGGCCGGTCGGTGACGAAGCGCGCCACCAGGTCCGCCACGTCGTCGGGGCGTTCCAGGACGACCCAGTGGTCCGACTCGCCGATGGTCAGGAAGCGGCTGCCCTCGATCGTCGCCGCGAAGGCCCGCTGGTGGTGCGGCGAGGTCACGGTGTCGTGCTCGCCGGCGAAGACGAGCGCCGGGACCCCGGCCAGCCCGCCGGAGAAGTCCGGGCGGTGTTCCAGCGACCGGCGCAGCGAGCGCTCCGCGTGCGGGGAGTGCGCGAGGGCGTGTGTGAAGGACCGGCGCACGTAGCGCAGGGCCAGCTCCCGCCGGTGGACCGGCCGCTCGGGATCCAGGCACATCAGCGCCCCGGCGGTCAGGGCGGCGAGCCCTTCCGTGTCCCCGGCGTCCAGCCGGCCGACGGCCAGGGCCCAGCCGTCGCGCTGGGCCTCGCTGATGTGCGACGGTACGCCTCCGAGGACCAGGCGGGCGATCCGGCCGGGGTCGCGCCGGGCGCAGGCGAAGGCGACGGACGTTCCGTAGGAGAAGCCGAAGAGGTTGAACCGGTCGGCACCCAGGTCGTCCATGACGCCCGTGACGGCGGCGGACAGGAGGCCGTCCCCGGTGCCGGGCGGCAGCGGGTCGGCGCCGCCCATGCCGGGCAGGTCGAGGGTGATCACGGAGGCGTGCGGGCCGAGGTGCTCGTCCATCTGCGGCCAGCCGTGGATGCCCTGGAGGGCGCCGCCGAGCACGACGACCGGCTCGGTGCGGGGCGCGGGCTGCGGCAGGACGCGGTAGCGGTAGCGGAGGCCGTTCACGGTGAGGGCGCGGATGATTTCATCGGTCATGGGCTTCGGTCACCTGGTGAGGACGAGGGCGGCGTTGTGGCCCCCGAAGCCGAGCGAGGTCTTGACGGCCGCTTCGAACGCCGCGGGCCTGGCCTCCTTGCTCACCACCTCGACCGGGATGTCCGGGTCGGGGGCGTCGAGGTTGACGGTGGGCGGTACGAGCTGGTGCTGGAGGGCGAGGACGGTGAGCGCGGTCTCGATGCCGCCGGCGGCGCCGAGGGTGTGGCCGGTCATCGCCTTGGTGGAGGTGACGAGGGGGTGCTCGCCCAGGACCCGGCGGAGCATGGCCGTCTCGATCAGGTCGTTGGCGACGGTGGAGGTGCCGTGCGCGTTGACGTGGCCGACGGCGGCGGCGTCGATCCCGGCGTCCGCGAGGGCGGTGCGCAGCGCGCGTTCGACGCCGATGCCGTCGGGGTCGGGGGCGACGGCCGAGTAGGCGTCGCTGGAGGCGCCGTAGCCGGTGACGTGGGCGCGGACGGCGGCGCCCCGGGCGCGGGCGTGCGCGGGGTGTTCCAGGACGAGCAGTCCGGCGCCCTCGCCGACGACGAAGCCGTCGCGGTGGGTGTCGAAGGGGCGGCAGGCGGCCTGCGGGTCGTCGCGGCGGGTGGAGACGGCCTTGAGGCGGCAGGCGCTGGCGATCAGGAGCCGGGAGCAGACGGACTCGGCGCCGCCGGCGATCACGATGTCGCAGGCGCCGGTGCGTAGCATCTGGTGGGCGGTGCCGATGGCGACGGTGCCGGAGGAGCAGGCGGTGGAGACGGCCTGGCTGGGGCCGTGGGCGCCGAGGTCGGTGGCGACGCTGCTGGCGGCGCCGTTGACGACGGTGAGGGGGGCGAGCTTGGGCGAGACGCGGCGGGCTCCGCGTTCGGTGAGGGCGGTGTGCTGTTCGTCGTAGAAGGGCAGGCCGCCGTGGGCGGAGCCGATGACGACGGCGACCCGGCCGCTGTCCCAGACGGCGGGGTCCAGGCCGGCGTCGGCGACGGCCTCGCGGGCGGCGATGACGGCGAGGTGGGAGAAGCGGTCCATCAGCCGGTGTGCGGCGACCCCGAGCACGGCCCGGGTGTCGAGGCCGGCCACGCTGTACATGAAGTCGCAGGGGAGGTCCGCCAGTTCGGGCCGGTGCGGCACGCAGGGGGCGGTCGCGGGGTCGTTCACCGCGCGCCAGGTTGCCTCGGCGCCGACGCCCGCCGAGGTGACCAGGCCGATGCCGGTGACGGCCGCGGCGAACGGCGGCAGCCGGTGGGGGGCCGTCACGCGGCGGCCTTGCGGCGCACGGCGTCGACCAGCTGGCCGACGGTGTCGCGCGAGGTGAGCTCGACGTCGTCCAGATCGACGTCGAGGCGGTCCTCGATGAGGAGCCGCAGCTCCTCCAGCGCCAGCGAGTCCAGCCTGAGCTGCCTGAGCGGCACGTCGGGGCGGATCGCCACGGGGTCGGTTCCGAAGTTCGCCGTCAGCAAGGTGCTGATCTCGTCTGCCGTGCTCATGCTCATCGGGCACTTCTCCGCTGTCGTACGCGGTGACGCCTTGCCGCGTGAGATGTGAGTGCCATCGGGGACGCCGGCCGGTCCGGAGTTCTCTGTTATACGCCCTGGCGGCGACGGGTCCGGCCCGCGTTCCCCCGTGCGGTGGGCTGCCGTCCAGGTGTACGAATCCCGCGCGGCGCGCGCGGGCTCACGGGCCGTCAACTCCACGGGAGTGCAGAGGATTCGACACACCCGCAGGCTGATTGTCTTACCTTCGGTGGCTCTCTATCGTGGGCAGGCTTCGCGGCCGGCCGGGCCCCGTCGGCCGCTCTCCCCCACACAGCAGGAGCAGGTATGCCCACACGCGCCGCCCGCACCCGGACCCGCGCCTCCCTCCTCGCGGCCCTCACCGCCACCGTCCTCGCCGCGACCGGCGCCCCGGCCCCCGCGGCGGCGGACACCGGGCACCCCATGGACCGGGCGTTCACGCGGGCCGCCGAGGCGTTCGACGTACCCCGCGATCTGCTCGCCGCCGTCGGGTACGGCGAGACCCGCCTCGACGGCCACGCCGGACGCCCCAGCCAGGCGGGCGGCTTCGGCGTGATGCACCTGATCAGCAACCCCACGCACCACACCCTGGAACGGGCCGCCGCCCTCACCGGTGAACCCGTCGCCACCCTGCGCACCGACACCGCCGCCAACATCCTGGGCGGCGCGGCGCTGCTGCGCGGTTACGCGGACGGGCTGGGCCTCGACGCCGGGGACCGCGACGACATCGACGCCTGGTACCCGGCCGTCGCCCGCTACAGCGGCACGCGGGGCACGGCCGCCGCGCTCTACGCCGACGCGGTCTACACCTTCCTGGCCGACGGGCTCGCCGCGCTCACCCCGGACGGCGAGCGGATCACGGTGACCGGGCGGCCGGTCTCCCCGGAGCGGGACGGGGTCGCGGCCGCGGACTCCGGTGCCCGCAGCGGCGACTACCCGGCCGCGCTCTGGGTCCCGGCCGATCCGAACAACTACACCACCGGCCGGACCGCCAAGATCGACAAGATCGTCGTCCACGTCACCCAGGGCTCGTACGCGGGCTCGATCAGCTGGTTCCAGGACCCCGTGTCCGAGGTGAGCGCGCACTACGTGGTGCGGTCGTCGGACGGGCAGATCACCCAGATGGTGCGGGACGCCGACGCCGCCTACCACGCGCGCAGCGCCAACGCCTCGTCGCTGGGCATCGAGCACGAGGGCTTCATCGACGACCCCACCTGGTTCACGGACGCGATGTACCGGTCGTCGGCCGCCCTGACCGCATCGCTGTGCGACAGGTACGGCATCCCGAAGGACCGGGCGCACATCATCGGGCACAGCGAGGCCCCGGGCAACGACCACACGGACCCGGGCCCGTACTGGGACTGGGACCGCTACATGGAGCTGGTGACCGGCACCGGGACGGGCGGCGAGACCCGGGACGGGCTGAGCTTCACCACGTACACGACCCAGCGGTCCGGCTCCACGGGGCCTCAGGTCACCGCCCTCCAGCGGCTGCTGAACGACCAGGGTTACGCGGCGGGCGAGGCGGACGGCACCTTCGGGACGGCGACGGCGGCGGCGGTGACGTCGTTCCAGTCGGCGCACGGCCTCGACGCGGACGGGGTCGTGGGCGCCAGGACGTGGACGGCGCTGCTGTCCGCCGGGACCACGCCCGTGCTCGCCGAGGACGCGACGGGCGAGGACGTGAAGCGGCTCCAGCGGGCCCTGACGGCGGCGCTGGGCTCGACGGTGGACGCGGACGGCACCTTCGGCCCGGCGACCGCGACGGCGGTGCGCTCCTACCAGACGGGGCGGGGCCTGACGGCCGACGGGATCGCGGGCTCCGCCACCTGGGCGGCGCTCCAGGCGGGCCGCTGACGGAGCGGTGGCGTCCCGGGCCGGACCCCCAGGGCGTCACCGCCCGGCGGGCTCGTACCGCAGCTCCACGACCCCGTTGCCGAAGGCGCGGGTGCCGGTGAGGCGGAGGGGCCGCACGGTCTCCTCCGCGGGGAACATCGGCTTGCCCCGGCCGATGAGGACCGGCTGCACGTAGACGCGGTACTCGTCGATCAGGCCGAGCGCGGCGAAGGACGCGGCGAGGCCGGCGCCGCCGAGGGCGAGGTCGCCGTCGGCCGCCTCCTTCAGGGCCCTGACCTCCTCGGGGACGACCTCGCGGACGATCGTGGTGTTCCAGTCGGCGTGGTCCAGCGTCCGCGAGTACACGTACTTCGGGGTGTCGCGCCAGATGGGCGCGAACTCGGCCGTGGGTCCGGCGTTGGCCGGGTCCTGGTCGGCGGTGGGCCAGAAGTCCGCCATCAGCTGATGGGTCACACGGCCGTCCAGCATGGCGCCCATGTCTGCCAGTCGGCTGTTGAAGTAGCGGTGCAGCTCGTCGTCGACGACATGCCAGTCGATGTTCCGGTGCGGTCCCTCGATGAAGCCGTCGAGGGACATCGACATCCAGTAGACGATCTTGTTCATGGCGCACCTCACCGGGCGTGTCGCGGGACGGGCGGGAAGCGCCGCCGACGTTACCGGGCGGCGGCCGCCCCCGGCTTGACGCCGAGCCGGACCGGCGCGTAGGTGTCGGGCATGAGACTCGGAGAGGCGCGCGCCGCCGCCGCGCACTGGGTGTCCGCCTACGCCCGCCCCGCGCCGGACTTCCTGGGGGCCTACTTCAGCGGGTCCACCGTCGGGCGGCCGGACGACACGGAGCTGCCGGTCTCCTCGGACGTGGACGTGGTCGTGGTGACGGCGGGGGCCGAGGCGCCCGCGAAGCCCGGCAAGCTCCTGCACCGGGGCGCGCTGCTGGAGATCACCTACGAGCCCTGGTCCCTGCTGGCCGACCCGGAAGCGGTGCTGGGCGCGTACCACCTGGCGGGCGGCTTCCGCCGGGACACCGTCATCGAGGACCCCACGGGGCGGCTGCGCGCGCTCCACGCGTACGTCGCCCCGCGCTTCGCCCGGCGGGAGCACGTGCGGCGGCGGTGCCTGGACGCCCGGCACCGCGTCGAGAGCCGGCTCGCGGCCCTGGACACCACGCAGCCGTTCGCCGCCCGGGTGCTGGCGTGGCTGTTCCCCACCGGGGTCACCGCACATGTCCCGCTGGTCGCCGCCCTGCGCAACCCGACCATCCGGCTGCGCTACCCCGCCGTGCGCGACGTACTCACCGCGTACGGGCAGGAGGCGCTGTACCCCGAGCTGCTGGCGCTCCTGGGCTGTGCGGAGGTCTCCGCGCCGCTGGTGCGGCACCATCTGGACGAGCTGGCGCGGACGTTCGACGCCACGGTCCCCGTCGTGCGCACGCCGTTCTTCTTCGGCAGCGACCTGACCGCACGGGCGCGCCCTCTCGCGGTCGACGGCAGCCGGGAGCTGATCGACCGGGGCGACCACCGGGAGGCGGTCTTCTGGATCCTCGCGACCTTCGCCCGCTGCCACACCGTGCTGGCCGTGGACGCGCCCGCGCTGCATACCGCCCGGCTGCCGGCGTTCCGGGAGGCGGTCGCCGGCCTCACCGGCATCGCGGGCACCGGGGACCTGCTCATCCGGCGCGACGAGGTACTGCGCTTCACGCCCCGGCTGTGGACCGTCGCGGAGGAGATCATGGCGGCCGATCAGGGGGTCGCCGGGTAGCGGCGCGCTCTGCTACCTTGCCCCGCGTGTCTCTTCCTCGTGCGTAGGACCCCGTCGAGACCGCGCCCGGTGTCCCGGGTGCGGCACTCCGGTGTCCCCGCATGCCTGTGGCGCGGCAGGTCCGCGCCGCCTTCCCGAGGAAGACCACCGTGTCCACTCCTTCGTACGCCGCTGTCCTGCGCGTGCCGCACGCCGCGCGCACCTTCGCCGCCGCGCTGACCGGGCGGCTGTCCTACGGAATCGCCCCGCTCGCCCTGCTGCTCGCCGTCAAGGACGCCACCGGCTCCTACTCGGCCGCCGGCACGGTGATGGCCCTGTTCGGGGCCGCCAGTGTGTTCCTGTCCCCCGCCCGTGCCGGGCTGATCGACCGGTACGGGCCGCGCCGCGCCCTGCCGCCGATGGCCGGTCTGTACGCGGTGCTGCTCACCGTCCTCGCCCTGGCCACCTGGCGGCCGGGCGCCTCCCCGGCGGCCCTCGGGGTGCTCGCCACGGCTGCGGGGGCCTGCACGCCTCCGCTCGGCCCGGTCATGCGGACGCTGTGGAGCGAGCTCGTCCCCGACCGGGACCTGCTGCGCCGCGCGTACAGCCTGGACGGGGTGGCCGAGGAACTGCTCTACGTCTCCGGGCCGTTGCTGGTGGGCGTCGCGGTGGCGGCCACCGGGCCCGCCGTCGCCGTGCTGGCCGGCGCGGTGCTGATCGCGGCCGGGGCGGGGGCGCTGGTGACCTCGCCCGCGGTGGGGCGCGGGAAGCCGGACCACGGCACCGGGGCGGACGGTTCCGCCGCCCCTGGGCTGCGGCTCGGCGCCGTGCCCGCGCTGCGGCGCGCCGTGCTGGTGACGGCCGCCGTGGGGCTCTGCCTCGGGGCGCTCGACCTGCTGGTGGTGGCCCTGACCGAGGCGATGCACCGGGCGTCGGCGGTGTCGTGGGTGCTGGCCGCCCTGTCGGCCACGAGCGCGGTCGGGGGCCTGGCCTACGGCGCGCTGCGGTGGCGGGCCCCGCTCGGGGTGCGGCTGCCGGCCATGGCCGCCGGGCTGGGCGCGGCGGTGGCGGCGGCCGGGCTCGCGGGCAACGTGTACGTGCTGAGCGCCGTGGTCGGCGCGGCCGGGCTGTTCGTCGCGCCGGCGCTCACCACCGCGTACCTGATCGCGGACGAGTCGGCGGACGCGGCCCGGCGCACCCGGGCGGGCGCCTGGGTCAACACCGCGTTCAACGCGGGCTCGTCGGGCGGCACCGCGGCGGTGGGGCTGCTGGTGGACCGGCTGCCGCTCGCCCTGTGCTGCGCGGTGGCGGCGGCCCCGGCGCTGCTGTGCGCGGGCGCGGTCCTGGGGGGCGCCGGTGTCCGGCGGGCCCGGGCGGGGGCGGAGGTGGTGGACGCGGCCTGACGCACCAAGGCGGCCGTCCACCCGCTCCCGGGTGGACGGCCGTCTCGCACGAGGGATCAGCGCGTCACTTCAGGCCGAAGGCCCGGATGATCTCCTGGTCCACGGCGAGGCCGCCGCCGGCCTCGGCGTGGGCCTTGAGCGAGACCGCGGTGGCGCCCTTCTCCGGGGTCTTGAACCGCGCGGTCCAGGAACCCGTCCGGTCCTTGTTGAGCGACACCGCGCTCCAGGTCTTCCCGTCGTCGTAACTCACCGACAGGGAGGCCTTCGTGGCCTTCACGGCGCCGTCCAGCCACTCCTGCGTGGTGGACGACAGGCCGATCTCGGTCCACTTTCCGGCCGGGACGTCACCGGCGAGGTCCGTGGTGACGTCGTAGTCGAGCTGGAGCATCGGGATGTCGACCTGGAACGGGCCCTCGGGGTCGTTGGCGCCCGAGACGAACGACCACTCCGAGTGGGTGCGGACGGACGTCTTCCAGGTGTCCGCGTCGCGCGAGGCGTCGAGGACCAGGCGGTAGGGCAGCTTCTCGTCGGGCAGGTCGCCGACGTAGCCGGCGCGGCCCGGGGACTCGTCGAGCAGCTTGTCGCCCTGGTAGACGGAGACCTTGCCGGTGTCGTACTCCTTGTCGGGCATGGCGCCCGAGTGACCGGCCCCGCCGTCCGTCCACGGGGTGATGTTGTACTGGATGTCGCCGTACTGCGAGCGGTTCGGGCCCCAGAAGGCGGTGCCCAGGCGCGGCCGGGTGACGGGCGCGAACCACTCGGCCTTGCTGGTGGAGCCGGCCCGGTAGTCCATCTCGCCGCCGCGCTCCTCCAGCGCGGTGTCGGTCCCCTCGGCGTTGTACTGCGCGTGGTTCTCGTACCAGAACGAGGCGCCCGGCAGCGGGGTGACCCACTCGGTGCGGGTCCCGGGGAACTTCTCGTACTCGGCGAAGCCGAGCCCGGGGCCGTACTCGGGGATGTCGTAGCGGTAGCCGCCGCCGACGACGTCGCGGTGGCCGTAGAAGGTGTTCTCGATCTTCGCCAGCCGCCGGGTGGACGGGGCGAAGGCGAGCGAGCGGTCCGGGACGGTGCCGTCGTGGCGGTCGACCAGGTCGTAGACGTAGCCCGCGTACCGGTGCTGCTCGGCGGTCAGCTTCCCGCCCCGCTGGGCGGCCTTGATCAGGCTCTCGCCGGCGAGCCGCTGGACGGTGGCGACCGGGAGGGCGAGCGTGGTGCCGTAGTCGCCGTAGGACTCCATCAGCCGGCCGTCGCCCTGGTTGACGACGAACAGCGCCTTCGCGCCGGCGGCCACCGCGGCGGCGGTCCGGTCGGCCGGGGCCACCGTGTCACTGGCGCGGATCACGACGGCCTTGCCCTTGGCGTCGAGGTGCTTGTATGCGGCGGCCGATCCGGTGCCCGCGTAGACACCGCTGAGCCTGGCGCGGCTGTCCTCGGCGACCGGGGAGCCGTTCTGCACGGTGACCGGGACGTCCCGGCCGTCGGCGGTCAGGTCGAGCAGCTTCTCGCCCTGGCGCCAGCGGGTCAGGAAGGAGAAGTCGCCCTGGGTGACCTTCTTGGTGGGGCTCGCCCACAGCTGGTCGTACGTCAGCGGGATCTGGTACGCGTCACGCTGGACGGTGCCGTCCGGCGCGGTGCGCGCCATGTCGTAGCGCAGCTGGCGGGTCTCGGTCTCCTTCGGCGTGCGCACGCTGATCCTGTGGGCCTTGGAGGCGTCGAGCGTGGCCGTGGCCGGCTTGTCGAGGATGATCTCGGGGGCGGCCAGGAAGGCGAGGGCCTTGGAGTCGGCGGTGTCGCCCTTGATGTCCGCGGCGGTCCAGGCGGTGTAGTTGCCCGGGGGCAGCCTCAGGGTGGTGTCACCGGACACCGCGACGGGGGTCAGGTTCGGATCGCCGAGGGCGCCGAGGACGACGGTGCCGTCCATGGGCTTGCCGGAGCGGTCGCGGAGCCGGAGCGTGAGGTCGTAGAGCTCCTGCTCCTTGCTGAGCGCGAAGCCGGTGTGCGCGACGACGGCACCGGAGGCGTCCTTGGCGACGACCTGGCCGGAGAACGTGGTGTCCGCGTCCACCTTCGACGGGTCGAGCGTGAGCACGGCCTGGGCGGTGGAGCCGGCCGGGACGGTCAGCTGCTTCGCGGAGAGCGTGTACGCGTCCGAGGCCCTGTCCGTCGCCAGGTCGAGGGTGACGTCGGCGCCGCCCGTGTTGCGGTAGGTGATGGTGCGTTCGGTGACCGGGTCGGTGGCGCTGTGCGGCCAGTCGTACGCGGCGACCGCGACGGACCCCGTGGCCTCGACGGTCGTGTCGATGGCGGCCTTCACATCGAGGCGGCCGGTGCCCTGCTCGTACGGGGTGTAGTCGGGCAGCACCGTGGACGAGGTCATCAGCGCGTCCTTGACGCGCTGGCCGGACCAGTCGGGGTGGCGCTGCTTGAGGATGGCGGCGGCGCCGGCGACGTGCGGGGTCGCCATCGACGTACCGGACATCGACTGGTACATGCCCTCGATGCCGGGGACGGACTGCGAGGCGGCGGCGTTGATGTCGACGCCCGGCGCGGACAGGTCCGGCTTCAGGCCGTAGCTGCGCACCAGCGGGCCCATCGAGGAGAAGTCCGCGCGGCCGTCCTGCTTGTCGACGGCGGCGATGGTGAGCGCCTTGTCGGCGGAACCGGGCGCGCCGATGGTGCCCGCGCCGTACGCGTTGCCGGCGGCGATGACGAAGAGCGGGCCGCCGTCCGCCGAGAGCGAGTTGACGGCCTGCGCCATGGGGTCGGTGCCGTCGTCGGCGACCGGTGAGCCGAGGCTCATGGAGACGACGTCGGCGCCCTCCGCCTTGGCCCACTCCATGGCCTCGATGATGCCGGAGTCGGCTCCGGAGCCCTGGTCGCTCAGGACCTTGCCGACGAGCAGCCCGGCCTCGGGGGCGACGCCCTTGTTGACGCCGTCGGACGCGGCGCCGGACCCGGCGATGGTGGAGGCGACGTGCGTGCCGTGGCCGTTCTTGTCGTCGACCGCCTCGCCCGGGACGAAGCTCTTCGTCTCCAGGATGCGGTCCTTGACGTCCGGGTGGTCCTCGTCGATGCCGCTGTCCAGGACGGCGACCTTGACGCCCTTGCCGTCGTAGCCCTCCGCCCATGCCTGCGGGGCGTTGATCTGGGGCACGGAGTCCTTGAGAGCGGCCTCGGCGCGGCCGTCGAGCCAGAGCTTGGCGATGCCGTTGTCCAGCGAGCGGGCCGTGGCGGTGCGCGCGATGTCGTCCCAGAAGGCGCGGGCGGTGTCCTTGCCGGCCTTGAGGGCGGCGCCGTGGATGGACTCCAGCTTCCGGACGGCCTTGCTGCCGCGCGGGGCGGCGGGCAGCGAACGGGCCTCGGCGGCGGGGTAGGTGGCGATCAGCGGGATGCCGCCGGTCGTTTTGTCGTCGTAGCCCATCTTCGCGAGCGCCGAGACGTTGAAGAGGCGGCGGTCCAGCTTGCCGGCCGCGAGGAGGCTCTGCGCCTCGTCGGGGAGGACGTAGATGTCGTCCCCGGCCTGCTGGACGTGGACGCCACCGATGGCGCCCTCGGGGCGGTCCACGGTGACGGTGTCCTGCTTGCCCGCGCCATCGGCGTAGTGGACGACGTCACCGGTGACGAGGGTGATGTCGTAGCGGTGGACGGGCCCGGCCGCGGGGGTGGTCCCGGCGGTGGGGGCCGGGGCGGCCGAAGCGGTGGCCGTAATGGGGAGCAGCGCGCCGCTCACCAGGGCCGCGGCGGTGGCTATGACGAGGGTGCGTCGCCCGTTGCGAGCGGGTCTCGCCCGGCCGGTCGCGGTGGAGGGGGTGAATGTCATGGGTGATGATCTACCGGCAAACCGGCCGCCGTGGGACGGTCCGTGCCTGGCGCGAATGTGCCGTGGCGGCTAACCGCCGGTCGTGGACGGCCCTTTCCCGGGGGCGCTTCAGGCCACCGAGCCGATGCGCCCCGCCGGGGGCAGCCCGCCGGGGTGGTGGATCGGGGTGTGCGCGCCGGTCAGCGGGGCGCCGCTGCCGCCGCGCCGGACGGCGACGATCTCGGCGGCGATCGACAGGGCCGTCTCCTCGGGCGTACGGGCTCCGAGGTCGAGTCCGATCGGCGAGTGCAGGCGGGCCAGCTCCAGCTCGGTCACCCCGGCCTCGCGCAGCCGTTCGTTGCGCTGGAGGTGCGTGCGGCGGGAGCCCATCGCGCCGACGTACGCGACGGGCAGCTTGAGCGCCGCCTCCAGCAGGGGCACGTCGAACTTGGCGTCGTGCGTGAGGACGCACAGGACCGTGCGGGCGTCCACCGGGGTTCCGGCCAGATAGCGGTGCGGCCAGTCCACGACCAGTTCGTCGGCGTCCGGGAAGCGGGCCTTCGTCGCGAAGACGGGCCGCGCGTCGCACACCGTGACGTGGTAGCCGAGGAACTTGCCGGCCCGGACCAGGGCGGCGGCGAAGTCGATGGCGCCGAACACGATCATCCGGGGCGGCGGCACGCTGGACTCCACGAGCAGCGTGAGGGGCTGCCCGCAGCGTGAGCCGTCGGCGCCGATGGTGAGGGTGGCCGTGCGGCCCTGGTCGAGCAGGGCGCGGGCCTCGGCCGCCGCGGTGCGGTCCAGCTCCGGGTGGCCGCCGAGCCCGCCCTCGTAGCCCCCCTCGGGGCGCACGAGCAGGGGGCGGCCGAGGAGTTCGGCGGGGCCCTCGGTGATGCGGGCGACGGCGGCCGCCTCGCCGCGCGCGGCGGCGGTGAGCGCGGCGGCGTACACCGGCCGGGCGGGGTCGTCCGCCCGGACCGGGGTCACCAGGATGTCGATGACGCCGCCACAGGTCAGGCCGACCGCGAAGGCGTCCTCGTCGCTGTAGCCGAAGCGTTCGAGGCGGGTCAGCCCGTCCTCCAGCGCCTCCTGGCACAGCTCGTACACGGCTCCCTCCACGCACCCGCCGGAGACCGAGCCGATCGCCGTGCCGTCGCGGTCGACGGCCAGCGCGGCCCCCGGCTGACGGGGGGCGCTGCCGCCGACGGCGACGACGGTGGCCACGGCGAAATCGCGTCCCTGCCCGGCCCAGCGGTCGAGCTCTTCGGCGATGTCCAGCATCTCGGTCTCCTTGCGGGTGAGTGGGGCGGCGGGTCAGCTGACGCCGAGCCAGCTCTCGATCGGGTGCAGGGCGAAGTAGACGACGAAGATCACCGTCAGGCCCCACATGAACGCGCCGACCTCGCGGGCCCGGCCCTGGGCGGCCTTGATGGCGACGTACGAGATGACGCCCGCCGCCACACCGGTGGTGATGGTGTACGTGAACGGCATCAGGACCACCGTCAGGAACACCGGGATGGCCACCGAGCGGTCGCTCCAGTCCACGTGCCGGGCGTTCTGCATCATCATCGCGCCGATGACGACGAGAGCGGCGGAGGCCACCTCGGCGGGCACGATCGCGGTGAGCGGGGTGAAGAAGAGGCAGGCGGCGAAGAACAGGCCGGTGACGACGGAGGCCAGGCCGGTCCTGGCCCCCTCGCCGACGCCGGTCGCGGACTCCACGAAGACCGTCTGCCCGGAACCGCCGGCGACACCGCCGATGGCCCCGCCGGCGCCGTCGATGAACAGCGCCTTCGACAGGCCCGGCATGCGGCCCTTGTCGTCGGCGAGCCCGGCCTCCGTGCCGACACCGATGATGGTGGCCATCGCGTCGAAGAAGCCGGCGAGCACGAGGGTGAAGACGATGAAGCCGACGGTCATCGCGCCGACGTCGCCCCAGCCGCCGAACGAGACGTCACCGAAGAGCGAGAAGTCCGGCGAGGAGACCGCGGAGCCCTTGAGCTCCGGCGGGCCGCTGCTCCAGATCTTGGGATCGACGTCCGCGACCTTGTTGATCACGACGGCGATCACGGTGCCGACGACGATGCCGATGAGGATCGCGCCGGGGATGTTGCGGGCCTGGAGCATGAAGATCAGCAGCAGGGTGACCGCGAAGACGAGGACGGGCCAGCCGGCGAGTTCACCGGCCGGGCCGAGGGTCACCGGGGTCGCGGTGCCCTTGCCGACGAATCCGGCCTTGTAGAGCCCGATCAGGGCGATGAACAGGCCGATGCCCATGGTGATGCCGTGCTTCAGCGGGAGCGGGATCGCGTTCATGATCAGCTCGCGCAGACCGGTGACCACCAGGAGGCAGATCACCGCGCCGTACATCACGCACATGCCCATGGCCTGGGGCCAGGTCATTTCGGGGGCGACCTGCGAGGACAGGACGCCGGAGACGCTGAGACCGGCGGCGAGCGCCAGCGGGACCTTGCCGACGAAGCCCATGAGCAGGGTGGTGGCCGCCGCCGCGAGCGCGGTGGCGGTGATCAGGGCGGGCTGGCTGAGCAGATTGCCGTCGACGTCCTTGCCGCCGAGGATCAGCGGGTTGAGCAGAAGGATGTACGCCATGGCCATGAAGGTCGTGACGCCGCCGCGCACTTCCCGGGCCACGGTCGAACCGCGGTCGGATATGTGGAAGTACCGGTCGAGCCACGATCTGCCGGCGGGGACGCGCGAGCCGGGGCCCGCGTCCTCCGCACCGGTCTTCGGCTGCACTGACTGCTGGGTCATGATGCCTGACTCCCAAGGTTCACAGGGGCACCCGCGATGAAGAATCGAGATGCGGGATTTGGGATGACTGCGCTGGCGGCACGACCCGGGGGACGGCCCGAGACGAACTGTTCATGCAGGAAGGGCTCGGAACGGCTGCCGCTGTTCCGGGTGCGGGGGTTCGGGGCCGCGAGCGGTGCGGAACCCTGGGCCTCCGGGCGGTGCGGGCCGGGGAAGTGTGACGTTCGCCGGTGGCGCGCACCGCCCGGAGAGCTGGTGGCGGAGCCCTCGTCAGACGCCGGTGAGGTGTTCCGGCCGGACCGGCGTCCGGTCGAGCTCCAGACCCGTCGCGTTCCGGATCGCCGCGAGGACGGCCGGGGTGGACGACAGGGTGGGGGCCTCGCCGATGCCGCGCAGCCCGTACGGGGCGTGGTCGTCGGCGAGTTCGAGCACGTCGACCGGGATGGTCGGCGTGTCGAGGATGGTGGGGAGGAGGTAGTCCGTGAAGGACGGGTTGCGCACCTTCGCGGTCACCGGGTCGACGATGATCTCCTCCATGACGGCGATGCCCATCCCCTGGATGGTGCCGCCCTGGATCTGGCCGACGACCGACAGCGGGTTGAGCGCCTTGCCGACGTCCTGGGCGCAGGCCAGTTCGACGACCTTGACCAGGCCGAGTTCGGTGTCGACCTCGACCACCGCGCGGTGCGCGGCGAAGGAGTACTGGACGTGGCCGTTGCCCTGTCCGGTGCGCAGGTCGAAGGGCTCGGTGGGCCGGTGGCGCCATTCCAGCTCGATGTCGACCGCCTCGTCCTCCAGGACGTCCGCGATGTCCGCCAGCACCTCGCCGCCGTCGGTGACGACCTTGCCGCCCTCCAGGAGGAGTTCGGCGGTGGCCCAGGCGGGGTGGTAGGTGCCGAACTTGCGGCGGCCGAGCTCCAGGACCTGTTCGCGGACGGCCTCGCAGGAGTGCTTGACCGCGCCTCCGGTGACGTACGTCTGGCGGGAGGCGGAGGTCGATCCGGCGGAGCCGACCTTGGTGTCGGCCGGGTGGATGGTGACCTGGGAGACGCCGAGTTCGGTACGGGCGATCTGGGCGTGCACGGTGACGCCGCCCTGCCCGACCTCGGCCATCGCGGTGTGGACGGTCGCGACGGGTTCGCCGCCGATGACCTCCATGCGGACCCGGGCGGTGGAGTAGTCGTCGAAGCCCTCGGAGAAGCCGACGTTCTTGATGCCGACCGCATAGCCGACGCCGCGTACGACGCCCTCGCCGTGGGTGGTGTTGGAGAGGCCGCCCGGCAGGGCGCGTACGTCGGCGTGCTCGCCCGCGCTCTCCCACTGGCGCTCGGGCGGCAGCGGCATGGCCTTGACGCGGCGCAGCAGTTCGGCGACCGGGGCGGGCGAGTCCACCTGCTGTCCGGTGGGCAGGAGGGTGCCCTGTTCCATGGCGTTGAGCTGCCGGAACTCGACCGGGTCCATGTCCAGTGCGGCGGCCAGCTTGTCCATCTGGGCCTCGTAGGCGAAGCACGCCTGGACGGCGCCGAAGCCGCGCATGGCGCCGCACGGGGGGTTGTTGGTGTAGAGGGCGATCGCCTCGATGTCCACGTTGTCGATGACGTACGGGCCGGCCGACAGCGAGGAGGCGTTGCCGACGACGGCCGGGGACGCGGAGGCGTAGGCGCCGCCGTCGAGGACGATGCGGCACCTCATGTGCGTGAGCTTGCCGTCGCGGGTGGCGCCGTGCTCGTAGTGGAGGCGGGCCGGGTGGCGGTGGACGTGCCCGAAGAACGACTCGAAGCGGTTGTAGACGATCTTCACGGGCTTGCCGGTGCGCAGCGCGAGGAGGCAGGCGTGGATCTGCATCGACAGGTCCTCGCGTCCGCCGAAGGCGCCGCCGACGCCGGAGAGCGTCATGCGGACCTTGTCCTCGGGCAGGCCGAGGACGGGCGCGATCTGGCGCAGGTCGGAGTGGAGCCACTGGGTCGCCACGTACAGGTCGACGCCGCCGTCCTCGGCGGGTACGGCGAGGCCGGACTCGGGGCCCAGGAACGCCTGGTCCTGCATGCCGAAGTAGTAGTCGCCCTTGACGATCACATCGGCCCGGGCCTCGGCCGCCGCCACGTCGCCGCGGACGATCGGCTGGCGGTGGACGATGTTGGGGTGCGGTACGTGGCCGATGTGGTGGTCGTCGCGGCCCTCGTGGATGAGGGGGGCGCCGGGCGCGGTCGCGGACGCCTCGTCGGTGACGACGGGCAGCTCGCGGTAGTCGATCCGGATCTTCGCGGCGGCGCGGCGGGCCGTCTCCGGGTGGTCGGCGGCGACGAGCGCGACGGGTTCGCCGTGGTGGCGGACCCGGCCGTGGGCGAGGACGGGGGTGTCCTGGATCTCCAGGCCGTAGTTCTTCATCGCGGCCGGCAGGTCGTCGTAGGTGAGGACCGCGTAGACGCCGGAGGTGGCCAGCGCCTCGGAGACGTCGATGGAGACGATCTCGGCGTGCGCGACGGTGGAGCGCAGGGTGTGGCCCCAGAGCATGTCCTCGTGCCACATGTCCGAGGAGTACGCGAACTCGCCGGTGACCTTCAGGATGCCGTCGGGGCGCAGCGTGGACTCGCCGATGCCGCCCTTGGTGCGGCTGCCCTGGTTGATGTTGGTGGGGGAACCGGTGACGCCCATCGCCTAGACCGTCCCTTCCGCGCGGGCGGCCGCGAGGCGGACCGCGTCGAGGATCTTCTCGTAGCCGGTGCAGCGGCAGAGGTTGCCGGAGAGCGCCTCGCGGATGTCCGCGTCGGACGGCTGCGGGGTGCGCTCCAGGAGCTCGTCGGCCGCGACCAGGAGGCCGGGGGTGCAGAAGCCGCACTGGACGGCTCCGGCGTCGATGAACGCCTGCTGGATCGGGGACAGCTCCCCGGTGTCCCGGGTCTCGTCGTCCGAGGCGGGCTCGGCCTTCCAGCGCTTGGCCCGGTCCAGCGAGGTGCCGCAGGCGCCGGAGGCGCAGCCGGTGCCGGGGTGGGCCTCGGCGCGGTGGGCGGCGAAGTCGGCGAGACCCTCCACGGTGACGACGTCGCGGCCCTCGACCTGGCCGGCGGCGACCAGGCAGGAGCAGACGGGTACGCCGTCGAGGCGGACCGTGCAGGAGCCGCATTCGCCCTGCTCGCAGGCGTTCTTGGAGCCGGGCAGGCCCATGCGCTCGCGCAGGACGTAGAGGAGGGATTCGCCCTCCCAGACGTCGTCGGCCTCGTGGCGGCGGCCGTTGACCGTGAAATTGACGCGCATGATCAGGCGGCTCCTTCGGTGCTGCGGCCGTTGCCGCGGTATGACTCCCAGGCCCAGCCGAGGGTGCGGCGGGCCATGATCCCGACGGCGTGCCGGCGGTAGCTCGCGGTGCCGCGCACGTCGTCGATCGGGTTGCAGGCGCCGGCGGCGAGCGTGGCGAACTGCTGGGCGACGGAGGGCGTGATGATCGTGCGGCTGTCCCAGAACCCGCCCTCCTCCAGCGCGGCGTTCAGGAATTCCTCGGCCTCCTTCGCCCGTACGGGTGTCGGGGCGGCCGATCCGATGCCGGTGCGGACCGTGCGGGTCTCGGGGTGCAGGGCGAGGCCGAAGGCGCAGACGGCGATGACCATCGCGTTGCGGGTGCCGACCTTGGAGTACTGCTGCGGCCCGTCGGCCTTCTTGATGTGCACGGCCCGGATCAGCTCGTCCGGTTCGAGGGCGTTGCGCTTGACGCCGGTGTAGAAGGCGTCGATGGGGATCATCCGGGTGCCGCGTACCGACTCGGCCTCCACCTCGGCTCCGGCCGCGAGCAGGGCGGGGTGGGCGTCACCCGCCGGGGACGCGGTGCCGAGGTTGCCGCCGACGCCGCCCCGGTTGCGGATCTGCGGCGACGCGACGGTGTGCGAGGCGAGCGCGAGACCCGGCAGTTCGGCCCGTAGGTGCTCCATGATCTGGCTGTACGGGACCGAGGCGCCGAGCCGTACGTTCTCCTGCCCCACCTCCCACTCGGTGAGCTCGCCGACGCGGTTCAGGTCCAGGAGGTATTCGGGGCGCCGGTGGTCGAAGTTGATCTCGACCATCACATCGGTGCCCCCGGCGATGGGCACAGCCGTCGGGTGCTCGGCCTTGGCGGCGAGCGCCTCCTCCCAGCTTGCGGGGCGAAGGAAGTCCATGGTGGCTCTCTTCTTCTCAATCGGGTTTTCACGCTGGGCTGGGTGACGGCCGGCCCTCGAACTTGTTCATGTCTTGTTCACGCGGTGTGTGGCCCAGTACACAAGCCCTGCTCCACCTGGTGCAGTCACCGAACCCATGAAGGAGTTGGCTGGTCTCCGCTCATGTCTTGTAGATTCGAACGAATGGCGGGGCTCAACAGCCTCACCGCAACACCCAGACTTCACCCGTACCAACGAAAGAGATCGGCGGCGACCCCATGCGGCTGCGCGCACTGCTGGAGAACGACGCGCTGGGCCTGCGGCTGCTCGGCGGCGACGAGGAGCTGGACCGGTCGGTCCGCGGCGTGATGACGACCGACCTCCGCGACCCGAGCCGCTACCTCACCGGCGGCGAGCTGGTCCTGACCGGTCTGGCCTGGCGCCGGGACGCCGAGGACTCGGAGCCGTTCGTGCGCATCCTGTCGGGCGCCGGGGTGGCCGGTCTCGCGGCGGGCGAGGCGGAACTGGGCACCATCCCGGACGATCTCGTGGAGGCGTGCCGCCAGCACCGGCTGCCGCTGTTCGCGGTCCACGAGACGGTCGCTTTCGCAACGATCACCGAGTACGTGGTGCGCCAGGTGTCCGGCGAGCGTGCGGGTGACCTGGCGGCCGTGGTGGACCGGCACCGCAGGCTGATGACCTCGGGCCCGACGGGTGGCGGCCCCGAGGTGGTCCTCGACCTCCTGGGCTCCGACCTGGACCTCCACGCCTGGGTGCTCTCCCCCACCGGGCGGCAGATCGCGGGTGCGGGCGCCCCGCTGCCCTCCGCCGCCGGGGCCGAGCTGGCCGGGCTGCATCTGGCCGCCGTCCGCTCCGGCCGCCGCGCCCCGCACCGGGCCGCTCTCGGCGGTACGACGTATTCGCTCTTCCCGATCCGGAACAACGGCCGGGGCGGCACGGTGCCGCCCGCCCGCGACGTGCGGGAGTCGGTGCTCTCCGACTGGCTGCTCGCCGTGGAGGCCGACGCGAGCGACTGGCCGGCCGCGCGGCTCGACCTCCTCCAGGGCGTCACCCAGCTGATCGCCGTCGAGCGCGACCGGCGCGACGCAGCCCGCACGGTGCGCCGCAGGCTCGCCCAGGAGGTCCTGGAGCTGGTCCAGGCGGGGGCCGCGCCCGCCGAGATCGCCGCCCGGCTGCGTGTGGCCACCCCGGTCCTGCTCCCCGGCCTCGGCACCGCACCGCACTGGCAGGTCGTGGTGGCCCGGGTCGAGTGGGACGAGGACGGCGGGTCCGGGGTCCCGGGCGGCCCGGTCGCCCAGGCGCTCCTTGAGGAGATCCTGGTCGACCCGGCGGTGACCGGCCCCGACTCGGCGGACCGGATCGCCGTCGCCCACACGGGTGACGAGGCCATCGCCCTGGTGCCGCTGCCCGCCGCTCCGGCCGCGCCCCGGGACGGCGCCGGGGACACGGCCGGCGACGCACCGGACGACGGGCCCGCCCTGCACGCCGACGCGCTGCTCGCCGCCGTGCGCGCCCCACTCTCCGCGGGCCTCGGTAACGACGGCCGCCTGACCCTGGGGGTCAGCGCCTCGGTGCACTCGGCGGAGGGGTTGCGCGGCGCCCTGGAGGAGGCCCGGCACGCGCGCCGGGTGGCGGCGGCGCGGCCCGGCCGGGTCTGCGCGGCCGGCCACCACGAGCTGGCCTCGCACGTGCTGCTGCTTCCGTTCGTCCCGGACGACGTGCGGCGGGCGTTCACCGCCCGGCTGCTGGACCCGCTGCGCGAGTACGACCGGCGTCACCGCGCGGAGCTGATCCCGACCCTGGAGGCGTTCCTGGACTGCGACGGTTCGTGGACCCGCTGCGCGGCCCGGCTGCACCTGCACGTCAACACGCTGCGCTACCGGGTCGGGCGAATCGAGCAGTTGACGGGGCGTGACCTGGCGCGCCTGGAGGACAAGCTCGATTTCTTCCTCGCGCTGCGGATGAGCTGAAATCCCGGGCCGGACAAGGGCTGTACCCCGTGCGGTCGATTGTGAAAACTTTCACCTGACATTGCCTCGACCCCTTGGCCCGGCGTGCCATTCCGTGCTGTGATGCGGCCCGTACTCAACAGCTCGAAGGCGCGCTCGGGGAGGGCAATGTGGCGCATACCGCCATGTCTGGTTCCGGAACGACAGCAGATGACGATCCTCCGCTCCAGACCGCGGTATGGCGGCTGCGCTCACGCGCCTGCTGGACGGACGCCGCGGCCCTGCTGGAACACGACGCCGCCACCGACCCGGCCGCGGCCCTCCAGCGGACGGCCCTGCTGACCGAGCGGTGCCTGTACACCGGGCAGGGGTGGACGGACGCCGAGGACGCCCTGCGCACCGCCGAGGCCATGGCCCACGACGACGAGGAGCGCGGCGCGGCGGCCTGCGAGCGCGGATACCTCGCCTACGCCTCGACCCTGCTCGGGGTGCGGGACCGGGCCGACGAGGCCCGGGTGGCGCTGGGCCGGGCCGCGGCCCTGCTCTCCCCCGCCGCCCAGGGCCGGCCGCTGCTCGACTTCCGGCGCGGTCTGATCGCGCAGAACATCGCGGACTCCCCGCAGGCCGCCCGGGCCGCGTACCGCAGGGCGCACGCCGGCGCCACCGCGCAGGGCGACGCGCTGCTGCTCTCCTCGACCTGGCGCCATCTCGCCCTGATCGCCCTGCGCGAGGGCGAGCTGGCGGAGGCCCGGCACGGCTTCGCGGAGTCCCTGCGGATAAGGGAGGAACTGGGCTATCTGGTGGGTACGGCCCCGGCGCTCATCGCGCTGGCCGACGCCGAGTCCGAACCGGAGGCGGCGACCCGGCTGCGCGCCGAGGCGGCCCGGCTCTTCCGGCTGCTGGGCGGCGTCCCGACCTGGCTGGGCCCGCACCTGGACCAGCCGCCGCCGGAGACGGTCGAGGCGAACTGAGAGGACACCGGGGCGCCGACGCGTACCGGCTCAGCCGTCGGCGCCCGCGAAGTGCTCCCTCACCAGCGACTGGACGACCGCGACGTCCTGGGCGATCAGCGCGTCGAGCAGCGCGGTGTGCTCGGAGGCGTCGGCCAGCAGGTCGGCGCGCCGGGTGACCGGATTGTCCACCAGGGGCCACTGGGAGCGGCGGTGCAGGTCGTCGGCGACGGCGACCAGGCTGTGGTTCCCGGCGAGGGCGAGCATCGCGCCGTGGAAGGCCCGGTCCGCGTCCGCGTAGCTCGCCCGGTCGCCGACGGCCGCCGCGGCCACGGTGGCGTCCGCCAGCGGGCGCAGCGCGCACCAGCGGGCGGGCGGGACGCTGCGGGCGAGCCGCAGCATGACGGGGACCTCGATCAGCGCGCGGACCTCGGCCAGCTCCGCCAGCTCGCGCGGTCCCCGCTCGGCGACCCGGAAGCCCCGGTTCGGCACGACCTCCACGGCCCCCTCGGTGGCCAGCCGCTGCATCGCCTCGCGCACCGGGGTGGCGGAGACGCCGAAGCGGGCGCCGAGGGCCGGCGCCGAGTAGACCTGGCCGGGGACCAGCTCGCCGTCGACCAGCGCGGCGCGCAGGGCCTCCAGGATCTGGCCGCGCACGGAGTGCCGGCGCACCTGGGCGCGGGGGGCCGGCGCCTCGCGGGGGTGCTCCCCGTGGGTGTGCTCGCCGCGGGCCTGCTCGGGCACCCGGACGACCGAGGCACCGCCGTACGGGGGACGCACCTCCTCGCGCGCTCCGCCCTGCTCCACGGGCACCTCCTCGGCCGGTCTCGGGCGCGCTCGCGCGTCGGGCGCCCTGTGTGCACGATAGGCGTAACGGCCCCCGGTTCACACATCGATACGGCAGGGTAAGGTAAGGCTTACCTGCTGACGCTCGTGAATCGGTGGTCCCCGCATGACCCTGCCCGCCCTGCTCCCCGCGGTGACGGCCTCACCCGTGGCCGACGCCTACGCGCGCCTGACCGAGGTCTTCCCCGGGCTGCGCGCCGAGATCCTGGCCGACGGCGAGAGTGCCCCCGGCGGTCCCGGCTGGGTCGGTGCGCACGAGCTGGCGGCGGGCGGCGAGGCCCTGGACGCGTTCCTCGCCTTCGACGCCGAACAGGTGCGGCGGGACTACGGCCAGGAGGGCCGGCCCGATGTGATCGCCAGCTTCGGGCTGCACCGGTACGCCTGGCCGGCCTGCCTCCTGGTGACGGTGCCCTGGTTCCTGCACCGCCGGGTGCCCCGCGTGCCGGCCGAGGACGTCTCGTTCCAGCGGGCCCTGGGTCATCTGACGCTGCGGGTGCGGGAGTTCGCCTGCCTGCCCGACGATCCGGCGGCCGGACTGCCGGGGGCCCGGGTGGTGGCCGACGAGGCGGCGCTGCGGGCCGAGGTGCTGGACGCGGTGGCCGAACACCTGGCCCCGGTCCTCGAGGGCTTCCGGCCGCGGATGCGGCGCGGGAAGCGGGCCCTGTGGGGGATGGCGACCGACGAGATCGTCGAGGGCCTCTGGTACGTCGCCCATCTGCTGGGCGAGGAGCGGCGCGCCATGCGGGAGCTGGAGGCGCTGCTGCCCGGCGCCACCGAGCCGTACGTCGGCACCGCGGGCTTCCGCGAGCTGACCGGGCCGAACGGCGCATCGCTGCCGACCCGGGACCGGGCGAGCTGCTGCCTCTTCTACACGCTGCGCCCCGAGGACACCTGCGTCACGTGCCCGCGTACGTGCGACGAGGAGCGCGTCCGCAAACTGACGCCCGCGCCCTGATCCACTCCGCCGCGTGCACACCGCCCGGACAGGTGACACGCATTCGAACACCATGCGCACACCACTGAAGGGCGTTCGACCAGAACGTCCATATCGACGGTCTCCTGCACCCCGTTGGCGTTCACTTGTCCCGAAACCGTCTGAACGGAGGGCAATTTCCGCCACGATGGCGCCCGAAACGCCCTACGTGACGCAAGGGACCGCGCATGAGACTGACCGACATATCGCTTGACTGGCTGCTTCCGGGCGCCGTGCTGCTCGTGGGGGTCATGGCGGCGGTGGCGGTGGTCGCGCGCGGAAGGCGCGCCTCTGACACAGCCTCGGCCGACGACAGCTGGGAACG
Source organism: Streptomyces sp. DT224 (assembly GCF_049844595.1). Lineage (NCBI taxonomy): Bacteria > Bacillati > Actinomycetota > Actinomycetes > Kitasatosporales > Streptomycetaceae > Streptomyces > Streptomyces sp. DT224. The sequence goes on from NZ_JBNCLI010000002.1 coordinate 611,326, forward strand.
CAGCGAGGAGCGGCGCAGACGCAAGGAGACGCTGTACGCCACCGCTTCGTACGTGCTGCTGTTCTGCTGTGCCGCGGTCGCCGCCGCACTCTCCTTCCACGGGCTCGTCGGCTTCGGCGAGCAGAACCTCGGCCTCTCGGACGGCTGGGAGTACCTGGTGCCCTTCGGCCTGGACGGGGCGGCGATGTTCTGCTCGGTCCTGGCCGTGCGGGAGGCCAGCCACGGGGACGCGGCGCTCGGCTCGCGCCTCCTGGTGTGGACCTTCGCCGGCGCCGCCGCCTGGTTCAACTGGGTGCACGCGCCGCGCGGCATCGACCACGCGGGTGCCCCGCACTTCTTCGCGGGCATGTCGCTCTCGGCCGCCGTGCTGTTCGACCGCGCGCTGAAGCAGACCCGCCGGGCCGCGCTGCGCGAGCAGGGCCTCGTGCCCCGCCCGCTGCCTCAGATCCGGATCGTGCGCTGGCTGCGCGCGCCCCGGGAGACCTTCGGCGCCTGGTCGCTGATGCTCCTCGAAGGCGTACGCACGCTGGACGAGGCGGTGGACGAGGTACGCGAGGACCGCAGAGAGAAAGAGCAGAACCGTCTCCGCAGAAGGGACCAGGAAAAGCTGGACCGTGCGCACATCAAGGCCCTGAACCGGCAGAACCGGGCCTGGGGCCGGCTCGGACGGGGCGGCTCCCCGGTCGAGGTGGCCGCACTGGCCCCCGCGACGGGCTCCGCGCAGTCCGTCGCGGAGCCCGCCATATCCGAGCCGGGTCAGCTGCCCCTGCGACCCCGGCCATCCCTGCAAGCCGCGAACCACTCGAACTCGGCGAGCGTCCCTGAACTGGGCGTGAGCGGATCGGCCTCGGCCGATCCGGCCGACGACGACGACACCCAGGCCCTGCCCCGGCTCGATTCGCTGGAGCAGAAGCTCAAGGACCTGGAGCAGCAGTTCGGCTGACACGGGACGGCGGACGTACGCGAACGGCCGGGCCTGTCTGACCATTCCCGTCGTCCGCCCGGAGGGCGGGCAGGGCGGCGTCAGGTGCGTGCTCTCGGCGTGCCGGCCCCAGACCCCTGTACTGGATGTACTGGGGTCTGGGGCCGGTGCGGCGAGAGTGCGTGCATGGCGCCGCCCTGCAGACGGGACTTGTCAGACAGGCCCTGGTGGTCCGGAGACCGTCAGGGCCGTTCGCCGTCCAGCTCGAACCACACCACCTTGCCCAGCGAGCGGGGGCTGATCCCCCAGGAGTCGGCAAGGCTCTCCACCAGGACGAGTCCCCGGCCGTGCGTACCGTCGTCGGCGGACGGTACGTGCGGCTCGGGGTCCATTCCGGGGACGAAGTCCCGCACCTCCACGCGCAGGCGGCGGGGCGCGACGCTCACGGCGACGACCGCGCCCTCGTCCGTGTGCACCAGGGCGTTGGTCACCAGCTCACTGAGCAGCAGCTCGGCGACCTGCGCCGGCTCCTCCTTCCAGCGGTAGCGCAGTAACTCCCGCACCGCGCCCCGCACCTCCCCCACGGCTGCCAGATCGGCCCGGTCCACCCTGCGATGCATCCGGGCCTCTTCGTGACGCTCCATCGTTTCCCCCGCCCACACGGCCATTCGCCCCCTGTCTCGAAGGTGCTCACGCAATGCATGCCCCCGCCTCCCGGCTGTCACGCTTGCGGAGTCCTTCGGACCGGAGGAATCGTGCGGGGCTCAGGCGCGCTTGTAGTAGTAGCCGTCGCCCGCGGCGGCCCCGACGTTGTGCTGGATTCCGGTGGCGTTGAGGCTGAAGAAGGATGCCTCCAGTGTGGCGAAGCACCGGAAGTCCTTTTTGCCGACCGGCGTGGCGGCGCTGATGTTGATGCGGCTGTTGCCGTTCGCCTTGGACGTCACCGTGGCCTGGTAGGTGCAGGGCATGTACGGAACGCCGGACATGCGCACGATGCCCGCTCCGGAAATGCTGACGGTTTCCGGCTGGTTGATGTTCACGGACTCGCCGTACTTCCAGGTGCCGACGAACGCGGACGGGACCGTGCTGTCACTGCTCGAACCGCCGGTGGTGCCACCGGACGTGCTGATGCTGGTCGAGCCTCCGCCTCCGGACGTGCTCGTGGAGCCACCCGAGGTGCCGCCGCCGACAGTGGAGCCCCCGCTCGAACTTTCCCCGCCGGAGCCCCCGCCGCTCGTACCACTGCCGCTCGAGGTCGAGCCGCCGCCCGCGGTGCCCGCGTCCCGGCCGTCCTTGCCCGGCTCGCCGTCCTTCCCGTCCTTGCCGGCGTCCGCCTTCTTCTTGCTGGGAGACGCCTTCGGGCTCTCGCTGCCGGTCGGGGAAGCGCTGCCGGCCGCCGAGGGCTCCGGGGTGGCGGTCGGACCCGTCGAGGTGGCCGCCGGGGGCGCCGCGTGCGCGTCGGCGCCGTCGTGGCTGAACGGCTGGAGGAGCAGCGTAGCGCCGCCCCCGCCGATCACGACCACCAGCGGGACCGCGACCACCCAGGGGCGCCGCTTCCCCCGCTTCGGCTTCTCCGCCGTCTTCTCGCCCTCCACCGCCGCCGCCACCTCGGGCGCCGCCCGGAGGTCCACCGTCGCGCGGTCGGCCTCCTGCCGCAGCGGCTCCGCCTCCGCGTCGAGCAACTGCGCCGACTGGCGGGCCAGGTGGCTCACGACGGCGGCGGGCAGCCATGAGGAGGCGACCGGCCCCGCCTCGCGCCCCGGCTCGGCCAGCAGCTCGTCCACCGAGGGCCGCTCGTCCACCGGCTTGACCAGCAGCCGGGCGATCAGCGCCTTGAGGTCCGCGTCCCGGACCCGCTTGAGCTCCGGCTCGGCCTCGGCGATCCGGTACATGATCGCGTGCTGGTTGCTCGCCCCGTGCCCGAAGGGGAGCGTCCCGGTCGCCGCGTACGTGAGGACGCAGCCGAGGGTGAAGACGTCGCTCTTCGGTACCGCGCTCTCCCCGTGCACCTGCTCCGGGGCCATGAACCCGGGCGTGCCGATCATCATGTTGGTACTGGTGAGCAGGGACTCGACGGCGGTCCCGACGGCACGGGCGATGCCGAAGTCGATGACCTTGGGCCCCTCCATCGTGAGCATCACGTTGGACGGCTTGAGGTCGCGGTGGACGATGCCCGCCGCGTGGATGTCCTTCAGCGCGTGCAGCAGCCCCGTGGCGAGCGCCTGCACCGAGGCGGCGGGCAGGGCGCCGTGGCCCCGTACGACCTGTTCCAGGGAGAGCCCGGCCACGTAACCCGTGGCCACCCAGGGGAATTCGGCGTCCGGCGCCGCGTCCAGTACGGGCGCGGTCCAGCGCTCGCCGACGCTCCGCGCCGCCTCGACCTCGCGCCGGAAACGGCCCCTGAACTGCGGGTCCGCGACGTGCTCCGGGTGCACCACCTTGACCGCGACGGTGCGGCCGCCGTCGGCGCGGGCGAGGTAGACCCGGCCCATGCCGCCGGCGCCGAGCCGGCCGAGCAGCAGATAGGGCCCGATGCGCGCCGGGTCCGTCGGCGTCAGCGGCTTGATGCCTCCGTCGAGGTAGTCCTCGTCGCCCGCGTGGTCGTCGTTGTTCACACCGGTCTCCTGAAATTCCCTTGTTCGGCCGCGACTTGGCGCGACAAGCGTTCAGTGTGAAGCAATGCGGGAGCCCATTGGAACAACTTCCGGAAACAATTCCGGAACCTTCTTCTAGGCTGTTCCCGGCGCCACCATGAGGAGCCAGCGATTCCGGAAGTGGGTGCTGCGTCGATGAGTCCGAAGCAACAGCGCGGGGAGGCCACGGCCGCCCAGGTGCTCGACACCGCCCTGGAGCTGTACGCGGCCCAGGGCGAGGCCGGCCTCACACTGAACGCCATCACCTCGGCCAGCGGCGTGAGCGCGGGCAGCATCTACCACCACTTCGGCAGCCTTCAGGGAGTGGTCCTCGCCCTCGCGCAGTCCTGGCTGGGCCGCCTCCTCGGGGAGGTGACCGAGGCGCTGGAACAGGTCACGGACGCGCACGGCGGGGTGCGGGCGCTGACGGAGGCGTACCTCCGCTTCGTCCAGGCACATCCGGACGCGGCCCGGCTCATGCACTCCGTCACCGCCGACCGCGAGGCCCTCATGAACGCCCGGCAGCTCCGGGGGGCCCAGGAGGCCCGGATCGCGCCGCTCGCCGCCTGGCTCCATGCGCACCGGGAGTCGGGCGAGCTGGCCGCGCTGCCGCTGCCGGTCCTGGAGTCGCTGATCCTGGGGCCGGTGACGGGCATCGCGCGGCGCTGGCTCGCCGTGGGTGACATCGACATCGAGGAGGCCGTCCGCACGGTCCCGTATCACATCTGGCGCTCCGTCAGCCCTTGAGCCGACCACGGACTTCCGTTCGAACCTCGCACGACCGTGGCACCCCGGAGGCCCCGTGGGCGGGACGTGTTCCCCCTCCACGGTTAACTCCCGAAGAATTCACCCGAGTTGGCGTTGACGAGCCGCTGTCTACGCGCGTCATCATGGAGCATGCGAATCCCCCCACGGATCACCACGCTCGGCGGCGCGGCCGCCCTCCTGTCCGCTCTCCTCGTCGGCGGCCCGGTCACGGCCACCGCTTCGGCGACGACCGCATCGGTCGGCAGCGTCTGCTACTCGGACCTGCCGTCCCAGGCCCACGACACCCTGCACCTCATCGACGCCGGCGGCCCGTTCCCGTACGACCAGGACGGCACCGTCTTCCAGAACCGCGAGGGCGTGCTGCCCGCGCAGGACACCGGCTACTACCACGAGTACACCGTCATCACCCCCGGCTCCCCGACGCGTGGCGCGCGGCGCATCGTCACCGGCGAGGAGAGCCGGGAGGACTACTACACCGCCGACCACTACGAGACGTTCGACCTGGTGGACCACGACTGCTGACCCGCGCCCGTAGGGTCGTCCCCATGACCGTGACCTATGTGCTCGAAGGCTCCCGGATCACCGGCCTGGACAGCTTCTGGACCGTGGTCGGCGAGGCGGTGAACGGGCCCGGTGGCTATTTCGGCCGGAATCTCGACGCCTTCGCGGACTGTCTCAGCGGTGGCATGGGCGCGCCGGACGACGGCGACTTCGTCTTCGAGTGGCGCGATCACGCCCTGTCCGCACGGGCGTTGGGGCACGCGGAGACCGCCCGGCATCTGGATCGGCTGGCCACCCGCGCCCATGAGAGCAACCGGAGCCGCCTGCGCGAGGAGTGGGCGCAGGCGGCTGCGGGGCGCGGTCCGACCCTCTTCGACCGGCTGGTGGAGATCATCCGGGACCGGGCGGGGCCGGACGCGCTGCGGTTGCTCTGAGGGCGTGCGGGTCAGTAGCTCGTCGCGATACTCACCTGCCCGAAGTCCCGCACGCCGTACAGGCTGATGCAGTGCGCCCCGGCGGCCGGGTGGTCGACCGTGAGGGTGTGCGCGTTGCCGCTGCCGGTGGCCTTGGCGGTGTACGAGCCGGTGGTCGCCCAGCCGGTGGAGCTGTAGTAGAGGTCGGCGTCGCCGGTGCCGCCACTGGTGGTGGCGGTCAGCCGGCCGGTGCCCGCCGGTATGCAGAGGTACAGGTAGGCGTAGTCGCCCCGGGTGGCGTGCCGGCCGTCGCGGGCGAGGGAGCTACGCCCGGCCCGCCGGTTCGCCCCGGCGGCTGTCGGCCCACAGCGGGTGGACGTGTGACATGTGGCCGAGCATGCAGGACTCCGCGCCCCCGGCATCCCCGGCGACCACCAGGTCGAGCAGTTCGATGTGCTCCTCGGCCGACGCGGTCAACTGCCCGGACCCGGAGAGCCGGTTCAGGCCGGAGAGCCGGGACCGCTTGCGGAGTCGGGGTGCCGGCAAGAACACGTGGAAGACCAGGCGCCCGCCGGGCGTGGTCGTGTCGAGCGCCTCGTGCAGCGAGGTGAAGCCGACGCCGCGCTTGCGCAGACCGGACACGATCGCGATGAGGTCCTGTGCACACCGTGGTGACACCCGGTCAGTTCACGGCCGGGGCACGTTCCGGAGGTTGGAGCGGGCCATCTGGAGCATCCGGCCCACCCCGCCGTCGAGCACGATCTTGCTGGCGGACAGGGCGAAGCCGGTGACCATGTCCGCGCTGATCTTCGGCGGGATGGAAAGCGCGTTGGGGTCGGTGACGACGTCGACCAGCGCCGGGCCCTTGTGCTTGAAGGCGTCCTTGAGGGCGCTGTAGAGCTCCTTGGGCTTCTCGACGCGGACGCCGTACGCCCCTGCCGCGCGCGCCACGGCCGCGAAGTCCGGGTTCTTGTTGGTCGTCCCGAACGACGGCAGGCCGCCGACCAGCATCTCCAACTCGACCATGCCGAGCGATGAGTTGTTGAAGAGGACCACCTTGACCGGCAGGTCGTACTGGACGAGGGTCAGGAAGTCGCCCATGAGCATGGTGAATCCGCCGTCCCCCGACATCGAGACGACCTGCCGGTTCCGGTCGGTGAACTGGGCGCCGATCGCCTGCGGAAGCGCGTTGGCCATCGAACCGTGGCTGAACGAACCGATGACCCGCCGCTTGCCGTTGGGCGTCAGATAGCGGGCCGCCCAGACGTTGCACATGCCGGTGTCCACGGTGAAGACCGCGTCCTCGTCCGCGAGTTCGTCCAGGACAGACGCCACGTACTCCGGATGGATCGGGACGTGCTTCTCGACCTTCCGGGTGTACGCCTTGACCACGCCCTCCAGGGCGTCGGCGTGCTTCTTGAGCATCCGGTCGAGGAACTTGCGGTCGTTCTTCACCTTCACCCGGGGCGTCAGACAGCGCAGGGTCTCACGGACGTCGCCCCAGACGGCCAGGTCCAGCTTGGTGCGCCGGCCGAGGTGTTCCGGCCGGACATCGACCTGCACGATCTTCACGTCGTCGGGCAGGAAGGCGTTGTACGGGAAGTCGGTGCCGAGCAGGATGAGCAGGTCGCACTCGTGGGTGGCCTCGTACGCGGCGCCGTAGCCGAGCAGCCCGCTCATGCCGACGTCGTACGGATTGTCGTACTGGATCCACTCCTTGCCGCGCAGGGCGTGCCCCACCGGGGACTTGATCCGCTCGGCGAACTCCATGACCTCGGCGTGCGCGCCCGCCGTGCCGCTGCCGCAGAACAACGTCACCCGCTTGGCCTCGTCCACCATCCGGCACAGCTTCTCGATCTCGCCGTCACCCGGCCGCACGGTGGGGCGCGAGGTGACCAGGGCGTGCTCGGCGGACCGCTCCGGGGCGGGCTGCCCGGCGACGTCGCCCGGCATGGTCACGACGCTGACGCCGCCCTGGCCGACCGCGTGCTGGATGGCGGTCTGGAGCAGCCGGGGCATCTGCTGCGGGTTGGAGATCATCTCGTTGTAGTGGCTGCACTCCTGGAAGAGCAGCTCGGGGTGGGTCGCCTGGAAGTAGTTGAGGCCGATCTCGCTCGACGGGATGTGCGAGGCCAGCGCGAGCACGGGGGCCATCGAACGGTGGGCGTCGTACAGGCCGTTGATGAGGTGCAGGTTGCCCGGCCCGCACGACCCGGCGCAGGCCGCCAGGTCCCCGGTGATCTGCGCCTCCGCACCGGCCGCGAACGCCGCCGTCTCCTCGTGCCTGACCTGGATCCACTCGAGGTCCGCGTGCCGCCGCACGGCGTCGACCACCGGGTTGAGGCTGTCCCCGACGACCCCGTACAGGCGTTTGACGCCCGCCCGGGCGAGGATGTCGACGAACTGCTCCGACACGTTCTGCTTGGCCATGGGTGACGCACTCCCTCTGCCTGTGCTCCGTGCACGTCCGGCTGTCCGGGACTCGGGGCGGCAAACCCCGGCCCGGACGGGTATCCGGAATCCATCAACCCATGGTGTGCGCCGTTACGCCTCCCAGACGCCGACCGCCGTCCGGTCGTCCGCGTACCCCTTCACCCGGATCCGGGTGTCCGCGAGAAACGCCCCGAGACCCGGCGCCTCCACGGGGGACCAGCGCGTGGCGAGCTCGGCGGCCAGCTCCGGTTCGCCGCGCAGCGGATCGGCGAGCCCGGCCCCGCACAGCAGCAGGGTGTCCCCCGGCCGGGCGACGGAGGCGCGGAAGCGGAACGGTTCGGCAGGGGGCGGGAGCGGCTCCTCGACATACGGGGCGGGGCCGGTGGCGATCCCGAGGTCCATGGTCAGCCGGTCGCCCCGGGGCCCGCTCTCCGGCGCAAGGGAGCCGAAGCCGACCACGGGCTCCCCGCTCAGCGCGGCGGGAGGCGGCAACGCCGGTTCCAGGTCGTGCCAGCTGCCGTCGCGCAGCCGGAAGAGGCCGCCGGCGCCGATGCCGAAGAAGACCCGGGTGCGGCATTCGGGGTCGGCGGACAGCAGCAGGCAGCGCAGGCTCGCGGTGTACGCGTCCGGTTCCACACCCAGTTCGGCGGCGCGGGCGCGCAGCTTGCCGAAGGCGCGGTCGGTGAGCCGGTGGAGCCCGGCCTTCAGGTCGGCCCTGCGGCCCGCCCTTATGTCGTCGGAGAGCCGGGCGTGGCTGCGCCCGACCGCCTCGCCGATCCAGTGGCAGGCGTCCGCCGCCGCCGTGTACGCCCCCTCCGCGCCCCGGGACGCGCCTGCGACGGCCACCAGCACCAGCGCGTCCTGCCCGCTCCCGAAACGCGCCGTCAGCAGCGCGTCCCGGCGCGGCTCGCCCCGGAACCGGGCCGAGTCACCGCGTACGGAGGCTGCCCGCAGCGTGTACGTCCCGTACGTGGCACCGTCCAGCACCGTGTCCGGGACGACGCGGTCCAGCGCGCAGGGGTCGGTGGCGGGCAGCGCCGTGGGCTCGGCGTCGTAGGTGGGCGGCCGGGCCCCGACGTGGGCGACCAGGGGCCGGGGCGCGTCGGCCGGCTCCCCCGGCGCCTCCTCGGCCGCGGGCCCGTCCGCCCCGGTCCGCTCGGAGACGGGCCGCCTGGGCAGTGGGGGCGCGGCCGGCACGCGGGGGTCTCCCGAGGCGGGCGCCTCGGGGTCCGGCGGCGGGGGTTCGGGGGCCGGCCCGGGAAACGTGCGCGGCAGCGCGGGACCGGTCAGCGGCTCCCACGGGGCGCGGGGCGGCGTCCGCACGGCCGACGGCGCGCGGGCCTCCGGGACCGGCGCGGTGGCCGCCGGCCGCGGCTCCTGCCCCGGCGCGGGTGTCTCCCCCGGCGTCCCGTGAGCCGCGCCCCTCCCGGACGCCACCGTGTCCGACGCCGAGACGAAGCGGTCGTCGAGACTGTCGGCCGTGCCGTTCGCCCCGGTGTCCGGGGCGGATTCGTCGTACAGCCTGCGCCACCAGTCGTCCTCGTGGGCCTCGGGCCTCTCCCCCTGCTGACTCATGTCCTTATTGTCGACCGCGGGGGCCGTACAAAAACGGGCATCCGGAAAATGGGTCCGCCGGGCACCCCCACCCCCCACGGGAAGGACGCCCGGCAGACCGGTCCGGAGAGCGGGTGGCGGACAGGGCCGCCGGTCCCGCTGTGCCGTCACATTGGCAGAGTGGCGCGCGGTACGGCGATGATGTGCCGTGGCGACATCACGCCGTGGCGACTTTTCGCCACACGGGGTGCGCCCAGACGCGTACGCACTGGTCCGGGGAGGGGTCGGGGATGCTGGCAGCCATAGGTCTCGACGAGCGGCAGGAGTCGGCCTACCGCGCACTGGTGGCGCTGGGGGCCGCCGAGGTGTCCGACCTCTCGCACCGTCTGGCGCTCCCCGAGCGGGACACGGAACGCGCGCTGCGCCGGCTGGAGCAGCACGGCCTGGCCGCCCAGTCCTCCGCCCGCACGGGCCGCTGGGTGGCGGCGCCGCCCGGGGTCGCCCTGGGGGCCCTGCTCACCCAGCAGCGCCACCAGCTGGAGCAGGCCGAGCTGGCGGCGGCGCTGCTCGCCGAGGAGTACCGCGCCGACGCCGCCGAACCGGCCGTCCACGACCTGGTCGAGGTGGTCACCGGGGCGAGCGCGGTGGCCCACCGCTTCCACCAGCTCCAGCTGGGCGCGACGAGCGAGGTGTGCGCGCTGGTCACCGGGAAGCCGATCGCGGTCCGCGGCCTGGACAACGAGTCGGAGGAGGAGGCGGCCGCCCGCGGAGTCTCGTTCCGGGTGGTCGTGGAGCGCGAGGTGCTGGGCCTGGAGTCCGGGATCGTGGAGCTGTCGGCGGCGCTCGGCCGCGACGAGCGGTGCCGGGTGGTCCCCCGGGTCCCGACGAAGCTGGTGATCGCCGACGGCGCGCTGGCCATGGTGCCGCTGACCGGCCGGGGAGCGGAGCCCGCGGCGCTGGTCGTGCACGCGTCGGGGCTGCTGGAATCGCTGACCGGGCTCTTCGAGGCGGTGTGGCGGGAGGCGATGCCGCTGCGGCTCGGCGAGAGCGGCGCGGTGCTCGATCAGCCGGGCGGCCCGGACCCGACCGATCTGGAGATCCTGTCGCTGCTCCTGGCCGGCCTGACCGACGCGAGCGTCGCCAAGCAGCTGGACCTGGGCCTGCGGACCGTTCAGCGCCGGGTCAAGGGCCTGATGGAGCTGACCGGCGTCTCCACCCGCCTCCAGCTCGGCTGGCACGCGTACGAACGGGGCTGGGTGGCCCGGTAGGACCCCTGGTCAGAACGGGCGGGACCCGGGCGGGTCCGGCACGCTGGTCAGATGGGTGTGTGGCAGCTCGTCGCCGTCGGACTGGTCATGCTGCTCGGCCTGATCGGTGTGCTGGTCCCGGGGGTCCCGGGGCAGGCGATCGTCTGGGCCGCCGTCCTGTGGTGGGCGTTCACCGACACGACTCCGGCCGCGTGGGCCGTACTGATCGGCGCCACCGCGCTGCTTCTGCTCAACCAGGCCCTCAAACCGCTGCTGCCCCCGCGCCGGCCCCGTGAGTCGGGGGCGCCGCGCCGGACGCTGCTGCTGGGCGGGCTCGGTGCGATCGCCGGCTTCTTCGTGCTGCCCGTCGTCGGGGCGGTCGTCGGATACGTCGGGGTGATCTTCGGGGCGGAACGGCTGCGCCTCGGCAGCCGGGGCGCGGGCTGGGCGTCGGTCCGCTCGGTGATGCGGGCGACCGGCTACTCGGTGCTCGTGGAGCTCTTCGCGTGCCTGCTGGTGACGGGCGCCTGGCTGGGCGCGCTGCTCTGGGGCTGAGCCCGTCGCCCGGCCCGCCGCACACCGTACGAGCGCCAGGGGCGCCAGCCGGCCGCGCCGGGGGTGCCGTACGGGTCCACGTCCGGGTCGCCCAGGCCGCGCATCCGGATCAGCGCGGCGGTGGCCGGGCCGATGCCGGGCAGCCGACGGAGCGCCTCCTCGGCCTCGTCGCGGTCGGCGCCCGCGTCCAGGCGTACGGTGCCGTCGGCGAGCGCGGTCGCCAGGGCCCGCAGGGCCGGGTCACCGGCCGCGTCGGCGAGTACGGCCGGCTCGGGGAAGACGTGGGTCAGCGCGCCGCACGGCACGTCCAGCGCCTTGCCGTACTCCTCGACCAGCTCCGCCGCCGCCGCGTCGCCCACCAGGGCCCGCACGGCGAACTCCTCGGCGTCGGCCGCGCCCGGCGAGCGCACGCCCGGCCGGGCCGCGACGTCCGGGGCGAGCGAGGGGTCCGCGGCCAGGAGCTCGTCCACCGCGTACGGGTCGGCGTCGAGGTCGAAGAGCCGGCGCAGCCGCTGGACGGCCGTGGTCAGGTCGCGCAGATCGGTGAGGTGGATGCGGGCGTCCAGCCACTTCCCGGCGGACCGCTCGTCCACGGAGGTGACGGCGGTGCCGTACGGGAGACGCAGCGTGCGCCGGTAGGTACGGCGGCCGGGCTCCCCGGTGACCTCCTCGACGCGGGCGACCGGCCCGGCGGCGAGCAGGTCGAAGACGTCACCGGCGGCGTACGGCCCCCGGTGGGCGAGGCGGAGCGGGATGCCGGTGGTGCCGGCCTGGCGGACCGCGATGCCCAGCCCGGTACCGGCCTCGGCCCGCAGGGCGCTCGGGGTGCGGGCGTAGATCTGCCGGACGGTGTCGTTGAACTGGCGCAGGCTGCCGAACCCGGCCGCGAAGGCGATCTCGGTGACGGGCAGGGCCGTGGTCTGGAGGAGGACCCGGGCCGTGTGGGCGCGCTGGGCGCGGGCCAGGGCGACGGGGCCGGCGCCCAGTTCGGCGTTGAGCTGGCGCTGCACCTGGCGGGAGCTGTAGCCGAGCCGGTGGGCGAGCCCGGGAACACCTTCCCGGTCCACCACGCCGTCGCCGATCATCCGCATGGCGCGCCCGACGACATCGGCCCGGACGTTCCACTCGGCGGAGCCGGGGGCGGCGTCCGGGCGGCAGCGGCGGCACGCCCGGAAGCCGTGCGTCTGGGCGGCCGCCGCCGTGGGGAAGAAGCGGACGTTCTTCCGCTTGGGGGTGACGGCGGGGCAGCTCGGCCGGCAGTAGATGCCGGTCGTCTCGACGGCGAAGAAGACCTCGCCGTCGAAACGGGCGTCGCGGCTGCTGACCGCCTCGTACCTGGTCTCCTCGTCCATCACACCGTCCAGTGTGCGCCCCGCCGGGTGCCGTCACTCGCGGATTTCGGACGTGGACCAGGGCGGTCCGGCTACCGGACCCGGCCGCGCTTGGCGTCCATCGCGGCCCGGCCCTCGGCCCCCTTCCGCTTCCAGTCGCGCCGGATCTCGGCCCGGACGCGGGCGTCGGTCTTGGCGACGATGCGCTGGTTCTCGCGCTGGAGCTTGCGGTAGCTGTCGAAGCGGCGTTCGGGCAGCGTGCCGTCCTCGATGGCCTCCCGCACGGCGCAACCGGGTTCAGCCTCGTGGGCGCAGTCGTGGAACCGGCAGTCCCGGGCCAGCTCCTCGATCTCCGAGAAGACCTGGCCGACACCGGTCCCCGCGTCCCAGAGGCCGACCCCGCGCAGTCCGGGGGTGTCGATGAGGACCCCGCCGGAGGGCAGCACGAGCAGGTTGCGGGTGGTGGTGGTGTGCCGGCCCTTGCCGTCCACGTCACGGGCGGCCTGGACCTCCATCACGTCCTGGCCGAGCAGCGTGTTGGCGAGGGTGGACTTGCCGGCGCCGGACACCCCGAGCAGCACGCTCGTACCGCCGGAGACGATCGCCGAGAACACGTCGACGCCCTCGCCGGTGGCGGAGCTGACCGGGAGTACCTGCACACCGGGCGCGACGCGCTCGATGTCCTGGACGAGGTGGGCGAGGGTGGCCGGGTCCGGGACCAGGTCGGCCTTGGTGAGGACGACCACCGGTTCGGCGCTCCGCTCGCCCGCCCCGGCGGCGTCGCCGAGCAGCGCGTCGCCGGCGGAGCTGGACATCGCGAGGGCCAGGAACCGCTCGACGCGGCCCAGGTCCAGTTCCACGGCCAGCGAGACGCAGATGACGATGTGATCGACGTTGGTGGCGAGCACCTGGCCCTCGGAGCGCTTGGACGAGGTGGAGCGTACGAAGGCGGTGCGCCGCGGCAGCAGCGTACGGACGAACCGCGGGTCGCCGTCGGCGTCGACGGCCGCCCAGTCGCCGGTGCAGACGATCCGCATCGGGTCGCGCGGCACGACGAAGGCGGTGTCCGCCCAGATGGTGCCCTCGGGCGTGACGATGTCGCAGCGCCCGCGGTCCACCCGCACCACGCGCCCGGGCACCAGTCCCTGGGCGGCGTAGGGGGCGAACTCGGCGGCCCAGTCGTCGTCCCAGCCGTATGCGGCGAGCGGGTGCGAAGCGGTGGAGAGAGAGGAGGAGAAGGAGGAGAACGGGAGAGACAAGGGAAACCCTTCACAGGGTGGCCCGGCGGTGCGCGCGAGGGCGCGAAGGGGTCAGCCGGTGGCCACGGAGGTGACAGAGAGGAACTTCGACTCGTGGGCAGCGCCCACCACAACGACCGTCGTCAATGTCCTCACCTCCGCATGCGTCCAGGTCCGGTACCGGCGGCAGATCCGCCGTCCGTCTCGTCGTAGACCATATCCCCCGGCGGTCCGGCCGCTCAACGGATTATCTCGCGCGGGCCCGGTTGTGACAGTCATCCCCCGATCGGGTGATACGCATGGAGTTCGACCGGTCGCGGACGGTTAGGGTGCCGCACATGACCTCCCCCCAGACAGCCACCGGCACGTTCACCCAGGCCCAGTTGGGCTCCCTCATCCTGATCGGCTGGAGCGGCGAGTACCGGCAGAGCGGGCGCGACGCCGCCTTCCTGCTCGCCTACTCGCTGGGCGACGGATCGGACGGCCCGGCGGCCGGCGAGCACGCCATGCGGCTCGCCTTGCAGCGCAGCGGACTCACCGTCGGCGGTGACGCGGTGCGGGCCGACGAGACGCCGGGGCTCCCCGTGAAGCTCCTCGTCCAGGCCGGCCAGGCCGTGCTGACGCTGCCCCACCTCACCGCGCAGTACCCGGTGCCGCCCGAGTGGCTGGCGGCGGCGACCGAACAGAGCGAGGTGCACGTGATGTTCGCGACCCGCCCGTGGCCGCAGGGCGCGCCCGGCCTCCCGGTCGGCGAGGCGGAGCTGCGCGCGTTCGCCGGTGACCCGGACGTCATCGCGACCTCCGCGCACTGCGTGCTCCCTGTGCGCAGCCTCGGCTGACCCGGCGCCACGGAAGAGGCCCACCACCCGGCGAGGGTGGTGGGCCTCCGTCAGTCCTACGCGCCCACGCCGCACAGGACGGACGGCGCGGGCGCGGTACGCGATCAGTTGTTGGCGACGCCGTTCCCGGAGAGGACCGGGATGTCGTCCACCAGGTGGGACAGGGGCTCGTCGCCCTTGGCCTGGGTGGAGTTGTCGGCGCACTGCTGGTTCTGCGGCGAGGACAGGACGTTGATGTCCTGGGCCGTGACCGGCACGAGCAGGCCGACCAGCGAGCCCGCGTTCACCTTGACCGGGGCACCCACGCACAGGTCGTTCAGCGAGCCCTGGATGAGCTGCGCCTGCGGGCTGCCGTCACCCCGGGTCGTGCTGTTCCCGTACGCGCTGGCGGCGCCGTTGCCGTTGACCGAGGTGGTGCCCCCGTCGTTGCCGATCGCCATGGCCGAGGGGGCGGCGGCGGCCGACAGGCCGACCAGGGACACGGCCACTGCCGCGCCGGCCATCATCTTCTTCATCACGCTTCACCTTTCGGAGCGTTCCGCTCTGGAACGTACTGATCAACCCCGCGCGGACGCTTCGGTTCCGCTGATCCACCCAAATGGGTTCGATCCCGCATGAGTTCGACGCCCCGGCGTCAACCCCGGGTGCCCGCCTCGCCCGAGGTGCGCGCCGGGGGCACGAGTCCGCCCGCCCGGGCCGGGCGGAGGTCCGGGGCCGGTTCGGCCCGGGCGGCCCGCCACTCGGCGAGGAGGCGGTCGTAGATCGGGGTGGCGCTGTCGGGATGCCGGCTGTGGTGCTGGTCCATGGGGTGGCCCTACCCGTTGCGGCGGGGAACGGCCGCCCGCACTACGGCAAGCGGCCCAGCGAGCCGCCCTTTCGGGCGACCGCCGGGCCGCGTGTGCTGCGCCGCCGGTCCGGTCAGTTGTTGCCGGCGCCGTTGCCCGAGAGGATCGGGATGTCGTCCAGGATGTGCGACAGGGCCTCGTCACCCTTGGCCTGGGTGGAGTTCTCGGTGCACTGCTGGTTCTGCGGCGAGGACAGGACGTTGATGTCCTGGAGCGTGATCGGCACGACGCCGATCAGCGAACCGAGGTTGGCCTTGGCCGGCAGGGCGATGCAGGGCTTGTTGAGCGAGCCCTGGATGAGCGCGAACTGCGGGCTCCAGTCACCGTGGGTGGCGGAGTTGCCGTACGCCTGCATGGCACCGTTGCCGTTGACGGTGGTGGTGCCCTGGTCGTTGCCGATGGCCATGGCCGACGGGGCGACCGCGGCGGAGACGCCGACGATCGATGCGGCGACGGCCGCGGAGGCCATCATCTTCTTGATCATGAAACTGCCCTTCTGGTTTTCTCTGGTTGCCCGCCGGTGCCGAGCGCACTGATCAACTCGGCGCGGCGGGAATGGTTGTGGCACATCACCCGAAAGGTGCGGGTCAGTTCGAGAGCGGTAGGCCACCGAGGAGCGGGGCCGCGCCCTGGACCGCGCCGGTGGCCTGGCCGGCCACCTTGCCGACGGTGCCATCCTCGTGCAGGCGTTCGGCGGCGCCGCTGACGGTGCCGACCACCGGGTCGACCGCCTGCGGGGCGGCCGCCACGACCTGGTTGACGCCGCCGTCGAGGCTGAAGCTGGGGGCCGTGGTCGTGGGGACGGCGAAGGCGGGGGCGGCCGTGCCGAGTGCGACCACGGAACCGGCGACGAGTGCGGCGGACTTCGCGTACTTCACTTTCGGGTTCCCTTCTCAGCGGCGGCCGTTCCGGTCGCGTCCCCGCGCCGCACGGGCCTTCCCTGGCCGTGTCCTCCGCCGCTCTTTTCCTGGCTAACGAACCGGACACGGCGGGGAAACTGGGCGGCCCGGTATTTCTCGCGGCTGCGGCGCGCGAAAGAATGCGGGCGCGGGCGGGTCCCGGGCACGGGAAAAGCCCCGGCCCGCAGGGAGCGCGGGGCGGGGCTTTTCGAGCCGAGTGAATTCGGCGAGCCTGGATCAGTCGTTGATGCAGGCGTTACCGAAGGCCGGGTTCAGCAGGCCGACGACGTTGATGGTGTTGCCGCAGACGTTGACCGGGATGTGCACCGGAACCTGGATGGTGTTGCCGGAGACGACACCCGGGGAGTTGACGGCCGCACCCTCGGCGCCCGAGTCGGCGAAGGCCGGGGCGGCGGCACCCATGGCCATGAGCGTACCGGCGGCGACGGCGACGATCTTCGTGTACTTCACGTGAAACCCTTTCTTGTGCGGAGTCCGGAGCGGCCACGGCTTTCGTGCCGCACGAGCGCGGACCTGATCGCTCGTAACTCCGCCGCTTTCATTCGTAACGATTTCGGGCGGTAGGCGACACTGCTCAGCGAGGAGATTGCTCCAATACCGCCCGAATGATGCAGTTCCGGTCAGCCGCCCGCGCTCCCGCCCGCATGGTGCAGCGGCGCGGCAGCGGGCCCGGACCGCTCGGAGGAGGAACGCCGACGGCCCGGGCCCGGGAGGGAGCCGGATCAGCGGTTGCCGGCGCCGTTGCCCGAGAGGACCGGGATCCCGTCCAGGATGTGCGACAGCGGCTCGTCACCCTTGGCCTGGGTGGAGTTCTCGGTGCACTGCTGGTTCTGCGGGCTGGACAGGACGTTGACGTCCTGGACCGTAATCGGGACGAGGCCGATGAGCGAACCGAGGTTCGCCTTGACCGGCAGGCCGACGCAGGGCTTGTTCAGCGAGCCCTGGACCAGGTCGAACTGCGGGCTGCCGTCGCCGCGCGTCTCGGCGTTGCCGAACACCTGCGAGGCGCCGTTGCCGTTGACCGAGGTCGTGCCACCGTCGTTGCCGATGGCCATCGCCTGCGCGGCGCCGAGCCCGAGGATGGAGGCGGCGACGGCACCCGTAGCCAGGACCTTCTTGATCACGATGAACCCTTCTCGTACTGGATGCCCCGTAGCCGGAGCGCCCTGAACAACTGCCGGGCCGACGTTTGGTTATCGCCATTCACTCGAATGCCCGGAAGACACGGACGTCCGTACGAAAGCGATCGAGTCATACTGTCGGAAATCGAGAGAGGAAACGTTCACTCGCCGCCTCGCTGTGCGCTCACAGGAAATTCACCGGATTCACGTTTCCCGCGCACGCGGACGTCGTTATGGGTGTCGTCAAGCCGCTCTGCCCGGAGGGCCCTCCCGTACACAGTCGGGTCCGACGGCTGCTGCACCGCCTGATGAACGAAATGCGGGTCGTGCGCCCGCGAGAAATGTCCCAAGGAAGGGCACCAATGCGAAAAGCCTTGAGTAAGAGCATGCTCGTCATGGCGGCGGCGTCAGGCATCCTGACCGCCTCCGGCGGCTATGCCTTCGCCGATGCGTCGGCCGACGGCGCCGCCGTCGGCTCGCCCGGCGTCGCCTCGGGCAACGCCGTGCAGATCCCGGTGCACGTCCCCGTCAACCTCTGCGGCAACACGGTCAACGTGATCGGCGCGCTGAACCCCGCCTTCGGCAACGAGTGCGAGAACGAGGGCGGCGACGCGGAGGCCGGTGACACCCAGGGCGCGAGCGCCGAAGGCGTGGCCGCCGGCTCCCCCGGCGTGCTCTCGGGCAACCTGATCCAGGCGCCGGTCGACGTCCCGGTGAACGTCTGCGGCAACACGGTCAACGTGATCGGCCTGCTCAACCCGGCCGCCGGCAACGAGTGCGAGAACGGCGACGACGAGGGCAACCCGCCCACCGAGGAGCCGCCGACGGAGAACCCGCCGCACAAGCCGCCGCACCACCACAAGCCCCCGCACCACAAGCCGCCGACGGGTCA
Organism: Streptomyces sp. DT224; assembly: GCF_049844595.1. Classification (NCBI taxonomy): domain Bacteria; kingdom Bacillati; phylum Actinomycetota; class Actinomycetes; order Kitasatosporales; family Streptomycetaceae; genus Streptomyces; species Streptomyces sp. DT224. The sequence continues at coordinate 629,538 of NZ_JBNCLI010000002.1, forward strand.
CCACGACCACGACTGCGACTGCGGCCACGAGCACAACCCGCCGAAGCCGCACCACCCGCCGAAGCCCCCGAAGCCCCCGGTGCACCACCACGACGACGACTGCCCGCCGAGCCACCACCACAACCCGCCGGCCCCGCCCACGCACAACCCGCCCACGCACAACCCGCCGACCCACACCGGTTGGCACCACACGCCTCCGAAGCACCACAAGCCGCCGCAGATGGCGCACACCGGTGCCAACGAGAACCTGGGCATCGCCGGTGGCGCCAGCGCCGCGCTGGTGCTCGGCGGCGGCCTGCTGATGCGCCGCGCCCGCGCCGCGAAGAAGTGAGCTGACGCTTCCCCGAGCACGAAGAGGTCCGGCCCGACAGCCCTGAGCTGTCCGGCCGGACCTTTTGTGTTCGGCGCCCCCTGCGGCGTACGGGGGTCAGATCGGTGAACCGCCCGTGCGCGGCTGCCACGGGCGTCGCCTCAGGGTCCGAGTGCCGACAGGGCATCCGACGTCAGGCATCTGACGTCGGCGTCCACACGGGTGTGGAGGCGGCGCAGAGAGTGGCCGGCCGGGGCGGCGGAAGTTCCGTCAGCAGTGAGGCCGGCAGCGTGGAGGACGCGCGGCACACCCGCGTCCCTTCCCCGCTCTTCCTCCCCGGCGGCCAGCGCCTCGTTCATCGCGGACTCGAACTCCGGTTTCCCCCAGGCCGATTCGGACGATCATTGCGGACGACGGAAACGGCACGGGTATCGGAACCTCGTACCTCAGTTCTGCACTCGCAAGGTAACCCTTCGGCCGGGCACCGGCGGTGACGGTGTCATTCGGCGAACGTCTCCCTCACCGGGCCCCTGCCACCACTCCCCGGCAAGGGAATTGGCATGAAGGTGACACGAGGTGCGCCACACCCCGGACGGAAGGGACAACCGGCCGCCGGTGAGAGTCGCGGAAGGCGTGGCAGCAACCTGACATCCCACGGGATTTCCGGGTGCGCCCTCCCTACACTCGCGCAGAAGGCTCTCCCCCCACCGGCAATCCGCAGAAGGATTCCCCTGTTCGGAGGGCCCATACGAGAAGATTGGCAGTCTGGCGCACATGACCACTGAAGTCACCGACGAGCCCCGCCGCACGGCGGTGCTGTCCACTCCGCCGCCGTCCCGGTGGATCCGCTGGACGGCCCACGCCGTCCCCCTGATCGCCCTGCCGTCCTCGCTGTGGCGTCTGGCCATGACTGTTGGGGTGCCGGTCGGTTACAGCGACGCGGTCCTGCGCGACGACTACGGTCTGCCCGGCAGCGGCTATCTCGTCCTGCCCCTGATCACGCTCTTGCAGGAGCTGGCGGCGCTGCTCACGCTCGGTCTGGTCAGCGACTGGGGCCTGGTCGCTCCGCGTTGGCTGCCGTTCATCGGAGGCCGGTCCGTCCGTACCTGGGCGGCCGTCGTACCCGCCGCTACCGGTGCGGTGCTCATGACGGTGGTGACCATCAGTCAGTACCTGGTGTGGGACGAGGTCGACAGCGGCAGCCTCGACGCCACCCATCGCGCCCTGATGGGCTGGTGCTACGCGCCGCTGCTGCTCTGGGGCCCGCTGCTCGGTGTCGTCACCGTCTCGTACTACCTGCGGCGAAAGCGCCGGCGATGAACACGGCGGTGCTCGTCCTCCTGGCCGCGCTCTCCCCCACGGTGCTGCTCACCGGGCTCGCCTCCGGTGCCCGGCGGCTGCCGGGCACCGAGACCGGCAGGGCCGCGCCGCCCTCACCGTCCGGTCGGGAAGCTGCCAGTCGCCACGACCGGAAACGCGGTGCGGTCCCGGCCACGGGGCCGCTGCTCCAGGAAGGCCGGGCGGTGGCTACCGGCCGGCCGGGCCACCGGGGCCGGGCGCCGATGCCGGCGGGAGCAGGCCCAGTTCCGCGGCCCGGACACCGGCCTGGAAGCGGGAGCCGGCACCGAGCAGCGCCATGATCTCCGCGACATGGCGCCGGTAGGTGCGGACCGAGACGTTCAGTTCGCGGGCGGCGACCTCGTCGGTGACCCCGGCCCTCAGGGCACCCAGGATCTGCCGTGCGAGCGCGGCCCGGTCGCCGTCGCCGAAGACGATGCGCTCGTTGGCCGGCACGGCGTAGCTCCAGACGCCGGCGAAGAGGGTGTGCAGGGTGTGCAACACCTCGGGGGCCCGGATCAGCGAGGCCCGGCGGCCCACGGCCGACTCGGCCACCACGAGTCCGGCGACTCCGTCGACGAGCAGGGCCTGCAAGGGAGGCACGCGCGCCACCCGGATCGCCACCGGCCGCTCGCGGCCGAGCTGTTCCCGTACGAAGTCCTCGTCCAGCAGCGCGGGACTGGCGAGCAGCCGCACGGCGACCGATTCGTCCGCGCTGTAGATCAGTTGCCGCTCCGACCTGAGCGGCCGCGCGGGCTGTTCGCCGGAGAGCGGCGTGCGGGCGTGCATGATGTCGATGCTGTGGACCGCCCCGCCGATCAGCTCCTCGGCCGCGTCGAGCACGGCCCCGTACCCGCCTTCCACCGCGGTGATCCTGCGTTCGCGCAAGCTGCGGTCCACCGTGGACTCGATGAGTTCCCTGACCTCGAGCAGGGCGTGCTCCAGCTCGTCCTCTGGCCTTCCCGACACGTACCCCACCGTCCCCGTTGACTTGACTCCTCGCGCCGTCCCGGCCACGACCGCGCCGGGGACAACGCTCGGTCTACTCCGGGAGCAGACCCAGCTCGACGGCGCGGGCTCCCGCCTGGAAGCGGGAACTGGCGTTCAGTCCGCGCATGATCTCCGCGACATGACGCCGATAGGTGCGCAGCGAGACGTTCAGGTCGCGCGCCGCCGTGTCGTCGGTGTGACCGGCTCTCAGGCGCTCCAGGATGCTGCGGGTCAGCGCGCTGCGCAGCCGCGGGCTGAGGCCGAGGTGGTCGACGAGCCTCCGGCCGCGCGCCCAGGCTCCGGCGAACAGCAGTTCCAGGGCGCGCACAGCCGCGACGTCGTGGACGACCGTGGCCTGCTGCCCGCCGCCACGGGCGGCTCCCCGTACCAGCGCGGCGACGCCGTCGACCACGACGATCTCGCGCAACTCGCTCTCGGAGACCCTGGCTTCGAGGGGCCGGCCGGGGGGCACACACAGCCCTGCGAAGGAGGCGTCGGCGACCTCGGCGGATCCGAGCAGCCGGACGGCGGCCACCGGCGGCTGTGCGGTGAGCAGTCGCAGAACGGAATCCGTGAACTCGCCGGGGCCGGCGAGCGCGACGCCGACCGAGTACCGGGCACCCCCGACGATCCGTTCCAGGGCCTCGCCGAGCGCGGCGATGCCGGTGGGCGGCGCGGCCGGCTCGGCGGGACGGCGCCGGTACAGGGACACCGTGGACTCGATCAGCTCGCGAGCCTGGAGCAGCGCCTCCCCCAGGTGGGCGGCATGGCCTTCAGCCATCGCACGCTCGGATGTGCCCGGTGGCTCGATCTGCACGCCCGTCACATGCGCCCCCTCGGCTGCCGGCGAGCCGCCTCCCCCACGCGGGCCGCCCTCATCACGTTCGGAATGATTCGCCGTGTACGCGAAATATCGCTCACCAAAAACAGTTCAATCGAAAACTCTTCTTCATACACAGGCTCAAGAAAGCTTCTTCAGACACTAGTTCGCTGGCTTGGAAGCAGTCAACAAGAGGCCGCCCGTCGGCCCGGGGCTCGCGGAGCGTCGGGCTCCATCCCATGTGCGGTCAGGGCGCGCGGTCGCGGGCCCGCCCTGCGAGGCGGATCCGACATGGCTGGACAGCGCGGAACTGGCGCGGGCACACCCATTCACATCAGCCAGAGCAGCGGCCCCATAAGCGTCTTGCCGTTCCGCAGTACGTCGTTTACCGGCCACTCGATTTCAGGTGGGGGCTAGGGCGAGTTCCCTCGTCAGAAAGCCCTGTCCCGGATGCGGCAGCACCGAGCACGGTCCGCCCGCCGTCCCCCTGCCGCATCAGCGTCTCCCACACCCCCGGCCTCGCGATGCTCGCCGGCGCGCCGAGAGCCGAGACGAGCCGTCCGGGCCGGACCGGTACCTTCCGGTACGTGCCCGTCGGGAGGGACGCGGCCCGGAGGCCCGGCAGCCCGCTGCGTCAGACCGTCACGCGTTCGAAGACCGCCGCGAGGCCCTGGCCGCCGCCGATGCACATGGTCTCCAGGCCGTAGCGGGCCTCGCGGCGGTGCAGCTCGCGGGTGAGCGTGGCGAGGATGCGGGCACCGGTCGCCCCGACGGGGTGGCCGAGCGAGACGCCGGAGCCGTTCACGTTGATCCGCTCCTCGTGGTCCTTCTCGCCGAGGCCCATCTCCCGTGTGCAGGCCAGGACCTGCGCGGCGAACGCCTCGTTCAGCTCGATCAGGTCGAGGTCGGCGAGGGTGAGCCCGGCGCGGCCGAGCGCGGCCCGCGTCGCGGGGACGGGCCCGAGGCCCATGGTCGCGGCGGGCACCCCGGCGCGGGCGAAGGAGACCAGCCGGACGAGCGGGGTGAGGCCGAGGCGTTCGGCGGTGGCGGCGCTCGTCACCAGGCAGGCGGCCGCCGCGTCGTTCTGGCCGCTGGCGTTGCCTGCGGTGACGGTGGCGTCCGGGTCGGACTTCAGCATGACGGGGCGGAGCGCGGCGAGCTGCTCGGCGGTGGTGTCGGGGCGGGGGTGCTCGTCGGCGCAGACCACCGTCTCGCCCTTCCTGGTCCTGACGGTGACGGGGACCGTCTCCTTCTCGTACCGGCCCTCGGCGGCGGCCAGCCCCGCCCGTCGCTGGGAGCGCAGGGCCAGCGCGTCCTGGTCCTCGCGGCTGATCCCGTAAGCGCGGCGCAGGTTCTCGGCCGTCTCGATCATGCCGCCGGGGACCGGGTGGTGGACGCCGCCCGCGGTGACCCGGCCCCGGGCGAGCGCGTCGTGAAGCTGGAGGCCGGGGCCCTTGATGCCCCAGCGCCCGTCGTGCGTGTAGTACGGGGCGCCGCTCATCACGTCGACGCCGCCCGCGATGACGACCTCGCTGAACCCGGCCCGGATCTGCATCGCCGCGTCCAGGACCGCCTGGAGCCCGGAACCGCAGCGGCGGTCGGTCTGGAGGCCGGTCACCGACTGCGGGAGCCCGGCGTCCAGGGCGGCGACCCGGCCGATCGCGGGGGCCTCCGCCGACGGGTACGCGTGACCGAGGACCACCTCGTCCACCCGGTCGGGGTCGATGCCGGTCCGGGCGACGACCTCGGCGATCACGCGGGCCGCGAGGGCGGCCGGTTTCTCCCCGGCGAACACTCCGCCGAAGCGGCCGATGGGGGTGCGCAGGGGTTCGCAGATCACGACATCGAGGGCGTCGGGCACGGCGGGGCCTTTCCGGGAGACGGAGTGCGAGGGTCTGGCACGACCCTCGCACCCGGCGGCGTGACCGGTCCAATACCCAGTTCCCCCGGAACCGAGACGCCCGGCGTCTCAATCGGCCGCCCCCAGGGCCTGTCCGACCCTGATCCGCCGGACAGGCCCTGACCGTCTCAGGCGCGGGCCTGCGTGGCGAGCATCAGGCGTAGGGCACGGGTCACGGCGTTGTCCGTGCCGAAGTCCACGCCTGCGGGCACCTCCACCAGGTCGCCGTGGGCGAGGACCAGGACGCCGCAGGAGCCGGGACGGCGTCAGCCTGCTCGCCTTCCTCGGCGCGGGCCGCACGGGCCGAGTCAGCCGCCGGGGGTGGGCAGCGCCCGCTCCGCCACGTCCAGCACCGCGCGCAGGGCGGCCGACGGATTGTCCGTCCGCCAGGCCAGCGCCGGCTGCCTTCGGATCGGCGGGCCGGCCAGCGGGCGGTAGACCAGACCGCTGAGCCGGATGTGCTGGACGGAGGTGACGGTCAGCGTCACCCCGACGCCCGCCGCGACCAGCGCCAGGATGGTGTACGAGTCCGGCGCCTCCTGCACCACGCGCGGGGTGAACCCGGCCGCCTCGCACGCCTCGGTCATCGCGTCCCGCACGGTGGATCCGGTGTTGGCGGGGAACGCGACGAACGGCTCCCCGGCCAGCGCGTCCAGCGGGATCTCCGGGCGCCCGGCGAGCGGGTGGTCGAGGGGCAGCGCGCACACCAGCTCCTCCTCGTCGATCACCCGGCAGCTCACACCCGGCCGCGTCACCGGGAGCCGGACGAAGCCCAGGTCGAGCGAGCCGTCCGCGACCCGGGCGAGGGCCACGTCGGCGTAGGTCTGGCCGGTCATGACCAGCTCGATGCCCGGGTGGGCGGCCCGCACCGCCCGGGTCAGCAGCGGCAGCGTCTCGTGGCTGGACGCGCCGGCGAAACCGATGCGGACCCTGCCGTAGGCGCCCTGTCCGGCCGCCCTCGCGGCCCGTACCGCCGTGTCCAGGTCGTCCAGCACGGTCCGCACCGGCTGGAGGAAGGACTCCCCCGCGCTGGTGAGCCGCACCGAGCGGGTGTTGCGTTCGAAGAGCTGGACGCCGAGTTCCTTCTCCAGGCGGCGGATCTGCTGGCTCAGCGGCGGCTGCGCCATCCGGAGCCGCTTGGCGGCGCGGCCGAAGTGCAGTTCCTCCGCCACGGCGAGGAACGCGGCGAGGTGGCGCAGCTCCATGCCGTCCCCTCCCCCGGGTCCGCCCGCATCATTGATTGCTCCGGCGTCTCGGTCCGAGCCTAATTCGGTATTGGACGGCGATCAAAGCCGCTGAAAGCGTCGGCAGCGCGGGCACCCGGCCCGCCCCAGTGAGAGGACCGTGACCCGTATGCGTATCAGGATCGTCGGCGCCGGAGCCATGGGCCGTGGCATCGCCCAGTGGGCGGCCTCGGCCGGACACACCGTCGAGCTGTGCGACGTACGCGCCGAGGCGGTGGCGGACGCCGTCGCCTTCGTACGCTCCATGCTGGACCGCGCCGTGGCCAAGGGGCGGATGGCGGCGGCGGACGCGGAGTCGGCGGTGGCACGGCTGGTGCCGCTGGACGACCCGTGGGCGCCGGGCCCCGGTGTGGACCTGGTGATTGAGGCCGTGCGCGAGGACCTGGCGACGAAGACCGAGGTGTTCGGCCGGCTGGAACAGGCGCTGCCCGCCTCCGCCGTGTTCGCCACCAACACCTCCTCGCTGTCGGTGACCCGGATCGCCGCCGCGCTGAAGGACCCGACGCGCCTGGCCGGGCTGCACTTCTTCAACCCGGTGCCGCTGATGCGGATCGTGGAGGTGGTGCCCGGCGCGGCGACCCGGCCGGAGATCCCGCCGCTGCTCACCTCGCTCGTGGAGGGCTGCGGCCACCGCGCGGTGACGGTCGCGGACACCCCGGGCTTCCTGATCAACCACGCCGGGCGCGGCCTGGTGACGGAGGCGCTCGCGCTCCTTGAGGAGGGCGTCGCCGAGCCCGCGGACATCGACCGGATCGCGCGCGACGTGCTGGGGCTGCGGATGGGCCCGTTCGAGCTGATGGACCTCACCGGGCTCGATGTGACGGCCGCCGTCATCGACTCCATCTGGGAGGGCTTCCGTCACGAGGACCGGCTCCGCCCCTCCTTCCTCACCCCGAACCGGGTGGCGGCCGGGCTGCACGGCCGCAAGACCGGCCGCGGCTGGTACGCGTACGGCCCCGAGGCCACCGGACCCGCGCCGGAGCCGCCGGTCGCCGGGAACGCGGACCGCCCGGTGCACGTCGTCGCGCCGGACCCCGCGCGGGAGGCCGAAGCGGCCGCGCTCCGCGAGGCGCTGGCCTCGGCGGGCGCCGCCGTGGAGAGCGGAGACCGGCCGTCGGACGCGGCGGTCGTCCTGGTCCCGGTCTGGGGCACCCCGGTCGCCCCGGCGGTCGCCGCGCACGGGCTGCCCGCCGGGCGCACGTTCGGCGTCGACCCGCTGCCGGCGGCGGGGCGGCGGCGCGTGCTCGCGGTGACCCCGGCGGCGGACGCGGCGGCGGCGCGGGATGCCCGCGCGGTGCTGGCCCGGGCGGCGGACGGCGGGGAGCCGTTCGCGGTGTCGGTGGTCCGGGACACGGCGGGCTCGGTGGCGCAGCGACTGCTGGCCTCCATCGTGTCGGTCGCGGCGTCCATCGCGGAGCGGGCGCTCGCCTCCCCGGCCGACATCGACGTGGCCGTCACGACGGGGCTCGGATACCCGGTGGGCCCGCTGGCGTGGGGCGACCGGGTCGGCGCCGCCCGCATGCTGGAGCTGCACCGGGCGCTGCACGCCTCGACGGGCGACCCGCGCCACCGCCCGACGCGCTGGGTCACGGAGCGCGCGGCGCTGGGGCTTGCGCTGACGGAGCCGGGGACGTCCCCGGCGGACGTGCTCGGGGCCCGGTAGCGCGGCGGCACGACCGATTCGTCCAAGACGGTGCGCGCACGCCCCGCCTACGGTCGGTCCATGACTCCACGACTCGACGCGATCGGCATCACCACCGCCGACCTGCCCGCATCCCTCGCCTTCTACCGCCGGCTGGGGCTCGACATCCCGGCCGGCGCGGAATCCGCGCCCCATGTGGAGGTGACCCTGCCGGGCGGCGGGCGCCTGCTGTGGGACACCGAGGACGTCGTCCGCTCCTTCGACCCCGACTGGGCGCCGCCGTCCGGCGGGGACCGGCTCGGGCTCGCCTTCCTCTGCGCCGGCCCCGCAGAGGTCGACGCGGTCTACGCGGACCTGACCGGCGCCGGCTACCGGGGCCACCTGAAGCCGTGGGACGCGGTGTGGGGGCAGCGCTACGCGGTGGTCCTCGACCCCGACGGCTGCGCGGTCTCGCTGTTCGCCCCGGCCGGCTGAGCGCTGGGCCGGCCGAAGTACGCGGTCAGGGTGGTGCCGGCCAGGTCGCGCATGTCCCGCGCCAGATGGGCCTGGTCGGCGCAGCCCGCCGCGAGCGCCGCGTCGGCGTAGGGCAGCCCGGAGCGCACGAGCGCCAGGGCGCGCTGGAGGCGCAGGACCCGGGCCAGGGTCTTGGGCCCGTAGCCGAACGCGGTCAGGGAGCGGCGGTGCAGCTGGCGGGCGGAGAGACCGGCTCCGCGGGCCGCGTCCGCGACGCTGCGGCCCTCCTCCAGGCGCGCGGCGACCGCGCGCATCACCGGGTCCGGGGGCTCGGTCCGGGCCGCCCGGTCCAGGGCGATCTCCTCCAGCGCGGCGGCCGGGTCGGCCGCCTCGGCGACGCGTTCGGTGAGGCGGCGGACCGGGGCGCCGGGCCACAGGGCGGCGAGCGGGACGCGGAGGTCGCGCAGTTCGTGGGCGGGGACGCCCAGCAGGGCGGGGGCGGTGCCGGGGGCGAAGCGGACGCCTGCCCAGCTGCCGCCGGCACGGGTGGGCGGCGCGGTGTGGGTGTCGGGCCCGGCGACGAGCAGCCGGTCACCGCTCCACAGCAGGTCCATGCACCCGTCGGGCAGCACCGGATGGGCGGCGCCCGGCTCCACGGTCAGGGTCCACACCCGTGCGCCGTCGAGCCGCGACGCGCGCTCTGTGTAGCTGTCGCCCATGCCACTAGTCTCGTCCACGGACACGGCAGCGTACGTATCGGCTACGGGGGCGGTCATGGCGGCACTGATGGAGTTCACCACGGACAACGGGGCGACCGTGACGGTGGAGGTCGACCGTCACGCGCCGGGTGCGCGGCTGGTGTCCCGGGACGGGCAGCACGCTCTGGCCCGGGCCGGGCGCACCTTCGACAGCGCCCTCGAAGGCATCCGGTCGGCGGCCGAGTCGGCGCTGGCCGTGTTCCGGGACGGGCGGCTGCAGCCGGACGGGGTGGAGCTGGAGTTCGGCGTGAAGATCACCTCGGAGGCGGGCGCGGTGATCGCGAAGAGCGCGTTGGAGGGGCACCTCACGGTGAAGCTGTCCTGGTCGCCGGGGTCGCAGAGCACGACCGCGGCCGACTGAGCGCTCACTCGTCGTACGGGTTCGACCGGTCCGCGTCCTTCTCGCGGCCCGGCTTCTGGAGCCGGGACTTCACGTCGTCCGGCGGCAGGAACCGCGACCAGCGCTCGGGGAACTCGGAGGGCATGTACGGGCTGTCGCCCTCGTCGCCTTCGTCCTCGTCGTCCTCGTCGTCCTCGTCGGCCGGCGGGCCGCCGTGCCAGCTCTCCGCCTGGGTGCGGGCCACGAACTCGGCGGCCTGGGCGGCACGCACCCGGTCGTTGGCGGCGCGGGCGGCGGCCGTCGCCACCGAGGGCCAGACCCGGTCGATGGCCGCGTTGACGGCGGCGCCCACCAGCACCGCGAAGGCGGAGACGCCGATCCACAGCAGCACCGCGATGGGGGCGGCCAGCGATCCGTAGATCGTGGGGCCCTCGACCGTACTGGTCAGGTAGATCCGGAGCAGGAAGCTGCCGAGCACCCACATGGCCAGGGCCACCAGGGCGCCCGGCATGTCCTCGATCCACGGCGAACGGACGGGCACGGACACGTGGTAGAGGGTGGTGAGGAAGGCGACCGAGAGCACGATGACCAGCGGCCAGTACAGGACGCTTATGACCTCGGTGCCCCACGGTATGAGCTCCACGACCCGGTCCGGGCCGACCACGAGCAGCGGCAGCACGACCGCGCCGAGCAGGAGCGCCACCACGTACAGCAGGAAGGCGAGCATCCGGGTCTTGACGATGCCGCGCTGGCCGTCGAGCCCGTACATGACGGTGATCGTGTCGATGAAGACGTTGACCGCGCGGGAGCCCGACCACAGGGCGATCGCGAAGCCGATGGAGATGACGTCGGGCCGGGCACCGGTCGTGACGTCGGCCAGCAGCGGCTTGGCGAAGTCGTTGACGCCGCGCTCGGAGAGCATGGTGTGGGCGGCGCTGAGGATGTTGCGCTCGATGGACGCGACCGTGGCGGTGCTGGTCCACTCGTCCACGTAACCGAGCAGGCCGATCAGGCCGAGGAGCAGCGGGGGCAGGGACAGCAGGGTGAAGAACGCGGCCTCGGCCGCGAGTCCCAGGATGCGGTACTCCATGCACGAGTTGACCGTGTCCTTGAGCAGCTGCCAGGCGAGCTGCCGCTTGGAGACGTTGCGGTAGAGCACTCGGGCCCGGTGGAGCCGGCCCGGTGGCCGCTCGGGTGTTTCGTCTGCTGCCTGCACGTCCTTACCGTATCGGCATGGCGACCACCACCCACACCGTGTCCAACCAGCCCCCTCCCCTGCTCGGCTACGACGTCTTCGGCGCGGACCGGGCACTCGGCGAGGCCGTGGAACGCCATCTTCCGCCCGAGGTCCTGGACGAGGCCCGCGACGGCCTCACCGCGCTCGGCCGGTCGGCCGGCTCCGCGCAGGCCGCGTCCTGGGGCACCGAGGCGAACGCGTACCCGCCGAGGCTGCGCACCCACGACCGCTACGGGCACCGCGTCGACGAGGTCGACTTCCACCCGGCCTGGCACCGGCTGCTCGGGCACGCCGTGGGCGCGGGTCTGACCGACGCCTGGGACCGGCCGGGCGGGCATGTCCGCCGGGCGGCGGGCTTCCTGGTGTGGACGCAGGCGGAGGCGGGGCACGGCTGCCCGCTGTCCATGACGCACGCGGCAGTGCCGGCCCTGCGGGCCGAGCCGGAGGTGGCCGCCGCGTGGGAGCCGCTGCTGACCTCGCGGGTGTACGAGGAGGGGCTGCGGCCGGCCGGGACGAAGGCCGGGGCGCTGCTGGGGATGGGCATGACGGAGAAGCAGGGCGGCTCGGACGTGCGGGCGAACACCACGCGCGCCGAGCCGCTGTCCGGCGACGGGGAGTACGTCCTGACCGGGCACAAGTGGTTCTGCTCGGCGCCGATGTCCGACGGCTTCCTGGTCCTGGCGCAGGCGCCGGACGGTCTCACCTGCTTCCTGCTGCCCCGGGTGCTGCCGGACGGCTCCCGCAACCCGTTCGCGATCCAGCGGCTCAAGGACAAGCTGGGCAACCGGTCCAACGCGTCGGCGGAGGTCGAGTTCGACGGGACGTGGGCGCGGAGGATCGGTGCGGAGGGGCAGGGCGTGCGCACGATCATGGGCATGGTGGCGGCGACCCGGCTGGACTGTGTGACCGGTGCGGCGGCGCTGATGCGGCAGGCGGTGGCGCAGGCGGTCCACCACACGACGCACCGGTCCGCGTTCGGTGGCCCGCTCGTGGACAAACCGCTGATGCGCAACGTGCTGGCCGATCTGGCGGTGGAGTCGGAGGCGGCGACCGTGCTCGCGATGCGGCTGGCGGCGGCGTACGACGACGGCGGCGAGAGCGAGGCGGCGTTCCTGCGGATCGCGGTGCCGGCGGCGAAGTACTGGGTGACCAAGCGGTGCACGCCGCTGGTGGGCGAGGCGCTGGAGTGCCTGGGCGGCAACGGCTATGTGGAGGGATTCGGGGATGCCCCGGCTGCTGCGGGAGGCGCCGCTCAACTCCGTCTGGGAGGGCTCGGGGAACATCCAGGCACTGGACGTGCTGCGGGTGCTGCGGCGCGAACCGCTCGCGCTGAACGCGTTCCTCCAGGAGGTCGGGCGGGCCCGGGGCGCCGATCACCGGCTGGACGCGGCGATCCGGGACATGCTGACGGAGCTGGCCGACCTGGCGGGGATCGAGGCGCGGGCGCGCCGGGTCGTGGAGCGGATCGCGCTGGTGCTCCAGGGATCCCTGCTGGTGCGCTGGGCGCCGCCCGAGGTGGCGGACGCCTTCTGCGCTTCACGCCTGGGCGGGGACGGGGGCGCGGCGTTCGGGACCCTTCCGCACACCCTGGATCTCGCGTCGGTCGTGGCCCGGGCCCGGCCGGTGGAGGGCTGACGGGAACAGCGACGGGGGGTGGTGCTGCGCCGACACGGCACCACCCCCCATGCTGTACACACCGCACGTGAGGGCCGGGGCCCCGCGGTGCGGTGTGCCGCCACTCTTGTACGGTCCGGGGGCCCCCGCCAGAGTTGCAGAGGGTTGCAACCATTGTGGGGAGTTGCGGTATCGCGGCCCGGGCGGCGGCAGGATGGGGGCGCGGCCCGCGCACCGGGCCGGCACGGGTGAGGGGGAACCGGCGTGGAGACGACTTCGGCCGACGCGATGCGGCCGGCCGCTCAGGAGAGCGCGCAGGGCAGGCGCCTGGTGCACCGGTCCCGTGAGGCGCGGATGGCGGGCGACCGCATGCCCGCCGCGCCCCGGGCGGAGATCGGCGCCTCCTGGGACCGGGTGCTGCGCAGCGGCCTCGATCCCGAGCAGCCGACGCACAGCAGGCTGCTGGAGGCGGACGAGATCGAGCACCGGCGCCGCAGTTCGGCGCTGGGCGAGGTGATGCCGCTGCTCAGCGACGGGCTGACGAGCATCGCGGACGCCTCGCAGCAGATCATGGTCGTCACCGATGTGGAGGGCCGGGTGCTGTGGCGCGAGGGCAACACGGGGGTGCTGCGCCGGGCCGACGACATCTGCCTCGCGGAGGGCGCGGCGTGGTCCGAGGAGATCACCGGCACCAACGCGATCGGTACGGCGCTCGCGGCGCGCGCCCCGGTGCAGGTGCACTCGGCGGAGCACTTCGTGCGCAGTCTGCACGGCTGGACGTGTGCGGCGGCCCCGGTACGCGATCCCCGGGACGGCCGGCTGATGGGGATCGTGGACATCAGCGGGCCCGCGTCCACGTTCCACCCGACGACGCTGGCCCTGGTGCGTTCGGTGGCCCGGCTCGCGGAGAGCGAGATCCGGGTGCGGCACCTGGAGGCGGTGGACCGGCTGCGGGCGGTGGCCGCCCCGGTGCTGAGCCGGCTCGGCGGCCGTGCGGTGGCGGTGGACGGCCACGGCTGGACTGCGGCGGTGACGGGGATGCCCCCGGTGGACCGGCTGCCGCTGCCGAAGTCGCTGGGGCCGGGCCGGGTGTGGCTGCCGTCGCTGGGGATGTGCAGGGTGGAGCCGCTGCCGGGCGGCTGGCTGGTCCAGGTCGCGGACGGGGCGATGGACAGCCCGCCGCGCCGGGTGGTCCTCGATCTGAGCCGGCCGCGCGCACTCGCGGTGAACGTGGTGAGCCCGGTGGGCACCTGGACCCAGCGGCTCTCCCCGCGCCACGCCGAGCTGCTGTACGCGCTGGCGCTGCACCGCGAGGGGCGTACGGCCTCCGAGCTGGCGCAGGACCTGTTCGGCGACGCGACCAGGACGGTGACGGTCCGGGCGGAGATATCGCGGCTGCGGCGCCATCTGGCCGAGGTGCTGGCGCACCGCCCGTACCGGTTCGGCGAGGGCGTGGAGGTGGAGGTGGTCCACCCGGAGCACCCGGCCGATCTGCTGCCCCGCTCGCAGGCCCCGGTGGTGGCGGCGGCGCGGGGTGCGCGGGAAGGGCGCGGAGGGAAGGCGCCGGAGGCCCCGTGACCAGGGGCCGGGTGGGGCGCGGGGGTCGGGGCATGGTTGTCTGGCAGCCATGAGCGACCCCGTACGTCCTGATCCACCGGCCCGCGAAGAGGTGACCGTCTGGTCCCTGGAGCAGACCTCCCCCGACGATCTGCGGCCGTCCGCCGTTCCGGACGCGGAAGTCCGGATCGTGCGGTCCGAGGTGCCGCTGCCCGAGTTCAGCCGCTTCCTGTACACGGCGGTGGGCGGTGACATCCGGTGGACGGACCGCCTCGGCATGACGTACGCACAGTGGCGGGAGGCCCTGGAGCGGCCCGGCGCGGAGACCTGGGTGGCGTACGCGAACGGCACGCCCGCGGGCTACATCGAGCTGGACCCGCAGGACGACGGTGTGGTCGAGATCATGTACTTCGGGCTGATCCCGGCCTTCCGGGGGCGGCGGATCGGCGGCCATCTGCTGTCGTACGGCACCGCCCGCGCCTGGGACCTGGCCGAGCGGTGGCCGGAGCGGCCGGCGACGAAGCGGGTGTGGCTGCACACCTGCTCCAAGGACGGTCCGCACGCGAGGGACAACTACCTGAGGCGCGGCTTCCGGCTGTTCGACACGCGGACGGAGCTGGAGGAGCCGGTGGACACCCCCGGCCCGTGGCCGGGCTCCGGCCGCTGAGCCGCGTCCGCGCACACTCGCACCTGATTCCGCAGCAAATCCCCTCGCTTGTCCGGTTTTACGCTCCATCCCGGCGCCCGCCACGCACGTGACGGGCGCCACACCGTCTCATCAGGCGGGACCATGCCGTCCACATCATGGATAGTGGTGGACTGCCGCGAGATCCCCATGACACGCTTCCGTCATGTCCGGAACTGGAATTGCCTTGGTGAGTCGACGCCACGTCGACCTCGGCCGCATGTCCAGCGCCATCTGTCCGGCGAGCTGAGAGTCCCAGCACCGCCGAGATCTCCTTGCTTCAGTTCAGCCCTGCGCACCGCCGCGCTTCACGCGAGTGTGCAGTTCAGAGCCGCCCTCCCGCAGTCCCGAAGGACGTACTGTCATGGCCGCAACCCCGGAAAAGCCTGCGCCCGCCGCGCCTCGCCGCAAGGTGGGCCGCCACCGCGGCGAAGGTCAGTGGGCGCTGGGGCACTACACCCCCCTCAACGGCAATGAGCAGTTCAAGAAGGACGACGACAGTCTCAACGTGCGGACACGCATTGAGACGATCTACTCCAAGCGCGGATTCGACTCGATCGACCCCAACGACCTTCGCGGGCGCATGCGTTGGTGGGGGCTCTACACCCAGCGCAAGGCCGGCATCGACGGCGGCAAGACCGCGGTGCTGGAGCCCGAGGAGCTGGAGGACAAGTACTTCATGATGCGGGTCCGCATCGACGGCGGGAAGCTGACCACCGAGCAGCTGCGCGTCATCGGCGAGATCTCGCAGGAGTACGCGCGGGGCAGCGCGGACATCACCGACCGGCAGAACGTCCAGATGCACTGGATCCGGATCGAGGACGTTCCGGCGATCTGGCAGAAGCTGGAAGCCGTCGGGCTCTCCACCACCGAGGCGTGCGGCGACTGCCCCCGGACGATGATCGGCTCCCCGGTGGCGGGCATCGCCGCCGACGAGATCATCGACGGCACCCCGGCGCTGGAGGAGATCCACGCCCGGTACATCGGCAGCCCCGAATTCTCCAACCTGCCCCGCAAGTTCAAGACCGCGATCTCGGGCTCCCCGGTCCAGGACGTCGTCCACGAGATCAACGACATCGCCTTCGTGGGCGTCGAACACCCCGAGCACGGACCGGGCTTCGACCTCTGGGTCGGCGGCGGCCTGTCCACCAACCCCCGGCTCGCCGAGCGCCTCGGCGCCTGGGTGCCGCTGGACGAGGTCGCGGACGTCTGGGCCGGCGTGGTGGGCATCTTCCGGGACTACGGCTACCGCCGGCTGCGCAACCGGGCCCGGCTGAAGTTCCTGGTCGCCGACTGGGGCGTCGCCAAGTTCCGCCAGATCCTGGAGGACGAGTACCTGAAGCGCCCGCTGCTGGACGGGCCCGCCCCGGCGGAACCGAGCAGCCGGTGGCGCGACCACATCGGCGTCCACCAGCAGCAGGACGGCCGCTTCTACGTCGGCTTCGCCCCCCGGGTCGGCCGGGTCGACGGCTCGACGCTCTCCAAGATCGCGGAGCTGGCCGAGGAGCACGGCTCCGGCCGGGTCCGGACCACCGTCGAGCAGAAGATGATCATCCTCGACGTCGAGCAGGACCGGGTCGAGTCCCTGTCCGCCGGTCTTGAGTCGCTCGGCTTCCAAGTGCAGCCCTCGACCTTCCGGCGCGGCACGATGGCCTGCACCGGCATCGAGTACTGCAAGCTGGCGATCGTCGAGACGAAGGCGCGCGGCGCCTCGCTCATCGAGGAACTGGAGCGCAGGCTCCCGGACTTCGACGAGCCCCTGACCATCAACATCAACGGCTGCCCCAACGCCTGCGCCCGCATCCAGACCGCGGACATCGGCCTCAAGGGCCAGCTCGTCCTGGACGAGAACGGCGAGCAGGTGGAGGGCTATCAGGTCCACCTGGGCGGCGCCCTCGGCCTGGACGCCGGCTTCGGCCGCAAGGTGCGCGGACTGAAGGTCACCTCCGCCGAACTGCCCGACTACGTGGAGCGCGTGCTCGGCAGGTTCCAGGAGGAGCGCGAGACCGGCGAGCGCTTCGCGACCTGGGCGGCCCGCGCCAGTGCGGAGTCGCTGTCATGAGCGAGCGCGCCGCCCCGTTCCACTGCCCGTACTGCGGGGACGAGGATCTGCGCCCGCACGAGGCCGGGCACGGGGCGTGGGAATGCGTCTCCTGCAATCGGGCGTTCCAGCTGAAGTTCCTGGGCCTGCTGAGCCGGGGACTGAAGGCCAACGACGTTGGAGGGGACGGAATATGACGGCCACTCAGAACATTGACACGCTCACCGATGAGGAGCTGCGGGAGCTCGCCGAGCGGGCCGGACGCGAGCTGGAGGACGCCTCCGCGCTCGACATCCTGAAGTGGGCCGCCGACACCTTCGGCCCCCGGTTCTGCGTCACCTCCTCGATGGAGGACGCGGTCGTCGCCCACCTCGCCTCCCGGGTGATGCCCGGCGTCGACGTGGTGTTCCTCGACACCGGCTACCACTTCGAGGAGACCATCGGCACCCGGGACGCGGTCGACGCCGTGATGGACGTCAACGTCATCACGCTGACGCCACGCCAGACGGTCGCCGAGCAGGACGCCGAGTACGGGCCGAAGCTGCACGACCGCGACCCCGACCTCTGCTGCAGGCTGCGCAAGGTCAAGCCCCTGGAAGAGGGCCTGACCGCCTACGCGGCCTGGGCGACCGGGCTGCGCCGCGACGAGTCCCCGACCCGGGCGAACACCCCGGTGGTCGGCTGGGACGAGAAGCGCCGGAAGGTGAAGGTCTCGCCGATCGCCCGCTGGACCCAGGACGACGTGGACGCCTACGTCGCCGAGCACGGGGTGCTCACCAACCCGCTGCTGATGGACGGCTACGCCTCCGTGGGCTGCGCGCCCTGCACCCGCCGGGTGCTGGAGGGCGAGGACGCGCGGGCCGGCCGCTGGGCCGGGCGCGGCAAGACCGAGTGCGGGCTGCACGGCTGATGACGACTGATCAGGAGACTTCGATGAGCGTGACGGAGACGGGGGCCACCGTCTGGCTGACCGGTCTGCCGAGCGCCGGCAAGACCACCATCGCCTACGAACTCGCCGGGCGGCTGCGCGCCGAGGGCCACCGCGTGGAGGTGCTCGACGGCGACGAGATCCGCGAGTTCCTCTCGGCGGGCCTCGGCTTCTCGCGCGAGGACCGGCACACCAACGTGCAGCGCATCGGCTTCGTCGCCGAACTGCTGGCGGCCAACGGCGTCAAGGTGCTGGTCCCGGTCATCGCCCCGTACGCGGACAGCAGGGACGCCGTCCGCAAGCGGCACCAGGCCGAGGGCACCGCGTATCTGGAGGTGCACGTCGCCACTCCGGTCGAGGTGTGCTCGGAGCGCGACGTGAAGGGTCTTTACGCCAAGCAGGCGGCGGGCGAGATCAGCGGGCTCACCGGGGTGGACGACCCCTACGAGGCGCCCGAGTCACCCGATCTGCGGATCGAGTCGCACCGCCAGACCGTGCAGGAGTCCGCGGCGGAGCTGTACGCGCTGCTGAGCGAGAGGGGTGCGGCGTGACGACCGTCGCGACTGTGCAAGAGGGCACCGACCATCCGTACGCGCTGAGCCACCTGGACTCGCTGGAGTCCGAGGCGGTGCACATCTTCCGCGAGGTGGCGGGCGAGTTCGAGCGCCCGGTCATCCTGTTCTCGGGCGGCAAGGACTCGATCCTGATGCTGCACCTGGCGCTCAAGGCGTTCGCGCCGGCGCCGGTGCCGTTCGCCCTGCTGCACGTGGACACCGGACACAACTTCCCCGAGGTACTGGCGTACCGCGACCGCGTGGTCGCCGAGCACGGGCTGCGGCTGCACATCGCCTCCGTGCAGGAGTACATCGACGCCGGCAAGCTCCGCGAGCGCCCCGACGGCACCCGCAACCCGCTCCAGACCGTGCCGCTGACCGAGGCCATCCAGCAGCACCGCTTCGACGCGGTGTTCGGCGGCGGGCGGCGCGACGAGGAGAAGGCGCGCGCCAAGGAGCGGGTCTTCTCGCTGCGCGACGAGTTCTCCCAGTGGGACCCGCGCCGCCAGCGCCCCGAGCTGTGGCAGCTGTACAACGGCCGGCACGCGCCCGGCGAGCACGTCCGGGTCTTCCCGATCTCCAACTGGACCGAGCTGGACGTCTGGCAGTACATCCAGCGCGAGGGCATCGAGCTCCCGTCGATCTACTTCGCCCACGAGCGCGAGGTGTTCAACCGCTCCGGCATGTGGCTGACCGCGGGCGACTGGGGCGGGCCCAAGGAGCACGAGGAGACCGAGACCCGCCAGGTGCGCTACCGCACGGTCGGCGACATGTCCTGCACCGGCGCCGTCGACTCCGACGCCACCACGCTGGACGCCGTGATCACCGAGATCGCCGCCTCCCGGCTCACCGAACGGGGTGCCACCCGCGCCGACGACAAGATGTCCGAGGCCGCGATGGAAGACCGCAAGCGCGAGGGATATTTTTAAATGACCGCCATTGCCGAGCAGTTGAGCGCCACCACCCTGCTGCGCTTCGCCACCGCCGGGTCCGTCGACGACGGCAAGTCCACCCTCGTGGGACGCCTGCTGCACGACTCCAAGTCGGTCCTCACCGACCAACTGGAGGCCGTCGAGCACGCCTCGCGCAACCGGGGCCAGGAGGCGCCGGACCTGGCGCTGCTCACCGACGGGCTGCGCGCCGAGCGCGAGCAGGGCATCACCATCGACGTCGCCTACCGCTACTTCGCGACGCCCCGGCGCCGGTTCATCCTCGCGGACACCCCCGGCCATGTGCAGTACACCCGGAACATGGTCACCGGCGCCTCCACGGCCGAGCTGGCCGTGGTCCTGGTCGACGCCCGCAACGGGGTGGTCGAGCAGACCCGCCGGCACGCCGCCGTCGCCGCCCTGCTGCGCGTCCCGCACGTCGTCCTGGCCGTCAACAAGATGGACCTGGTGGACTACGCGGAGCCGGTGTTCGCCGCGATAGCCGAGGAGTTCACCGGGTACGCGGCCTCCCTCGGGGTCCCCGAGATCACCGCGATCCCGATCTCCGCGCTGGCCGGCGACAACGTCGTGGAGCCGTCCGCGCACATGGACTGGTACGGCGGCCCGACGGTCCTGGAGCACCTGGAGACGGTCCCGGTCAGCCACGACCTGACCGGCTGCCACGCCCGCTTCCCGGTCCAGTACGTGATCCGGCCGCAGACCGCGGAACACCCCGACTACCGGGGCTACGCGGGCCAGATCGCCGCCGGGGCGTTCCGGGTCGGCGAGTCCGTGACCGTGCTGCCGTCGGGCCGTACCTCGACGGTCGAGGGCATCGACCTGCTCGGGGAGCCGGTGGACATCGCCTGGGCTCCGCAGTCGGTGACCCTGCGCCTGACGGACGACATCGACGTCTCGCGCGGCGACCTCATCGCCCCGGTGGGCGACGCGCCGCCCGTCACCCAGGACGTCGAGGCGACCGTGTGCCACGTCGCCGACCAGGCGCTCACCGTGGGGCAGCGGGTGCTGCTCAAGCACACCACCCGCACCGTCAAGGCGATCGTCAAGGACATCCCCTCGCGGCTGACGCTCGACGACCTCTCGCAGCACCCGGCGCCAGGCAAGCTCGTCGCCAACGACATCGGCCGGGTCGTCGTCCGGACCGCCGAGCCGCTCGCGCTCGACGCGTACGCCGACTCGCGCCGCACCGGTTCGTTCCTGCTGATCGACCCGGCGGACGGCACCACCCTCTCGGCGGGCATGGCGGGCGCCTCGTTCGCCTCCGCCGAGGAGCCGCCGGCCGCGGACGACGACGCGGAGTGGGACTTCTGATGGGCATCGACGTCTTCTCGACCTTCGCGAAGGAGGGCGGCCGCGTCGGCAGCGGCGCCCTGGGCAGCGGCCAGGGCGGAGTCGGGCGATGTGCGCGATGACGTACGCGCACTGCCTGCGCGCCCGGCAGCACCAACCGCTCCGCACGCACCGCCAGTTCAGACGAAGACCTGCCGACTTCCCGGCCGCGTCGCCCTGATTCCGGGGACGTGAGCACCGGGCCAACGAGAGGAATGCCTCCCGTGCCTGCCACCCGTACCACCCTCCGCCGCAGCCTCGCCGCTGCCGCCGCCCTGCCGCTGCTCGCCGTGGCCCTCACCGCCTGCGGCTACGGCTCCGACGCGAAGGACGACGACGCCAGGACGGCGAACACGTCCTCGGGCGGCAAGAAGCTCTCGGCGGACACCGTGAAGATCGGGTACTTCCCGAACCTCACGCACGCCACCGCTCTGGTCGGCATCCAGGAAGGCATCATCGCCAAGGAGCTCGGGGGCACGACGGTCAAGCCGTCGACCTTCAATGCGGGCCCGTCCGAGATCGAGGCACTGAACGCGGGCTCCATCGACATCGGCTTCATCGGCCCCTCCCCCTCCATCAACGGCTTCGCCAAGTCCAAGGGCAAGAGCCTGCGCATCATCGGCGGAGCGGCGTCCGGCGGGGTGAAGCTGGTCGTCAATCCGAAGAAGATCAAGACCCTGGACGACCTCAAGGGCAAGAAGATCGCGACCCCGCAGCTCGGCAACACCCAGGACGTGGCGTTCCTCAACTGGGTCTCCGAGAAGGGCTGGAAGGTCGATGCCAAGAGCGGCAAGGGCGATGTCTCCGTCGTCCGCACCGACAACAAGGTGACCCCGGACGCCTACAGGTCCGGTTCCATCGACGGCGCGTGGGCGCCCGAGCCGACCGCGTCCAAGCTGGTCGCGCAGGGGGCCAAGGTCCTGCTCGACGAGCGGAAGCTCTGGCCGGACGACAAGTTCGTGATCACGAACATCATCGTGTCGCAGAAGTTCCTCGCCGAGCACCCGGACGTGGTCGAGGCCGTGCTGCGCGGCTCGGTCAACACCAACGCCTGGATCAAGGCCAACCCCGACAAGGCGAAGGCGTCCGCGAACGCGGCACTCAAGACGCTGTCCGGCAAGGAGCTTCCGGCCGAGGTCATCGACCCGGCCTGGGCGTCGATCGAGTTCATCGACGACCCGCTGGCGGCCACGCTCGACACGGAGGCCAAGCACGCCGTGAAGGCGGGCCTGCTGGACGAGACCGATCTGACCGGCATCTACGACCTCAAGCCGCTCAACAAGGTCCTCAAGGCCGCGGGCAAGCCCGAGGTCGACGACGCCGGCCTCGGCGTCAAGTAACCGACCGTTCCAGGATCTCCCAGGAGGTGACGACCATGGCGACGACCACGCTCACCAAGGCCGAGGACCGTACGGCGGTCGGGCACGCGGCCCGGATCGACCACGTCTCGAAGTCCTTCGGCGGGCCTCAGGGGCAGCAGCTCGTCCTGGACGACATCACGCTCGATGTCGCTCCGGGCGAGTTCGTCACCCTCCTGGGAGCTTCCGGGTGCGGTAAATCCACTCTGCTCAACCTGGTGGCGGGGCTCGACCGCCCGTCCTCGGGGTCCATCGAGACCCCCGGCGGGCGGCCGGCCCTGATGTTCCAGGAGCACGCCCTCTTCCCGTGGCTGACCGCGGGCAAGAACATCGAACTGGCGCTGCGGCTGCGCGGCGTGCCTCGCGCGGACCGCCGCCCGGAGGCCGAGCGGCTGCTCGAACTCGTCCGCCTGGGCGGGGCGTACGGCAAGCGGGTGCACGAGCTGTCCGGCGGCATGCGCCAGCGCGTGGCGATGGCCCGCGCACTCGCCCAGGACAGCCAGCTCCTGCTGATGGACGAGCCGTTCGCCGCGCTCGACGCCATCACCCGCGATGTGCTGCACGACGAGCTGACCCGGATCTGGCGCGAGACCAACGTCTCCGTCCTCTTCGTCACGCACAACGTCCGCGAGGCCGTCCGCCTCGCGGAGCGCGTGGTGCTGCTCTCGTCCCGGCCCGGCCGGATCGCCCGCGAGTGGACGGTCGACATCGAGCAGCCGCGCCGTATCGAGGACACCGCCGTCGCGGAACTGTCCGTGGAGATCACCGAACAACTGCGTGGGGAGATCCGCCGCCATGGCCAGCACTGAGACCACCGCCGAGGACGCCGGCGGGGCCCGGGCGCCGAAGGACGACGCCCAGGATCTGGCCGGTCTGGAGGCAGGGCTCGACGCGCTCGACGCGGTACGGGTGAGCCGCACTCCGGTCCGCCAGGTGCTGGTGCAGAAGGTGCTTCCCCCGGTCGTGGCGGTGGCGCTCGTCCTCATCGTCTGGCAGATCCTGATCTGGGCGAAGGTCACCGACGACTACAAGCTGCCGTCGCCGGCCCTGGTGTGGGACGAGGTGTCGAACGCCTGGGCCCAGGGCACCCTGCTCGGCTACATCTGGACCAGCGTCTCGCGCGGTCTGCTCGGCTTCCTGCTCGCCCTGGTCATCGGCACCCCGCTGGGGCTGCTGGTGTCCCGTGTGAAGGTGGTACGCGCGGCGATCGGTCCGGTGCTCTCCGGTCTCCAGTCGCTGCCGTCGGTCGCGTGGGTGCCGCCGGCGGTCATCTGGCTGGGCCTGGACGACCGGATGATGTACGCGGTGATCCTGCTGGGCGCAGTGCCCTCGATCGCCAACGGGCTCGTCGCCGGGGTCGACCAGATCCCGCCGCTGCATCTGCGGGCCGGCAAGACGCTCGGCGCGACGGGGCTGCGCGGCACCTGGCACATCGTGCTGCCGGCTTCGCTGCCGGGCTACCTGGCGGGGCTGAAGCAGGGCTGGGCGTTCTCCTGGCGCTCCCTGATGGCCGCCGAGATCATCGCCTCCTCGCCCGATCTGGGAGTGGGTCTCGGGCAGTTGCTCGAACAGGGCCGGGAGACCAGCAGCATGTCCATGGTCTTCCTCGCCATCTTCCTGATCCTGATCGTCGGCATCGCCATCGACCTGCTCATCTTCAGTCCGCTGGAGCGGTGGGTGCTGCGCAGCCGCGGTCTCCTCGTCAAGAACTGAGCGCTCATGTCCTCTCCGGTCCTCCTCGTCGTCGCCCACGGCAGCCGCGATCCGCGGCACGCCGCGACCGTGCACGCCCTGACGGCGCGGGTACGGGCGCTGCGCCCCGGGCTGCGCGTGGAGACGGGGTTCCTGGACTTCAACGCGCCCTCGGTGCCGAGGCTCCTGGAGCGGCTGGCCGCCGAGGGTGCGCCCGAGGTGGTGGCGCTGCCGCTGCTGCTCACCCGGGCGTTCCACGCCAAGTCGGACATCCCGGCGGTGCTGCGCGAGGCCCGCGCGGCGCTGCCCCGGCTGCGGGTCCGGCAGGCCGAGGTGCTCGGCCCGTCGCCGCTGCTGAACGCCGCGCTGGAACAGCGGCTGTACGAGGCCGGGGTGCGCCCCGGCGACCGTGGCTCGACCGGGCTCGTCCTGGCCTCGGCGGGCTCATCAGACCCGGAGGCGATCGCAGTGATCGCTGAAATCGCGCGGGAGCTGCGGCACACCGGTTGGTGTTCCGTGCGGCCTGCGTTCGCCTCCGCTGTCATTGCCGGGGGCCTCCCCCGTCCCGGGGACGCGGTACGCGCCCTGCGGGCCGAGGGCGCGAGCCGGGTGGCGGTCGCCCCGTACGTGATCGCGCCCGGCCGCCTCCCGGACCGCATCGCGGCGGGGGCGGCCGTGGCCGGCGCGGACGTGCTGGCCAGGGTGCTCGGCCCCGCCCCGGAGCTGGCCCGGCTGCTGCTGGACCGGTACGACGAGGCGAACGCGGCGGCGGCGCGGCCGGTCGCGGTCAGCGCCTGAGCCGGGTGGCGCTCCGGCCGGGCCCGCTCAGCCGACGTCGATGCCGCCGGTCCGGGTGCGCTTGAGCTCGAAGAAGTCGGCGTGGCCGGCCAGCACCCGGAAGCTGTCGAACAGCCGGGCCGCCTCCTCCCCGCGCGGGATCGCCCGCAGCACCGGCCCGAACCACACCGTGCCGTCGACGTGGAGGGTGGGCGTACCGACGTAGCCGCCCGCCTCCGGGTCCTGGCCGGCCTCGTGGCTGCGCCGCACGGCCTCGTCGTACGCCTCGCCTCGCGCGGCATCGGCGAGGTGCGCGGGCAGGCCCAGCTCGGCGAGGGCCTCGGCGACGACCTGGTCGAAGTCCTCGTTCTTCTGCTGGTGGATGCGGCTGCCGAGGGCGGTGTAGAGGTCGCGCAGGATCTCCTCGCCGCGCTCCTCGGCCGCGGCGGCGGCGACCCGGACGGGGCCGATCGACCGGTCGACCAGGTCGCGGTACCAGTCGGGGAGTTCGTTGCCCTCGTTGTGCAGGTAGAGGCTCATGACGTGGAAGCGCAGCTCGATGTCGCGGTGCTGCTCCACCTCCAGCATCCAGCGGGAGGTGATCCAGGCGAACGGGCAGGCCGGGTCGAAGTAGAAGTCGACGACCGGCCTGCCCGGTTCCGGGGCGGGGTGAGTGGTCATGGGGGCGAGCCTAGCCAGCCGGTGGCGCACTTCCCCGGGCCATTCGGCCCCCGCCCGCCTGGGCCATTCTCAGCCCGCGCTCCACTGCGGGTCGCGTCCGCTCAGCGCCAGGGCGCGGGCGAGTCCGGTGGCTCCGGGGACGTCCACCTCCTCGGTGAACCCCTCGTACTGGCGGTAGAGCGCGGCCGTCTTCTCGACGGTGGCGAGGACGTAGGCGGCGGCCTCCTCGGAGATCCGGAACTCCTGGCCGGTGGCGCGGGCCACGTCCCAGCCGTGCAGCACGATCTCCTCGACGAGCATCGCCGCGGTGTCGGCGGCCGGGGAGGCGGAGTCGCCCTCGCCGATGGTGCCCTCCCAGGCGGACGGGTCGGACCAGGCGGCGACGGCCCGGTCGAGCTGGGCCGCGTACCGCTCGGCCCAGTCGGCGTCGGCGGTGAAGTCGCGGGCGATCAGCTCCTCGGGGAGCTCGGTGCGGCGGGCGCGGTGTTCCATGCCGTGCGAGGTGTAGAGGACCCAGTGGTTGACGAGGGTGCGCAGGTCCCACTCCGCGCAGGGGGTGGCGGTGGCCTCCAGCTGGGGTGCGGTGACGCCCCGGGCCACGCGGGCGGCCTCGGCGGCGCATTCGGTCATGTGGGCGTGCTCGGTCTTCATGCGCCCCAGCCTAGGAAGGCGCGCGCGGCCGGTCTTGAAGAAAGGCGACAGGTGCCGGGCGCGAAGGGTGTACGGGCCACGGATAGGCTTTCCGGTGCGCGGATGAGCGCTCGCGCCCGTACGAAGGAGCAGCCGCACGTGACCACCACCGCACCCCTGTCCCCCTCCGTCGCCACGGCCCCGGTCCCGGTGATCCGGGCCGACGAGGTCTCGCTCGTACGCGACGGCAACGTTTTGCTCGACGCGGTCTCGCTCACCGTGCGCGGCGGGGAGCACTGGGCGCTGCTCGGCGCGAACGGGGCGGGCAAGAGCACCCTGCTCGGCCTGCTCGGGGCGGTGACGCATCCGACGCGGGGTTCGGTCGAGGTGCTGGGCCGCACGCTGGGGCGGGTGGACCTGCGGGAGCTGCGGACGCTGCTCGGCCATGTCAATCCGCGCCATGCGCTGCGTTCCCCGCTGACGGTGAGCGAGGTGGTGCTGACCGGGCTGACGAACTCGGTCGAGCCGGTGCCGCGCTGGTCGCCGGGGCCGGGGCAGCGGGAGCGGGCGGAGCGGCTGCTGAAGATGCTGGGCATGGGCGGCAAGACGGGCTCGCGCTGGCCGGCCCTGTCGCAGGGTGAGCGCGGGCGGACGCTGATCGCCCGGGCGCTGATGCCGCAGCCCCGGCTGCTGCTGCTCGACGAGCCGGCGACGGGGCTCGATCTGGCCGCCCGGGAACAGCTGCTGGACAGCCTGGACGCGTTGCGCGAGGAGCATCCGGAGCTGGCGACCGTGCTGGTCACCCATCATCTGGAGGAGCTGCCCGCCTCCACGACGCACGCGATGCTGCTGCGCGGCGGGCGGTGCCTGGCCTCGGGTGCGGCGGATGAGGTGCTGACCACGGACCTGGTCAGCGAGTGCTTCGGCCACCCGGTCCGCATCAGCCGGACGGACGGCCGGTGGGCGGCCCGGGCACAGCGGGCGCCGCGGGGCTGACCGGGGGGCTGGGAGCCGCAGTAGCCGGGCGCGGGCTCAGGAGCCGGGCGCGGCCTCGAAGGGCGTGGCCTGGTGGTAGTAGAGCAGCCAGCCGGCCTCGGTGCGGCGCCAGAGCGAACTGCGGTGGGCGCGCCTGCCCTTGGCCTCGGTGTCGAAGGTGAGGTGGACGAGCTCGTCGGCGAGGTGGATGCCGCGCATGCGTGAGGCGGTGCCTGGTCCCGGGGCGAGGCCCGAGACGAGCAGGTCGATGATCGTGTCCCGGTCCCAGTGGCGGCCGGTGCTGTCCACCTCTCGGTAGTCGGGGTGGAGCACCTGGCCGAGAAGGTCGGCGGAGGCCCGGACCAGGGGGTCGAGCAGCCGGAGCTCGCCCTCGATGGCCGCGGCCACGCCCGGCGCCGGCTCGGTCATGCCCGTCTCCCGCCCGTCTCGGTCGTCATGGGCCAAGCGTAGAACGGGCAGCACGCACCGCGCGGCCGCCGCGCCCCGTGGGGGAGAGCGCGGTGGCCGCCGGTGGGTGGCGCTGCTACTCGACGATCTTCAGCAGCTTGTTGGCCGTGCCGGTGGTGGCGTTGCCGATCGCGTCCGGGGTCGCCCCGTCGGTCAGGGCCGTGGCGACCTCGTCCGGGGTGGCGTCCGGGTGCCCGGCCAGGTAGACGGCGGCGGCGCCGACGACGTGCGGGGTCGCCATCGACGTACCGGAGATGGTGTGGGAGCCGGTGTCGCTGTCGTTCCAGGACGAGGTGATGTCGGAGCCCGGGGCGTAGAGGTCCACGACCGAGCCGTAGTTGGAGAACGAGGACTGCTCGTCGTCCACGGTGGACGAGGCGACGGTGATGGCCTCGGGGACGCGGGACGGGGAGCCCTCGCCGGCGTCGCTGGACTCGTTTCCGGCGGCGACCGCGAAGGTGACACCGGAGGCGATGGCCTTCTGGACGGCCGCGTCGAGTGCTTCGTCGGCGCCGCCGCCCAGGCTCATGTTGGCGACGGACGGGCCCTGGTGGTGCTCGGTGACCCAGTCGATGCCGGCGACGACCTGCTCGGTGGTGCCGGAGCCGGTGTCGTCCAGGACGCGGACGGCGACGATCTTCGCCTTCTTGGCGACGCCGTAGGTCGCCCCGGCTATGGTGCCGGCGACGTGGGTGCCGTGGCCGTTGCCGTCGTCGGCGCTGTCGTCGTTGTCGACGGCGTCGAAGCCGGAGGCGGCGCGCCCGCCGAACTCCTCGTGGGTGGTGCGGACCCCGGTGTCGATGACGTACGCGGTGACGCCCTCTCCCGCGCCGTCCGGGTAGGTGTACGCGTTGTCGCCGGCGGTCTCCGTCTGGTCGATGCGGTCCAGGCCCCAGGACGGCGGGTTGTCCTGGGTGGCGTCGATGTGGAACTTCTTGTTCTGGACGACCTTGGAGACGGCCGGGTCGGCGGCGAGCCGCTTGGCCTCGGTCTCCGAGAGGCCGCCGGCGGAGAAGCCGTTGATGGCGGAGCTGTAGTCGCGCTTCAGTTTCCCGCCGTACTCCTCGGCGAGCTCCGCCTTGTCCGCCTTCTGGTCCAGCATCACGATGTAGCTGCCGGCGACCGCGGTCGCCGCGTCGGCGCCGTAGACCTTGCCCATGGGCGGAGCGGGTGTCGCTCCGGCGAAGGGGGTGCCCAGCAGGGTGACGCCGGCGGCGGCCGCGACCGCGGTGATGGAGGCGGTCAGCTTGAACCGTCGTGCGCGCTTGTGCATGGCCATGAAGAGGGGTCTCCTCGTCATTCTTTGTGGGGGGTTGACCTCCGGCCGGAAGATCTCCGGGGGTTGGCTCGAAACCCTGACCGATTGACGCGCACAGATCAAGACCTCGCTACAGCTCCGACGCACTCGCCAACTTTTCGTCACAGGAAGGTCGCAGGAGCCCCCCGATACGCCGATCACCTTTACGTGTAAGGGGCTTCGATCCTCCTTCTCGGGGGCACGCCCCGTCCCCAGGGCGGAGAGGGGCCGGGTCCGGCTCGCCGGAGAGCATGACGCCCTCGCTTTATGCCGCCCCTACCTTCGAATCGGGAGGCGGCGGCGATGGGCCGGTGCCGGTCACGAGGGGGCAGGCCCGTCATGGGGAATGTGGATGCGGCGCGGACACGGGGGCCGAAGGTGCGGGGCGTCGCGGCCCGGGCGGGCGGCTGGAGCGCCCGGCACCGCTGGGCGGCGGTGACGGTCTGGGTGCTGTTCGTCGTCCTGGCCATGGGGCTCGGCTCCGCGGCCGGCCGGGTCGACGTCAAGGAGAGCGAGCAGATGTCCGGCGAGGTGGGCCGGGCCATGAAGATCATCGAGGACGCGGGGCTCAAGGACCCGGCCGGTGAGACCGTGCTCATCCAGTCGGAGGGCGAGGGCGGGGCGGTGGCCACGTCGGCCGGGTTCCGGGCGGCCGTCGAGGACGTCATCGAGGCCGTGCAGGACACCGGTGAGGTCACCGCCGTCACCTCGCCGTACACCACCAGGACCATCTCGGCCGACGGGCACAGCGCGCTCGTGCAGTTCGAGATGCGGGGCGACCCCGATACGGCGAGCGAGCGCGTCGCACCCGTGCTGAAGGCCGTCGAGAAGGTGGACGGCGCGCACGACGGGCTGCTGATCGAGGAGATCGGCGGCGCCAGCATGGGCAAGACCTTCGACGACGCCTTCGGGAGCGACTTCCAGCGGGCCGAGCTCTCCGCCGTGCCGGTCGCGCTCGGCATCCTGCTCATCGCCTTCGGCGCGCTGGTCGCGGCGCTGCTCCCGGTCGCCCTGGCCCTCACCGCGATCATGGCGACCATGGGCCTGATGGGGGTGGTGAGCCACTTCCAGCCGATGAGCGACACCGCCAACTCGGTGATGCTGCTGGTGGGTCTGGCCGTGGGCGTCGACTACTGCCTGTTCTATCTGCGCCGGGAGCGCGAGGAGCGGGCCAAGGGGCGGGACGCCCGGACCGCGCTGATGATCGCCGCCGCGACCAGCGGCCGCGCCATCGTCGTCTCCGGCGTGACGGTCTGCGTCGCGATGGCGGGCATGCTTTTCACCGGCATCGCGGAGTTCGAGGCGATGGGCCTGGCCTCGCTGATGGTCGTCGCCGTCGCCATGGTCGGCTCGGTCACCGTGCTGCCCGCGCTCCTCTCGCTGCTCGGCGAGCGGGTCGAGAAGGGGCGGGTGCCGTTCCTGAACCGCCTGAAGCGCTCGAAGCGGGGCGGCGCCGACGGCGAGAGCCGTATCTGGCGCGCGGTGCTCACCGCCGTGCTGCGCCGCCCGTGGACCGCGCTCGTGGTCGCCGCCGGAGCGCTCGCCGCGATCGCGCTGCCCGCGCTCGGCATGCACACCCAGAACCTCACCCTGGACCAGGAGTTCGGCGACTCGCTGCCGATCGTGCGGACCTACGACCGGCTGAACGAGGCGTTCCCCGGGGGCGCCGACCCGGCCCGCGTCGTGGTGAAGGCCGACGACATCGGCGCGGCTCCGGTGCGCGAGGCGCTGGAGGCGTTCCGCAGGCAGGCCGTCTCCTCGGGCGCCTCGAAGGGCCCGGTGGACATCGTGACGCACGACGCGGAGAACGTCGCGGTCATCGACGTACCGCTGGTCGGCGGTTCGGACCAGGCCGAGGCCGAGAAGAGCCTGGGCCTGCTGCGGGACACCGTGCGTCCGGCGACGCTCGGCAGGGTCGACGGGGTGGAGGCGCCGGTCACCGGGCAGGTCGCCGGGTCGAAGGACTTCAACGACCAGATCGTCGGCTCAGTCGTGCCGGTCTTCGCCTTCGTGGTCGTCTTCGCCTTCCTGCTGATGCTGCTCTGCTTCCGCTCGCTGACCGTGGCCGTCACCTCGATCATCCTCAACCTGCTCTCGGTAGGCGCCGCCTACGGCATCCTGACGGCGGTCTTCCAGCACGGCTGGGGCGCCTCGCTGGTCGGCGCGGAGGGCGTCGGCGCGATCATCTCCTGGCTGCCGCTGTTCCTCTTCGTGATCCTCTTCGGACTCTCGATGGACTACCACGTGTTCGTGGTCTCCCGTATCCGTGAGGCCCGCCTCCAGGGTCGTAACACCCGGGACGCCATCGCCCACGGCGTGGTCACCACGGCCGGGGTCGTCACGAGCGCGGCCGTCATCATGGTCGCCGTGTTCGCGATCTTCGGGACGCTCTCGATGCAGTCCATGAAGCAGATGGGTGTCGGCCTGGCGGCGGCCGTGCTGATCGACGCGACGATCATCCGCGGGGTGCTGCTCCCGGCCGTGATGGCCCTGCTCGGCGACCGCAACTGGTACTTCCCGACGTGGCTGCGGTGGCTGCCGGACATGACGCACGACGAGTCGTACGACGACGGGCCGGCCCTGACCGCACCGGCGCGCGGCGGCGAGGAGCCGGAGCGGGTCGGCGTCTGACCTCGCCGTACGTGGGCCCTCCTCCCGGACCGCCGGGAGGAGGGCCCACGCCGTTCAGCGCTGGTAGCGGGCCAGGACCCGGTTGCCGTCGGTCACCAGACGCTTCTTCAGCTCGGCCGCGTCGATCGCCCCGCTGTAGTACTCCTGGAGCGCGGGCGTCGCCACCTTGTCCTTCCACTCGGGGTAGCCGCGCACCGACTGGGCCGGGGCCGACCGCAGCGACCCGGCGAGCGCGGCGCCGGTCGCCCAGCCCCGGTCCGCGGTGTGCAGGGAGGGGTCGGCCAGCGCCTCGGTCCCGGTGGGCAGCATCCAGTCCCCCTTGGCCAGGCGCACCATATTGGCGGGCTTGAGCAGGAAGTCGATGAACTCCACGGCCTCCTTCTTGTGCGGGCTGTCCTCGGCGACGGACAGGGTCTGCGGGCTGACCCCCTGCGCCAGTCCGTCCCGGCCCGCCGGCGCCGGCAGCACGGTCCACTCGAAGCCTTTGGGGGCCTGCTCGACGACCTGCTGGCGGTACGAGAACCCGAGCGGCACCATCGCGTACTTGCCGCCGAAGAAGCCGGGCAGGGTGTCGCCGCCGCCCATGCCGAGCGCGGTGCGGGCGGCGCTGTGGTCGGTGTTGACCTGGTCGTGGATGGTGCCCGGGACGACCTGGTCGCCCTCCCCCATCGCGATGGTCACCTTGCCGTCGGCGCCCCGGTGGAAGAGCCGGCCGCCCGCCGAGAGGCCGAGGTTGAGGGTGACGGAGACGGGCTCCTTGAGCGGCCAGGCGACCCCGTAGCGGCCCTCGCCGGTCAGTTCCCCGGTCACCTGGCGGAACTCCGCCCAGCTCCACGGCTTCTCGGGGGTGGGGATGCGGACTCCCGATTCCTTGAGGATCTTGGTGTTGGCGATCAGGACGCGGGGTTCCTGGAGGAACGGGACGCCGTACACCCCGCCGTCGAAGGTGGCCGTCTCCCAGCTGTTGCGCGGGATGCCGTCGGTCAGCGCGTCCGGGAGGAGGGGGCGGAGGTCGGCGAGGTAGCCGCCGTACGCGAAGTCGGCGAGGTCGTCGGACGCGTCGTGGATGATGTCGGGCGCCTCGCCGCCCTCGAAGGAGGTGAGGAGCTGGTCGTGGACGCTGTCCCAGCTGCCCTGGACGTACTCGACCCGGATGTCGGGGTGGGCCGCGTTCCACTCCTTCACCAGCCGCTTGTTGATGTCGACGGACTCCTTCTGCCAGGCCAGCGACTGGAAGCGGAGGGTGATCTTCCCGTCCGCCTCGCCGTCACCGTTGGCGCCGCAGCCGGTGAGCAGCAGGGCGAGCGCGGTGGCCGTCGCGGCCGCCGTACGTACCAGCGCGCGCATCAGTTCTTCACCGCCCCGGCCAGCATGCCGCCGGTGATTCGCCGCTGGATCACGGCGAACAGCACGAGCGAGGGGAGGGTGGCGAGGAACGCGGCGGCGGCGAGCGGTCCGAGGTCGGCGGCGCCCTCGGCGCCGAGGAAGTGCGTCAGTACGACCGGCAACGTCTGCTTCTCCGGGGTCTTGAGGAGGACGAGCGCGAAGAAGAACTCGTTCCACGCGGTGATGAACGCGAAGAGCGCCGTGGCGACGATCCCCGGGGCCAGCAGCGGGGCGGTGACCGAGACCAGCGTCCGCAGCCGCCCGGCCCCGTCGACCGCCGCCGCCTCCTCCAGCTCGCGCGGCACGGCCCGTACGTACCCGACGAGCATCCACAGCGCGAAGGGCAGCGCCCACACCACGTAGACCAGGATCAGGCCCCAGAGGGTGTTGATCAGGTGCAGGTTCTTCAGGACCAGGAAGAGCGGAATGATCAGCAGGACGAAGGGGAACGCCTGGCTGACCACCACCCAGCCGGTGGCGGCCGTGGCAAGGCGGGTGCGGTGGCGGGCCATCACATAGGCCATCGGGGTCGCGATCAGGACGGCGATCAGCCCGGCCGAGAGCGCGGCGATCAGCGAGTTGGCGGTGGCCCGCAGCAGCGGCTGCTCGTCGAACGCCTGCCGGAAGTTGTCCAGCGTCGGGTGGCGCGGGATCCAGGTCGGGTGCAGGGAGCCCAGCTCAGGGGCGGGCTTGAAGG
This sequence comes from Streptomyces sp. DT224, assembly GCF_049844595.1. Taxonomy (NCBI): domain Bacteria; kingdom Bacillati; phylum Actinomycetota; class Actinomycetes; order Kitasatosporales; family Streptomycetaceae; genus Streptomyces; species Streptomyces sp. DT224. The sequence continues at coordinate 662,820 of NZ_JBNCLI010000002.1, forward strand.
CGGTGGAGATCAGCCACAGGAACGGGAACGCCAGGAAGACCAGGTAGCACAGCAGCGCCACGTACTGCCCCGCGCGCACGGACCGTTTGGTACGCATGCTCATCGGTCGTCGCCTCCCCTGAGCCGCCCGGCGAGGTACACGGCGAGGATCACGGAGATCACCGCGACCATCACACAGCCCATCGCGGCGGCGTAGCCGAACTGCCCGTACCGGAAAGCCTCCTCGTACGCGAAGAGCATCGGCAGCCGGGTCCGGCCGCCCGGGCCGCCGTTGGTCAGGACGTAGACCAGCGCGAAGGAGTTGAAGTTCCAGATGAAATTGAGCGCGGTGATGGAGAGGGCGACCGGCCTGATGGCGGGCCAGGTCACCGTCCGGAACCGGCGCCAGGCACCCGCCCCGTCCAGCGCGGCGGCCTCGTGGAGTTCGTGCGGGGTGTTCTGGAGCCCGGCCAGCAGGGCGACCGTGGTCTGCGGCATCCCGGACCAGACGCCGACGACGATCACGGCGGGCAGCGCGGTCGCGAGCCCGGTCAGCCAGTCCCGGCCGTCCCCGAGGCCCAGATCCCGGATGGTCTCGTTGAGGATGCCGGCGTCCGGGTTGTAGACGAGCCGCCACATGATGCCGACGACGACCTCGGGCATCGCCCACGGGATGATCGCCAGCGCCCGGGCCAGCCAGCGCATCCGCAGGTTCTCGTTGAGCAGCAGCGCGAGGCCCAGGGCGAGCACGAACTGCGGGACGGTGACGCCGACCGCCCACACCAGGCCGATCCGGAACGACTCCCAGAACAGCCCGTCGTGCAGCAGGTCCTGGAAGTTCAGCGTGCCGGTCCACTGCGTGGCGCGGGTGCGGCCGGACTGGGCGTCGGTGAAGGCCAGCGCGATGCCGTAGAGCAGCGGGCCGACGCTGAGGACGAGGATCGGGATGAGGGCGGGGAGCACCAGGAACCAGGTACCGGCGCCCCGGTCGAGCCGCCCGTCGGCGCGCTTGCCGGTGCGTCGGCCGGACGGCCCGTCGCGCCCGGACCGTACGGTTACACTCGCCAATGTCATGCTTACGCCCCCTTTGCGTCGTTCGATCGGCTTCTTGCCGTTCTGGCCGCTCAGGTGGCCTCCGTCATCGTGCTGACGGGCCGCCGGTTCGTCAAGGCGAGCTGCACGGATGCGAAAATCGGACCATGAACGAGATGGAAGCGCGCGAGGTGCTGGCCGCCGCCGGGTTCCCCGGGGGCGCGGAGCTGCTGGCGCTCGGTGAGAACGCGGTGTTCGCGGCCGGCGCCCTCGTGGTCAAGGTCGGCCGGGACGCCGAGCGCCACCCCGAGCTGCGGGAACGGGCCGAGCGCGAGGTGGCCGTCGCCCGGTGGCTCGCAGCGTCCGGTGTCCCCGCCGTGCGGGCGACCGAGGACGGGGCCCGGCTGGTAGGGGGTCACCCGGTGACCGTGTGGCACCGGCTGCCCGAGGCGGTGCGGCCCGCCGAGCCGCGCGATCTGGCCCCGCTGCTGACCGCCGTCCACGCGCTGCCCGTGCCGGAGGGCTTCGCGCTGCCGCGCCGGGAGCTGCTGGGCGGTGTCGAACGGTGGCTGCTGCTGGCGGGCGACGCGATCGATCCGGCCGACGCGGCGTATCTGCGCGAGCGGCGCGACGGGTTCGCGGCGGCGGCCGCGGCGCTGGTCCCGCACCTTCCGCCGGGACCGATCCACGGGGACGCGCTGGCGCGCAACGTCCATGTCGGAGCGGACGGCCCGGTCCTGGTGGACCTGGAGACCTTCTCCTCGGACCTGCGCGAGCACGATCTGGTGGTCCTCGCACTGTCCCGCGACCGGTACGGACTGGCGGCCGACGCGTATGACGCGTTCACCGAGGCGTACGGGTGGGATGTGCGGGAGTGGGACGGGTGCGGGGTGCTGCGGGGGGCGCGGGAGACGGCGAGCTGTGCGTGGGTGGCCCAGCACGCGCCCTCGAACGATGCCGCTCTCGCGGAGTTCCGGCGCCGGGTGGCGTCGCTGCGGGACGGCGACCCCTCGGTGCGGTGGTATCCGTTCTGAGCCGGTGAGGTGCCCCGGCGCGCCGGTCCAGCGTGTGTCCTCAATCGCCGGACGGGCTTGGATTGCGGCCCGGATCGCCGCCGCGGGCAGAACACGGGTGGCGGCAGAATCAAGCCCGTCCGGCGATTGAGGACAAGCCATCGGGCGGGCACACGGGCTGGCTCCGCCGTGAGGACCGCCAACTCAAGCCCGTCCGGCGATTGAGGACACACGCGGACGGGCGGGACGCCCGCGGTCAGGCCGTCGTGCGCACCGGCTCCCTGACCGGCCACTGGCCGTCCACCACCGCGTCCGGGGTGCCCTTGCGGCGGAGGAAGTCCTGGAAGTCCGCCGCCCACTGTGCGTGCCAGGTGATCTGGCGGGCGTGCAGGGCGTCCGCCGGGAGTTCGGCGACGACCCGGTGGCGGGCGGCTATCGCGTAGGCCACCCGGACCGCGGCCAGGGCGTCCGCCGCCGCGTCGTGGGCGCCGCCGTGGATCACGCCGTACTCGACGCAGACCGCCTCCAGGTTGCGCTTGCCCTTGCGGTAGCGGTCGACGGCGCGGTCGATGGTGTACGGGTCGATGACGGGGCCGACGGGCGCGCCGCCCAGCCGGTCGGCGAGCGGGGGCAGTCCGTGGCGGTGCAACTCGGCCGTGAGCAGCGTCAGGTCGAAGGCGGCGTTGTACGCGACGACCGGGACGCCCCGGCGCCAGTAGCCGACCAGCGTGTCGGCGATCTCGTCGGCCACCTCGCGGGCGGGCCGGCCCTCCGCCGCCGCACGCTCGCTGCTGATGCCGTGGATCGCGGACGCCTGGGCGGGGATGCGGATGCCCGGGTCGGCCAGCCAGGTGTGCCGGGCCACCGGCTCACCGTCCCGGTCGTCCACCGCGATGACCGCGCCCGTCACGATCCGGGCCTCCAGCGGGTCCGTCCCCGTCGTCTCCAGATCGAAGCCGACCAGCGCGTGCCGGTGCCAGCTCATCCCGTACCTCCTTCATGGTGCTCCCCCGGATGACGACCACCCTCGCACGGGCCACTGACAACGCCGTCAGGAGACCGGCCGGGAGTCCGTCCACACCGACTCGAACTCCTCGCGGTAGGTCTCGAACAGCCCGTGCTCGTACCCCTGCCCCGCCCGGACCACCGCACGCCCGCCGCCGCGCAGCACCAGCACCGGTGCCTCCATGCCGCGCGCCCGGCGCAGATAGGTCTGGACGACCCCGACCGCGTCGGCCCCGTCGCCGTCCACCAGGTAGGCCGTGAAGCGCGGGGTCTCGTCGAAGACGTGGATCTGGAAGGCGTCCGGGTCGCGGAGCTTCGCGCGCACCCGGCGCGTGTGCAGGATGTTCATCTCGACGGACCGGCTCAGCTCGCCCTTCTTCAGGCCGAGCTCCCGCTCGCGCCGCTTGACCGCGCTGCTGGCCGGGTTGATGAAGAGCAGCCGGATCCGGCAGCCCGACTCGGCGAGCCGGATGAGCCGGCGTCCGGAGAAGTTCTGCACCAGCAGGTTGAGCCCGATGCCGATCGCGTCGAGCCGGCGGGCGTCGCCGAACAGGTCCTCGGCGGGCAGCTGGCGCTGGAGGCGCACCCGGTCGGAGTGGACGGAGACCACGTCCGCGTACCGGTCGCCGACCAGCTCCTCGACGGCGTCGACCGGGAGCCGGTCGGCGGAGGGCACGCCCGCGCCGCTGCCCAGCATCTCCAGGAGCCGGGCGGAGGCCCGCTCGGCCTGCGCGAGCACCGCCTCGTTGAGCGCGCGGTTGCGGGAGACGACGTTGCGGGCGACCTCCAGCTCGTCGAGCGCCAGTTCGACGTCGCGGCGGTCGTCGAAGTACGGCTCGAAACAGGGCCAGTGCTGGACCATCAGCTCGCGGAGCTGGGGCAGCGTGAGGAAGCTGAGCACGTTGTCGTCGGCCGGGTCGAGCAGATACCCCTTGCGGCGGGAGACCTCGCGCACGGCGACCGCGCGCTGCACCCACTCCTGGCCGGCGGGCCCGGCGGCGGCCACCACCCAGTCCTCGCCGTGAACGGGCTCGTAGATCGGCCGGAGCACCGCCGCGACGACGGCGCGCAGCCGCTGTTCGACCAGATTCAGCCAGATATAGGCGCGCCCGGCGCGCTGGGCGCGCGTGCGTACCTCGCTCCAGGCGTCGGCGCCCCAGTCCAGCTCCGCACCGATCTCCAGGGGCTGCGCCAGCGATACCGCCCCGGGCGGGACCTCGGCCACGTCCCCCTCGTGACCCGCGTCACCCGGGGGCAGCTCGAACCCTCCCGAGCTCACCCACGCACCGCCTTCCACTCCCCCACCAACGATCAAGGAAGGGTACTCCGGGAGCGGGAGCCGATGCAGCCCGATGCCCAGGGTCCTTTACCAACTCCCCATGGAATCGCACCTGTTCCGGTCTGCGGGTGGGACGGGAGTGAGCGGATTCATAGGGATTAAACACCCCAGCGGGGGCCGCGAACCGGACACCTCGGGCGAAGGGCCGGCCGGAGGCCGGTTCCGGGCGACACGGAGAGGCACGAGGTTGACCGACGCGCCGACGTCCTAGGTAAGGGGGGTTCTTTCGGGGAAGATCTGGCCAAGGGCCGCCTTGGCGGGCCCGTTTTTCCCCCAGGCGACCGCGGCAGAACTGGAAGAGTCGAATCCATGCAGGTGTGGCCGGGACAGGCGTACCCGCTCGGTGCCACGTACGACGGCGCCGGGACCAATTTCGCGGTCTTCTCGGAGGCCGCCCACCGAATCGAGTTGTGCCTGCTGCACGACGACGGTTCCGAGACGGCGGTGGAGCTGAGAGAGACCGACGCGTTCGTCCGGCACGCGTATCTGCCCGGGGTGATGCCCGGTCAGCGCTACGGCTTCCGCGTGCACGGCCCGTACGAACCGGAGCGCGGCATCCGGTGCAATTCCGCCAAGCTGCTCCTGGACCCGTACGCCCGCGCGGTGTCCGGGCGGATCAAGTGGGGGGAGGCAGTGTACGGCTACCCGTTCGGGAAGCCCGACGCGCGCAACGATCTCGACTCCGCCCCGCACACCATGACGTCGGTCGTGGTGAACCCGTACTTCGACTGGGGCGACGACCGGCGCCCCCGTACGGACTACCACCGCACGGTGATCTACGAGGCCCATGTGAAGGGCCTGACCATGCTCCATCCGGGGCTGCCGAAGGAGCTGCGCGGCACGTACGCCGGGCTGGCGCATCCGGAGATCATCGCCCATCTGACCGAGCTCGGCGTCACGGCGATCGAGCTGATGCCGGTGCACCAGTTCGTCCAGGACCACCGGCTGGCGGACGCGGGGCTCGCCAACTACTGGGGTTACAACACGATCGGATTCTTCGCCCCGCACAACGCGTACGCCTCCTGGGGCGACCGGGGCGAGCAGGTCCTGGAGTTCAAGCAAGCCGTGCGGGCCCTGCACCAGGCGGGCATCGAGGTCATCCTCGACGTGGTCTACAACCACACCGCCGAGGGCAACCACCTCGGGCCCACGCTGTCGTTCCGGGGGCTCGACAACGCCTCGTACTACCGGCTGACCGACGACCAGCGGTACTACATGGACACCACGGGCACCGGGAACTCGCTGCTCATGCGGTCCCCGCACGTGCTCCAGATGATCATGGACTCGCTGCGGTACTGGGTGACCGAGATGCACGTGGACGGCTTCCGCTTCGACCTGGCGGCCACGCTGGCCCGGCAGTTCCACGAGGTGGACCGGCTGTCGTCGTTCTTCGACCTGGTGCAGCAGGACCCGGTGGTCAGCCAGGTGAAGCTGATCGCCGAGCCGTGGGACGTCGGCGAGGGCGGCTACCAGGTGGGGAACTTCCCGCCGCTGTGGACCGAGTGGAACGGCAAGTACCGGGACACGGTCCGCGACCTGTGGCGGGGCGAGCCCCGGACGCTCGCCGAGTTCGCCGGACGGCTGACCGGATCGTCGGACCTGTACCAGGACGACGGCCGCCGCCCGCTCGCCTCGATCAACTTCACCACCTGCCACGACGGCTTCACGCTGCACGACCTGGTCTCGTACAACGACAAGCACAACGAGGCCAACGGCGAGGGCAACCGGGACGGCGAGAGCCACAACCGCTCGTGGAACTGCGGCGCCGAGGGCGAGACGGACCGGACCGAGGTGCTGGAGCTGCGCGAGCGTCAGATGCGCAACTTCATCGCCACGCTGATGCTGTCGCAGGGCGTGCCGATGCTCAGTCACGGCGACGAGTTCGGGCGTACCCAGCAGGGCAACAACAACGCCTACTGCCAGGACAACGAGCTGTCGTGGGTGCACTGGCCCGAGCCGGCCGCCGCGGTGGGCGAGGACGGCGAGGACGAGGACGAGGGGCCGGACGACGGGGCGCGGGACATGAGCCTGCTGGAGTTCACCCGGGCGATGGTGTGGCTCCGCCGCGACCACCCGGTCTTCCGTCGCCGCAGGTTCTTCCACGGCCGCCCGGTGGAGGGCACGCACGACGAGCTGTCCGACATCGCCTGGTTCACGCCCGAGGGCAAGGAGATGACCCAGCGGGACTGGCAGGCCGCCCACGCGAAGGCCCTGACGGTCTTCCTGAACGGACACGCCATCTCGGAGCCGGGACCGCGCGGGGAGCGGATCTCCGACGACTCGTTCCTGCTGATGTTCAACGCGAGCGCCGAGACCCTGGAATTCGCGGTGCCCGTCAATCACGGCCGGCAGTGGCACGCCGTCGTGGACACCGCGCGCCCGGCCGGGGTGCTGCCCGGGGCCGGGCCGAAGGTCGCGGCGGGCGATCGGGTGACGCTGGTGGGCCGGAGCATGGTGGTGCTGCAACGGCCGGCCTGACCGGTCGCACGGGCCCGCCCGTGTCACCCCGTCGTGGCCTTGTGCCAAGCGGGGTGACACAGGCGGGCCCGATGTGGGTACGAAGCTCTTCATGACGCCTACCGCCACGTACCGTCTCCAGCTCCAGCCGGAGTTCCCGTTCCGCGCCGCCGAGGACGCCGTGCCGTACCTCGCCTCGCTCGGCGTCTCGCATCTGCATCTCTCCCCGGTCCTGGAAGCGGTCCCGGGCTCCCGGCACGGCTACGACGTCACCGACCACGGCCGGGTCCGGGACGAGCTGGGCGGCGAGGCGGGCCTGCGGCGGCTTGCGGGCACCGCGCGGGAGCACGGGCTCGGCCTGGTCCTGGACATCGTGCCCAACCACATGGCGGCCGACCCCGTCCACAACCACGCCCTGCGCGAGGTGCTGCGCGAGGGCCCGGAGTCCCCGTACGCCCGCTGGTTCGACATCGACTGGGCGGCCGGGGACGGGCGGATGCTGCTGCCGGTGCTGGGCGGGCGGATCGGCGACGAGATGGAGCGGATGCGGGTCGACGGCGAGGTGCTGCGCTACGGCGAGCAGGAGTTCCCGCTCCGTGAAGGCACCGCCCGCCTCCCGCTCCCGGAGCTGCTGGACGCCCAGCACTACCGGCTCGGCTGGTGGCGGCTGGCCCGTACCGAGCTGAACTACCGGCGGTTCTTCACCATCTCGGACCTGATCGGGGTGCGGGTGGAGGACCCGGACGTCTTCGCCGCCACCCACGGCAAGATCCTCGAACTGGTCCGGGACGGGGTGGTCGAGGGTCTGCGGATCGACCACCCGGACGGTCTCGCCGACCCGGCCGGCTATCTGGAACGGCTCTCCGAGGAGAGCGGCGGGGTGTGGACGGTGGTGGAGAAGATCCTCACCGGCTCCGAGCGGCTGCCGGCCGGCTGGGCCGTCGCCGGGACCACGGGCTACGACGCGCTGTACCGGATCGACGGGCTCTTCACCGACCCCCGGGGCGCCGCCGAGCTGCTGGGCCACTACCGCGAGGCGGCCTCCCCGGCCGGCGACCGGGGAGGCTACTGGACGGCGACCGTGCGCCGGGCCGCGTACCGCGTCGTCACCCATGAACTGGCGGCGGAGACGGAGCTGCTCACCCGCCTCGCCTCGCGGATCTGCGCCGGGGACCCCGGGCTGCGCGACCACGCCCCCTGGGCCCTGCGCACCGCCATCCGCGAGCTGCTGGTCCGCGTCCCGGTCTACCGCCCCTACGTGACGGCGGGCGGCCCCTGCTCCGACGCCGCCGAGGCGACGCTCGACGCGACGGCGGTGAGCGACGCCAAGGCCGTGTTCGCGGTACGGGAGGAGGCGTCCGCCGTCGACGTGGTGCGGGACCTGGCGCTCGGGCGACTCGGTGGCGGCGGGGACCGGGCGGCGTTCTGCGCCCGGTTCGCGCAGACCGCTTCCGCGTTGCGGGCCAAGGCGGTCGAGGACACGGCGTACTACCGGTACCTGCCGTTGATCTCGGCCAACGAGGTGGGCGGCGACCCGGGGCACCCGGCGGTCGAGCCGGAGGACTTCCACGCCTTCTGCACCCGGCTCGCCCGCGACTGGCCCGCCACCGGGACGGCGCTGACGACGCACGACACGAAGCGCAGCGCCGATGTGCGGGCGGGCATCGCGGTGCTGTCGCAGTGCCCCGGGCGGTGGGCGGGACTGGTCGCGGGGCTCGGGCGGTCCGCCCAGGCCGCGCCCGATCCGCAGCTGGCCTGGCAGGCGTGGCAGACGGCGGTCGGCTGCGCCGGGATTCCGGCGGATGAGCGGGCGGCGCGGCTGGAACCGGCGCTGCTGAAGGCGGTGCGCGAGTCGGGCCTGTTCACGAGCTGGACGGAGCCCGATCCGGTGTACGAGCGGATGGCATCGGACTTCGTGGCCGCCGGTCCGGCCGCGGACACCGGCCCGGTGCGGTCCCTCGTGGAGGAGTTCGCCGCCCCGCTCGCCGCGCACGTGCGGGCGCACTCGCTGGGCGCGGCGCTGGTGCACCTGACGATGCCGGGGGTGCCGGATCTCTACCAGGGCACCGAGCGCGCCTATCTCGCCCTCGTCGACCCGGACAACCGGCGGCCGTTCCGGGAGCCGTCGCCGGACGCGCCCGCCGACGAGAAGGCCGGGCTGACGAAGGTGGCGCTGCGGCTGCGGCGGGAGCGGCCCGCGGTGTTCGGCGAGTCGGGCACGTACGCCCCGCTGCGCGCCTCGGGCCCGGCGGCCTCGCACTGCGTGGCCTTCTGCCGCTCGGGCGAGGTCGTGACGGCGGTGACCCGGCTGTCGCTGCGGCTCGCGGAGGCGGGCGGCTGGCGGGACACGCGGCTGGCCCTGCCGGACGAGGGCGTGTGGCGGGACCTCCTCGCACCGGGCCGCGCGTTCACGGGCGGCACGGCGGAGGTGGCGGAACTGTTCGCGGACCGGCCGGTGGCGTTGCTCGTACGGGGGTGAGGGCTCGCCCCGGCTCAGCCCCGGCTCAGCCCGGCCGGACGAGGAGGGAGCGCGGGCCCCGGGTCAGCAGGCCCGTGGCGGCCGGGCGGAAGCCCTCCGCCCAGCGGAGCCGGGGCATCGCGTCGAGCAGGGCGCGCAGACCCTGTTCGGCCTCCAGGCGGCTGAGCGCCACGGCCGGGCAGCCCGCCGGGCCGGTCAGCGTGCGGTCCTGGTCCGGGCGGAACGGGTCGAAGGTGTCCGGGGCCGCGAACCGTCCGGGGTCGCGCGCGGCGGCCCCGACGAGGCAGGCGACGGGCGCCCGTGCGGGGAGGGTGCCGCCGCTGAGGGCGACCTCGGCGACCGTGCGGCGCAGGACGACCTGCACCGGCGGGTCGCGGCGCAGCGACTCCGTCCAGGCCCGGCCGGTGAGCGCGGGTTCGATACGCAGGGCGGCCAGCAGGTCGGGGTCGTCCAGCAGGTTGGCGAGGAGCGAGGCGAGCACGGTCCGGCGCAGGGCGGTGTCCCGGGCGCAGGGCCCGTCCCCGGCCGGCGCGGCGGGCAGCCAGCGGCAGAACTCCTCGACCAGGTCGGCCCGGGAGGAGCGGGCGATGCGCCGGGCCAGCACATGGGCGGTGCGCTCCACGCGCTCGGCGAGCCCGTCGGGGACCGTGCCGGTCACGACGGCGTACGGGTCGGTGGGCAGACAGCGCGGGCTGCCGTGGCACAGACCGAGCGGCGCGGGCCCGCCCCTGGGCGCCCCGTCCTGCGGGAAGCCGGCGAACCGGGGGTCGGTGAGGGCGACGGCCACATCGTCGTACCGGCTGACCAGCCAGGCGCCGAGGGGCGCGTCGTAGCTGAGCGGGTACTGCTCGCGCAGCATCCGGTAGAAGCGGTACGGGTCCCGGGCCGCGCCGCGCGCGAGGAGGCTGGGCCCGGTGCGGGGCCGGCCGGCCCTGCGGGCCTTGGCGGAACGGGTGGCGTGGGCGCGTGGTTCGGGCGAGGTGGTCGGGGCCGGTATGTCTCGGGGCGCGTCTGCCTGCATGGCGGTTCCCCCGGGGCGAGTCGGTACGCCGGTGGACGGCGCGGTCCCTCTCAGGGCATCACCTGAACGGTCGTGTCGCAGTCGGCGCGCGGCCGTCCGGGTGACGTCGCGGGACCGGCCGACCGGGGTGGCGGGCCGGGCGCGCGCTCCCGGCGCCGCTCAGTGGAGCCAGTCGAAGACGGGCCGCCGGCCCTCGCGACGCCGTACGAATCCGCGCAGGCCGGCCAGGAGGGTGATGCATGTCCAGCCGACGGCACCCATGACCAGCAAGCCGAGGGTGGCGTCCGAGTGGACGTCGGAAGCGGCGGCCATCGGGACGACGCCCTTCGGGTCGCTGATGACCTCGATCCGGTCGCCCACCGCCCAGTCCGGGTCGTCCCCGTCGTAGTTCAGGGTCTCCTTGAGCTCGCCCAGAGGACCCTCCAGGGTGAAGCGGTGGTGGGAGCCGCCGCTCAGGGTGGCGCTGTCGGCGGTGATGCGGACGGTCTCGCGTACACCGCGGCCGTCGAGCACCGCCTCGGGCGCGTACTGGACCGAGCCGACGAGCACCACCAGCGCCGGAAGCGCGGAGAGCACGGCGAGCCACCAGGCGCAGTGCAGGACGCGCAGGACGGCCAGGAAGCCGAAGCAGCCGATGAGGCCGGTGGAGATGGGGACGGCGACCAGGCCGAGGGCGAGGTAGGAGATGCCCGTGTTGACCGCGGCGATGACCCAGCCGAGGACCACCACGGCGAGGGTGAACAGAAAGTACGGGCCCCGGCTCACGTTCGAACGCGCCGGCTTCCTCATGTCCACGGCAGTCATGGGGGCAGCATAGACAACCGGCCCGCCAGGATCAGCGGTCGGTCCGTGGTCCGGGCGGCCGGGACGCGGCCAGGAGTTCGGTGAACGCGGCGGCCGCGCCGGTCAGCGGGACGCGGGAGAAGACGGCCAGCTCGCGCCGCCAGGCCGGGTCCACGGTGAGCACCGCGCAGTCCTCGCCGACCGCACCCCGTACGACGTGGGCGGGGGCGGTGGCGACGCCGGCCCCGGCCGCCGCCATGCGTACCGCCGTCGAGGTGTGCTCGGTGCGCACCGCCGTACGGGGGGTGAAGCCGGCGCGGGCGCAGGCGCGGTCGAGGAACGGGGTGCCGTCCACGAGCGGTTCCATGGCGCAGCGGACCCAGAAGCGGTCGGCGAGTTCCTGGAGGCGGACCGAGGACCGTCCGGCGAGGGGGTCGTCGAAGGGGACGACGAGGACGATGTCCTCCGCGCCGACGGGGACGACCGGGCCGCTCCAGCGGGCGGGCGGCGGGCCCACGGCCAGGTCGGCGGTGCCCCGTTCGATCTGGTCCTCCAGGGCCTCGGTGGTGGCGTACTCGTGCAGCACGAGGGCGACGCCGGGGTGGGCGGCGCGCCAGCGGGCGAAGACGTCGGGGAGGATGCCGACGGCGATGGCGTGGACGGTGGCGACGTGGAGTTCGCCGCCCCGCGCGCCGGCGGCGGCGCGCGCGGCGCGGCGGGCCTGGGCGGCGCTGCGCACGGAGCGTTCGGCGTGCGGCAGGAAGGCGCGGCCCATCGCGGTGAGCCGCACCCCGCGCGGCAGCCGTTCGAGCAGGGGCCCGCCGACGGCCCGTTCCAGGGCCTTGATCTGGTGGGAGAGCGCGGGCTGGGTGACGTGGAGCTGTTCGGCCGCCCGGGTGAAGGACGCCTCCTCGGCCACGGTGACGAAGTACTCCATCTGCCGCAGGCTCATCGTGTTCTCCTGACATGAGCTCCGTGCATGGAAGCCACACAAACATTGCCTTGGACTCATGGCAAGGACCGGGCGGAGGGTGGGAGCCATGACACAGGATCAGCGGGTGGGGGAAGCGGACGTCGTCGTGATCGGCGGCGGGACCGGCGGGTATGCGACGGCGCTGCGGGCGGCCGGGCTCGGGCTGACCGTGGTGCTCGCGGAGCGCGACAAGGTGGGCGGGACCTGTCTGCACCGGGGCTGCATTCCGAGCAAGGCGATGCTGCACGCGGCCGAACTCGTGGACGGCATCGCGGAGGCGCGTGAGCGGTGGGGCGTGAAGGCGCTGCTGGAGTCCGTGGACTGGCCGGCGCTGGTGGCCACCCGTGACGACATCGTGGCCCGCAACCACCGTGGCGTGCAGGACCACTTGGCGCACGCGGGTGTCGCAGTGGTGGCGGGCAGCGCCGAGTTGACCGGGGCGCGCACGGTGCGGATCGAGGGGTACGGGGAGGTGGCCGCCCGGCGCGGCATCGTACTGGCGACGGGCTCACGGCCCCGGACGCTGCCGGGCCTGGCGGCGGACGGGCGGCGGGTGGTGACCAGTGACGACGCGCTGTTCGCGCCCGGTCTCCCGGAATCGGTGCTGGTCCTGGGCGGCGGCGCGATCGGTGTCGAGTACGCCTCGCTGCACCGGTCGATGGGGGCGCGGGTGACCCTGGTGGAGGCGGCGGACCGGCTCGTTCCGCTGGAGGACGCGGAGGTGTCGCGCCATCTGACCCGGGGGCTGAAGAAGCGGGGGATCGACGTGCGGACCGGGACGCGGCTGCTGGGCGCCGTGCTCCTCGACGACGGCGTACGGGCCACGCTCCGCACCCCGCGCGGGGAGACCCCGACCGTCGAGGCCCAGCGGCTGCTGGTGGCGGTGGGCCGGGTCCCGGTGACGGACGGACTCGGGCTCGCCGCCGCCGGACTGGCCACCGACGAACGGGGGTACGTGGCACCGGCGGACTGGTCGCGGCTGGAGACCCCGGTGCCGGGCATCCACGTGGTCGGCGATCTGCTGCCGCCGCCGTCCCCCGGGCTGGCCCACGCCTCGTTCGCGGAGGGGCTGTCGGTCGCGGAGACCCTGGCGGGGCGGCGTACGGCGGCGGTGGACTACGACGCGGTGCCCCGGGTCACGTACTCGGCACCGCAGACCGCGGCGGTCGGGCTGTCCGAGGCGGCGGCGCGCGACGCGGGGCACGACGTGGTGGTCAACACGATGCCGCTGACCGCGGTCGCCAAGGGCATGGTGCACGGGCAGGGCGGCGTGGTGAAGGTGGTCGCGGAGCGGGACGGGCGGGTGCTCGGCGTGCACCTGGTCGGGCCGCACGTCTCGGAGATGATCGCCGAGTGCCAACTCGTCGTCGGCTGGGACGCGGAACCCTTCGACGTGGCCCGGCACATCCACCCGCACCCCACGCTCTCCGAGGCGATCGGCGAGTCCTTCCTGACCCTGGCGGACCGGGGGCTGCACCAGCGGGTGTAACGACCTCGCCCGCCTTACCCGGGCGGCCGGAGCGTCGGTGCGGAGAGGCGGAACATCATGCGGCCGAAGCTCACCTGGTCCCCCTCGCGCACCGGGACCGTGCCGGTGACGCGCTGCCCGTTGACGCAGGTGCCGTTGGTCGAGCCGAGGTCCCGCAGCAGCCAGCGGTCGCCGTGCGCGGTCAGCTCCGCGTGCGTCCGGGAGACGGTCTCGTGGCTGAGCCGCAGTCCGTTGCCCGGGTCGCGGCCGATGCGCAGGGGGTGCGGGCTGGGGGCGGGCAGCAGCAGCTTGGGCAGCCGCTCCGCCCGCCACGCCCGGCGGACCCGCTCGGGGAAGCCGGAAACCCCGCCGACGACACGCAACAGCCGGCGCGACCAACGGCCTTCGCGCTCCAGGTCCTTGGTGAGGGCTTCCAGCTCCTCGGGGCGGCCGGTCGTCAGCGCCACCTCCATGCGGTGCATGAAGGTGTCCTGGGAGAGCTTGCCCTGGGCGGCGCCCTCCCTGAGCACACCGAGAACACGGTCGCGCTGCGCGTCGGACAGGCGCGCGGTGGGCGTGTGGAACTCGAACGGCGACGTCACGGCTCGATTGTCGGCCCGACCGCCCCGGGGTGTCCAGAAGAACCCCGCTTTCCGGCACCTCTGACCTGCACCGGATAACCAGGGGCGGCCCGCGGGGAACGTTGCTAGGGTCGGCCGCTGCCGTCCGGAGACCGCCGTGACGCGCCCCTTCGTCTTTGGAGCTCAGTGCCCGACGCACCGCTTGATCTGACCATCCGTCCGCTGACCGGCCCCGAGGAGCTGAAGCTCTTCCTCGAACTCCCCTACGTCCTCGACCACGAGCTGGCCGACGACCTCGCCACGGGCCGCCGCCGCCCGGAATGGATGTGGGTGGCGCTGCGCGGTGACCGCGTGGTGGCGCGCATCGCCTGGTGGAGCAGGGACGGCGCGGCGCCGCTGCTGCTCGACTTCTTCGACCTGGACGACACGCTGCCCCTGGCCGAGCGCGAGGAGGCCGGGCTGCGGCTGGTCGAGACGGCGACCGCCGCCGTCGTCCCCGCCGGTGCGCCGCGCCCCGAGTACGGGCGGTTCGTGCCGCCCGACTGGCGCGAGGACCCGGCCGTCCGCGAGGCCGTCGAGGCCCGCATCCGGGTCATGGAGCGCACCGGGGCCCGGATGCTCGTGGAGCGCCTGCGCCTGGAGTGGCGCGCCGGGACCGCGGTGCCCGCCGCGAACGGCCGGCTGCGGTTCCGGCCGGTGACCGGGCGCGAGGACCTGCTCGCGCTGATGACGCCGGTGATGGAGGGCACCCTCGACGCGCACGGACAGCAGGACCTGGCGTCCGGCCTGACGCCGCGCCAGGCCGCCGAGAAGCATTACGACGAGGAGCTGGCCGGGTACGCGACGCCCCGGGAGTGGTGGCGCGTCGCCGAGCTCCCGGACGGCGAGCCCGTCGGCTTCGTCACCCCGGCCCGTAACGACTACAACCCGATCATCGCGTACATCGGTGTGCTGCCCGCCCACCGCGGCCGCGGCCACATCGACGACATCCTCGCCGAGGGAACGCGGATACTGGCCGCGCAGGACGGTGTGGAGCGCATCCGGGCGGCGACCGACCTCGGCAACGTGCCGATGGCGAAGGCGTTCGCCCGCCTGGGCTACGTCAATTTCGAGCGCGCCTTCGACATGGTGTGGGACGGCTGACGGGCGCCTCGCCTCCGTAGCACCATGGGCCGGGGCGACCGGGCCCGGGAGCGAGGGAGTGCTGCATGTTGTTCGAGGTTTGGGCACCCGATGCGGGGTCGGCCGCGCTGCGGCTGGCGGGCGAACTGCGGCCCATGGAGCCCGATCCGGACCGGCACGGCTGGTGGACCGCCGAGGCGGAGGCCGCGGACGGCGACCGCTACGGCTTCGCCCTGGACGGCGGTCCGGTGCGCCCCGACCCCCGCTCGCGCCGCCAGCCGGACGGCCCCGACGGCGAGTCGGCGGTGGTCGACCACGACGCGTACACCTGGCGCTCCGAGTGGGCGGGGCGCGGGCTGCCGGGCGCGGTCCTGTACGAGCTGCACATCGGCACCTTCACCGCCGACGGCACGTTCGACGCGGCGGCAGCCCGGCTCGGCCATCTCGCGGAGCTGGGTGTCACCCATGTGTCGCTGATGCCGGTCTGCCCGTTCCCCGGGGTGCACGGCTGGGGTTACGAGGGCGTGTCGCTGTGGGCCGTCCACGAGCCGTACGGCGGGCCCGAAGGGCTGAAGCGCTTCGTCGACGCGGCGCACGGCCTCGGGCTGGCCGTCGTCCTGGACGTCGTCCACAACCACCTGGGCCCGTCCGGCAACTACCTCCCCGCGTTCGGCCCGTACTTCACCGAGACGCACCACACCCCGTGGGGCGCGGCGGTCAACCTGGACGCACCGGGCTCCGACGAGGTGCGGTCGTACCTGCTGGGCAGCGCGCTCGCCTGGCTGCGGGACTACCGGCTCGACGGACTGCGGCTCGACGCGGTGCACGCCCTGGCCGACACCCGGGCGCTGACCTTCCTGGAGGAGCTGTCCGCCGCGGCCGACGCGCTCTCCGCCGAGCTGGGGCGCCCGCTGCCGCTGATCGCCGAGTCCGACCTGTGCGACCCGCGCACCACCACCCCGCGTGCGGAGGGCGGGCTCGGGCTGCACGCGCAGTGGAACGACGACTTCCACCACTGCCTGCACACCGCGCTCACCGGCGAGTCCCAGGGCTACTACGCGGACTTCGCGGCCGCCCCGCTGGCCGGGCTCGCCAAGACGATGACGAGCGCCTTCTTCCACAACGGCACGTACTCCAGCTTCCGGGGCCGTACGCACGGCCGCCCCGTCGACGTCACGCGCAGCGCCGCCCACCGCTTCGTGGGCTACGCCCAGACCCACGACCAGATCGGCAACCGGGCCCTCGGCGACCGGCTCGCCGCCTCCCTCTCCCCCGGGCTGCTGGCCTGCGCGGCGGCGCTCGTGCTGACCGGGCCCTTCACGCCGATGCTGTTCATGGGCGAGGAGTGGGGTGCCCGCACCCCGTGGCAGTTCTTCACGGACCACACGGACCCGGAGCTGGCGGAGGCCGTACGGACCGGCAGGCGGCGGGAGTTCGGGGCGCACGGCTGGGCGGAGGAGGACATCCCGGACCCTCAGGACCCGGCCACCCGGGCCCGCTCCTGCCTGGACTGGGACGAGCCCGGCCGCGAGCCGCACGCCCGGCTGCACGCCTGGTACCGCGAGCTGATCGCCCTGCGCCGCACCCTGCCGGACCTGCGCGACCCGGACCTGGCGAGCGTGAAGGCGGCGTACGACGACGAGGCGCGGTGGCTCGCGGTGCGCCGGGGCGACCTGCGGATCGCGGTCAACCTCGCCGCGAAGCCGGCCGCGATCCCGCTGGGCAACGGGCGGCACCGGGGCGGTCCGGGGCGGGTCCTCGCGGCATGGCTGCCGGTGGACCCGCCGGGCCCGGACGGGACGCTGCACCTGCCGGCGGAGTCCTGCGTGATCCTGGCCGACGACTGACCGGCGCTACTCCACGATCGCGAGTTCGCGGGCGGTGGCGTTGAGCCGGCGCCCGCCGTCCTCGGTGACGGTCACGATGTCCTCGATGCGGACGCCGAACCGGCCCGGCAGATAGATGCCGGGCTCCACCGAGAAGCACATGCCGGGCACCAGCGGCTGCTCCTCGCCCTCGATCATGTAGGGCGGTTCGTGGGTGGTGACGCCGATTCCGTGGCCGGTGCGGTGGATGAAGCGTTCCCCGTAACCGAATTCGGTGATGACCGCGCGGGCGGCCCGGTCGATGTCCTGGCAGGCGGCGCCGGGGCGCACCGCCGCGCAGCCCGCCTGCTGCGCCTCGCGCACGATGTCGTGGACCCGCTGCTCCTCGGCGGTGGGTTCGCCGACGTGGACGGTGCGGGAGGTGTCGGAGCCGTAGCCGTGCTTGAGGCCGCCGAAGTCGAGGACGACCATGTCGCCGTGCTCGATGGTGCGCTCCCCCGCCTCGTGGTGCGGGTTGGCGCCGTTGGGGCCGGAGCCGACGACGGTGAAGTCGACCTGGGAGTGCCCGTGCTCGGTGAGCAGCCGGGCCAGGTCGGCGGCGACCTCGGTCTCCTTCCGGCCGGAGAAGCGGACCTTCAGGATCTCCTCGTACGCGGCGTCGGCGGCGGCCCCGGCGGCGGCGAGCCGGTCCAGTTCGTGGGCGTCCTTCACCGCGCGCAGCATGGGCAGCGCCTGGGTGAGCGAGGCGTACGAGGTGCCGGGCAGCCGCTGCTGGAGGCCGAGGAGGTGCATGGCCCAGGCGTTGTCGCTGATCCCGAACCGGCCCCGCGCGTCGAGCAGCGGGGCGGTGACCTCGTACGGGTCCTTGCCGTCCGTCCAGTCGCGCAGGGTCAGGGCGGGGGCGCCGACGGCTCTCTCCGCGTCCGGCGCCTCCAGGGTCGGCACGACCAGCACCGGGTCCTGGCCCGCCGCGAGGACGAGCAGGGTGAGGCGCTCGGTGTCCGCGGGCGGCGCATAGCCCGTCAGGAACACCATGTCGGGCCCCGGTGCGACGAGGACCCCGGCGAGCCCGGCCGCGGCGGCGCTCTCGGCCGCCCGCGCCATCCTGGCCCGGTAGTCGTCGGCGGTGAACGGCACCGGCTGGTTCATGGGCATGCGGGTCCTCCTGACGGCACGGAACGGCCCTCCCATCCTGCCCGCCCGCCGGTGCGCGCGCGAACGGGTCACCGGATGACGAGGTCGGCCAGGTCGCGCCCGGCCGCGACGAGCCGGGCGTTGGCCTCGTCGGACCGCGCCACCCAGCGCTCGGCGCCGGCCCGGGTCTTCCCGTACCGCACATGCCGCTCGACGAGCCGGGGCACGCGTACCGCGTCGTCCGGGTCCAGGAACCACGCCTCGTCCAGCAGCCCGCGCACCGGGGCCCAGGGTCCTTCCTCGTACAGCAGGTAGTTGCCCTCGGTGACGACGAGCGGGACGCCGGGCGGTACGGAGATCGCCCCGGCGACCGGTTCCTCCAGGGAGCGGTCGAAGGCGGGGGCGTAGACGACGGTGCCGGGCTCGGGGGCGCGCAGCCGGCGCAGGAGGGCGGCGTACCCGGCGGCGTCGAAGGTGTCGGGCGCGCCCTTGCGGCCGGCCCGGCCGAGGCGTTCGAGCTCTCCCTGCGCGAGGTGGAAGCCGTCCATGGGCACGAGGACGGCGAGCGGGCCGAGCGCGTCGGTGATCCGTGCGGCCAGCGTCGACTTGCCGGCTCCGGGCGGCCCGGCGATGCCGAGGACGCGCCGCCGCCCGGTGCGGGCGAGGCGGTGCGCGCGGGCGGTGAGGTCGGGAAGGTCCATGCGGATAGTGTCGCGCCGGGGGCCGGCGCCCCGCCGCCCTGCCGCACCACGAGGAGTTCCATGCCGCACATCGCCCTGGTCACGCTGGTCGTCCGCGACTACGACGAGGCCCTTTCCTTCTACACCGGCGCCCTGGGCTTCGAGTTGGTGGAGGACACCGACCGGGGCGACGGCTCCCGCTGGGTGGTGGTGCGGCCGCGGGGCACCGAGGGTACGGGGCTGCTGCTGGCGCGCGCCAAGAACGAGGCGCAGGCGGCGAGCGTCGGGGCGCAGACCGGCGGCCGGGTCGGCTTCTTCCTGCACACCGGGGACTTCGCGGGCGACCACGCCCGGATGTCGGCGGCCGGGGTGCGCTTCCTGGAGGAGCCGCGCCACGAGGCGTACGGCTCGGTCGCGGTCTTCGAGGACCTGTACGGCAACCGCTGGGACCTGCTCCAGCCGTCGTCCTGACGGCGCGCCCCGCCGCTCAGCCGCCCGTCGGCACGTCGGCGTCCGCCGCGCCCGCCAGCGCGTCCAGGACCGGTGCGATCAGCGGGTGGGCCTCCGCGCCCCGACGCACCGCCGCGAAGACCCGGCGGGTCGGGGCGGTCCCGCGCACCGGGCGGACCACCACGCCGGTCAGCGTCATGCCGCGGAGGGCGGTGCGCGGGACCAGGGCCACTCCGGCGGCGGCGCCGGCGAGGGCGACGACCGCGTGGAAGTCGTCCGAGGAGTGTTCGAGGTTCGGGGCGAAGCCGGCGTACTCGCAGGCCAGGACCACCACGTCGTGGCAGGGGTTGCCGGGGTAGGGCCCGATCCAGGCGTCCTTGGCGAGCTCGGCGACGGCCACCTGGTCCTGGCCGGCCAGCCGGTGGCCCACCGGGAGCACCGCGTCGAACGGTTCCGAGTAGAGGGGGACGCGGGTGAGCCGGCGGTCGTCCTCGCCCGGGGCGCCCCGGTACTCGACGGCGACGGCGACGTCGGCCTGGCGGTCCAGGACCATCGGCACGCTCGCGTCGCCCTCGGCGTCCTGGACGCGGACCCTGATGCCGGGGGCGGTCCGGCTCAGCGCGGCGATGGCGGGGGCGAGCACCAGCCCGATGCCGGTGGCGAACGCGGCGACCGTGACCGTACCGGCCTCGCCGGAGCCGTACGCGGCGAGCTCGGCCTCGGCCCGTTCCAGCTGGGCCAGGACCGCGTTGGTGTGGGTGAGCAGGATCTCGCCGGCCGGGGTGAGCCTGGCCCCGCGCGAACCGCGTTCGACCAGCCGGTGACCGGTCTCCTGCTCCAGGGCGGCGAGCTGCTGGGAGACGGCGGACGGGGTCAGGTACAGGGCGGCGGCCGCGGCGGTCACTGTGCCGTGGTCCGCCACGGCGCGCAGGACGCGCAGCCGCCGGGCATCGATCATGCGACCCATTGTCCCAGGTCGCGGGGGGATGTCGGCCCGGGCCGCGGGGGCGCCCCGACCGCCCCCGCGACCGGTCGGGGACCGCTCCTCAGCTCTCCAGCTCGGCGCGCGCCGCGACGAACGCGTCCACCGCGCGGTTCACGTCGTCCGTGGAGTGCGCCGCGGAGAGCTGGACGCGGATGCGGGCCGCGCCCTGGGGGACGACCGGGTACGAGAACCCGATCACGTACACACCGCGCTCCAGGAGCAGCTCCGCCATCCGGCCTGCCTTCGCCGCGTCCCCGATCATGACGGGGGCGATGGCGTGGTCGCCGGGCAGGATGTCGAAGCCCTCCTCGGTCATCCGGGTACGGAAGAGCGCGGTGTTGGCGTTGAGCCGCTCGCGCAGTTCGCCGGCGGACTCCAGCAGGTCGATGACCTTGAGGGAGGCGGCGGCGATGACCGGGGCGAGCGAGTTGGAGAAGAGGTACGGGCGCGAGCGCTGGCGCAGCAGGGCGACGATCTCGGCGCGGGCCGCGACGTAACCGCCGGACGCGCCGCCGAGCGCCTTGCCGAGGGTGCCGGTGATGATGTCGACGCGGTCCATGACGCCGTGCAGCTCGGGCGTACCGCGTCCGCCGGCGCCGACGAAGCCGACGGCGTGCGAGTCGTCCACCATGACCATGGCGTCGTAGCGCTCGGCCAGGTCGCAGATCTCGCGCAGCGGCGCGACGTAGCCGTCCATGGAGAAGACGCCGTCGGTGACGATCAGCCGGCGCCGGGCCCCGGACGCCTCCTTGAGCTGCCTCTCCAGGTCGGCCATGTCGCGGTTGGCATAGCGGAAGCGCTTGGCCTTGCACAGGCGGATGCCGTCGATGATCGAGGCGTGGTTGAGGGCGTCGGAGATGACCGCGTCGTCGGCGCCGAGGATCGTCTCGAACACGCCGCCGTTGGCGTCGAAGCAGGAGGAGTAGAGGATCGTGTCCTCCTGGCCCAGGAAGGAGGAGAGCCGCTGCTCCAGCTCCTTGTGGACCTCCTGGGTACCGCAGATGAAGCGGACCGAGGCCATGCCGTAGCCCCAGCGGTCCAGCGCCTCGTGGGCGGCGGCGATCACGTCGGGGTGGTCGGCGAGCCCCAGGTAGTTGTTGGCGCAGAAGTTCAGCACCTCGCCGGGGCGGCCCCCGGCGGTGACGGCCACGGTCGCGGACTGCGGGGTGCCGATGACGCGCTCGGGCTTGTGCAGCCCGGCCGCCTCGATCTCTTCGAGGGTGGTGCGCAGGTCGTCGCGTACGGAGTCGAACATGCCGGATTCCTTAAGAGGTGTGAGGGTCAGGCGGTCCAGTCGAGGATGACCTTGCCGCCGCGCCCGCTCGCCGCGTCGTCGAAGGCCGCCTCGAAGTCGCGGTAGCCGTACCGGCCGGTGATCACGGGGGCAAGGTCGAGACCGCCCTCCAGCAGGACGGACATGGCGTACCAGGTCTCGTACATCTCGCGGCCGTAGATGCCCTTGATGGTGATCATCGAGGTGACGATCCGGGCCCAGTCGACGGCGAACTCCTCGGCCGGGAGTCCGAGCATGGCGATCCGGCCGCCGTGCGTCATGTTCGCGATCATGTCGCGCATCGCCTCGGGGCGGCCGGACATCTCCAGGCCGATGTCGAAGCCCTCGCGCAGGCCCAGCTCCTTCTGGCCGTCGGCGATGGTCGAATCGGCGACGTTGAGCGCCAGGCTGACGCCGACCTTGCGGGCCAGTTCGAGGCGGGCCTCGCTGACGTCGGTGATCACGACGTTGCGGGCGCCGGCGTGCTTGGCGACGGCGGCGGCCATGATGCCGATCGGGCCGGCGCCGGTGATCAGGACGTCCTCGCCGACCAGCGGGAAGGACAGCGCGGTGTGCACGGCGTTGCCGAACGGGTCGAAGATCGCGGCGACGTCGAGGTCGACGGGGACCCGGTGCACCCACACGTTGGACGCGGGCAGGGCGACGTACTCGGCGAAGGCGCCGTCGCGGCCGACGCCGAGGCCCAGCGTCGAGCGGCAGAGGTGGCGGCGGCCGGCCAGGCAGTTGCGGCACTTGCCGCAGACGAGGTGGCCCTCGCCGCTGACCAGGTCGCCGACGGCGATGTCGACCACGTCCGCGCCGATCGCGGCGACCTCGCCGACGAACTCGTGGCCGAGGACGAGCGGGGTGCTGATGGCCTGCTGCGCCCAGCCGTCGTAGTTGCGGATGTGCAGGTCGGTCCCGCAGATGCCGGTGCGCAGGACCTTGATCAGTACGTCGCCGGGGCCGGTCTGGGGCTCGGGGACGTCCATCAGCCAGAGTCCGGGCTCGGCCTTCTGCTTCACGAGTGCCTTCACGGCTGCGGCTCCCTGTACGGCGTTGAGCTCCCCGGGCCGGGGGCATGCCTGAGGAAGCCTGCGGCCCGGGGAAGGATGAGGGGGACGGCGTGGCAGCGCGCTCGCACCGGCTGCCGCGCACCATCCTCCGCCGTCACGGAGAAATCTGCCGTACCCCGCGCCCCAGGTCCATCGAGGTTTTCTTAAGCGGGCCCGCAGCTCCGCTTCACACCGCGCACGGGTTCCGCCGGACGGCTCAGTCGCGCGGCCAGGGCCTGCCGTCGAGGCGTTCGATGTCGCGGTTGAGCCGGGCCAGGTCGTCGGCGAAGCGGGCGGCCTCCTCCGGGGTCCAGGCAGCGAGGACCCGTTGCAGGCCCTCGCGGTTCTCCGCCCGGTCCTTGTCGAGGCGGCGCTCACCCTCCTCCGTGATGGCGAACTTGCGCGCGATCCCGCCGTCCGGGTCGGCGATGCGGTCGACGACGCCGGCCCGGAGCATCGCGGCGGTCTGCCGGTTCAGCGTCGAGGTGTCGAGCCCGAAGGCGTCGTGCAGCTGGCCGATCGACATCGGGCCCTGGACCCTGATGCGGCTGAGGAGGATGTACGCGCTCCGGTCGAGCCGCCCGTCGCCGCGCGAGGTGAGCAGGCTCATGTGCCGGCCGAGCAGCATCGTCTCGAACTCGATCCGGTCCACAGGCATGTCCACGCACGGCTCCCTACGACTGCGGTACGCCTCCCCCACCGGGACGGCGACCTCTCTGTACACATATACCACGGAATGTGTGCACGATGCACGCGTCATGCATGATGCACAACGCCCTGCGGGGCCGTACAGGTTTGAACGGCGTCCGCCACCCGAAACGGTTGTCCTTCCCGCCCCCGGGCCGGACAATCCGCTGTGACGGGAGCCGTTCGTCCACCCGGTCGTAGACTCGCCGGATGGCGAAGTATTTCGACGTACACCCCGAAAATCCCCAGCAGCGCACCATCACCAACGTGGCCGAAAGCATCCGCTCCGGGTCGCTCGTCGCGTATCCGACGGACTCCTGCTACGCACTCGGGTGTCAGCTCGGCAGCCGGGACGGTCTGTCCCGCATCCGGGCGATCCGCAACCTCGACGACCGCCACCACTTCACTCTGATGTGCCAGAACTTCGCCCAGCTCGGGCAGTTCGTGCACATCGACAACGACGTGTTCCGCACGGTCAAGGCGTCGACGCCCGGCCAGTACACCTTCATCCTGCCCGCCACGAAGGAGGTGCCGCGCCAGCTGCTGCACCCCAAGAAGAAGACCGTCGGCGTCCGCATCCCGGACCACCCGGTCGTGCAGGCGCTCCTGGGCGAGCTGGGCGAACCGCTGCTCTCCAGCACGCTGTTGCTGCCCGACGAGGCCGAGCCCCTGACCCAGGGCTGGGAGATCAAGGAACGCCTGGACCACGAGGTGGACATCGTCATCGACTCCGGCGACTGCGGTACGGAGCCGACGACCGTCCTCGACTTCTCGGGCGGCGAGCGGGAGATCGTACGCCGGGGAGCCGGCGACACCTCGCGCTTCGAGTAGCCCGGCCCGGCCCCCGCGGCCTCGCCGAAGACCGCGGGGGCGGCCACCGCCTCGGACGAGGACGGAGGCCGTTCCGGTCGGGAATCAGCCCGCGGGCGCGACGCCCGGGAACCAGCCGTCGGGCGAGGCGTCCTGCCCGGCCGGGAACCAGCCCGCGGGCGCGACGCCCGGGAACCAGCCGTCGGGCTCGGCGCTGTGCGCGGCAGGCGTGGACGAGGTCGCGGCCACGGCGGCCGGCGCCATGGCCCCGCCCACCACCACCAGGACCGCTGCGGCCAGCCCCGAGAACGCGTACTTCCTTTTCATCGAACTCCCCTTCATCGGTTGCTCGTCAGCCGGACCCCGGCGTCCCCCCGGAGCACCGGGGTCCGGTGACCACAGCTTCCCTCCCCGCCGCGCCCCCGTCTTTGACCTACGGTCACCACTGACTTGACGATGCGTGCCGGTAGTCGCGGGGCGACATGCCGTAGGCCGTACGGAAGCTGCGGGTGAAGGTGGAGTGGTCCCGGAAGCCCCAGCGCGCGGCGATCTGGTGCACGGTCACCTCGCTCAGGGCGGGGTCCCGCAGATCCCGGCCCGCACGCTTCAGCCGCATCCCCCGGATCCACGCCGTCAGCGTCGTGCCGCGCGCGCTGAACAGCCGGTGGAGATGCCCCACCGAGACGTGGTGGGCGCCGGCGATCGTACGGGGGGA
Source organism: Streptomyces sp. DT224 (assembly GCF_049844595.1). NCBI lineage: Bacteria > Bacillati > Actinomycetota > Actinomycetes > Kitasatosporales > Streptomycetaceae > Streptomyces > Streptomyces sp. DT224. The sequence continues at coordinate 687,687 of NZ_JBNCLI010000002.1, forward strand.
CAGGTCCGGGTCGTTCAGATGCCGTTGCACGAATGCCTCGACGCTCAGCAGCAGCGCCCCCTGGCGGGAGTCGCCCCCGGGCACCGGCTCCGCGTCCGCGTGGTGGTCCACGAGTGCGGTGAGCAGGTCGCCGGCGATCTCCGCCAGCCGGCTGCGGTCGTTGGGCCGGTACGCGCGCGACTCGTCGGCCAGACTGCTCATCAGGTGGACGAACATGCCGGCGAAGCCACCGCGCCCCGGCAGCGGCCGGGCGAGCAGCGGCTCCACGAGGTCCGCGGACGGGCCGAGCAGGGCGCGCGGGATGTGGGCCCGGATCAGCGTCGCGGGCTCGCCGCCCGGGGCGCCGACGCCGATCTCGAAGGGGCGCGAACTGTCGTAGAACGCGAGCTCGTTCGGCCCCAGGACCGCGTCCCGTCCGGCCTGGCTGAGCATCGTCCGCCCGGCGGCGGCCAGCGCGACGCAAACCAGCTCCGGATCGGCCTGCCGCACCATCCGGGCGGAACGCACGACCCGCCCCGGTGACATCGTCAGCTGGACGACGTTCACCGCCGCGAGGTCGACACCCCTGACCGACGCGGTGAAGCCGTCCGCCTCATGGCTGAGGACGCCCATGGCATGCTCGCTGGTGAGGAACGCGTCGTTCAGCGCCGCCAGCCGCTCACGCGGCGCCAAGTCGGCGCGATCAAAGAGTGTATGCAGCATGGCTCCCCCCAGGAGCCCACGGTAACGAACGCCTCCTCCCCCTACCGAGCCGAATCGGCCACGCGTTCGGCGACCCGGCCGTCGTCTCCTTGATAGCGTCGCCCCAGCGACTGCGGAGCACTCCCCGCCGGAGTCGCCGCTCTCTGCCGGGACGGCGCTGCCACCGCGAGGGCGGATGCGGGTGGCAGGGGATCTTCAGGCAGGGACGAAGAGAGCCGACGCATGAGCCTCGCGCAGTTGCACTACACCTCCGCGGTGGACGGGGACGGAACAGGCGAGGACGGGCCGGCCCCCGCCCGCTTCACCTCGGTCGACGCCTCGATACCCGCGTCCGTGCTGACCGAGGCGGGACCGCTGCTGGCGTACGAGGCGCCGAGCGGCACCCCGGAGCGGCTCACGGACACCGCCCTGCGCGCCCTGCCCGAGGCGTACAGCTTCAGCCTGCTCTCCGACGGCAGCGGGCTGCTGGCCCGGACCGTCCCGGTGCGCTCCCCCCGGACCTCCGCCGTCCGCTTCCACGCCCACGCGGTGCACCTGCCCCCCGGCACCCGGCTGCCCGAGGGGACGTTGCCCCTCGCCGCCTGCCGGTCCGCCCGCTGGGCCGCCGCCACCCCGGAGCGGCCGCTGCCCGACCCGCTCGCCGCGCTGCCCGCCCCGGCCGGCCACGAGGCCCGCGAGCGCGAGGCACTCAACGACTTCGCCGTCTCCCGCGGCCCCTGGCTCGCCGGTGTGCTGTCCGACCTGCGCCGCCTGCACGGGCCGGACGGGCCGGACCGGGTCGTCCTGGCCGAACGGCAGAGCGCGGACGTCGCCCGGTGGATCGCGCTCGCCGGGCTCACCCTGCCGGACGGGCTCGCCGAGCACCTGACCTTCACCACGTACACCCGCCGCCCGCGCGAGGCGGCCGGGCGGGTGGTCGGCGTGCTGCCCGAGGACGCCGACGGGCTGGCGGACTCCGGACTGCGCGTGCACGTGTGCACGGGTCCGCGCCCGGAGGGGCCCGTCGGCGACACCTGGGCCGAGACGGCGGCCCGTGTCTGGCGCGGACGTGCGCCGGAGCTGTTCCGGGAGGCGGCCGCGCTGCCCGGCGAGCCGTTCGCGGCGGGGCCGCTGGCGGTGACGGCCCTGTGCGCCGGCATACCGCTCGGCACCGAGGAGCGCGCGGCGGCGGCCGACTGGGCCGCCGAGCGGCCGTACGCCCTGGACGGGGCCCGGACCCGCCGGCTGGTCGAGGCGCTGACCTCGCCCGGGGCCGACGACCGCTCCGGACCCGAATTCGACGCCGCCGGACGGCTGTTCGCCGCGCTCGACGGCCGCTCCCCCGCGACCACCACCGCCCCGCTCGCCGCGATGCTGGTGACGGAGGCGGTGCGCGGCGGCAACGGCTCGCTGGAGCTGCCCGGCCGCACCGCCTTCAGCGGCCCGGAGGGCGCGGCCGTCGCCGGGGTGCTCGGGCCGGAGATCGTGACCGAGCTGGGCGGCGCGGGCGTCGGCCTGGACGTGGCCCGTACGGTGCAGTTGCTGCGGGTGGCCCGGCTGCTCGGGGTGGACTGCGCCGAGTTGCTGCCCTCCGTGGTGGGCCGGCTGGCGCCCGCGCTGCTGGCGGGCGGCGAGGAGGAGGCACCGCGCTGGGCACCGGCCCTGCTCGAACTGATGGACGAACAGTTCGATGTGCGTACGGCACTGCTCGGGGCGCTCGACCGGATCGCGCCGGACCACCCGGCGGGGGTGGCGCGGCTGCTGAGCCGGGTGCCGCTGCCGTTCACCGGCACGCAGGCGCTGCCGCACCTGCGGATGTGCGCCGGGGCGTCGGAGGCCAGGGCCGACTGCGGCGACGACCGGGTGGCGACCCTCCAGCGGATCCTGCGGGCCGGCGGGGTGTCGCCGTTCGCGGAGCCGCTGGTGCTGCGGACGGGGGTGGGCCTGGTGTGGAACGAGGAGGCCCCGACGGCCGCCGAGGCCCGGCAGCTGCTGGAGGCGGCGACCTCGGACGCGCACCGGGCGGCCGGCACCTGGTCGGTCCTGGTGGCCGCCGCGCTCGCGGCCGGCGCCGACGACGGAGCGGCCCCGGAGCTGGCCCACGACCTGCTGCGCGGCTTCCCGCGGGAGACCGGGGGCCGGGTGCGCGCGGCGCTCCAGCTCCTGGAGTTCGCCCGCGACGTGCGTTCGGGCGCGGCGGAGCCGGACTGGGCCGAGCGGGTGCGGGCGCTGCGCGCGGAGGCGGAGCCCGTGGAGCCGGGCGTGCTCGGGCAGGCGTGCGACGCGGTGGCCGGGCGGCTGCTGGCGCCGGAGCGGCCCGACGAGGAGCTGTACGCCCTCGTGCAGAGCGGGGACGCGGACCTGATCGCCGCCTACGCCCGGACCGCGCGCGGTGACGGCGTCCGGGCCCGGCTGGCCGCCGATCCGGCCTACGCGGCCGACTGCTTCACCGTGTGGACGGCCCACCCGCACGCCGGTGAGGTGTGGACCGGGGCCGCCGCCGGGCTCCTCGACGAGGTGCTGCGCCCCGTGGTGCGGGGGCTGCCCACCGACCGGGTCGCGGCGGTCGAGGACGCGGTCGGCCGCTCGGGCAGCAGCGGCCGGGCGGACGCCTTCCGCGACTGGAACCGCCGCGAGCGCCGCACCCTGGGCCGCCTGGGCCGCCGCATCGCGGGGCGGGTGCGGCGGGGCTGAGTGGGGCGCGTGGCGGGGCACCCGTTGCGGCCGCGGCCGCCGGTCTGCTCAACGCTGTGGTGCTCGCGGGTCTGCTTGCGGCCGTAACCGGTCTCTCCGTGCCCGTCTCGGTGGCCGCCGGTGCGGGTGCCTGCGTGGCCGTCTCGCTCGTGATCAGCGTGCTGCTGCCCCGCCCCCGGGCGATGGCCGGGGTACGGGGCAGCCACTGACGCGTGGGATCGGTTCAGCCCGCGTCCGGCGTCAGCCGCAGCGAGATCGAGTTGATGCAGTAGCGCTGGTCCGTCGGGGTCGGGTAGCCCTCGCCCTCGAAGACGTGGCCCAGGTGCGAGCCGCAGCGGGCGCAGCGGACCTCGGTGCGGACCATGCCGTGGCTGCGGTCCTGGACCAGCTCGACCGCGTCGGTGTCCTTCGGGTCGTAGAAGGACGGCCAGCCGCAGTGCGACTCGAACTTGGTGTCGGAGCGGAACAGCTCCGCGCCGCAGGCCCGGCAGGAGTAGACGCCCTCGGTCTTGGTGTCCGTGTACTCACCGACGAACGCGGGCTCGGTGCCGGCCTTGCGCAGCACCGCGTACTCGGCGGCGGTGAGCTCCTCCCGCCACTGTTCGTCCGGCTTCTCGACGTCGTACGTCACGGTGGCTCCTTCAGCTCGACAGGTGGTCCAGGATCCGCGGGCCGAGGTCGGTGACGTCGCCCGCTCCCATGGTGAGAACGAGGTCGCCCGGCTTCGCCATTCCCGCGACGACCTCGGGGACGCGGTCCTTGTCGTGGACGGCGGTGACGTCGGCGCCCGCGGCGGTCGCGGCGTCGATGATCAGGGCGCTGGTGACGCCGGGGACCGGGTCCTCGCGGGCCGGGTAGATGTCCAGGACCACGGAGGCGTCGGCGAGCGCGAGGGCCTGGCCCATCTCGGTGCCGAGCTCCTGGGTGCGGGAGAACAGGTGGGGCTGGAAGACGACGAGGAGGCGGGCGTCGGACGCGGCGCCGCGCATGGCCTCCAGGTCGGCGGTCATCTCGGTGGGGTGGTGGGCGTAGCTGTCGATGACCTGGACGCCGGCCGCCTCGCCCTTGAGCTGGAGGCGGCGCTTGACCCCGGTGTACTTACCCAGGGCCGATGCGAGGTTGTGGGCGGGGATGCCGAGGGCGATGCCGGCGGCGAGGGCGGCGACCGCGTTGAGCGCGTAGTGGCGGCCGGGGACGGAGACGGTGAAGGTGAGGAACTTCCCGCCCAGGACCACCGTGACCTCGCTGGTCAGGCCGCGCGGGGTGATCTTGTGGACGCGCACGTCGGCGGTCTCGGCCTCGCCGTAGGTGACGACGGTGAGCGCGGGCAGCGCCTCGCGGACCCGGCGGGTCAGCTCGACGGCGCCGGACTGGTCGGCTGAGACGACGAGCGTGCCCTCGGGGACGATCTTCCCGGCGAAGGTCTCGAAGGACTCGTAGATCTCGTCCATCGAGGCGTAGTTGGCGTGGTGGTCCAGCTCGACGTTGAGGACGATCGCGACGTCGGGGTCGTACTTCTGGAAGCTCCGGTCGCTCTCGTCGGCCTCCGCGACGAAGATGTCGCCCTCGCCGTGCGTGGCGTTGGTGCCCGGGCCCGCCAGGTCGCCGCCGATGGCGTACGAGGGGCCGAGGTCCAGCTCGCTCAGGGCGACGGCCAGCATCGAGGTGGTGGTGGTCTTGCCGTGGGTGCCGGCGACGGCGATGGAGCGCAGCCCGCCCATCAGCGAGGCCAGGGCGTCGGAGCGGTGCACGACGGGGACCGACAGCTCCCCGGCGCGCACCAGCTCCGGATTGTCGGCGCGGATGGCGCTGGAGACGACCACGCAGCTGGCGTCGTCGGCCAGGTGCCCGGCGGCGTGCCCGATGTGGACGGTCGCGCCCAGCGCGCGCAGCGCCTCGGCCGTCGGGGACTCCTTGGCGTCGCTGCCCGCGACCTTCGCGCCGCGCTGGGCGAGGATCTTGGCGATGCCCGACATTCCGGCGCCGCCGATGCCGATGAAGTGGGGTCGTTCCATGGCGGCGGGGATGCCGGGTGCCATACGTGTCTCTCCCAGGTGCGTACGGGTAAGGGCTCCAGCCTATTCGCTGTGGGCGAAGAGCTTGAGCACCGGGACGCCGACCTTGTGCCTGGCCCGGGACGCCCAGTCGCGGTGGAAGAACTCCTCGACGTAGTGGGGTGCGGTGAGCACGATGACCTCGTCGGCCTCGGACTGCTCGACCACCGTGGTGAGCTTGTCCAGGGGGTGGCTCTCGATCACCTGTCCGACGGCTTCGGAGCCCGCCTGGCGCAGCGCCTCCAGCGAGACCTGGAGGGCGAGCTCGGCCGACTCCCTGGCACTCCGGCCCTCGGGCTCCTCGCTCTCGCGGGCGGCTTCCTTCAGTTCGCCCATCGCCAGGTCGTCGATGGCCCGCAGCAGCACGTCCGCCTGGTCGCCGCGCGGCTGCATGAGGACGACGAAGGAGATGCGCTCCTCCCCGTGCAGGGTGGTGACGAATTCGACGTCCCCGGAGGTGAGGGCCTTCTCGATCATCAAAACGCTGGTGAACACCACAGAGCCCTTCTCTTCAGCGACCGCCGCCGGCCGCTGCCGAAACCATCCTTCCCCGCGCTCGCACGGGGTCTGCGAGATCCATTCTGCCCACGGAACGCTAACCGGAACGTAATATTCCGCTAATTGCCATCGTGGGGCGCGGTACGGGAGAGCCCTGGGGCGTACGGGGCTGCCGCGGCTCAGTGCCGGCGGTAGCGGGTGAAGAGGAAGCCGTCCTCCTCCAGCAGCGAGGCCAGGGCGAATCGTTTCGGCACTGCGACGGCGGGCCCGCCCGCGATCCGCTGGGCGTCACCGGCCGTGAGCATCGGCGCGACGGTCAGGCACAGCTCGTCGAGCACTCCCTCCGCCACGAACTGGCCGAGCAGCCGGGGACCACCCTCCGTCAGCAGCCGCCGGTGGCCCCGGTCGGCCAGCTCCCGCACGGCGCGCGCGGGGTCGACGCGCGAGCCCTCCCCCGCGATCACCACCTCGGCGCCCGCCTTCCGGGCCGTCGCGATCCGGTCCGGGGGCGCGCCCGCGCCGGTCAGCACGAGCGTCGGGACCAGCGGCGAGACGAAGAGCGGGAGCGAGAAGTCCAGGTCCAGGCTGCCGCTGACCACGGCGATGGCCGCGACCGGCGTCTGGCCCGCCTCCGCCCGGCGCGCCGCGAAGGCGTCCCGCGCCCTGGCCGGCCGGTACCCCTCCTGGCGTACGGTCTCGGCACCCGCGATCACCACGTCGGCCAGGCCGCGCAGGGTGCCGAAGATCCGCATGTCGCTCGCGCAGGAGATGGGCTGCGAGCGGCCGTCGTGCTGGGCGGCCCCGTCCAGGGTCGACACCATGTTGGCGCGCAGCCAGGGGCCGTCCACAGCCGGGTAGGAATAGGCGTCGGCGAGGCGGTCCAGGCTCCAGTCGCCGGAGAGGTCGGCCGCCGCCAGGTCGGTCACAGGGAACAGGCGTCGCATGTCAGGCAGTCTGGCACGGGTCGTCACGGCCTCGCCCGCGATGGCCAGCGGCGTCACGCCACCCGGGACCTCCGCCTCCGGCGTTGTCGTCGGCCGGGATGGCCCCGCCGTCACTCCCCCCTCCGCCTTGGACGGGAAGCCCCCGGGCGCCGCTCCTTCGCCCACTGACCATCGCGGGTGAGGCCGTAAGCTTGACGGTTGTGTCGTCCTCCCATGCCGCGCCGGGGTCCAGCCCCATAGCCGAAGCGGCCCCGCTGTCCCTGTGCGCCCGCGAGCCGCACGTCCCCGCCGACCGTCTGGTCGCCGAGATGGTGCCGCCGCCGCGCTTCGACTCGGTGCGTTTCGATACGTACGTACCCGACCCGGACCAGCCGAGCCAGACCGAGGCGGTCCGGGTGCTGAGCGACTTCGCCGCGGGGCTCGGCGGGGCGCACGCGACGGGCGCGGGCAAGCGCAAGTGGTTCGGCCGGAAGGCGGCCGCGCCCTCCGGCCCGCGCGGGGTGTACCTCGACGGCGGGTACGGGGTCGGCAAGACCCATCTGCTCGCCTCGCTCTGGCACGCCACCCCGGCCGCGCCCTCGCTGAAAGCTTTCGGCACCTTCGTGGAGCTGACGAACCTGGTGGGCGCGCTCGGCTTCCAGCAGACCGTGCGGACGCTGAGCGGGCACCGGCTGCTCTGCATCGACGAGTTCGAGCTGGACGACCCGGGCGACACCGTGCTGGTGTCCTCGCTGCTCAGCCGGCTGGTCGAGGAGGGCGTGGCGCTGGCCGCGACCTCCAACACACTGCCCGGCAAGCTCGGCGAGGGCCGGTTCGCCGCCGCCGACTTCCTGCGCGAGATCCAGGGCCTGTCCGCGCACTTCCGCCCGCTGCGCATCGACGGCGAGGACTACCGCCACCGCGGCCTGCCCGAGGCCCCGCCGCCGTTCTCGGACGAACAGGTCACCAAGGCCGCGTACGCCACGCCGGGCGCCAGCCTGGACGACTTCCCGGCGCTCCTCGACCACCTGGCCCGCGTCCACCCCAGCCGCTACGGGGCGCTGACGGACGGGGTGAAGGCGGTGTGCCTGACCGAGGTGCGCCCGGTGCCCGACCAGTCGACCGCGCTGCGGCTCGTGGTCCTCGCGGACCGGCTGTACGACCGGGAGGTGCCGGTCCTCGCGGCCGGGCTGCCCTTCGACAAGCTGTTCAGCGAGGAGATGCTGAACGGCGGGTACCGGAAGAAGTACTTCCGGGCAATCTCCCGGCTCACGGCGCTGGCGCGTGACGCGAAGGGGCTGGCGGCGCAGTAGGTTCGGGGGCGTAAGGACGTACCACCGGCGGCGCACGACGCAGTGCCCCGCCGTCCCCGTACAACCGCGCATTCCGTTCGAAGGGAACCAGCATGGCTACCACGCGTCAGGCTCACACGGTCTGGGAAGGCAATCTGACCGAGGGCTCGGGCGTCGTCACGTTCGACTCCTCCGGGATCGGTGACTACCCGGTCTCCTGGCCGTCCCGCGCCGAGCAGGCGAACGGGAAGACCAGCCCGGAGGAGCTGATCGCCGCGGCCCACTCCAGCTGCTTCTCGATGGCGCTCTCGCACGGCCTGAGCGGCGCCGGGACCCCGCCGGCCCGGCTCGACACCAAGGCCGACGTCACCTTCCAGCCGGGCACCGGCATCACCGGCATCCACCTCACCGTCGTCGGCGAGGTGCCGGGTCTCGACGAGGCGGCCTTCGTCAAGGCGGCCGAGGACGCGAAGGCCAACTGCCCGGTCAGCCAGGCGCTTTCGGGCACGACGATCACGCTGAGCGCGTCGCTCGTCTGACCTCTCCCCTCCTGTGTCCCCGGGCCGCCTGCCCGGGGACACAGCTGTTCGCGCACCGGGCGTGTTCACCTTCCGGCCCACGCGAAGCCGCTTCCCGGAGCGTCGGCCCCGGTCCGTAAAGGCGGCATGACAACGTTCACCAGTGGCCTCGGATGGGCAGGGCTGCTCTTGACGAAGCCATGCCACCTGTCCCCCCAGCAGGGAGTCGCTCATGTCAGTCGCACCCCGCCCCACCGCCACCCGGCGGAACGTTCTTGCAGCGGGCGGCGCCGCCGCCGTCTCGATCGCCTTCACCGGGGCGTTCACCGAACTCTTCGCGGGCACCTCCGCCGCACGCGGTCACGAGGGTTACGGCCCGCTGGTGCCGGACCCGGACGGCCTGCTCGACCTGCCGAAAGGCTTCCACTACCGGGTGCTGTCCCGGGAGGGCGACCGGCTCCGCTCCGGCGAGGGGCAGGTGCCCAGCCACTGCGACGGAATGGCCGCGTTCAAGGCCCGGGGAGGGCACGTCCGGCTGGTCCGCAATCACGAGAACCGGGTGAACGCCGCGATTCCGGTGCCGGTGGTCGAGGGGCTGACGTACGACCCGATGGGCAAGGGCGGCTGTACGGCCCTGGAGCTGGACGGCCACAACCGCGTGCTGTCCGAGCGCGTCGCCATCGCCGGTACGGCGGTGAACTGCGCGGGCGGGCGCACCCCGTGGAACACCTGGCTGACCTGCGAGGAGACCGAGGACAAGGCCGGCACCAACGGCTACACCAAGGACCACGGCTACATCTTCGAGGTGGACGGCGCCGATCCGCGCCGCACCGGCGCCGTGCCGTTGACGGCGATGGGCCGCTTCCAGCACGAGGCGATCGCGGTCGACCCGCGCGACGGGACGGTCTACGAGACGGAGGACGCGTTCGAGAAACCGTTCGGGCTGTTCTACCGCTTCCTGCCGGAGAAGCCGCTGGGCGGTACGGGTTCGCTGCGCGCGGGCGGCCGGCTGGAGGCCATGCGGGTGCCGGGGGTGCCCGACCTCTCGGCCGTCCAGGAGACCGGGACGGTGTTCGACGGCGTCGAGTGGGTGCCCGTACCGGACCCGCGGGCCGTCGAAACCCCCATCCGTCTCCAGGACTTCGGCCGGAAGGGCATCACGCACGGCCAGAAGCTGGAGGGCTGCTACTGGGGCGGTTCGTGCGTCTACTTCGTCTCCAGCTTCGCGCACAGCGCGGAGGGCTCGGCTGCGGACCACTACGGGCAGGTCTGGCGCTACGACCCGCACCGGCGCCGGCTGACCCTGGTCGTCGTCTTCGGCCCGGACACCGACCTCCGGCTTCCCGGCGAGTCCCCCGACAACATCACCCTGGCCCCCGGCGGCGGCCTGATGGTCTGTGAGGACGGCGGCGGCGCCCAGCACGTGTTCGGCCTGACCCGGCGCGGCGAGGTGTACCCGATGGCACGCGGCCGGCAGAACATCGGGACGCCCGAGGAGCCGGAGTGGGGCGAGTTCGCGGGCGTCACGTTCGCACCGGATTACGGGACAATGTACGTGAACGTCTACACGCCGGGCACGACCTTCGCGGTCACGGGCCCCTGGCACTGACGGACTGAGCGGAACCGCGGCGCACCCCGCCGCGTCTTTGCATCCGGCAACATGGGGTTTGATCCACCGGGTGTGCCGGTGCAGGATGGCGGGGTGCGCTTCGGTGCGCCCGCGCTTCGGCGCGCCGGTGCCCGGACGCCCAGTGGAAGCGATTCTTGACGGGGGTGGCACCGTGACCAAGTGGGACATCGACCCGAACGGCGTTCGTCGGGTGCTGAGGAAGACCGCTGAGGTGGGCGGGGAGTTCGAGAAGGAGTTCACGTCCTACAACGACGGGCTGGTGGGGTCGGCGACCTCGGCGGGCACGATGGTGCTGGGCGGCTCCGAGATCCCGGCCGGAGGCGCGTTCGGGCCGGTGGCCCAGGCGTTGCAGGAGTTCCAGCAGCACACGCTCAACGACCTCAAGTTCCTTCCGGTCCGGGCGGCGAAGTCCATGACGGGGGCGCGGCTCGCCACTGAGGCGTACCTCGCGGGCGACCTGGAGATGGCGAAGAACAAGCAGGAGCAGTACTCCAAGGCGCCGACCCCGGAGGAGCTGAAGGGGAAGGGTCCCAAGAAGTGATCGACCTGGCGAAGATCCCCTTCTTCACCGGCAATCTGGAAGCCCTGGAGAAGCACGCGGCCACGCTGAAGACGACCGCCTCCGACATCCGGACCACGGGCAAGGACGTCCACACGGCCTTCCAGGCGCTGGACCCGGTCTACGACGCCCCGGAGCAGGAGGAGTTGCTCGACTCCACGATTCCGGTACGCGACAAGGCGGACGCGTTCGCGGACAAGTTGGAGTCGGTGAGCGGGGCGCTCTCCGGATTCGCGACGACGGCGCGGCCGCTGGTGGCCCGGATGAACCGGCTCCGGGAGGACGCGGCGAGGTTCGTCGCGGAGAACCGGGACGACGACGACTGGCAGCAGGACCAGGACAAGATCGACGAGAACGCCCGTCTGGTCCACGAGGTCGGCACCACGTGGGTGGCCTTCCAGGGCGCCGAACGCGACGCGGCCAACAAGATCACTGCGCTGGTGGGCGGGACGCACTTCGTCGTGGACGACGGTTCGCACAAGGCCGGCATGTACGGCTTCAAGGCGGACGACGTCAAGGACGCCGGTGAGACGCCGTGGGGCACGGTGGACGAGCGCGAGTACACGGGGCTGCGGGCCGCGTGGGAGTGGACGAAGGACAACGTCGGCGGTGCGCTGAAGGGCTTCTTCGTCGACGGGGTCTGGGGCACGATCAAGGGCCTCGGCAGCATGGTCAACGTCTTCGACTGGGACAACTTCAAGAAGACGTGGTCGGGCATCGGTGACGTCTTCGGCGGCATCAGCGCGTACATCATGACGCCGTACGACTGGGCGATGGACAAGATGTTCGGCCCGGTGGACCACAGCGACACCGATCGCCAGAAGGCCGCCCTGCGCAACTTCGGCAAGTCGCTGGTCGCCTGGGACGAGTGGGGCCACGACCCGTCACGCGCCTTCGGCACGGTGCTGTTCAACGTGGTGACCATCGGTTCCGGCTCCCTGCTGAAGCTCGGCAAGGCCGGCAAGCTGGGCGTGGTCGCGGACGCGGCGTCGGTGGCGGGCAAGGCGGGCGCGCTGGTGGACCCGATGAGCTACCTCGGCAAGGCGGCGGGCGTCACCAAGATCAAGGTCGGCGACCTGATGGAGAGCCTGAAGACGGGCACCGCGGGCGTGGACGACATGGCCCGTACGGCCCCGTCCGGCACGGCCCCGCACCCGACGACCGAGGTCCCGGGCCTCCACTACACCGACCACCAGGGCAACCCGCGCGTCGTCGGCGAGGACGGCGTCATCCGCGACGAGCACGGCAACCCCGTACCCGACACCGAGCCGGTCCCGGAGCCGCACAAGAACGAGCTCCCGGACACGCACGAGCGCGTCCCGGACCACGAGAAGGTGCTGGAGGGCGCGGGGGGCCCGAGTCACGTCGAGAACTCGGCGAAGCCGCCGCACTCCTCGCCGGAGGGGACGACGCACCACACGACCCCGTCGACGGGCGGGCATGTGACGGAGCATCCGACGGGGGCGGGTGGGGGCGGCGGGTCGCATACGCCTGCCGGTCATGGGGGCGGCGGCTCGCATTCAGGCGGTGGCTCCGGCTCCGACGCGGGTCACGGTGGCCCCGGTTCCGGGGACGGCGGGGGTACGCCGCCGCCCAGCGACGGTCCGTACCGTCCCGCCCCGGGTGAGGACGTCCCCGATCTCCGGCGCCAGGACAACGACTTCTCGGACGAGTACAACAACAAGGGTCAGCGCAAGAGTTACCTCAACGAGGACGGTGACCTCGTTCCGGCCAATCCCGACGGCAAGGCGACGATTGTCGACCACATCGTTGGGCGCGATCCCAAAAAATCGGACAGCCCCTACACCTCGACCAGCAAGGACGGCGCGGACGCCAAGGACTACGGCGGCAAGACCATCCGCGTGGACCTGCCCCGCCTTATCGACGACATCGACAAGGGCAAGGTCAAGGGCGTCGAGGTGTATTCGCCGAAGGAAGTCGAGGCGGCCATTCAGGCAGCTGCCGACAAGATCGTCGGGCACCCGATCGACATCACGGTTCCGCCGGAGACAAGCTATGCGAGGATTCACGAGATCGCGGCTGATTTCGGTCTCAGCAAGACGAAGACGGCCCGCATCGAGCAGCGAATGAAGGACATGATGCACACACGCCGCGACTCGGAATGGCTTATCAAGGGTGTTGTGCCAAGTGAATACATCACCGGTCCGTTCTAGCTCCAGCATCCACACATGAAGAAAGGCCGGCTGTGACGAAGATCGACGAACTGCTCGGCAGGGATTTCGACGGCGAACCGACGCCAGATCTCGACGACGTGATCGACACCGCGTACGACGACCCTCGGCACAGCGAGCGCGTGCCTGGGCTCATTGAGCTGATGAACGATCCGGGTGAGCCCGAGAAGGACCGCTTTCTCGCGTGCCTGGCGCTGACCTCGTGGGCCGAGCCGGCCGGCTACAAGGCGGTGATCGCAGCGGCGGCGGACCCGCAGAGCACACCCTGGTACGACTTCTCGATCGACCGGAAGTTCTCCGTGGACAGCACGTTCTCGCAGCTCGCGGTGGCTGTCGACAGCAGCCGTTTTCTGGTGGAGGAGAAGGGCACCGCCGCACTGCGCACCCAGGCCTTCCGCGCCCTCGTGCAGCTCGCCGACACGCAGTACTTCGAGGACCGCCTCGGTGAGCTGATCGACGACACCACGATCAGGGCCACGCTGGGCGAGATCAAGGAAGCCATCGGCCGTGGCGTGCACGCCCTGACCGCCGGCGAGAAGCAGCGGTTCGACCTGGCCACCCAACTGGTCGACCTGGCCTGCGCCGTCGCCCCGGTCGACGGGCCCCTGTCTGTCGACCTGGCCATGAGCGTCCTACGGGTCAGCACCTCGCCCCGCACACTGGAGCACGCCGTCACCATCGTCTACCGCGCCGAGGGGCCGCAGATCCGGGAGTTCGGCGAATACCTCACGACGGTCGGCGACGAGCGCGTCCGGACAAGAGTCCGCAAGGCATTCGAAGGCTCGCAGTGACGGAGACGCCCTTCCTGGAGACGGTCCCGTGGCAGCCGGCCGCGTTCCCCGCCGACCCTGCGGCCGCAGAGCAGCTCCGTGAGTGGCTCGCTTCCGAGGAATACACCCTCGACGGCGTGGAGCGGGACTTCCGGGGCGCGGACCACTCGGGTGGGGATTTCTCGCATTGCTGGTTCACCGACGCCGTGCTGGTCACTGTACGGCTCGTCGGGGCTTCCCTCTACCGTGCCGATCTCCAGTCGGTGAACCTGACGCGCGCGGACCTGACGGCGGCGGACCTGGTGAAGGCGAACCTGGATGAGGCCGTTCTCCGGTCGGCGGTGCTCGACGGAGCGGACATGGTCGGAGGCTCGTTGTCCGAGTGGACGCGAGGGGAGCCAGTTTTCGCGGCACACGCTTCGTCGGCGCGGAGTTGCTCGACACCGACATGAGGGGCAGCGACCTGTCCGATGCCGTGGTCGAGGAGAACTACTTCGAGATCAAGGTGGACGACACCACGCTCCTTCGCGGCTTGCAGGGCACGGTCTTCGGCCCGGTCACCGTTGTCAGCGACGGCTCCTCGCACCAAGTGGGCGGTACGGAACTCGAAGCCTGGATCAGTGCGCGCGGCGGGCAGGTTCAGGTGATCCCGCCGCGCCGACCGGCAGTAGGTACGCCTTGAGCGAGCCAATTCAAGCGGACCCGGACTTCAGAAACTTTTTCAGAACTCAACTCGACCTTGAGCGCGGATACGAAATCCTGGGCGACTTGAGGCCCACGTTGTGGAGCTTCAGCGATTCCTACGTTGACTTGATCCGCTCTGGGTTCGAGCAGATCATGGCAGACGAGAACTTCGGCCCCGACGACTACGAACGGCTGACCGACATCGAGTTCCCCGACCGGGAGACCCTGCACACCTACCTTCGGGACATGTACGACTACCTGTTCGGCGATGCGCCGGAACAGCCGATGCCCCCGGGTTAGTTCGAGGAGGAGGACCGATTGGACCAGGAACACGACCGCGTCGAGCGCGTACGGACTGAAGTCCGCGAGGCGTTCGAAGGCTCGCAGTGACGGAGACGCCGTCCAGCGAGTCGGGTCCCTGGCAGCCTGCCGCGTTCCCCGCCGACCCGGCGGCGGCGCGGCAGTTGAGGGAATGGCTCGATGACACGAGTTGCGCCCTGTACGGGGTGGGGCACGACTTCCGGGGTGCCGATCTCACGAACGGCGAATTTCCCGGCGCGTGGCTCATCGACGCGGTGCTGACGGGCGTGGAGCTCGCGAACGTGTGTCTCTACCGTGCGGACCTCACCGGGGCGGACCTGACCAGGGCCAACCTGTTCGGCGCCGGCCTCGTCCGGGCGAAGCTCGACCGGGCGGTGCTCCGGTCCGCCCGGCTCGACGGGGCCGACATGGTCAAGGCGTCGCTCCACGATGTCGACGCCTCGGGGGCGAGCCTGCGCGGGACGCGCATCATGGGTGCCTCGCTGTACGACGTGGACCTGCGGGGCGCGGACCTGACGGACGCCGTCCTCTTCCACAACACGTTCAAGGTCACCGTGGACGACGCCACGCTCGTACGCGGCCTCACCGGCACGGCCTTCGGGCCGGTCACGGTGGTCAGCGGCGAGGGTTCCCGGGAAGTAAGCGGCGCGGACCTTGAGGCGTGGATCAGTGCGCGTGGCGGCGAGGTTCAAGTGATCCCTCCGCAGCGACGGGGGCAGTAGGTGCGAATGGGAGATGAAAAGCCGTTGGACCCGCACGTCAGGAACTTCTTCCGGGTGTACCTGGACCTTGAGCGGGGGTTCTGAACTGCTGTGGGCTGAGTGCGCATGAGTGAGTTGTTGTGGTGCTTGGGGGTGAGCGGGGTGGGGTGGGTGTGCGTGGGGGGATATGAGTTCTGGGGTCGAATGGGTGACCTTGTGGGGGGTTGCTCGTTGTTGCGGGTGGCGGGGTGTGCCGGTTGTGGGTGGGGGTGTGGTGGTGGGTGGTGTGCGGGCGGTGGCGGCGTCGTTCGTGGTGGCTGGGCCGTCCGGGGTGGCGGTGCGGGACCGTCTCAAGCACCTCACCGAACAGGACGAGCAGGTGTTGCGGGCCGTCGGCGCCCATCAGGGTGGGCTGGCGTCGCGGGATCTGAAGGTGCGGTGTGCGGATGGTCTGGAACACAGCGCTGAGTCGTGGGCTGTGCGCAAGCGTGGGTTGACGGGGTTGTCGTCGTCGCGGATCGCTGGGGCGATCACGAAGGCGTCGCATGATCAGTGGGCGTTGGCCCGGCGGGGGCTGGTCGCGCACATTCGCACCCTTGAGGCCGGGATCCAGACGCTCAAGCATCGCTTGTCGCTTCCGGTCGGGGCCAAGGGGACGAAGCGGGCGGCGGGTGGTTACCGGTCCAGGGGTGAGTGGTTCCACAAGTCCCGCCGTCTGAAGACCCTGGAGGACCGGCTTGCTGCTGCTGTCGCGGACTGGCGGGCGGGGCGGGTGCGGGTGGTGCGCGGCGGGAAGCGCCTGTTGAACACCCGCCATCACTTGGCCGAGGCCGGGCTGACGGAGGAGGAGTGGCGTGAACGCTGGGAGGCGGAGCGGTGGTTCCTGGCGGCGGACGGTGAGTCGGGCAAGCGGTACGGCAACGAAACGATCCGCGTCACCCCGGAGGGCCGGGTCAGTATCAAGCTCCCCGCCCCCTTGGCCCACCTCGCCAACTCCGCGCATGGCCGCTACACCCTCGCCTCCACGGTCGCCTTCGCGCACCGGGGTGGGGAGTGGGCCGACCGTATTGAGGCGGACCGTGCTGTGGCCTATCGCATCCATTACGACACCGGCCGGGACCGCTGGTACCTGACCGCGTCCTGGCAGAAACCAGTCGTACAGACCGTACCGTTGGAAGCTGCGAGGGCCGGGGGTGTGATCGGTGTGGACACCAACGCCGATCACTTCGCCGCCTACCGCCTGGACCCCCGCGGCAACCCGGTCGGCGAACCCCACCGCTTTCCGTACGACCTGGGCGGAACGGCCGCACATCGTGACGCACAGGTCCGCCATGCCCTCACCCGCCTCCTGCACTGGGCCGCCCGGTCCGGTGTCACGGCGATCGCCATCGAGGATCTCGACTTCGGTGCTGAGAAGACGCGGGAGAAGCATGGCCGCCGGAAGCGTTTCCGGCAGCTGATCTCCGGTATGCCCACCGGCAAATTCAAGGCCCGGCTCGTCTCCATGGCGGCCGAACACGGTCTCGCGATCATCGCGGTCGACCCCGCCTACACCTCACGGTGGGGTGCTCAGCACTGGCAGAAGCCACTGACCACCCCGCACCGCAGAATGTCCCGTCACGATGCCGCCGGTATCGCGATCGGGCGACGCGCCCTCGGACACCCGATCCGGCGTCGGACGACACCGCCCTCACACGACCGGAGTGATCGTGCGAGGCATCGGACCGTCCAGGCCGCACCAGGTGCCCCAAGGCGCGAGGAAACCCGCCCCCGCATCCCCGGACCACGGACACGATCCGCGCAACCGGACGCGACGAGAACGCGGGCAACCAGGACACCCAAAACCGTTCGGGATGTCCGCAGCGAACAGGAATGGGTCCAAGACCCACTCCTGCTCACTGAATAGGAACGGTACGAGAACACCGGCCACCTGCGGCGCACCCTGCTGAGCTTCAAGGATTCCTACGTGGACCTGATCCGGACGGGATTCGAGCAGATCATGTCGGACAAGGGTTTCGGGCCCGCCGCATACGAGGACCTGACCGACATCGAGTTCCCCGACAAGGAGACACTGGACGCCTATCTCCGGGACATGTACGCCTACCTGTTCAACAAGGCGCCGGAACAGCCGATGCCCCCGGGCTAGCCAGATCCCCCGATCCACCTCACCGAAGGACCCCGCATGACCCAGGACGTCGTCGCACTCACCAAGCGCATGCCCGACTCGCTCGCTGTGCTGGCCGGGTTGCTCGCCGGCGGGCCCGATCTGCGGGTGGGGACCACCGGGGACGGGGCCGTCGTGCAGTTGTGCGACGCCGAGGGGCGGCCGCTCGTGTCCGTGGAGGTGCCCCTGTTGATCCAGGTGCCCGGGGAGGCCGTGCGGCTGCTCGGGGCGGACGCCGCGCCGGAGGGGGACGGGCCCTGGTGGTGGGTCGAGGCGCGGGCCGCCGCCGGGGTGGACCGGGCCGAGGAGCTGGCCGGGGCCTTCGCCGCGCGGCTCACGCTGCTGCTCGGCGGCAGGGTCTGGCCGGCCGACGCCCCCGGCACCACCGGCGCCGCCAGCCCCCTCGACGTCTCGGGCATCACGGCCGTGCCCTCCCCCGCCGCCGCGCAGCCCGCCGTCGACATGCTCACCGAGAAGGCGGCCGTCGTCATCCAGGACCGCCCGGTCGTCCCCATGACGAGCTGGCTGACGGAGGCGCTGCGGGCCACCGTGGAGAGCGAGCGGTCGCTCCAGATCGTCACCCCGCCCCACTGCACGCTCTCCCTGCCGACGCGGCTGCTGCTCCAGTCCACCTCCTCGCGCTGGGTCGTCCAGGACGAGCGCTGCGGCTACTACGACGGGCTGACCGGCGCCGTACTCCGCTGGCAGGACGACGCGTTCGCACCGGACCGGCGCGAGGACGGGCAGACCCCGGTCGCCGAGGCGTTCACCGAGGCGGAGCCCACCGGTGAGCGGCAGCTCGTCGTGTCGCTCAGGACCGTGCACCGGCCCACCGCCGACCTCGTGCTCGGCGGCGCCCTGGAAGCCGCCTGGGAGGCGCTGACCGGCGCGCCCCCGGCCGGCTGGGGGACCTCGGAGCCGGCCGGGCTCACCTGGTCGCGGCGGCGGCTGACCGATCTGGCGTACGAGCGGGCGCCCCGGCCGACCTGGCTGGTGGCCGTGGGCGACCCGGACCGCCCCGCCGTCGCCACCCTGCAGGTGAACCGCACCCCGGACGGGGTGGAGGAGGACATCACGCTCGTCCTCGGCTACGGCCCCGACGAGCCGCCGGCCCTGGACGCGCTGCCGGGGCTCGCCGACGAGCTCGTGACCCGGCACGGGCTGCGGACCATGCTCTGCCAGCTGGCCGAGGGCCGCCGCGACCTGAACGCCCCGCCCCGCTTCGAACGCCCCCCGCTCCCGTACTCCTTCACGCTCGGCTCCGCCGAGGTGGCCGAGGTGGGGCGCGACACCGCCTCCCGGACCCCGCTCAAGGAGGCGCCGGTGCGGCTGGGTCCCGGGGGCCGGCCGGGCTACTACTACCCGCTCGGCGACGGCGAGACCGCCGAGAGCTGGGCGGCCCTGGAACAGCTGATGCGCCATCTGCGTGGGGCGCCGCCGGTCTAGCGCGCCAGCCCCGTGCGGCCTCTGGCCGATCGGTTAGCGTCCGGAAGTGATCAGATTTGCGCACAGGGCGGCCGTTTTGGGTGTGCTGGGTGCGGTGCTCGTCGGCTGCGGCCAGGCCGGGCCCCGTGCAGCCGTCGAACGACCGGCCGCCTCCCCCGCCGCGGAGAAGCCCGCCGAGAAGCCCCCCGTCATGGCCCCCGGTCCCGGCGGGCTGACCCCCGTCTTCACGCGCGGGGCGCAGCACGCCGCGAAGGTCGTCGCCCTGAGCTTCGACGCCGACATGACGGCCGACGAGGGACCGCGCGCGGCGGCCGGTGAGCGCTTCGACAACCCGGAACTGATCGCCCTGCTGCGCCGCCTGAAGGTGCCCGCGACCGTGTTCATGACCGGGCGCTGGGCCAAGGAGTATCCGGACCAGGCGCGTTCCATCGGCACCGATCCCCTCTTCGAGATCGGCAACCACTCCTACAGCCACTACGCCTTCACCCCGCCCTGCTACGGGCTGCCGACGGTCGAAAAAGGTGCGGTGCGCAAGGAGGTCCAGCGGGCCTTCCGGGCGATCCGGGCGACCGGCGCCCGCAACGTCGTGCCGTACTTCCGCTTCCCCGGCGGCTGTTACGACGACGACACGCTGCGCGCCCTCGGGCCGGAGAAGGTGACCGCCGTGCAGTGGGACGTCGTCAGCGGCGACGCCTTCGCGACGGACGCGGACGCGGTCGCCGAGCAGGTGCTCGACGGGGTGCGGTCCGGTTCGCTCGTCGTCATGCACTGCACCCGCAGCGCGGCACCGGTCACCGCCGAGGCGGTCCGCCAGGTCGTGCCGGAGCTGCGGAAGCGCGGCTACCGCTTCGTCCGGGTGTCCGAGCTGATGGCCGGATGAAGCGCCTCAGCCGGAGCAGGCCGTGCGCTGGGCCTCCTGCCACTCGCACACCGGGCACAGCGTGATGCCCTTGACCGACTCCGCGTATTCGGTCGGCTTCCGGCACAGCACGCACTCGGCGTACGGCGGCCCCTCGGCCCGCTCCGGCGACTCGGCGGGCGGCGTCTCGCAGTAGGGCCCCGATTCCTCAGTCATACGTACGAGCCTACTCAGCCCCGTACCGAAGTGAGCCGGCAGACGAGCGCGAACACGGCGGCCGCCACGGCGGCGGCCCCGAGCAGCGGGAGCACCGGTACGTGGACCGTGCCGGTCAGCGAGCCGGTGACCAGGCCCGTCACCGCGTACTTCGCGGGCGATCCGGCGGTGACCAGAGCCAGCAGCGCCACGAGCGCCGTCGCCGCGATCGACCACCCGCGCCCGTGCAGCACCGGTCGGCCGCACAGCGCCCCGGCCGCCGCGCCCAGCAGCACGCAGCACGCGGTGGCGAGGAGTCCGGCGGCCCCGGCGGGCGGCAGGGGCACCCGCACCGAGTGGTCCGTACTGGCCGGGTCGCTGATCGCCAGGACCACGGCGGTGGCGGCGGTGCCGAGGAGCACGGCGCCGCCCAGCGCGGTGAGCAGGGCCGCCAGATGGGCCTTCGGCTGCCCGCCGACCGCCGCCGCGACGACCGCCCGGGCGGCGGAAGGCTCCTGGGTGACGCAGACGCGCACCAGCCAGGCGGTGACCGGGAGCATCCCGGCGGCGGTGTAGCCGAGCGAGTCCAGGACGGGCTGCCCGGAGCGGATGCCGACAGCGAGGAAGGCCAGGTAGAGCAGCACCGGGGCCAGCCAGCGCTGGGACCGTACGAGCAGGGCGGCCTGGTAGCGGATGAGCGAGGTCATGGCGCGGGGTCCCCGTCCGGGGAGGGTGAGCGGTGCGGCGCGGATTCCGGTACGGGGCCGGCGCCGCCCGCCTCGCCACCGTCCGCGCCCGGCCCCCGCACCGGCTCCACCCGCCCGATGTGCCACGGCGGCCGGGCCGACAGCAGGGCCCCGAGCAGGGCGTCGGAGTGCGTCGCCGGGACCGTGAGGCGGGCCGTTCCGTCGGCCAGGGTGTACGCGGGAGCCCCGGGCAGTCCGGCCGGGAGCGAGGTCCCCGGCGGGGCGGTCGCCTCGATTCGCACGCGGGGCTCGGCGGGCGCGAGCGGGGCGGCGGTCAGGCCCAGCCCCTCCACCCGGTACGCCGCGTCGACCGAACCCGCCAGCCGGCGCGGGTCGTGGTCGACGTAGACCACCGTCGCCCCGGCGGCGACGCGTTCCGCCACGGCACGGTCCAGCACGTCACGCGCCTCGGTGTCCAGGCCGGTCCACGCCTCGTCCAGGACCAGGAGTTCCGGTTCGGCGAGGAGCGCCTGGGCGACGGCGACCTTCTGGCTGGTGCCCTTGGAGAGTTCGGCGAGGGCCTGTCCGGCGGATCAGGGTCGGGTAGGGCGCGGCGTCTGGTGCGGTACATCGCAAGGCGCCGGAGCGGCCTAATAGCGGAGCTATTCGGGCGTTTCGGCAACGCGGCGAGGTGCTGTGCCCAGACGCCGCGACCCCGGCCATGATCCGCCGGACAGGCCCGGGGGCGTCCGGGCGTGCGCGGCGGCGCCGAACCTGGTCAGCCAGCGGTCCGCCCGGGCGGCCGCCTCCGGGGCGCGCAGCCCGTGGACGCGGCCGAGGTGGACGAGATATCCGGCGGCCGTGAACGGCAGGGCCGCCGGGAACCGCTCGGGGACGTACGCCGTGCGCGGCCGGCCCGTGATCCGGCCCTCGGAGGGGGCGTCGATCCGGGCCAGCAGCCGCAACAGGGTCGACTTGCCGGTGCCGTTGGCGCCCTCGACGCGGACGAGGGCGGGCGCGGGCAGGACCAGGTCGACCCCGCGCAGCACCCAGGGGCCGGTGAGCCCGTACCGCCGGCCGGCTTCCCGCAGCCGCAGGACCTCCGTACCGGTGCTCAGTGGGACGACGCCTTCTCGGGCTTCAGCTCGCTGGGCCGTACGATCACGAAACCCTGCCCGTCCAGGCGGAGTTGGACGGCCTCGCCCGAACCGCCCCGGATCATCGAGCCGAGGCTCTGCGAGCGGTGCAGCGAGGTGTTCAGCTGGGCGCTCCAGCCGACGACGGCGTCCGTGTCCACGAACACCGGCTGCTGCGGGGTGACGGGGATGACGATGGGATACCCGTCACACATCAGGCCCAGCTTGCCGTACCCGGTGAAGACGCTGTTGAAGAGGCCGCCGCCGGTCATTCCGGCGCCCTTCACGGTCTTTATCTCGTACGAGAGCGTCGCGTCGAAGCACAGCACGTTGCGGCCGTTGAGGGTGAGGGCGTCACCCTGCTCCATCTCCACGATGAAGCAGTTCGCGGCCTCGTGCGCGAACCACGCCTCGCCCTGGCCGCGCACGGCCATCAGCGGGAGCCCCTCGCCGGTGACCGCCCGCTTGAGGAGGCCGCCGATGCCCTGGCTCTTGTGCTCGAACTGGAGGTTCCCTCGGAAGGCGACCATCGATCCCTGGCGGGCGTGCATCTCCCCGTTGACCGCGTACTTGATGGACTTGGCGTTCTGCAGGGTCATCCCGGGGGCGGTCGCCTGCTCCGCCATGTGCTCACTGGAAAAGAGATCGCTCTTCATGGCGGCATCCTCGCCCGGAGCCTTCCATTCCGCCAAGAAGGGTGTCGGGGGCGACTGGCAGACTGGGTGGGTGAGCAGCAACGACATCCCCGCGCCCCCGTCCGCCGAGCCGGCCTCCGTGCCCCTCGACAGCCCCTTCCGGACCGAGCGGACAAACCGGGACGAAGCACCGCAGTACGTACTGCCGTTGGTGGTGCGCATCGAGAAGGCCGCGCCGCCGGCCCGCACCGACGCCCTGCGCACGGCCGCCCGCGCGGTGCTCGTGATGCTCTCCGACGAGCGGTCGGTGGGCGAGGGCGAGTGGGCGCGGGTGATGCGGGACTGGCAGGACGCCCGCATCCGCAAGGTGGTCCGGCGGGCCCGGGGCGCGGAGTGGCGCAAGGCGTCCACCCTGCCCGGGATCACGGTGACGGGCGAGGAGGCGGAGGTACGGGTCTTCCCGCCGGTGCCCCTGGACGGCTGGCCGAAGGAGCTGGCCAAGCTCCAGGTGTCGGGCACGGACCTGGACGACCCGGAGCCGCCGGCCGCGCCCGACCCGGCGCACCCGGTGCTCTGGCTCAACCCGGAGCTCGGCATGTCGGCCGGCAAGGAGATGGCGCAGGTCGGGCACGGGGCGCAGCTCGCCTGGTGGGAGCTGTCGGAGACCGCGCGCAAGGCGTGGCGCGAGGCCGGTTTCCCGCTCTCGGTGGCGACGGCGGAGCCGGGCCGCTGGGCGGAGCTGACCGTGAGCGGCCTGCCGGTCGTACGGGACGCGGGCTTCACGGAGATCGCCCCGGGCTCGTGCACGGTGGTCGCCGACCACCCGGCGCTGCGGCGTTGAGACGGGAACCTCAAATGAAGCTCTGAACGTCCCACCTTCCGGATTCAGGGCCGCGCTCCGGGGCCATCACCCCTGCACGAAGCGAGGGGCAAGCACCATGGGGGACCGTATGAGGCTGGGCATCGGGATCGGCTGGCGGCCGGAGATCGCCGACGAGGTGGAGGCGCTGGCGGGGATCGACTGGGTGGAGGCGGTCGCGGAGAACCTCTGTGCCGATCACCTGCCGGACTCGCTGGTACGGCTGCGGGAGCGCGGGGTCACCGTGGTGCCGCACGGCGTCTCGCTGGGCCTCGGCGGCGCCGACCGCCCCGATCCCGGCAAGCTCGCGGACCTCGCCGCCCGCGCCACGCTGCTCGGCGCGCCGCTGGTGACCGAGCACATCGCGTTCGTACGGGCCGGCGGCGCGCGCACCGGGTCGCCGGTCCTGGAGGCGGGTCACCTGCTGCCGGTGCCGCGCACCCGGGCGGCGCTGGACGTGCTGTGCGAGAACGTGCGCATCGCGCAGGACGCGCTGCCGGTGCCGCTGGCGCTGGAGAACATCGCGGCGCTGGTCTCCTGGCCGCACGAGGAGCTGACGGAGGGCCGGTTCCTGGCGGAGCTGGTCGAGCGGACCGGGGTGCGGCTGCTGATCGACGTGGCCAATCTGCACACCAACCACGTGAACCGGGGCGAGGACCCGGCGGCCGCGCTGGACGAGCTGCCGGTGGAGGCCATCGCGTACGTGCATGTGGCGGGCGGGGTCGAGAAGGACGGCGTGTGGCACGACACGCACGCCCACCCGGTGACCGCTCCGGTGCTCGACGTGCTGGCGGAGCTGTGTTCCCGGATCGACCCGCCGGGGGTGCTGCTGGAGCGCGACGACGCGTTCCCGCCGACCGGTGAGCTGGCGGGCGAGCTGGACGCGATCCGGGGGGTGCTGGAGAAGGGCGGGGGCGCCTCGGCTGCCCCGGCGACCCCGGAGGTCCCGCCCGCCTCGCCCGTCGCGGAGTGCGTACGGGACGGCGTCGCCGTCGCGCAGACCGCGCTGCTGTCCGCGCTGGTCGCCGGCACACCCGCGCCGGAGGGGTTCGATCCGCGCCGGCTCCGGGTGCAGAGCCGCGCCCTGGCCGCGAAGCGTGCCGATGTCGTGTCCAAGGTGGCGCCCGAGCTGCCCGAGATCCTGGGGGGCGGTTACCGGGCGGCGTTCCTCGCGTACGCCGGGGCGCGGCCCATGGCGTCGGGGTACCGGCGCGACGCCCTGGACTTCGCCGAGCACCTGCTCGTCGCGGGCCGCCCCGAGGACGACGCGGCCCGGCGCCGGCTGACGCGCTGGTGGCGGGACCGGGCCGCGCCCCGGCCGCCCGGGCGCGCGACCCGGCTGGCCCGGGCGGCCCGCTCCGTGCTGGTGGGGGGGTGACGGGCATGGACGGGATGATCGTGTTCCTCACGCTCGTGGTGGTCGCCTCGTCCACCCTGCTCATCCGCGGCCTGGCCCGCTCCCGCCGGGGGGTGGTCGGTCCGGCGCACGACCTGTCCGAGGTGGCGTTCCTGAACGGCGGGCCCGGCCGGGTGGTCGACACCGCGCTGGCCGCCATGCACGCGGACGGACGGCTGGCCGTCGGCGGGCCCGGCATCGTCGCCGTGCTCCGGCCGGTCGCCGGCGACCCGGTGGAGCGGGCGGTGCTGCACGAGCTGGCCGCCGCGCCCAGCGGGGCGCTGGCGGCGCTGCGGGCGGCCGTGATGCGGCACCCGGCGGTACAGGAGACCGGCGACGGTCTCGCCGCGCGCGGACTGCTGGCCCCGCCCACCGCGAACGCCAAGTGGCGCGTCTGGGGCCTGCTGCAGACGCTGTTGTGCTTCGCGTCCGCCCCGGTCACGATCGGCCTGGCCATCAGCCGGTTCATGGAGGACGACGACGGCTCCGGCTGGGCGTACCCGTTCGCGGTGGCGATGATCCCGGCCGTCGTCGTCGGATTCGTGTCCGGGCTGGTCTGCGCGGCGGTGGCCCGGTCCCGGATCACCCGGGCGGGGCGCAGGGCGGCGGCGGAGTTCGGGGCCGCGCACGCCCACCGGACCGACCCGGCGTTCCTGGTGGCGACCCGGGGCCTGCGCGGCGTCCCTGACCCGGAGCTGCGGACGCAGCTGGTCGCGGCCGCGCGGACCCGGCCCGCCTCGTCCTCGTACACCCCGCACGGCTCCTCGGCGCTGGTCGTACCGGCCGTGTGGTGTGCGGGGGCGAGCCCGGGCGGCGGCTGCGGCAGCTCCTCGGGCAGCAGCAGCTGTGGCGGAGGCGGCGGGTCGGGCTGTGGTGGCGGCAGCAGCTGCGGGGGCGGTGGGTCGAGCTGCGGGGGCGGCAGCAGCTGCGGCGGCGGTTCCAGCTGCGGTGGCGGGTCGAGCTGCGGCGGCGGGTCCTGAGACGGCCGTCCACCTGCTGGACGAGCTATGGCGCCGCGGGCGGTTCCGGCATAGAAATCCGGCATGGTGCCGTTTCTGTTGCTGCTGGTCGCGTGGGGTGCAGCAGGTCTCTCCTGCGCCCGGCTCTGTCTCGCGGGGGCCCGCGCGGCCCGGCGGCCGGTGGCCGCGTCCGGCGGTCGCGGACGGCGACTCACGCTGTACGAGGCGGCGTTCCTGGCGGGCGGCCCCGGCCGGGTCGCCGACCTGGCGCTGGTCTCCATGCATCTGCGGCGCCGGCTGCTGCTGGCCCACACCGGGTGGGCGACGGTCGTGGACCCGGAGGGCCGCGACGAGGTGGAGCGTACGGTGATCCGCGCCATAGGGCCGCAGGGCCAGTCGCCGATAGCGCCGGTGCGCGCGTCGGCCGCCGCCGCCGACGCGGTACGCGCGGTGGCCGACCGGCTCGTCGCGGCCGGTCTGGCGGTCCCGCGCGGGGCGGACGTCGCCTCGGCGGTGCGGGCGGTGCGCGGGGCGGCACTGCTGGTGGCCGCGCTGGGCGCCGCCGCCCTGCTCGCGCCCGACGGCGGGGGCGTAAGCCCGATGCCGGTGTGGTTCGCGCTGCCGCTCGTGCTGACCCTGGGCTGCCTGGCCATAGCCCGGGTCGAGGCGCACCCCTACGGTGCGTGGGCCTCCACGGACGGGCAGCGGCTGCTGGCGGCGTGCGCGGTGCCGGGGGACGGCGCGACGGGCGACACGCTGGTGGCGGTCGCGGTGCGCGGGGTGGACGCGGTGGACGACCCGGCGCTGCGGGCCGCGCTGACGGGCCGGGCGGCCCGGGAATGACGAACGGTGCGGCGCGCGAGAAGCGCGCCGCACCGTTGAGCCGAACCCGGTGTCGCTGGACCAGCGGGCGGCACGAGGTGCCGGGTGCCCGCCGTCTGATCTTCCGGGTCGGGGTGGTCGGGAGCCCGTTCGCTACGCGAGCCCGGCCACCAGGTCCGCGACCGACTTGCGCCGGCCGGTGAAGAAGGGGACCTCCTCGCGGACGTGCATCCGCGCCTCGGAGGCCCTGAGGTGACGCATCAGGTCCACGATGCGGTACAGCTCGTCCGCCTCGAAGGCCAGCATCCACTCGTAGTCGCCGAGGGAGAACGAGGCGACGGTGTTGGCGCGCACGTCGGGGTAGCCGCGGGCCATCTTGCCGTGGTCGGCGAGCATGCGACGGCGGTCCTCGTCGGGCAGCAGGTACCAGTCGTACGAGCGCACGAAGGGGTAGACGCTGACGTAGTCGCGCGGCGTCTCGTCGGCGAGGAACGCCGGGATGTGCGACTTGTTGAACTCGGCGGGGCGGTGCAGCGCCATGTTCGACCACACCGGCTCCAGGTGGCGGCCGAGCCGGGTGCGGCGGAAGAGGTTGTACGCCTCCTGGAGCTCGTCCGCGGTCTCCGCGTGCCACCAGATCATCAGGTCGGCGTCGGCGCGGAGGCCCGAGACGTCGTACGTGCCGCGGACGGTGACGTCCTTCGCCGCGAGCTGGTCGAACAGCTCCTGGACCTCTCCGGCCACGGCCGCGCGGTCCGTGTCGGCCGGAAGGACGTCGCGCAGCTTGAAGACGGACCACAGGGTGTAGCGGATGACGTCGTTGAGGTCCTTGGCCTTCTTGCCGGCGTTCGGAACCTTGCTTGATGTCGCAGTCTCAGGAGCACTCATACGGCTATTGTCCCGCCTCGCTCCGAGTGCCCTGAACCAGGGTCGGCGTGGCGATGATCTCCCCCGGTGGGGTCCCCGGTGAGATCCCCGGCGATCTCGTCCGCCGCCCGGTGGGCGCTCGCCACGCAGGCCGGGATGCCGACCCCGTCGTAGACGGCCCCGCACACCCTCAGCGCGGGCAGCTTCGCGACCTCGTCGCGGATGCGGGCGACCCGGGTGAGATGGCCCACCGGGTACTGGGGCAGGCCGCCGATCCACCGGGTGACCTCGGTCCCCACGGGCCGGGCGCCGAGCCCGGTCGCGGCGGCGAGGTCGCGCAGGGAGATGCCGACGAGCTCGCCGTCCTCGCGGTGCAGGTGCTCCTCCTCGCCGTACCGGCCCACGGAGGTCCGCAGCACGAACAGGTCAGGGGCCGCGTCGGCGACCCACTGCCACTTGTGCGTGGAGAAGGTGGCGGCCTTGATGGTGTGCCCGTCGACCGGCGGTACGAGGAAGCCGGAGCGCCCGTCGAAGGCCGTGCCGGTCACGTCGGAGCGCCGGAACGCCATGGTGACCAGGGCCATCGACGCGTACTCGACGCCGGCCAGCTCGGCCGAGGCGCCCGGTGACTCGGCGGCGAGCAGCGTGGCGGCGGACCAGGCGGGAACGGCGAGGACGATGCCGTCGGCGGAGACGGTCCGGGTGTCGGTGCGGACGTCCCAGCCGTCGGCGGTACGGGTCAACCCCAGCACGGGCGTCTCGGTGAGGATCTCGCCGCCTCCGGCGCGCACGGCGTCGGCGACGGCTCCGGGAAGGCTGCCGATGCCGCCCTCGATGCCCTGGAAGACGGGCCCGGTCTGCTGCCGGGCGGCGGCGCGCTCCTGGAGGCGGGTGACCCCGTCGAGCAGGGAGCCGCCTTCCCGGGCGGCCTCGAAGAGCTGCGGTACGGCGGCGCGCATCGAGATCCGGTAGGCGTCGCCCGCGTACACCCCGCCGAGCAGCGGCTCCACCAGCCGGTCCACGACCTCGCGCCCCAGCCGGTCCGCGACGTACGCGCCGACGGCGACGTCCTCGCCGACGGCCACCGGGGGCAGCTCGCGGTCCTCGGCGATCCGGGCGAGCCCCTCGGCCGACAGCACCTCGCCCAGGACGGACGGGTCACCCGGGACGCCCATCACATGCCCCTTGGGCATCGGGCGCAGCGCGTCGCGCGTCCACAGCGCGGCGGTGGCCGTGGCGGGCGGCTGGAGGCGGTCGGCGAGGCCCACGGCGCGGGCCAGGCCGACGGCCTCCGGGCGGCGGGCGAGCATGGACTCGGCGCCGAGGTCGACCCGGACGCCGGCGACCTCGCCGGCCATGAGCTTGCCGCCGAGCCGGTCGGTCGCCTCCAGGACGGTGACCCTCAGCCCGGCGCCGACGAGCCGGTGGGCGGCCGCGAGTCCGGCGATGCCGCCGCCGATGACGACGACATGGCGGGGGGCCCAGTCCGCGCGGTGTGTGGATGGCTGCATGGCTCCACTCTCTCAAACCGGTTCCGAGTCCCGACCGTGACCGGTTCGCAACCGGATTCCCGGGTCCGCCCGCACCCTCTCGTACGTCCTACCGACGCCATCGATCACCCGTCCTGGGGGGACAGTCATGCGAGGAACACCCATCACCCGCACCGGCCGGCGCGTGTGCGGCCCGGCCGCCGTGCTGCTGGCCGCCGTGCTCGCCCTGAGCGGCTGCGGCGCGTCCGGCGACGACTCGGGCAGCGCCGCCGACCGGGGCGTCGCCGGGCCCCAGCAGCAGAAGGGCGGTCTCGCGGCCGGCAAGGCCGAGGCACCCGCCGCGGATTCGGCCGGGACGAAGCAGCAGCGGAAGGACCCGAAACCCGCCGCCACCCATGTCATCCGCACCGCCTCGCTCTCCGTGGAGGTGAAGGACGCGTCGAAGGCGGCCGCGCGGGCCCGTACGGCGACGCAGGGCGCGGGCGGGCTGGTCGAGAAGGAGACCACCGAGCGGATCGACTCCACGCGGGACTCCTCGCACCTGGTGCTGCGCGTCCCGCAGGACGCGTACGACGAGGTGCTGCGGGAACTGTCGGGGGCCGGGAAGCTGGTCTCCCGCACCTCGGCGGCCAAGGACGTCACCGACCAGGTCGTGGACGTCGACAGCCGGATCGCCACCCAGCGGGCGAGCGTGGCACGGGTCCGCGAGCTGATGGACCGGGCCGGCAAGCTGGCCGATGTGGTCACATTGGAAGGCGAACTGAGCAGCCGTCAGGCGGCGCTCGAATCACTGCTCGCCCAGCAGGCGTCGCTGAAGGACCGTACGACGCTGGCGACCATCACGCTCGACCTGGTCGAACCGGAGACGGCGGCCGGCGCGGCCGACGACGACCCGGGCTTCCCGGACGCGGTCGCCGGCGGCTGGCACGCCTTCGTGACGATGCTGCGCTGGCTGGCGATGGCGATCGGCGCCACTGCCCCGTTCCTCGGCGCGGCGGCCGTCCTGGCCGTGCTGTGGCGGCTGCTGCGCCGCCGCCGGGGCGCGAAGGGGGAGTGAGTACGTCACCGGTGCGGCCCGCGCCGTAGCGTGGGTGCTTTCGTAGAGGCTGCGGAGGTACCGGCATGGCGGCGGAACGACTGGTGATCATCGGCGGGGACGCGGCGGGGATGTCCGCCGCGTCCCAGGCCAGGCGGCTCAGGGGTCCGGACGAGCTGAGCATCACCGCCTTCGAGCGGGGCCACTTCACCTCGTACTCCGCGTGCGGCATCCCGTACTGGGTCAGCGGCGACGTCACCGACCGGGACGACCTCATCGCCCGTACCCCCGAGGAGCACCGGGCCCGCGACATCGACCTGCGCACCCGCACCGAGGTCACCGGGATCGACGTGGCGGGGCGGCGGGTGCGCGCTCTGGACCGGGAGTCCGGCGAGGCGTACTGGACCGGGTTCGACAAGCTGGTGATCGCCACCGGGGCCCGCCCGGTGCGCCCGGACCTGCCCGGCATGGACGCGCCCGGGGTGCACGGGGTGCAGACCCTGGACGACGGGCAGGCGCTGCTGGACACCCTGGAGCGGACGGAGGGCCGGCGCGCGGTCGTCGTCGGGGCGGGGTACATCGGCGTCGAGATGGCCGAGGCGATGCTGAAGCGGGGCTACGAGGTGACCGTCCTCAACCGCGGCGAGCAGCCGATGGCCACGCTCGACCCGGACATGGGGCGCATGGTCCACGACGCGATGGACGGGCTCGGGATCACCACGGTGAACGGGGCGGAGGTCACCGGGATCAGGACCGGTCCGGACGGCAGGGTCGCCGAGGTCGTGACGGACGACGCGTCCTACCCGGCGGACGTGGTGGTGCTCGGCATCGGCGTCCGGCCGGAGACGGCCCTGGCCCGGGAGGCCGGGCTGCCGCTCGGACCGCACGGCGGGCTGCTCACCGACCTGGCGATGCGGGTCCAGGGGCACGAGAACATCTGGGCGGGCGGCGACTGCGTGGAGGTCCTGGACCTGGTGGCGGGCCACACCCGGCACATCGCGCTCGGCACGCACGCGAACAAGCACGGCCAGGTCATCGGCTCCAACGTCGGGGGCGGCTACGGCACGTTCCCCGGTGTGGTGGGTACGGCGGTGAGCAAGGTGTGCGACCTGGAGATCGCCCGGACCGGGCTGCGCGAGAAGGACGCCCGGGCGGTGGGTTTGCGGTACGTCACGGCGACGATCGAGTCGACCAGCCGGGCGGGCTACTACCCGGACGCGCGGCCGATGACGGTGAAGATGCTCGCGGAGTACCGCACGGGCCGGCTCCTCGGCGTGCAGATCGTGGGCCGCGAGGGCGCGGGGAAGCGGGTCGACGTGGCGGCGGTGGCGCTCACCGCCCGGATGACCGTCGAGCAGATGACCGCCCTGGACCTGGGCTACGCCCCGCCGTTCTCACCGGTCTGGGACCCGGTCCTGGTCGCGGCCCGCAAGACCGTCGCGGTGCTGCGGAAGGCGGGCACCGACTGAGCGGCGCCCGCCTCCGCGGGGTTCAGCGCGCGGTGGTGGTGTGGACGTACTCGACGAGGCGGGAGAGCGCGTCCGGGTCCATGTTCGGCATCACACCGTGGCCCAGGTTGAAGATGTGGCCCTCCAGGCCGGCGGCCGCGTCCAGCACCTCCCGGGTCTGGGCCTCCACCGCGGAGGTCGGCGCGAACAGCACCGCCGGGTCGAGGTTGCCCTGGAGCGCCTTGCCGGGGCCGACGCGGCGCGCGGCCTCGTCCAGCGGCACCCGCCAGTCGACGCCGACGACGTCCGCCCCGGCCTCGCCCATCAGGCCGAGCAGTTCGCCGGTGCCGACGCCGAAGTGGATGCGGGGGACGTCGTACGCGGCGACGGCGTCGAAGACCTTCGCGGAGGCGGGCAGCACGGAGCGCCGGTAGTCGGCGGGGGCCAGGGCGCCGACCCAGGAGTCGAAGAGCTGGACGGCCGAGGCGCCGGCCTCGATCTGGACCTTGAGGAAGGCGCCGGTGATCTCGGCGAGCCGGTCGAGCAGGTCGGCCCAGAGCTCCGGGTCGCCGTACATCATGGCCTTGGTGTGCTCGTGGTTGCGGGAGGGCCCGCCCTCCACGAGGTAGCTCGCGAGGGTGAACGGCGCGCCCGCGAAGCCGATCAGCGGGGTCTCCCCCAGCTCGGCGGTGAGCAGCCGGACGGCCTCGGTGACGTACGGGACGTCCTCGGGGGTCAGGTCGCGCAGCCGGGCGAGGTCGGCGCGGGTGCGGACCGGCTCGGCGATCACCGGGCCGACGCCGGGCTTGATGTCCAGGTCGATGCCGATGGCCTTGAGCGGGACGACGATGTCGCTGTAGTAGACGGCGGCGTCGACCTTGTGGCGGCGGACGGGCTGCATCGTGATCTCGGCGACGAGCTCCGGCATCGTGCAGGACTGGAGCATCGGGATGCCTTCGCGCGCCTTCAGGTACTCGGGCAGCGAGCGCCCCGCCTGGCGCATGAACCAGACCGGCGTGTGCGGGACCGGCTCGCGCCGGCACGCCTTGAGGAACGCCGAGTCATAGGTGGCGGAAGTCTTCGTCTGCTGCCCGGAGGGGCGGTCGTTGGCACTCACGCACAGAATCTTCGCACGCGTGGGCAACGAGCCCTGCCCCGCACGGGTGTCCTTCCGCGCGCGGAGCTCCCGTTCCGCCTACTCTTCCCCGCATGGCTGCGGCTCAGGGACACATCTCCGGTCAATCCGATGGCGCTGACGGCACGGACGGCGCGGAGGGTGGTGCCGTCCCGCCCGCGTTCCGTTCGGCGGTGGACGCGCTGCGCGCGGCGCGGCTCCGTCCCGAGCTGGAGGTGGAGCCGACCCGGCCGCCGAAGCGGCTCGCGCCGCACGCGTACGCGCTGGAGGCGGCGGTCGTCGACGGCGAGGACGACCTCGCCGACGGCCGGCTCGTCCTGCTCCACGACCCGGCCGGCCACGAGGCGTGGCAGGGGGCCTTCCGACTGGTGACCCTGGTGCGCGCCGAGCTGGAGCCGGAGATGGCCGCCGACCCGCTGCTCCCGGAGGTCTGCTGGTCCTGGCTGACCGGCGCGCTGGAGGCCCGCGGCCTGTTCTACGGGGAAGCCGGCGGCACCGTCACGATGGCGGGCTCGCACTACTTCGGCGCGCTGGAGACCCGGCGTCCCGCGACGCAGATCGAGATCCGGGCCTCCTGGACCCCGCGCGAGGGCCTGGGCGGCGCACCGGACGCGGCGGCGCACCTGGTCGCCTGGGGGGACCTGCTCTGCCAGATCGCGGGCCTGCCGCCGTCGGGACCGCTCGACGCGGCGGTGGTCACGCTCCCTCAGCGCCGGGGCCCGCAGGCGCCGTGACCCCCGCCGCGATCGGGGCGAACGGGGCGGCCTCCGGGCCGCCCCGTTTTTCGTGACGCCGCGTCATGCGATCACTTTCAGCCAGCGGAAAACGCTCTCAGGAGTCGACCGAGAACACCATTTGCCCGAATTGTTACTCAACAAATCGTGATCTTCCCCTAAAGGAGCAGGGGTCTGCTGCCGAAGGAGTCAATGACCCTTCAAGCACGGTTCGCCCCGGCTTCATCCCCGAGCCGGCCCGTCCCGCCACTCCCCAGGAGGCCTGGTGTCCGTTCTCCTCGAGCAGCCCGCAAGCCTGGTCGCCTACCGCCCGAACAAGCCGACGGCCATGGTCGTCGTGGCCGACCCGCGCGTCCGTTCCACCGTCACCCGCCATCTGTGGGCTCTCGGAGTTCGTGACGTCATCGAGGCGTCGTCCATCGCGGAGGCCCGTCCCCGCGTCGGCAACCCGCGCGACATCTGCGTAGCCGACGTCCACCTGCCCGACGGTTCCGGGCTGACCCTGCTGTCCGAAACCCGAGCCGCCGGCTGGCCCAACGGTCTCGCCCTGTCCGCCGCCGACGACATCGGCGCCGTGCGCAACGCCCTCGCGGGCGGCGTCAAGGGCTACGTGGTCACCGGCACCCGTACCAACATCGGCCACCCGGCCCGTCCCGGCGTCGCCCCCATCGGCGCCACCGCCGCCCGTATGCACCGCCGGCCCCCCGGCACCCCGAGCCACCCGGGCGGCTACCGCGAACTGTCCGGCCGCGAGGTGGAGGTCCTGCGGCTCGTCGCCGAGGGCCAGTCCAACAAGGCCATCGGCGTCTCCATGGGGCTGTCCGCCCTGACCGTGAAGAGCCACCTCGCCCGCATCGCCCGCAAGCTGGGCACCGGCGACCGTGCCGGCATGGTCGCGGTGGCCCTGCGGACGGGCATCATCCACTGATTCTCCGTCCCGGCCGGTGCACGACGTACAAAACCGGCTGGATTACGTGCATCGGCGCCGGCCGACGGAACGTTCCGTCGGCAGGCGCCGCGCACACACAGATACCCTTGACACGTGACCGACGCCCAAGAGACCGCAGCAGACACATCACTGCGAACCACCGGGGGCGCTCCCCCGGACGACGTCGCCCCGGCGCCGATCCCCTTGCTCGAACCGCGCGAGGGCATTCCGCCGGTGGTGGCCTCCGACGAAGCCCTGGCCGGGGTGATCGCGGCATTCGCCGCGGGCTCGGGCCCGGTGGCCGTGGACGCCGAGCGGGCGTCCGGTTACCGCTACGGACAGCGTGCCTACCTCGTGCAGTTGCGCCGCGACGGGGCGGGCAGCGCGCTCGTCGACCCCGTCGGCTGCCCCGACCTGTCCGGGCTCGGCGAGGCCCTGCGCGGCACCGAGTGGATCCTGCACGCGGCGACGCAGGACCTGCCCTGTCTCCGCGAGATAGGGATGACGCCGACCGGGCTCTTCGACACCGAGCTCGCCGGACGGCTGGCCGGCTTCCCGCGCGTCGGCCTCGGCGCCATGGTCGAGAGCGTGCTCGGCTACTCGCTGGAGAAGGGCCACTCCGCCGTCGACTGGTCCACCCGCCCGCTGCCCGAGCCCTGGCTGCGCTACGCCGCGCTCGACGTCGAGCTCCTCATCGACCTGCGCAACGCCCTGGAGGACGAGCTCGACCGGCAGGGCAAGCTGGAGTGGGCCCAGGAGGAGTTCTCCGCCATCGCCTCGGCGCCGCCCGCTCCCCCGCGCCAGGACCCGTGGCGCCGCACCTCCGGGATGCACAAGGTCCGCCGCCGCCGGCAGATGGCGGTCGTCCGGGAGCTGTGGAACGCCCGGGACCAGATCGCCCGGCGGCGCGACATCTCGCCCGGCAAGGTGCTCGGGGACGCGGCGATCATCGAGGCCGCGCTCGCGCTTCCGGCCAACACGCACGCGCTGACCGCCCTCACCGGCTTCGGTCCGCGCATGGGCCGGCGCCAGCTGGAGCAGTGGCAGGCCGCCGTGGACCGGGCCAAGGCGCTGCCCGACACGGAGCTGCCGCAGCCCGGGCAGGCCCTCGCGGGACCGCCGCCGCCGCGCGCCTGGGCCGACAAGGACCCGGCCGCCGCCGCCCGGCTCTCGGCGGCCCGCGCCGCGGTGTCCGCGCTCGCGGAACGGCTGCACCTGCCGCAGGAGAACCTGATCACGCCGGACACGGTGCGCCGGGTCTGCTGGGAGCCGCCGAAGAACCCGACGCCGGAGACGGTGGAGTCCGCGCTCGCCGGGTACGGCGCGCGGCACTGGCAGATCGAGCAGGTGGCCCCGCTGCTGTACCGCGCGCTGACTCAGCCCTCGTAACGGCACATGGCCCCGCCGGCCTGGAACAGGGGCGTGATCACGCCAGGTTCCGCGCGGTCCCGCACGCGGCGCGAATGGCCCGGACGGACTCGAGAACGAGTCCGTCCGGGCCATTCGCCGTGTGCGGAGGGGCGCTCTCCGGGCAGTTTTCGCGTGTGACCTTCGCCGCTCCGGCCATGGGGGGTGGGCAGTCTGGTTACCCGCAAGTAGCATGACCGGAGCGGCGTGCCCCCGGGCGCGCCCCGCAGCAGTGCCATCCCGCACCCTGGAGGAGAGCCATCGTGCCTCGTACCATCCGGGACGTCGTCTTCGTAGACGGCGTCCGCACCCCGTTCGGCAAGGCGGGCCCGAAGGGCATCTACCACGAGACCCGCGCCGACGATCTCGTCGTGAAGGCCATCCGGGAGCTGCTGCGCCGCAACCCGGACCTGGACCCCAAGAAGATCGACGAGGTCGCCATCGCCGCGACCACGCAGATCGGCGACCAGGGCCTGACCCTCGGCCGCACCGCAGGCATCCTGGCGGGCCTGCCCCAGTCCGTCCCCGGCTACTCCATCGACCGCATGTGCGCGGGCGCCCTGACCGCCGTCACCTCGACGGCCGGCTCCATCGCCTTCGGCGCGTACGACGTCGTCGTCGCCGGCGGTGTCGAGCACATGGGCCGCCACCCGATGGGCGAGGGCGTGGACCCGAACCCGCGGTTCGTGTCGGAGAAGCTGGTCGACGAGTCCGCCCTGTTCATGGGCATGACCGCGGAGAACCTGCACGACCGGTACCCCACGATCACCAAGGAGCGCGCCGACGCCTACGCGGTGCGGTCGCAGGAGAAGGCCGCCAAGGCGTACGCCAACGGCAAGATCCAGCAGGACCTGGTGCCCGTCTCGGTGCGCCGGACCAACGCCGAGGCCGGTGAGACCGGCTGGGGCCTGGTCACCGCCGACGAGCCGATGCGCCCGGGCACCACCATGGAGTCCCTGGCCAACCTGAAGACCCCGTTCCGCGCCCACGGACGCGTCACGGCGGGCAACGCCGCGGGGCTCAACGACGGCGCCACCGCCTCGCTGCTCGCCGCCGAGGACGTCGCCCGCGAGCTGGGCCTCCCGGTCAGGATGCGCCTGGTCTCGTACGCCTTCGCGGGCGTCGAGCCGGAGGTCATGGGCTACGGGCCGATCCCGGCCACCGAGAAGGCCCTCGCCCAGGCCGGCCTGTCCATCTCGGACATCGGTCTCTTCGAGATCAACGAGGCGTTCGCCGTACAGGTGCTGGCGTTCCTGGAGCACTACGGCATCGCCGACGACGACGCCCGCGTCAACCAGTACGGCGGCGCGATCGCCTACGGCCACCCGCTGGCCTCCTCCGGTGTCCGGCTGATGACGCAGCTGGCCCGGCAGTTCGAGGAGCAGCCGGAGGTCCGCTACGGCCTGACCACCATGTGCGTCGGCTTCGGCATGGGCGCGACGGTCGTCTGGGAGAACCCGCACTTCGAGAACGCCGGAGGCGACAAGTGAGCACCACCACCGAGCTTCTGAAGGGTGCGGCCGAGCTGTTCCCGGGCGAGGTCGTCACCCAGGCGCACGTACGCCACCTGGACCTGCCGGCCGGTGCGGGGCGCTTCGCCCTCATCACGCTGGACAACGGCCTGGACCACACCAAGCCGACCACCTTCGGACCGCAGTCGCTGGCGAACCTGAACGCCGCGATCGACCAGGTCGAGAAGGAGGCCGCCGAGGGCGCGATCACCGGCGTCGGCATCACCGGCAAGCCGTTCATCTTCGCCGTCGGCGCCGACCTCAAGGGCGTCGAGCTGCTCAGGGAGCACCAGGACGCGCTGGCCATCGGCAAGGGCGGCCACGACGTCTTCCGGCGGCTCTCCTCCCTCGCGGTGCCCACGTTCGCGTACTACAACGGCGCGGCGATGGGCGGCGGTGTCGAGGTCGGGCTGCACTGCTCGTACCGCACCGTCTCGAAGGCGCTGCCGGCGTTCTCGCTGCCCGAGGTCTTCCTCGGTCTGGTCCCCGGCTGGGGCGGCTGCGTGCTGCTGCCGAACCTGATCGGCGCCGACCGCGCGGTCTCGGTGATCATCGAGAACTCGCTGAACCAGAACCGCCAGCTCAAGGGCAAGCAGGTCTTCGAGCTCGGTATCGCGGACGCGCTCTTCGAGGGCGCGGACTTCCTGGAGCGGTCCCTCGTCTGGACCGCGGACGTGCTGAACGGCACGGTCACGGTCGAGCGCCCCGAGGTGGACCGCGGGGACGCCTGGGACCAGGCCGTCGCGCGCGGCCGGGCCATCGCCGACTCCAAGGTGCACGGGGCGGCCCCGGCCGCGTACCGCGCGCTGGAGATCGTCGCCGCGGCCAAGGACGGCGACCTGTCCGCGGGCTTCGACCGTGAGGACCAGGCCCTGGCGGACCTGATCATGGGCGGAGAGCTGCGGTCCGGGATCTACTCGTTCAACCTGGTCCAGAAGCGCGCCAAGCGCCCGGCCGGGGCGCCGGACAAGAACCTGGCGCGCCCGGTCACCAAGGTCGGCGTGGTGGGCGCGGGCCTGATGGCCAGCCAGCTCGCCCTGCTGTTCCTGCGCCGCCTGGAGGTGCCGGTCGTGCTGACCGACATCGACCAGGAGCGCGTCGACAAGGGTGTGGGCTACGTCCACGCCGAGATCGAGAAGCTGCTCGGCAAGGGCCGCATCAACCAGGACAAGTCCAACCGCCTGAAGGCCCTGGTCTCCGGTGTGCTGGACAAGGCGGAGGGCTTCTCCGACGCCGACTTCATCATCGAGGCGGTCTTCGAGGAGATCGGCGTCAAGCAGCAGGTGTTCGCTGAGGTCGAGGCGGTCGCCCCGGCGCACGCGATCCTCGCCACCAACACCTCGTCCCTCTCGGTCACCGAGATGGCGTCGAAGCTGAAGAACCCCGAGCGGGTCGTCGGCTTCCACTTCTTCAACCCGGTCGCGATCCTCCCGCTCCTGGAGATCGTGCGCGGCGAGAAGACGGACGACGCGTCGCTGGCCACCGCCTTCGGGGTGGCCCGCAAGCTGAAGAAGACCGCGGTGCTGGTGAAGGACGCCCCGGCGTTCGTCGTCAACCGCATCCTGACCCGCTTCATGGGCGAGATCCAGAACGTCATCGACGAGGGCACCCCGGTCGAGACGGCGGAGAAGGCCATCGAGCCGCTCGGTCTGCCGATGTCCCCGCTGGTGCTCCTGGAGCTGGTCGGCCCGGCGATCGGCCTGCACGTCTCCGAGACCCTGAACCGCGCCTTCCCGGAGCGCTTCACCGTCTCCGAGAACCTGGCCGCGGTCGTGAAGGCCGGCAAGCGCGGCTTCTACGTGTACGACTCGGGTGCCCCGGTCCTCGACCCCGAGGTCGCCGCCCTCCTCAAGCAGGGCGACACCGTCCTGACCGAGCAGCAGGTCCGCGACCGCGTCCTGGACGCGGTGGCCCAGGAGATCGGCCTGATGCTGGACGAGGGCGTCGTGGCCGAGGCCCAGGACATCGACCTCTGCCTGATCACGGGCGCCGGCTGGCCCTTCCACCTGGGCGGCATCACGCCGTACCTGGACCGCGAGGGCGTCTCGGAGCGCGTGAACGGGAAGAAGTTCCTGGCCGCGGGCGTGGCGAGCGTTCCGGCGTAACGCGTTTGTCTGCTATGCGGACGGGCCGTACGGATTTCCTTTCCGTACGGCCCGTCCGCGTGACGGGCGGCTCCCACGCGTCCACAACCTCCCGGGACGGAACACCTAGGCCGCCACGACGACCAGCGCGTCGGCCACCGCTCGCTCGCTCACTCTCGCACCGTCCGCCCCCCTGGGGCGGTTACGGAGCTGCCCCAGCACGATCATCGTCGTGGAGCCGCCGCCGTCGAGGTTCAGGGCGTCGTGGGCGCGCCACGCACGCATCAGCTCAGCCGCCTCGGCCATGGTCACACCGATGCTGGTGCCGGGGTCACGGCCGTCGACCGTCATGAGCAGGAGGGTCCCGTCACGGGTGAACCCCGCCAGGGTCCGGGGGTGGCGCTGGGAGAGCGCGGTCGGGGAGAGCCCGTTCGCCTCGATGTTGATGTCGACGCGGCCGTCGCGCAACAACCGGGGCCCGGCCTGGAGCACGGTCAGGTTCTTCCCCGACAGCCGCCGCCCCTCGCTGTCGTAGACCTGCGACGTGATGCGCAGGACGGTATCCGGCAGGGCGTGGCGGCGCAGCCAGGCCGCGGCGGTGCCGGTCCCCTGCAGGACGCGGCCGCCGACCGGCACGGGCCCTCCGGCCGGTGTGCGGAGACGGACCACGCGGCCCCCGGCGGCAAGGACGGCCTCGACGGTTCCGGCCGGCGCACGGGCCGCCTCGGGGCCCCACTGCGGTGTGAACAGCACCAGTTCGTCGCGGTCGGTGCAGAGCTTGTTGTGAGCGGGGGCGGTGGTGGTGTGCCGCTGCCCCTGGAGGACGTCGCCTCCCACTCCGCCGCATCCGACGATCCGGCCGGGCATCCGGTTGACGCCGTCGATCGGCCGCGCCGCACCGTCCTCGGCCACCACGCGGCTCACCGAGCGGGCTTCGGTGATGCGTCCAGGGACGGCGTCCTCTCCCAGAACCAGGGCGGTGCGTCCGCTCGCCGCCTCACTGAGCAGTGCGTTGTGCTCGACGTACAGCCCGAGCGGGTCCCCGTCGTAGCCGCTGAAGACCGCACTGGTGCGGATGTCGAAGAAGGAACCGTTCACGGCGGCGACCGCCCCGGCCCGCTTCGCCATGGACCGCACGGTCTCCGCCGAGTCCAGGCGGGCACCGTGCACCGCGCCCAGCTTGACCGGCGCGTCCGGCGCGACGGACAGCACCTGGTGGCGCACGGGGCCGGCCGGGAGACGGACCGTGTGCTCCTCGTAGCGGACGCCGGGGGGAAGGCGGCTGGCGGGGGGCCGGCGGGCGGCGGGCCGGAGCCTCGGCGCCTCCGCCGTGTCACAGCCGCTCAGGGCCCAGCCGCCGGCCGCGGCCAGGAACAGACGACGCCTCATCCCGCGAGGGCGCCGGGGAGCAACCCGGGATTCCTGCCCATGTCCCCCGCGTACACGGTCACCTCGGACCAGTTCCGGTGGCCCCGCGCGTTCTCGTAGCAGACGGAGAAGCGGTCGTAGCCGGCCGCTCCGGGCACGCCCGTGTAGGTGATGCTGCCGTCCGGCGCCGCGGTCACCGTACCCGCCTGTGGGAGCCCCACGCCGACCACCCGGAGGCCCGCCTCGGCAGCGTCGCGGTCGGGACCGATGACGGCGTAACCGCCGGACGGGATGGACAGGCTGCGGCCGGGCACCCAGGCACGGCGTACCCGGAAGCCCGCGTCGGTGATCTGGGCGGACGAGACCAGTTTCTCACCCGCGTACGACATCACGCCGACGCACACCTTGGGGAGCAGGACCGCACCCTCGGGAGCGTCGTCGTTCACCGTGAGGACGGCGGTCACCGCCCGGGGCTCGTTTCCGCTCGCGTACGTCGCGAACCGGCCGTTGGGGAGGTGTCCGAGCCCTTGCAGCCGGGCCATGGTGGCGTGCTCGGCCACGATGTCGTCGAAGATGTAGCCGTACGCCCGGTAGGGGCCGCCCGCGGGCAAGATCTGGAGATGCAGGGCGATGTCCTGGCCCGGCACCACGGGGGCCTCGGGGTCCGCGTCGGCGTGGAGCTCCATGAGCGCCGAGACTCCCGTGCGCTCCGGGTGCGCGACCTGGATACGGGCGAGCAGATACCAGTCATTCATTCGGCGACCTCCAGGGTCCGGGTCCGCACCAGTTCGCCGAAGACGTCGTCATCCAGCCACTCCACGCTGTCGGGGGAGAAGCAGGGACGTTCCAGGTTCTCGAAGTAATCCGCTTCCAGCATCGAGCGGTCCCGGAGTTCACGGGCGATGAAGCGCGCGCACTCGATCGCTCCGCCGACGCGCAGGTGCGTGTTGTCGGCCGCGCCCTCGGGGTAGTTGGGGTGCTCCCCCGGGGCGAGGTAGAGAAAAATCTGCTGCGTGCCGTCCGGACCGGCCTCACGCCACCAGCGCACGCTCCACTCGTTCAGGTCGATCAGCGGTACGGATTTGTCCGCCGCAACCTCCCTCATGGCCAGTGGGTACATCCCGAGCAGCGGCCGCAGGTTGCCCTGCGCGTCGAAAACCCTGCGCTCGTGGCTGGTCACGAGGACCGGGTGGGCGCCGCGGTCGCGCACCGCGTCCACGCACTGGCTCAGGCGACCCTGGTAGTCACGGAACGGCTCGGTGTGTCGGCCCTCGTCGGGCTTCATGTCGATCAGCCCGAACGACAACAGGACCAGGTCGTCCGGCCGGGCCTCCCGCAGGAGCCAGGTCATCCTGCCGCGTTCCATGAAGCTGCGTGAACTCGCTCCGGCCCGTGCGCAGTTGACAACCTCGACGGAGGGAATGAAGAGGGGCAGTGCCTGGCCCCACCCCGCCATGGGCGCGAAGCTGCGCTGCCGGCGGGTCACACTCGAGTCACCGGCCAGGAAGACCGTGCGCGTCCGCTGCACTACGCCCACTCCCTGCTGGGGTCCCGATCGTGGCGGTCCGTGCCGGTGAGGCCCGCGCCGCCGTCGGGCGCGCGGTGCGTGCTCGACGGCGCGTCCGGCGCCCAGCTGCTCTCGACCGCCCCCTCCAGTTCGTCGATGGCCCTGAAGACCCGTTCCGAGTTGTTCGTGTCCCGGCGGCCGAAGAAGGCGTCGACCCGGGCGCGGTACTGCGGCTCCACGGCGAAGCCCCGCTCGATCGTGGCGATGATCTCCCGCACCGTCGCGTCGACGTCGCGGCAGACCGGTCCGAATCCGTCGCGCTCGAACTCGTAGTAGCCGCGCTTGTAGTGGTTGCCGTAGAAGTCTTCCTCGTCGAACGGCGTGTAGACGATGGGGGTACCCATGTAGGCCACGTCGAAGAAGACCGAC
This sequence comes from Streptomyces sp. DT224, assembly GCF_049844595.1. Taxonomy (NCBI): domain Bacteria; kingdom Bacillati; phylum Actinomycetota; class Actinomycetes; order Kitasatosporales; family Streptomycetaceae; genus Streptomyces; species Streptomyces sp. DT224. The sequence continues at coordinate 730,305 of NZ_JBNCLI010000002.1, forward strand.
GAGTAGTCGGTGACCAGGAGCGAACACTCACGCATGGCCAGCTGCACGTCCCGTCCGTCGCCGGTCACGGTCACCGACGGATGGTCGATGCGGAAGTGGTGCAGATAGGGGCGGATCTCATAGTGCGGCATGAACTCCAGTTCCACCCCGTGCTGTTCGAGCACAGCCAGCAGGCGCTCGTCGCGCAGCAGGGTCGAGAAGAACCGGAAGTAGTCGGACGCGGCGAACGGGATCTTCGCCTTGGCCGCCCTGTCGTACGAAGGGGCGACGATGTCCCTCCGCCAGGTGGGCATCAGAAGCACCCTCGGCCGTCCCGAACGCACGGGCTGCAGGGCGTCGAACCGCGGGAAGCCCGCGGCTGCGACCCGGGCGTAGCCGTAGCCGCAGTGCTCGGCGAAGTACGACCGCTCGGCCTCGCCCACGGTCAGCAACAGGTCGACGTCGGTGACCTGCTGGTGCACCGAGGGCGCCACGTCGTTGTAGGTGACCCCGTGCTGGAGGAAGACCCGCCGGTAGTTCAGCAGGTCTCCGTAGCCCCGCAGGAAGGAGCTCTTGCTGAGTTCGGGGAACCCGAGGTACGCCTCCAGGTCGTACGGGTTGATGAGCCGCTTGGCATGCAGCAGATACATCCGGTACTTGCGCGAGGTGCGGTCCAGGACGTGCCCGTACGGTGCCACCTTGGCCCGGTCCTTGGCGTCCCCGTTGATGGCGTAGTAGACCTTCCGGCGCGGCTGGTTCTCCCTGATCCACCGGAACAGGTGGTAGGCGTTGTCCTGCGCGGTATCGGCCCTCTCACCGATGATCCAGATGTTCTTGCGGTGGAGCCGCGGATAGCTCAGCAGGTAGGCCAGGCGCGTACGCCAGCCCGGCCGGCCGGGCAGCGCGGACCGCACCTGGCGCCGCAGATGCCACAGCCGGCCCCGCAGCTTCCTGCCGGCCCCGGTGAAGTAGCGGAAGACCATGGAGTCGTCGTCGCGGACACCGAGCCACAGCCAGTCACGGCCGATCCTGCGCATGCCCTTGAACCGGTGCAGCATCAGCCGTGCTCCGACCGGAGCATCGACGTGGCGGTCGCCGTCGTGAATGCGCAGGACCACCGTGAGCTCGCGGCCGGCGAGCCGGGCGAGCGCCTTCGGCGCCGCCGCCGCGCGCCATCCCCCGAACCAGTCCCGTTCGTTCCTGACCCGCCACCGGTCGCGCCGGTACACCTGCTCGGCGGGGATCGCCACACTCCTCGTCCCGTCCGTGCATATCAGTTCGATGCGGTTGGTGAAGAGTTGGGAGATGTCGACGCCCGTCAGGGTCATCAGACCCTCGAACTGAAGCTCGCCGTCCCGGTAGCGCACGCTTTCGAGTACGGCCTTCTGGCGCTCCACCCGGAGCAGGCTGGACGCGACGCCGTCGGCCGCGAGCCGCCGGTACATACCCCTCTCGTCCAGCTGCAGCGACGGTTCGTACTCGGGCTTGGAGAACGGGTCGCAGAACAGCGGGAAGTTGCCGGTGCGGACGGCGTGGTGCTGGATCCGTGACACGGGGTGCGTCACGTACTGGAGCAGCACCTTCTCCGGAATCCGGGCGTAGACGGCGCACAGGTCCTCGAAGACGTCCGCGATCTCCGTGCGGTGCATGATGCGGTGGTAGTTGCGCAGGAACGGCTGGTAGGAGCGGACCACGAAGCGCTGGATCAGGAGCGCCATGGGCTCCTCCATCCGTTCGGCGCAGTCCAGCAGGTACCGGTTGAGGTGGAGCCGCTGGCGAACCTTGACCGGGTCGTTCCAGTCGACGTCGAAAAGCGAGTCGTTCTGAGCGGGATCGCGTTGGAAATAGACGTACCGGTCGACCAGGCTGAAGGTGCGGGCGGTCGCCAGCGCCAGCACGCTGACCCACGTCTCGACGAACATGCCGCCGTCCGACGGCCGTATCAGGCGGTCACGCAGCATCGAGACACGGAAGAGCTTGTTCCCGAGGTCGACCGAGAAGAGCATGTGGGGAGCCTTGGCCACCAGGTCGGTCCGGCCCTTGGCGCCCTCGCCGAAGTACCGCTTCCACGGTTCGTCGGCGTTGCGACGCGGTCCGGGGAACGTGTCGCAGTTCCCGATGGCCACATCGACGTCGTGCTTGACGGCCGACTCGGTGAGCTGTCGCAGACTGTCGGCGCCGAGAATGTCGCGGCCCCTGGCGAACAGCACGTAGGGGGCGACGACCTCGGCGAGGCCGTGCTCGTAGGCTGCCGCCGCGCCCTGCGGGGGCAGCCGGAGCACGGAGGCGTTGCGGTAGTAGGCGACGAAGTTGTGCAGGAATTCGCCCGTACGGTCGGTGGAACCGTCGTCGACGAACACGATCTGCGTCTGGGTGAACACGCTCTGGGCCGCCAGCGACCTCAGTGACTCGTTCAGATGGTGCTCGTCGTTGTGGCAGTGGACGACGACCGCGGCCTGGTACGGACCGGGCTGGGACACCCGCGGCGGTTCCTCAGCACCGTGCCACCAGTTCCAGGGAGTTCCCCTGCGGGTGTCCAGGGCGGCACGCTCCCCGGTCTCGGGCCGCAGTGCGACGTTCCCGCTGACGGTCTCGTACATCTCGTACGTTCCGGTCGGGCCCTCGTAACGCTCCCGGGTGATGTCGATGCCATGGATCGCCACGGTCGTGGTGGCGCGCTGGCCCGCGTGGCGGACCTGGACGAAAAGGTTCCAGACGCCTTCGCCGGTCGCCGCCCCCACGCTGCTCTTCAGGTCGAGGACCGACTGGTAATGCACACGGTGATCGTCCGTCTCGACCGCGTTGACCGGGAAGACGTGGTCCCTCTTGGTGCTGCGCAGCCGCAGCACGGCCTTGAGTTCGATCTTGCCGCCGGTGGAGAACCTGCCGAACTGATTGAGCAGGTATCCGGACAGATGGAGTTCACCGCCCCGTATCTCCACCTCGGTCGCCTGGTTGAACAGCCGCGCGTCGGTCAGCGGCTTGCCGACGAGGTCGAGGTCCGTGACATCGAGGAAGCGTTCCGCGTGGGGAAGGTGCAGAAGCGCTTCGGACCAGTAGACGCGCTGGTCACGCTCGACGAGGTCCGAGCTGAGCACGCTCCGGCGTTGCGCGTAGTCCGAGACGGACAGCGCCAGGTCCACCCGCCCGTGCATGAGGCAGAAGGCGCGGACCCGCTCCAGCACGCCGCACAGCTCGTAGACGGAGGGCTCCAGGGAGCGCAGGTACGGGCCCACGACGGCGGCGAAACCCCGCCGGTACCGCTCGTCGCCCGAGCGCAGTTCGCGCGCGTACAGATGCAGGTCGTGCGAGAGGAACTTCACCGCCTTGTGCGCGAGGAGTTCACCCTCCCCAACCTGACGCAGGAAGGAGTCCGTGTACTGGTGGACGGCGACCCGGTCCTGAATGCTGCGCAGTTCGCCGCGGCGGTTCGTTATGGAGGGTGCGGAGGAGTCGCGTTCCCACATCCAGCGGTACACGGGGACGGTGAGGAAGGTGATCGAACCGGCCCAGTAGTTGGCCAGCGTGGAGAAGTACGTGTCCTCGTAGTAGACGCCCTCGGGAAACCGGACCCCGTGGTTGTGCAGGAAGTCGAGCCGGTACAGCTTGCCCGCCGCGATCGGGTCGTCGAAGAGCTGGGGCAGTGCGCGCAGCCCGGCCACCGTACGCGGAGAGGCGTAGAGCTGCGGCTGCCAGACCGTGGTCTCCTCGGTGTTGAGGTTGACGCGCAGGGCGCGTCCGGCGGTGATGTCCGAACCCGTGACGACGGCCGAGGCGAGCAGTTCCTCGCAGGCCTTGAGGGGCAGTTCGTCGTCCGCGTCCAGGAACATCACGTACTGGCCCGTGGCGGTCATGATGCCGATATTGCGCGGGGCCCCGACACCGCCGCTGTTCTGCGGACACTCGACGATCCGTACACGCCCGTCGGCCGCCGCGAACTGCCGCGCCACGCCGAGGGTCCCGTCGGCCGAGGCGTCGTCGACGACGATCACCTCGACGTTGCGGTGCGTCTGGGCGAGCGCGGACTTCAGGGCCCGCCCCAAGGTGGCAGCGGCGTTGTACGCGGGAACCACGACGGAGACCGTGTAAGCCGCCGGGTCGACTGCCGGACTCATCGCACCGAACCTTCGGTTTCCACCCAGTAGGGCAGCGCCCTGAGCTGCTGCGTCTCGATGTCCTGGGCATGGTGGGGATAGGGCTGGGGGTAGGGCTGGAAGCCCAGGTCGTCGTCCTGCTCGGGTACCGGGAACTGCTGTGCCAGGGCGGCGCCCCGCTCCTCGTCAAGACCGCCGGCCCGGCGGTGGCGTCCCCGGTGGAGGTTCTCGGCGATCACGCCGGCCTTGGAGGGCTCGGTGGCGAGCTTCTCCATGAGCCGGGTGAAGTCACGGGTGGACAGCCAGAACTTGTACATGATGACGAGCTCGAAGAGGCCGAGCGCCACCGCGGATATCGCGGTCGTCCACAGGATCCGGCCGATCAGCGGCGCCACGATGAAGATGAACATCTGGAACTCGATGCCGCTGATCAGGTGCGGCCTGATGCGGCTGCGCAGCAGGGCCTGACGGAATCGCGTGTACCACGGGAACCGGTTGCGGAACTGGGCGTGCAGGTCGACCACGTCGTCGCTCTGCTGCTTGAGGACCTCGGCCTCGACGCCGGGGTTCTCCCTGAGCAGGTCCTCGATGAAGACCACCTTGGGCTGTCCGTCCGCCGCCTCGGCCGCCTCGCGCCGGCCCTGCTCCTCCTCGAGCGCCTTGCGCTCCAGGGTGACCTTCTCGATCTTCATGCGCATGGACATGCGCATCTTGTAGATCTGCAGGGCGTCGACGTACCGGAGCATGTCGAGGAAGACGACGGCCAGGGCGGCGAGGAGGTAGTACTCGTTGTGGGTACGCAGGTACTGGCCGCCCATCAGGGCGAGTGCGCAGAAGAGGACCCTGATCCGGTCGAAGACGTAGTCGAGCCAGCCGCCGAAGACGGTGCCGTTGCCCTTGAGGCGGGCGAGCTTGCCGTCGATGCAGTCGAGGATGAAGCTCAGATGGTAGAGCGCGGCCCCGATGACGAGGGAGGCGGTGTCGCCCTTGAGGAAGAAGTACGCGGAGCCGAGGCCGACGAACAGCGCGGACCAGGTGACCCGGTTCGGCGTGATGAACTTGAACTTGGCCATCACGATCAGCATGCGCGTCGCGACCGGATCGACCAGCAGGACGGTCCACCAGGCATCACGCTTCTTGCACGTCAGCTTCTGAACGGCACGCAGCGACAGTTTCCCCATAACCCCTCAGACACACACGACTCACGCGGTCAACGCGGCCCCATCGGCCTGCAAAAAGTCGCATTCAAGGGGCGTTCACATCATGGACACAGGATCTTCACTTGTGATCCACATAAAGACAGGATGAGACCCTACCAAGGACATGGTCAAACTTGAAACCACTAAAGGCGGTCACACATGATCACATGACCGCCTCAGGACCGCAGCTCAGGTCCCGGCGACCACGGTCCACGGGGCGAAGACGAGGCCGGCATCGCCCGGCTCCTGGCGCGTGATCCGCAGCCGCCCGTCCTCCCCCAGCACCGCGACGACCGCACGGCCGAGGCCGTCCACCGCCACGGCGGGCGGCACCACCGAGGTCTCCCCCACATCGAACCACCACACTCCGCTCTCCGGCCGCCCGTCCGCATGCGCTCCCACCAGGCAGGCACCGGACTCCCCCGACCGCACCAGCACCGTGCACCCCCAGCCCTGGATGTCCACGCCCGCGACCCCGGCCACCGGCCCCGTGCCGTCCGGCCCGCCCAGGCTCACCGCACCGGTCCCCGGCACCTGCACACAGACCTCGTTGCTCCCCGCGTACCGGTAGCGCACCGACCCCGCCTCGGGGGCCGCCGACAGGGTACCGGGGGCCGGGCTGACCGTTCCCGCGGCGTCCAGCGTCCACTCGCCCGACGGCGTCTCGCGGTGCCAGCGGATGGCGGCCGCCGCGTCCCTCGCCCTGGCCCAGACCTCGGGTACGCCCGAACCACCGGGCTGCGCGACGAGTTCGTCGGCGACGCGGACCCCGCGCAGGTGCTGCCAGCCGCTCCACCGCCCGTTCGGCCCCTGCCGGCGGACACTGATGCTGTGGCCGAAGTTGCGCACGAAGACGGCGAGGTCGCCACTGGCGTCGAAGGCCGCGGCGGGGAAGCCGACCTCGCGGCTCTTGCCCGGGTCCTTGCCGTTCGGGTTGCCCACGGAGTGCCAGGCCCCCAGAGCACGCCCGCTCTGGTACTGGGTGGCGTGGACCACATCGACCCAGTCCGTTCCGTCCGGCCCCTTCCGGCGGCGCAGGCCGAAGAGGTGTACGTACCCCTGGGCGTCCTGGACGACTTCGAGTCCGGGGAGAAGATCGGGTCCTTCGAGGAGTTCCGGACCGCTCCACTCGTTCCCGCCCACGCGCCTCTCGGTCCAGCGCAGCACCCCCGCGGCCGACGGCAGATAGGCGGAGAGCCTGCCGTCCACGCCCCTGACGAGCCAGCGGAGCGGGAGCGGGTGGCGATCACACGCCCGGGGCCCCAGCGTGGCCGGCACGCCCGCCCGGTGGCACCGTATGAGCACCGGCGAACCGCACTCCCGCTGGTACTGGCGAGCGGCGGCGATCGTGGCGCGCGCCACGCTGCCGCGCAGGGGCGGCTCCGTGACGACCGGGCGCTTGGCCTCCAGGTCGAGGGAGGAGTGCTCGGGGTCGGGGTCCAGGGTGGTCACCAGCAGCGGCCGCAGGTGACGCAGTGCCTCGAGCACCCGGGCGGTGATCTTTCCCGGCTCGGCGTCGATGACCCAGGGCTCGTCCGAGACCCGGACACCGCGGTCCGCGGCGGCGGCCATGGCGCGGTCGAGCGCCGCCCGCTCCTCCGGCGTGCCGGGCTGGGCGCAGACGACGTCGACCAACGGGCCGCTGCGCTGCAACGCCAGAGGATCCACGGCATCGCCGGGGCTCGCGACCACGATGGCCACGCCGCCGGCGTCACCCGTCCGAGCGGCGCCCACGCGATCCTGTGTCCGTCTGCCCCGCTCCGGCCGACGCCCCCCTCTGCGTGCCATGCGCCCGCCCTCCTCACTTAGGGAACCGGGCGTGCGGTTGCCCCGGCTCCCAAGAAGATAAGCACTCCCGCTTCGGTCAGGAAATCCACTCATAGCATTCCCATGCCTCATGGTTTCCGACAAACATGATCGATGCCGCCCCGAACCGGTCACCCACCGGCCCGACCGCCCGGTCTGTCACAGTTACGCCACAGCCTCCGTACGTACACCTGATCGACTGTTTATAGTTCTCATCCCGGGATAACGAGGACCGGCTCCACCCCCCACCCGAGTCCCACCCCATTACCTGCGCCCTGACCAGGCCACAAGCTGTGAGGACTCACTCAGGATGAGCCAAGACGACACCGCCCCCGGCCGGGGGAGCTCCCCGGAGACCCCCCGCCGTCGCGGGCGCAAGCGTGTCCGGACGCGAGGCCAGCGAATACGGCGGGCGATCCTGGTGTCGGCCCTGGTGCTCGTCGTCGCCGCGGGCGGCACCGCATGGTGGTTCTGGAGCCACCTCAACGGCAACATCAAGGGCGTCGACATCAACAAGGCGCTCGGTGAGGACCGTCCCGAGAAGCTGCCCACCAGCGGGCAGAACCTGCTGGTCCTGGGGTCCGACTCGCGGGCCGGCGCGGAGAACAAGAAGCTGGGCGGCGCGGTCGGGGTCAGCGGGGCCCGGTCCGACACGGCGCTCGTCGTGCACATCCCGGAGGGCCGTCAGAAGGCCGTCGCCGTGTCCATCCCGCGCGACACCCTGGTGACCCGCCCCGAGTGCACCAAGTCCGACGGCTCCACGATGCCGTCCAAGGACCGTGTGATGTTCAACTCCGTGTACTCGCTGGTCGGTCCGGCCTGTGTGGTCAAGACCGTCGAGAAGATGTCCGGCGTGCGCATCGACCACTACCTGGAGATCAACTTCGCCGGGTTCAAGGGGCTCGTCGACGCCATCGGCGGCGTGAACATCGACGTCAAGGAACCGATCCACGACAAGAAGACCGGGCTGAACGTCGACGCCGGGCCGCACAAGTTCGACGGCACCGAGTCCCTGAAGTTCGTCCGCACCCGCTACAGCCTCAGCGACGGCACCGACCTGAGCCGCATCGGCCTCCAGCAGCAGTTCCTCATGGGACTGCTCAAGGAGGTCAAGAGCCAGGACCTGCTCGGCAGCCCGACGAGCGCCTACAAGATCGCCAACTCGGCCACCGCGGCCCTGACCACCGACGACGAGCTGGCCTCGCTCACCTCGCTCGCGAAGTTCGCCCGGTCCATGAACGGGGTCGACCCGGACACGATGGAGACGATCATGCTCCCCGTCGAGTACGACAAGATCGACCACAACCGCGTCGTGGCCGTGAAGTCCCGGGCGGACGCGCTGTGGAAGGCGATCCGCGAGGACGCCCCCATCCCGGAGTCCGCCAAGAAGTCCCCGGCGCTCGGTCAGGGCTGACCGGGACAGCACGTCCGCGGCCCCGGGAACGTGCTCCCGGGGCCGTGTCGGTTCACACCCGCTGCGCCGGCCCCAGCGCGAGCCCCGGTTCGTCGTTCTGCCGGGCCACGTACAGCCCGCCGCGCTCGCCGATCATCGCGAGCACCACGCGCCCCACCCCGTCGAGCGCCAGCGCCGGGGGCGCCGAGGCGCGTTCGCCCGTGGCCGCCCACCACAGGCCGCCCGCCTCGTTCTCCGTGCCGCAGGCCGCGAGCAGCACGCGGCCGTCACGGGTGCGGTGGGCGAGCACCGTGCAGTCGTAGTCGTCCAGCTCGGCGCGGAGCACGGCGACCCGGCCCTCGGCCGCGGTGTCCCCGATCGTGATGGGCGGGGCGTCGAGCCGGTGGGCGACCAGGGTGCCGGTGGTGGCGTCGGTCCAGTAGAAGGTGTTGCGGTCGGGCGCGGTCTCCAGCACGCTCACCGCGCCGCCGGCGATCTTGACGTTGAGGTTGTCGCCCTTCTGGAAGGCGCCGCCGGGCTCGGCCTGGGCCCACCGCATGGCCTTGTTGGTGCCGGGGACCAGGAGTTCGATGCGGCCCGACTCGGCGACCGCGACGGCCATGGTCTCCTTGCCCAGGGTGCCCCTGAGGTCCTTCCACCCCTCCCACTTGCCGTTCTTCGCCTCGCGGCGCAGCATCATGCCGCCGTTGGCGTTGCGGACGAAGACGTGGACCATGCCGGTCGGGGCGACGGCGACGGCCGGCGGGCCGATGCGGGCGGCGCGCTCGTCGCCGTCCTTGTACGGATTGCCCACGGTCCGCCACGCGGTGACCGGGCGCCCCGTCTGGTACTGGATGGCGTGCACGAGGTCGACCTGCGGCTGCTCCTCGTCGCCGTGCACCGTACGGCGGCCGATGAAGTGGACGTAGCCGTCCGGGCCCTGCGCGACGCCGAGGTGGGTCAGGTCCGGGGCCGGGAAGAACTCGGGGCCCTGCCAGCCGGGGCCGCCGGGGCGCTCCTCGGTCCAGCGCAGGAGGCCGTCCTCGTTGCGGGCGTAGGCGGTGAGCCTGCCGTCCTTGCCACGCACGAGCCAGCGTCCGTCGACCGGGGTCTCGCCGGTCCCACGGGCGCTTCCGACGTCTCGCAGGGCGTCGCCGCCCTTGCCCGAGGCGCTCCCCTGGGCACGTCTCGACCTGACTCGCATGTCGTGGCGTCTTCCTTCCGTGATGGTCCGCCCCCGATCTGCGGCTTTGTGTCTCGACCGGCATCCGGAAGGCGGGGAGCACCCATCATAGAATCACCGTTCGAACCCTTGGAATCACCGCGTCCGGACCGCTTGCGCGAGGCTCCGGGACCCCCTGACGTGACAGGCTGGGTCCCATGCCGAATCCGCTGCCCCTGGTGATCGTCGACGCCGCCAATGTCGTCGGGTCCGTTCCGGACGGCTGGTGGCGCGACCGGCGGGGCGCTGCCGAACGGCTGCGCGACGCGCTGGTGCCCTACGCCTCCGACGGCCTGCCCGGTACGCCCGGCCCCGTCGAGCTGGTGCTGGTGGTCGAGGGGCGGGCCCGGGACGTCGCACCCGTTCCCGGGGTGCGGGTGGAGGCGGCGCAGGGCAGCGGCGACGACCTGATCGCCGCGCTGGCCGCGGAGGCCGCGTCCCGCCCCTGTGTGGTGGTCACCGCCGACCGGGAGCTGCGCCGGCGGGTGGAGGCGCACGGGGCGCGGTGCGCGGGGCCGCGTGCGGTGCGGCCGGCGGCCTGAGGGTCAGACCCGTTCGCGGTTGACCCGGCTGTGCGAGCGGCCGTACGCGAAGTAGATGACCACACCGATCACCATCCAGACCGCGAACCGCAGCCAGGTCTCGGCCGGCAGGTTGAGCATCAGCCAGACCGAGGCGGCCACGGACACGATCGGGACCAGCGGTACCCACGGGGTGCGGAACGCGCGGTGCAGGTCCGGGCGGGTGCGGCGCAGCACGATGACGCCGAGGGCGACGACCACGAAGGCGAAGAGGGTCCCGATGTTCACCAGCGTGGCGAGCTCGTTGATGCTGGTCACCCCCGCGACGACGGCGATGATCACGCCGAGCAGGATGGTCGGGCGGTACGGGGTGTGGAAGCGCGGGTGCGTCTTGGAGAAGAACCTGGGGAGCAGGCCGTCGCGGCTCATCGCGAAGAACACCCGGGTCTGGCCGAGCAGCAGGATCATGCAGACCGTGGTGAGGCCGACGGCGGCGCCGAAGCTGATGACGCCCGCGTAGAAGGGGTGGCCGACGGCCTTGAAGGCGTCGGCGAGCGGGGCACTGACGGACAGTTCGGTGTAGTGCTGCATGCCGGTGACGACGATCGACACGGCGACGTAGAGCACGGTGCAGATGAGCAGGGAGGCGAGGATGCCGCGCGGCATGTCGCGCTGCGGCAGCTTCGTCTCCTCCGCGGCCGTGGCGACGACGTCGAAGCCGATGAAGGCGAAGAAGACGATGGAGGCGGCGGTGAAGATGCCCATGACGCCGAAGTTCGTCGGGGCGTAGCCGAAGATCAGCTGGACCAGCGGGGCGTCGAACCCGGACCCGGATGGCTGGGCTTCGGCAGGCGGGATGAACGGCGAGTAGTTCGCGGTGTCGATGAAGAACAGGCCCGCGATGATGACGATCAGGACGACGGCGATCTTGATGGCGACCACCACCGTGGTGACCCGGGCGGAGAGCTTCATGCCCAGCACCAGGATCACGGTCAGGACCAGGACCAGGGCGAAGGCGAGGATGTCGAAGCCGAAGCCGTCCGCCACGTCCGGCCCGGCCAGCACGTCGGGCAGGTGCCAGCCCGCGTTGTCCAGCAGCGAGCGGACGTAGCCGGACCAGCCGACCGCGACCACCGCCGTGCCCAGCGCGAACTCCAGCACCAGGTCCCAGCCGATGATCCAGGCGACCAGTTCGCCGAGCGAGGCGTACGAGAAGGTGTACGCGGACCCCGCGACCGGCACGGTGGACGCGAACTCCGCGTAGCACAGGGCGGCCAGCGCGCAGACGACGCCCGCGACGACGAAGGCGAGGGCGGTGGCCGGTCCGGCCGTCTCCTTGGCGACCTTGCCGGTGAGGACGAAGATGCCGGTGCCGATGACGACGCCGACCCCGAAGACCGTCAGGTCCAGGGCCGACAGCGACTTCTTGAGGGCGTGCTCCGGCTCCTCGGTGTCGCGGATGGACTGCTCGACCGTCTTGGTCCTGAACAGCCCGTTCCCGCTCGGGGGCAGGTCCTGCTGCGTGCTCACCGGCGTACCTCCACGCGCTCGTCGTGCACGCCATGTTCCGGACCCGGCGCCGTCACCCGTTCGCGGCACGCCTGCCACGGCCGGATTTCACGCGAACGGGCCGGTCCGGCCACTCGTTGCGGGTGGTCGGACCGGCCCGTTCGGCCGAGGCGGTGTACGGGTCAGTCCCGGACGCGCTCCGCGACGGTGCGGTCCTCCGCCGTCTCGTAGCGCCCGTCCAGCTTGGCGACCAGGCCGGTGACCTGGCGGGCGATGTCCGGGGCGGTCAGCCCGATCTCGGCCATGACCTCCTTGCGGGAGGCGTGGTCGAGGAAGACCGGCGGGATGCCGAAGTCGCGCAGCGGCACGTCGACGTCCGCGTCGCGCAGCGCCTGGGAGACCGCGGAGCCGACGCCGCCGGCCCTGCTGTTGTCCTCGACGGTGACGACGACGCGGTGCTGGGCGGCGAGCGGGGCCAGGGCCTCGTCCACGGGCTTCACCCAGCGGGGGTCCACCACGGTCGTGGAGATGCCCTGGGCGTCGAGCAGGTCGGCGATCTCCAGGCACATCGGGGCGAGCGCGCCGATGGACACCAGCAGCACGTCGGGCCGGGCGGCGCCGGGCTCGCGGAGCACGTCCATGCCGCCCACCGTGCCGACTGCCTTGACCGACGGGCCGACCGCGCCCTTGGAGAAGCGGACGACCGTGGGCGCGTCGTCCACCTCGACGGCCTCGCGGAGCTGGGCGCGGACCTGGTCGGCGTCGCGCGGGGCGGCGATCCGCAGGCCGGGCACGACCTGGAGGATGGACATGTCCCACATGCCGTTGTGCGAGGCGCCGTCCGTACCGGTGATGCCGGCCCGGTCCAGGACGAAGGTGACCCCGCACTTGTGCAGGGCGACGTCCATCAGGACCTGGTCGAAGGCGCGGTTGAGGAAGGTGGCGTACACCGCGAAGACCGGGTGGAGGCCGCCGGTGGCGAGGCCGGCCGCGGAGACCGCACCGTGCTGCTCGGCGATGCCGACGTCGTAGATCCGGTCCGGGAACTCCTTCTCGAACCCGGTCAGGCCGACCGGCTGGAGCATGGCCGCGGTGATCGCGACGATGTCCTCGCGCTCGTGGCCGAGCTTGACCATCTCCTCGCCGAACACCGACGTCCAGTCGAGGCCGGAGGTGGCGACGGGCAGGCCCGTGTCGGGGTGGATCCTGCCGACGGCGTGGAAGCGGTCGGCCTCGTCCTGGAGGGCGGGGGTGTAGCCGCGGCCCTTCTCGGTGAGGCAGTGCACGATGACCGGGCCGCCGAAGCGCTTGGCGCGCTGGAGCGCGGACTCCAGGGCCTCGATGTCGTGGCCGTCGATGGGGCCGACGTACTTGAGGCCGAGGTCCTCGAACATGCCCTGCGGGGCGATGAAGTCCTTCAGGCCCTTCTTCGCGCCGTGCAGCGTCTCGTAGAGCGGCTTGCCGACGACGGGGGTGCGCTCCAGGAGGTCCTTGCCGCGGGCCAGGAAGCGCTCGTAGCCGTCGGTGGTGCGCAGGGTGGCCAGGTGGTTGGCGAGGCCGCCGATGGTGGGCGCGTAGGAGCGCTCGTTGTCGTTGACGACGATGACGAGGGGGCGGTCCTTGGCGGCGGCGATGTTGTTCAGCGCCTCCCAGGCCATGCCGCCGGTGAGCGCGCCGTCGCCGATGACCGCGACGACGTGGTCGTCCTTGCCGCGGACCTCGTTGGCCTTGGCGAGGCCGTCGGCCCAGCCGAGGACGGTGGAGGCGTGCGAGTTCTCGATCACGTCGTGCTCGGACTCGGCCCGCGAGGGGTAGCCGGAGAGGCCGCCCTTGCTCTTGAGCCTGCTGAAGTCCTGGCGGCCGGTGAGGAGCTTGTGCACGTAGCTCTGGTGGCCGGTGTCGAAGAGGACCTTGTCCTTCGGCGAGTCGAAGACCCGGTGCAGGGCGATGGTGAGCTCGACCACGCCGAGGTTGGGTCCGAGGTGGCCGCCGGTCTTGGAGACCGCGTCGACCAGGAAGGTCCGGATCTCTTCGGCGAGCTGCTCCAGCTGCTCGGAAGTGAGCCGGTCGAGGTCACGCGGTCCGCCGATGCGGGTCAGCAGATCCCATCCGTCGCCCACCACCGCCCGTGCATGACGCGCTTCGCGCGGCTGTGTCACCGTGCCTCCTTGCGATTGTGCTGGTCGAGCATGCCGATCCGATGAGTCTAACGGCCTCCCCCCGAAGCGGGAGTCGGGGCGTGCTGCCCCTTCCGCGCCGGTACGTGCCGGAGCCCGGCGCCCTCCGTGGGGGCGCCGGGCTCCGGCGGGTGGTGCGTGCGGCGCGCGGGCCTGCGGTGTCGCGTGTCGCGGCTAGCCGCGGCCCGCGGTCTTCTGGGTCTTGCGGGAGACCGAGTCGATGATCACGGCGATGAGGAGCACCGCACCGGTGATCATGTACTGGATCGCGTTGGACGACAGGTTCATCTGGTTGAGGCCCTGGACGATCGACTGGATGACCAGGATGCCCAGAAGCGCGGACCAGACCTTGCCGCGTCCGCCGAACAGGGACGTACCGCCGATGACGGCGGCGGCGATGCACATCATGAGCTGGTTGCCGCCACCGAGCGAGCGGTCGGCGCCGCCGGTCGCGGAGGCCAGGAAGAGACCGCCGACCGCACCGAGCGTGCCGGAGATCATGAACACCGAGATGCGGATCCAGGAGACGTTGATACCGGCGCGGCGCGCGGCCTCGACGCCACCGCCGACCGCGAAGACCTGACGGCCGTACGTGGTGCGGCGCAGCACGAAGTCGGTGATGACCAGGATCGCGAGGAAGATCACCAGGGAGAGCGGGAGGCCCTGCTCCTGGTTGAACGCGTACGCGGCGAGGAGGGCCAGGACGGCGAGCAGCACGGTGCGCAGGATGATCTCGCTCTGCGGGCGGTGCGGCAGCTCCGCGGCCTTGCGGCGCCTGGCGTCACGCAGCTGCGTGAGGTAGAAGGCGGCGATCACGACCACGGCGAGGCCGTAGGCGGCGGCGATGTCCTCGAAGTAGTAGCTGGTCAGGTCGCGGACGAAGCTGCCGAGCGGGGTGGTGATGGTGGACTTCTCGCCCATCACCCAGGTCTGCATGCCGGCCCAGCCCAGGAAGCCCGCCAGGGTCACGACGAACGCGGGCACGCCGATCTTGGCGAAGACGATGCCGTGGAAGGCGCCGATGACCGTGCCGGAGAGGATGCCGAGCAGGATGGCGAGGCCGTCGGGCATGTCCGTGCCGAGGACGGCCCACACCGCGCCCGCGAGACCGGCGACGGAGCCGACCGCGAGGTCGATCTCGCCGAGCAGCAGGACGAAGACGATGCCCACGGCCATGATGCCGGGGCCCGCCGCGTACAGCGTGATCTGGTCGAGGTTGTACGAGGTGAGGAAGTTGCCGGTCTCGGCCTGGAAGACGATGCCGATGATGATCAGGCCCACCACGACGGGCAGCGAGCCGATCTCGCCCGAGCGCACCTTGCGCTTGAACTCGGTCCAGTAGCCCTTGAAGCCCTGCTCGCGGACGAGCAGTCGGGGGTCGACGACACGGACCGCGTCGGCCGCCGGCGCGGGAGCTTCGGTGGCCTCCGCCTGGGCCGGGACCTTGGCGACCTTGGCCGAAGTCTCGTTGGTGTTGCTCACTTGGATGCCTCCGCGCTGCGCGACTTGCGGCGGGTCACGGCGTTGTCCGTGGCGCCCGTGATCGCGGCGATGATTTCTTCGTGGCTGGTCGTCGCCACGGGGAAGACGCCGTTGTTGTGGCCGAGTCGCAGCACGGCGACCTTGTCGGCCACGGCCTTCACATCGGCCATGTTGTGGCTGATGAGGATGACGCCGAGGTTCTGCTCGCGCAGCCGCTCCACCAGGTCGAGGACCTGTGCGGTCTGCTCGACGCCGAGGGCCGCGGTGGGCTCGTCCAGGATCACGATCTTGGGGTTGCCGACCAGGGCGCGGGCGATGGCCACGACCTGGCGCTGGCCACCGGAGAGCGCGGCGACCGGGATGCGGACGCTGGGGATGCGGATGGAGAGGGTGGACAGCAGGTCCTGGGCCCGCTTCTCCATGGCGACCTCGTCGAGGACGCCGCCCTTCTTGATCTCGCGTCCGAGGAACAGGTTGGCGACGACGTCCAGGTTGTCGCAGAGCGCGAGGTCCTGGTAGACGGTGGCGACGCCGAGGTTCTGGGCGTCGTGCGGACGGCTGATGTCCACCTTCGCGCCCTCCCACTCGATGACGCCCTCATCGATGGGGTGCACGCCGGCGATCGTCTTGACCAGCGTGGACTTTCCGGCACCGTTGTCGCCGACGAGGGCGACCACTTCTCCGGCGTGGACTTCGAGATCGACACCGGAGAGGACCTGGACCGCTCCGAATCGCTTGAAGACTCCACGCAACGCCAGCACGGGCGTCTTTGACACGTGAACCATCTCCTTCGCCGCCTGACCGGCGGGGATGTGCCGCCTGACCGGCGGAGACGCCGCGCCGCGAGGGCAGCGTCGGCATACGGGAAGCACTGGGGGGTGAGTGTCCGGCACCCGGCCGGAAGCGGGGTGTGAGCCGGCCGGGGCCGGACAGTCAGGGGGGCGGGCGGAATCCGCCGTGCGGGGCGGACCGGACCCGCGCGCGCCAGGGCCGGGCGGCCCTGGCGCGAGGAGGGACTACTTGATGCCCAGCGCGGTGCACTTGGCGGCGATGTCCTTGACGCAGACGTCGGCGACCTTGTAGATGCCGTCCTTGATCACGGTGGACTGGATGTTGTCTTTGTTCACCACGGTCGGCTCGAGCAGCGTGGACGGAACGCCGTCGGTCTCGCCCTTGGCGCCGATGTCCTTGCCCTGGAGCAGGTTGACGGCGAACTGGGCGGCCTCGGGGGCCAGCTGCTTCGGCGACTTGTAGATCGTGAAGGTCTGCGTACCGGCGATGATGCGCTGGATGCCGGGGAGCTCGGCGTCCTGGCCGCCCACCGGGATGTCCTTGATGCCGGCGTTGGTCAGGGAGGTGATGATGCCGCCCGCCATGCCGTCGTTGGCCGAGTAGACGGCGTCGATCTTGCCCTTGCCGACCGAGGAGATGGCGGCGGTCATCTTCTCGCCGGCGATCTTCGGGTCCCACTCGCCGGACGCCTCGTAGGCGATCTTGATCTTGCCGTCGAGGGACGCGTGGGCGCCCTTCTTGAACAGACCGGCGTTCGGGTCCTTCTCGTCGCCGTTGATCATGACGAGGTTGGCCTTGGCGGCCTTGGAGCCGAGGGCGTCGAGGACGGCCTGGCCCTGGAGCCGGCCGATCTTCTCGTTGTCGTGGCTGACGTAGGCGTCGGCACCGGCGATGGCGCGGTCGTACGCGACGACCTTGACGCCCTTCTTGTGGGCGCCGGCGACCCACGCGGCGGACTTCTCGGCGTCGACCGAGGAGATCGCGATGACCTTGATGCCGTCGGCGATCTGCTGCTCGAACTGCTGCTTCTGCTGGCCGACGTCACCGCCCGCGTTGTTGTAGACGACCTCGCAGTCGGCGCAGTCCTTCTTGACCGCGTCGATGAACAGCGGCTTGTCCAGCGTCTCGTAGCGGGCGGTCTTGTTCTCCGGGAGCAGCAGACCGATCTTGGTCTTGCTGCCCGAGTCCGCCGAGTCCTTCTTGTCGTCGCCGGCCTTGCCGCAAGCGGCGAGGGAGACGGCCATCGAAACGGCGGCCGTGCCTATGACGATGCGTCGCGTCATTGCGTTCATTGGGGGTTTGCCTCCCTGACGAGGCCGCAACGTCGCGGCCGAGGTGGCTGGAAGTCAACTCGGCCGCGCGGGCGGCGTCAAGGAGTAAATCCTTAACGAGATGACAACGGTGCCATTCGTTATCTAAGTGAAGGCAGGAGTGGCCGCAGGGAGGGTGCTCTCCAAAAGGGTTGAATCCCCCATCTCGCTCAGAACGAGCGCCAGCGCGCCCAGCACCTCCGCACGGCCTCCCAGGGCCCCCGGAAGCACGGACAGCTGCCGGGCCGCGCTGGGGATGGCGTACCGCGACACGGAGTCCCTGATGGGCCCCAGGACCAGCTCCCCGGCCTCCGCCAGCGAGCCGCCCAGCACCACGCGGCTCGGGTTCAGCAGATTGCAGAGGTTGGCGACGCCGCTGCCGATGTGGCGCCCGACGTCACCGATCACCCGCCGGCACCCGGGATCGCCCTCGCGGGCCAGCTGGACCACCCGCTCCATGGTGAGATCGGGGCCGTGGCTGGGCTGGAGCAGGGGCAGGACGTAGCGCGCGGCCGTGAAGGTCTCCAGGCAGCCGCGGTTGCCGCAGCGGCAGACCGGGCCCGACTCGTCGAGGGTGATGTGGCCGATCTCGCCGGCCGTGCCGCCGGGGCCCCGGTAGATGTGGCCGTCGATGACCAGACCGGCGCCGACACCGCTGGCGACCTTGATGTACGCGAGGTCCCTGACCCCCCGGCCGCTCCCCCACACCAGCTCGCCGAGCGCGCCGAGGTTGGCGTCGTTGTCCACGTACACCGGCACACCGAGGCGCGAGGACAGCTCATCGCTGGGGTTGATGCCCGTCCAGCCCGGCAGGATCGACGTGGAGCCCAGGGTGCCGGACTCCACGTCGATCGGGCCGGGAACACCGAGCCCCACCCCGATGACCTTGCCGGGGCTGATCCCGGTGGTCTGGATCAGCCGGTTGACCAGCTGTTCCGCCCGCCCGAAGCCCTCGGCGGACGAGGCGTCGACGTCCAGCGGCTCGGACTCCTCGGCGAGCACCTGGTGGGCCAGGTTGCCGACGGCCACGCGCAGGTGGGTGTGGCCGAAGTCGACGCCGATCACGATGCCCGCGTCCCCGCTGAGCGAGACGCTGCGGGCCCGGCGGCCGCCCGCCGAGGTGGGGGTCACCTCGACCGTGCCGCTGTCCTTCAGTTCACGAACGATATTGGAGACGGTGGCCGCGGAGAGGCCCGTGCTCCTGGCGATCTCCGCCTGGGTGAGCGAACCAGCCATGCGTACGGCGCGCACGACCCGCTCAAGGTTGGCGCGATGCAGAGACGTCTGCGACCCCGGAGTCTCCATCGACTGACTCACTCCTGCCTATTCTCCAACATGTGAACTCTAAGCTGACCGTTTTGGGGTCCTCCCCGTCAAGACCTTGAGCAGTCGGAGCCACCGATGAGCACCGGTCCCGCACCCGGCGGCCACGGCGAACTCGTCCGTACACAGACGAAACGCCCGCCGGCTGGGGAGCCGGCGGGCGGTTCGCTTCGTTCGTAAGGTGAGTTCAGGAGGTACAAGCGGGCCGCACGGGGGCGTTACTTCACCGCGCCCGCGGTGAGCCCCGCCACGACCTGGCGCTGGAAGATGATGTAGGCCGCGAGGACCGGCAGCATCGCCATCACCAGACCGGCGAAGAGCCCGGACCAGTCGCCCTTGTACCCCTGGCTGGTGGCCAGTTCGACCAGGCCCTGCGAGAGCACCCGGTAGTTCGGGTCCGTGTTCAGCACCGTGGGCAGCATGTACTGGTTCCACTGGCCCAGGAAGTTGAAGATGCCGACGCTGATCAGGCCGGGCTTGGCCATCGGCAGCATGACCTGGAAGAACGTCCGGGTGTGCGAGGCCCCGTCGATCATCGCCGCTTCCGCCACCGACCCCGGGAGCGTCCGGAAGAAGGAGGTGAGGAAGAAGACGGTGAAGGGCAGCGAGTACGCGATGTAGACGAGGATCAGTCCGTGCCGCGTGTTCAGCATCCCCATGTTGTTCATCACGAAGAACAGCGGGACCAGCGCCAGGATGATCGGGAAGCTCATCCCGCCGATGAACAGGTAGTAGATGAAGCGGTTGCCCGGGAAGTCGAAGCGGGCCAGCACATAGGCCGCCATCGAGCCGAGCAGCAGCGTGCCGATCAGCGAACAGCCCACCACGACGATCGTGTTGAAGAAGTAATCGCTCATGTGCGCCTGGCTCCAGGCGCGCGACCAGTTCTCGAAGTGGAGCTTGTCCGGCAGCTTCCATGGCGTCGACAGGATCGAATCGTCGGTCTTGAACGACGACATGACCGCCCAGAGCAGCGGCAGCACCACCAGGATCGCCCAGATGATCAGCACGCCGTGCGAGAAGACGTTGAGGGTCTTGCCCTCGCTGCCCTTCTCGGCCTTCTTGCCGCCCGGGGCGGGCGACTTGGACACGGGGGCCGGATCCGTCGCCGCGACCGCGGGAGGGGTTTCAGTGGCCTTCACGCGTGCTCACCTCGTACTACTGTCGAGCCGGCCGCCGCGGCCGGGCTGTCTTGCCTGCTGGGAGTCCGGGGAACGCGTCCCGGGAAGCGCGGCATCAGAACTCCAGCCGCTCGCGCCGGCCCAGCCGCATCACGACGGCGGCGAACGCCATGGTGACGATGAGGAGTCCGACACCGATCGTCGTCGCGTAGCCGGCCTGACCGTCGCGGAAGGCGGTCTGGTAGACGTACAGCGGCAGGATCGTGGTCGAGTAGTCGGGACCACCGGGGCCGACCGTCATGACCTGCACGGCCGTGAACGCCTCGACGCCGAGGGCCAGGATGCCCATGTACACCCAGCCCGACTGGATGGTGTCCCAGAGCAGCGGCACCGTGATCTTGAAGAACGTCGTGATGCGGCTCGCCCCGTCCAGGAGCGCCGCCTCGTAGAAGTCCTTGGGGATGGACGCCATTCCGGCCGAGAAGAGGACGACGAAGAAGCCGACCGTCGACCAGACCAGCACCACCATGACGCAGATCAGCGCCAGGTTCGGATCGCCCAGCCACTCCGGCTGGAGGGAGTCCAGGCCGATCCCCTTCAGCGTCGAATTCACCATGCCGGACGTCGGGTTGTACGCGAACTGGAACAGCAGGGCGACGATGACGATGGAGAGGACCTGGGGGAAGAAGTAGGCGATCTTGTAGAAGGCCGAGCCCCGCACGCCGGAGACCGCGGCGTTCTTCCGCCGGCGGCCTCCGACGTTGAGCATGAAGGCGAAGAAGAGCGCGAGGCCCAGCGTCACCAGCGGCAGCACCAGCACGAGAATCACGCTGTGCTGGAGGGACTTCCAGAAGATGTCGTCCTTCAGCATCCGCGAATAGTTGCCGAAGCCGACCATCTTGAAGTCCGGGCTCAGTCCGGTCCAGTCGGTGAAGGAATAGTAGATGGCCTGGATGAACGGCCAGATGACGAAGACCGCGTACAAGGCCAAGGGGACTACCAGGAACCCCACAATGAACCGGTACTTGCCGTGCTGCATCGTTTACCGACCCCGATCTTTCCGCGGGTGCCGCCGCTGGTGACGGTTGCTCACTGGTGCTTGTAGTGCTTGATGGACTGGTCCTTGGCCGCGGCGTCCGCGTAGGCCTGGATCTTCTTGATGGCCTCGGCGGGCGTCAGACGCCCGGCCATCATCTCGCCGAGACCGGCGCCGATCTGCTCCTTCTGGAGCTTCACGTACCAGTCCTGCATGCGCGGGTTCACCACGTTGTCGCCGGCCTTCTTCAGCGCGTCGACGCCGGCCTGCATGGCGGTGGAGAGGGTAAGACCGTCGGTGCCGCCGTTGTAGGCGCTCAGCGACTTGACCTGCTTGGTGAAATTCTTCGAGGACTCCTCGGAGAGCATGATGCGGAGCTGCTCCATGCCGCCCTGCGGGTTGGCCGCCTTGGCCGGGACGACGAAGGGCTCGCCGCCGGACGCCCAGATGGTGCCGAAGGGCAGCTTGTCGGACGAGTCCAGGCCGGACGGGGCCGAGACCATCATCTTGAAGTCCTTGGGCGTGGTCGGCGCCGCCTCGTTCTCCACCCACGAGCCGTTCGGGAGGAAGAGCGCCTTGCCCTTGGTCCACTCGGTCTGCGACTGGATGTGGGTCAGGCCCGTGGTGCCGCTGAGGATGTAGCCCTTCTGCTTCAGCTCGTAGTACGCCTCGAACGCGGCCTTGACGGCCGGGTCCTTCCAGGCGTTCGGCTCCAGGTTGTCGATCTTGTCGAGGACTTCCCGGCCGCCGATCTTGGCGATGAACGGGTAGAGGGAGAACGGCAGGTAGTACGGGTACTTACCGGCGTACGTCCAGCCCGCGATGCCCTTCTTCTTCGCCTTGGCGCAGAGGGCGAGCATGTCGTCCCAGGTCTCGGGGTACTCCGCGTCCAGCTTCTCCAGGTTGGTCTGCGAGTACCACACGCCGTACACGGTGTACGCGTAGTACATGATCCAGACCGGGTCGCCGTCGAACTGGCCCATCTCCAGAACGCCCGGACGCAGGGTGTCGCGGACCTTCTTGTTCGGGTCGTCGTAGGACGGGGCGTCCATCAGCGGCGTCAGGTCGAGCAGCTGCTTCTTGCCGACGAGGACACCCATGTCCATCTGCTCGGCGCCCGAGTTGTCGATCAGGTCCGGCGGGGTGCCGCCGTTGAAGCGCGGCTGCAGCTGCGACTGGATCTTCTGCGTCGCGGAGTGCTTGACCTTGGCCTTCGGGAACGCCTCGGAGTACACCTTCTCGGCGTCCTTCGCGTACTGCTCGCCGAATCCGCCGTTGAAGATCACCACGTCGAGCGCGGCGCTCTCGTTGACGCCCAGCGGGTTCTTCGCGCTGGTCTTGCCCTTCTTGACGGGCTCGTCGCCGCCGCTGTCGCCGCTCGCGCAGGCGGACAGGAAGCTCATCGTCGGGACGGTGATCAGACCGAGTGCGGCAGAACGCTTGATCACATCGCGACGGCCAAGGCCCTCATTCTTGTGGGCGGAGGTGGATCCCATGCTCAAGTCCTCGCCTTCTCCAGGACTCAGGCGGTGTGTACCGGTCGCCCCGTCGTAATTCGCCTCAGCGAAGGGCCCCGCCACCGCGGTCAGTTGCGCTTGGGTGGTACAGATTTTCAGGCTGAATATTGCCGTGGGGGGCGCCGGGGGACCGAACGGCCGACGCACCTGCGTCGTCGCGTTGTCGTGCCCCCGTGTCCCCCAGCCGCGCAACCGGTGAACCAGCTGTGCAGACGCCGACAGGTATAGTCCACTTGCCGCCAACTGAGCAAGATCGAAAGCAAGGTTGCACGGCAGTCTTTCCCGAGTTGAGACCTCTCGGATACCTCGACACTCCGAGCTCTCCTTCGGATGCAACGATTTCCGCATTCCGGCCGATTCGGCGGCGGCCCGCGATCCAACTCCCTTGACACCACGAGCCACTTCACTCCCTACTTGTTCCTGCGCACCTTCTGACAACGTTGTCCAAGCGCACACTTCCCCGGGAGGAATGGCTCGGCATGCACCCCCGACACCGTTCTCGTACGAGACGAAGCAGCACGGCAGCGCTGATCGCGGCCTCATTGGCCTTGGTCGTGACAGCCCCCACGGCGGCCGCCGCTCAATCGGCAGGGTCAGGCCCGAGGGGCCAACGGCCCACGGGCGACCGGACGTTCAGCACGTCCTTCGAAGAAGACGAAAAGCAGCCCGACTGGCGCAATTCCGTGGAAGAGGGCCCCGACGGAAAAAAGCGGTCATCGGGTGTCGATGGCGGGTTCTCCTCCGGAATACCGGGCAATGTGACCGACCGGGTCACCGACGTCCGCGCCAGCGACGAGAACACCGGCGGCGACGAGGTGAAGGAAAACCTCGTGGACGGCGAATCCCGTACGAAGTGGCTGTCGTTCGAGCCCACCGCCTGGCTGGAGTTCGACCTCACCGAGCCGGTGAAGGTCGTGACGTACGCGCTCACCTCCGCCGACGACCACGACGAGCGCGACCCGAAGGACTGGACGCTCCAGGGCTCCGAGGACGGCAAGACCTGGACGGACCTGGACACCCGGACCGGCCAGACCTTCAGCGAGCGCTTCCAGACCAAGTCGTACGACTTTCAGGCGGACAAGGCGTACCAGCACTTCCGCCTGAACATCACGAAGAACAACGGCGTGACCGACGCCACCCAGCTCGCCGACGTCCAGTTCTCCGACGGCGACACCTCCGCCCCCGCGCCCTCCGACATGCGCACGCAGATCGGCAACGGCCCCTCCGGCTCCCCCACGGCCAAGGCCGGCGCGGGCTTCACCGGCAAGAAGGCGCTGCGGTACGCGGGCACCCACAAGGCGGACGGCCGGGCGTACTCGTACAACAAGGTGTTCGACGTGAACACCCGGATCACCCGGGACACCGAGCTGTCCTACCTGGTCTACCCCCAGATGGGCGAGACGGACCTGTCCTACCCGGCCACGCACGTCGCGGTGGACCTGGCCTTCACGGACGGCACCTACCTGAGCGACCTGCACGCCACCGACAGCAACGGCGGGCTGCTGACGCCGCAGGGCCAGGCGGACGCCAAGCGGCTCTACGTCAACCAGTGGAACAAGGTCGAGGCCGGCATCGGCACCGTCGCCGCGGGCAAGACCGTCGACCGCATCCTGGTCGCGTACGACTCCCCCAAGGGCCCGGCGAAGTTCCAGGGCTGGATCGACGACCTGGAGATCGCGCCCGCGAAGCCGGAGAAGCGCAAGGCGCACCTCGCGGACTACGCCTCCACCATCCGGGGCACCAACTCCAGCGGCTCCTTCTCGCGCGGCAACAACTTCCCCGCGACGGCGGTCCCCAACGGCTTCAACTTCTGGACGCCGGTCACCAACGCCGGCTCGACCAGCTGGCTCTACGACTACGCGCGGGGCAACAACGACGACAACCTGCCCACCCTGCAGGCGTTCGCCGCGAGCCACGAGCCGAGCCCCTGGATGGGCGACCGGCAGACCTTCCAGCTGATGCCGTCGGCGGCCTCCGGCACCCCGGACGCCTCGCGCACGGCCCGCGCGCTGCCGTTCAGGCACGAGAACGAGACCGCGCGGCCGCACTACTACGGGGTGACGTTCGAGAACGGCCTCAAGGCCGAGATGACGCCGACCGACCACGCGGCGCGGATGCGGTTCACGTACCCGGGCAAGGACGCGAGCATCGTCTTCGACAACGTCTCCAACGACGGCGGGCTCACCCTGGATCCGGCGACCAGCTCGTTCACCGGCTTCTCGGACGTGAAGAGCGGCGGCTCGACCGGGGCGACGCGCCTGTTCGTGTACGGCGTCTTCGACGCGCCGGTCACCGCGAGCGGCAAGCTCTCGGGCGGCGGCGGTGAGGACGTCACCGGCTACCTGCGCTTCGACGCGGGCAGGGACCGCACGGTGAACCTGCGCCTGGCGACCTCGCTGATCAGCATCGACCAGGCGAAGAAGAACCTGGCCGCCGAGATCCCCGCCTCGCGCTCCTTCGGCCGGGTCGAGGACACGGCGCGGGACGCCTGGGACGGCCTGCTCGGCAAGGTGGAGGTCGAGGGCGCCACCGCCGATCAGCTGACCACGCTGTACTCCAGCCTGTACCGGCTCTACCTGTACCCGAACTCGGGTTCCGAGAGGGTCGACGGCAAGGACAAGTACGCCTCCCCCTTCTCGCCGCAGACCGGCTCGGACACCCCGACGCACACCGGCGCGAAGATCGTGGACGGCAAGGTGTACGTCAACAACGGCTTCTGGGACACCTACCGGACGACCTGGCCGGCCTACTCCCTGCTGACGCCGGCGAAGGCCGGCGAGATGGTGGACGGCTTCGTCCAGCAGTACAAGGACGGCGGCTGGATCTCACGCTGGTCCTCCCCCGGTTACGCGGACCTGATGACCGGCACCTCCTCGGACGTGGCGTTCGCCGACGCGTACGTCAAGGGCGTGAAGTTCGACGCGAAGGCGGCGTACGACGCGGCCGTGAAGAACGCGACGGTCGTCCCGCCGTCCTCGGGCGTGGGCCGCAAGGGGATGGAGACGTCCCCGTTCAAGGGGTACGCCGACACCACGACCCACGAGGGCATGTCCTGGTCGATGGAGGGCTATGTCAACGACTACGGCATCGCGAAGATGGGCGAGGCGCTCTACGCGAAGACGCACGAGCAGCGCTACAAGGACGAGTCCGCGTACTTCATGAACCGGGCCCGCGACTACGTGGAGCTGTTCGACGACAAGGCCGGCTTCTTCCAGGGCAAGGACGCCAAGGGCGACTGGCGGCTGCCGTCCGGCCTGTACGACCCGCGGGTCTGGGGCTACGACTACACGGAGACCAACGGCTGGGGCTACGCCTTCACCGCTCCGCAGGACAGCAGGGGCCTCGCCAACCTGTACGGCGGCCGGGACGGCCTCGCCAAGAAGCTGGACACCTACTTCGCCACCCCGGAGACCGGCACCCCGGAGTTCGCGGGCAGCTACGGCGGGGTCATCCACGAGATGACGGAGGCCCGTGACGTACGGATGGGCCAGTACGGGCACAGCAACCAGGTCGCCCACCACGTCACGTACATGTACGACGCGGCCTCGCAGCCGTACAAGACGCAGGAGAAGGTCCGCGAGGTCCTGGGCCGGCTGTACACGGGCAGCGAGATCGGCCAGGGCTACCACGGCGACGAGGACAACGGCGAGCAGTCGGCCTGGTTCCTCTTCTCCTCGCTCGGCTTCTACCCGCTGGTGATGGGCAGTGGCGAGTACGCGATCGGCTCGCCGCTCTTCACCAAGGCGACGGTGCACCTGGAGAACGGCCGCACGCTGGTCGTGAAGGCGCCGCGGAACAGCGCGAAGAACATCTACGTCCAGGGCCTGAAGGTGAACGGCGAGAAGTGGACCTCCACGTCGCTGCCGCACGACCTGCTGGCCAAGGGCGGGACGCTGGACTTCGACATGGGCCCGAAGCCGTCCGCCTGGGGCACCGGAAAGAACGACGCCCCGGTCTCCCTCACCCAGGACGACCAGGTGCCGTCGCCGAAGAAGGACGTGCTGAAGGGCGAGGGGCCGCTGTTCGACGACACCTCGGCCACCACCGGCACCGCCGCCACGGTCGAGCTGCCCGTCCCGTCCGCCACGAAGGGCGTCCAGTACACGCTGACCTCGGCCGCCAGGGCGACGGCACCGGCCGGCTGGGTGCTCCAGGGCTCGTCGGACGGCAAGAGCTGGAAGGACCTCGACAAGCGGTCCGGCCAGTCCTTCACCTGGGACAAGCAGACGCGGGCCTTCTCCGTGAAGTCCCCCGGCTCGTACGCGCACTACCGGCTGGTGTTCGACGGTGAGGCGTCGCTCGCGGAGGTGGAGCTGATCGCCTGACCCCACCCCGCTTACGCGGACGGCCGGCAGCTCCCCGTGGGCTGCCGGCCGTCCGCGTACTCAGGTCCGTTCCGGTGTCTCCGGGACCGCCGCCGGGAACAGGCTCTCCGGCAGCGTGACGTTCCACGCGGTGATGACCGGGTTGCCGTGTTCCCGGCCCAGCCGGGACACGGCGCCCGTGGCCAGCTGGAAGAGCGTGCCCTCGGCCGGGGTCAGGCCCAGGTAGCGGGCGGTCAGGACGCGCAGGAAGTGGGAGTGGGCGACGAGCACGATGTCCTCGTCACCGGCCCGCCCGGCCGCCTCCGCGACCTCGGCCAGCACCCGGTCGGCCCGGTCCCCCACCTGTGCCGGGGTCTCGCCGGGGTGGGCCGCGGGACCGGCGCCCACGCCGTCGGTCCAGAGGTTCCAGTCGGGCCGGGTACGGCGGATCTCGTCCGTGGTGATGCCCTCGTAGCCGCCGTAGTCCCACTCGCGCAGCTCCGGGGTGATGCGGGGCGCGGCGAGCCCGGCGAGTTCGGCGGTGCGCCGGGCCCGGACCAGGGGGCTGACCAGGGTGAGCGCGATGGACCGGTCGGCGAGCAGGGGGGCCAGGGCGCGGGCCTGGCGCTCGCCGAGGGGGGTCAGGGGCAGATCGGTGTGGCTCGTGTGGCGCCCGTTGCGGGACCACTCGGTCTCGCCGTGCCGGATCAGGATCAGCTCGCCCATGTGAAGGCCATCCGCTCTCAGTGCTGTTACCGCTCACGTTCTGTACAGGCGCTAACCCGCCGGTCCACGATCGCATTCCGGCCGGGGCGGGGAGGGCGGGCGCGCCCGTGAGTGACCTGATGCGCCTACGTGGCCGGCTCGTCCCGGAGCCGTCCGGCGTCGGCCGACGCCTCGGCGAACGCCCGGATGAGCGGTGACTCCGCCGCGGTCCGCCAGACCAGGGCCCACCGGCAGGGAGGCGCGTCGCGGATGGGGACGAAGGCCAGGCTCGGCCAGGCGTAGAAGTCCGGCGTCTCGGCCGGTACGGCGGCGGCGGCCTGGCCCGAGGCGACGACGCTGAGCGCCTCCTGCCAGGTGGTGACCCGGGGGCCCCGGCGGACCGGGCGGCCGGAGGGGGTGTACCGCGGGTTGAGGGCCTCCTCCATGGCGGAGGGGATCGATCCGCCCTCGACCACGGCGCAGTCGCCGAAGTCCTCCAGGCAGACGGACTCCCGCTTCGCGAAGGGGTGCCCGGCGGAGACCATGAGGAGCAGCGCGGAGGTGTGCGCGGTCGGCCGGACGGTCAGCCCGGGCCCGTCGACGGGCAGCCATACGTACACCATGTCCACATCGCCCGACCGGAGCAGGTCGAGCGGTGAGGCGGGCTGGATCTCGCGGTGCCGGACGCGGGCGTCGGGGTGGCGGGCCTGGAAGAGGCCGAGCGTGGCCTTGATCTGGAGGGCGTACGGGCCCATGGTGCCGAGGGTCAGGGTGCCCCTGGTGCCCCGGGCGGTGGCCTTGGCGGCCTCGATGCCCTGGGTGATCTGCTCGTGGCCGCGCTTCAGCGCCTCGTACAGCTGCTCGCCGAGGGGGGAGAGGCGCACGGTGCGGGTGGTGCGGTCGAAGAGAGGGCCGCCGATGAGGCGTTCCTGCTTCTTGACCAGCTGGCTGACCCGGCCGGGGCTGACGCCCAGCCGCTCGGCGGTGCGGCTGAAGTGCAGCTCCTCGGCGAGCGTCAGGAATATCTCGATCTCCCGCATCTCCACGTCCGCCCCCGGATTCTTTAGCCCAGAGTCAAAAGACGTTACCAGTCCGGCCGTTGATGCCTGTCGGGCGCCGGGGAAGACTGGTGGGCGCCACCTTCGACCGGGGGTGCGCGCGAGCAGGCAGACCCGGCTGCCGTTCCAGGAGGTGCCGTGCCTGTCGGATATCTGATCCCCGTGCTCATCGTCGCGATCGGCACGTGGTGTGCGCTGAGACCGGTGCCGTGGGAGCACCCGCTGGGACGCCCCAGCTATCTGCTCGGCCTGGCCGCCAACGAGCTGCCGTTCGCCGCCTTCTTCTGGATGCTGCTCGTCCCCACGGCCATGGCCTTCGCCCAGGACGACGTCCTGGACTCGCCGGGCGCCTGGGGGGTCGTCGCGCTGGCCGCCCTGACCGTGCCCGGGCTCGCGGTGGTCGCCCACCGCGCGTGGGGTGAGCGGGACCGGGTCGAGGGCGCGATGGCCGAGGGGCTGGGCCGGGGCTGGCGCGCCGAGATCGACGCGGACCTCGCCGAGGGGCTGCGGCGCCGGCCCCCGTGGCTCCGCGTCCTGTTCGTTCCGGTCCTGAAGCGCCGCCGGGACGTGCGGAGGGTGGCCGGCCTGTCGTACGGGGAGGCGGGGCGCCGCAATCTGCTCGACGTGTACCACCACCGCGCCCGCCCGCAGGGGGCGCCCGTGCTGATCCACATGCACGGCGGCGGCTACACCGGCGGCCACAAGAACAGCCAGTCGCTGCCGCTCCTGTACCGGCTGGCGAGCCGGGGCTGGGTGACCATCAGCGCCAACTACCGGCTGAAGCCGCAGGTCCGGCACCCCGAGCACATGATCGACCTGAAACGGGTGATCGCCTGGGCGCGTGAGCACGCCCACGCGTACGGGGCCGACCCCTCGACCCTGTTCGTGGCGGGCAGCTCGGCGGGCGGCCACATGGGCGCGATCGCCGCGCTGACCTCCGACGACCCCGCGTTCCAGCCGGGCTTCGAGGACGCCGACACCTCGGTCAGCGGGGTCGTCGTGCTGAACGGATTCCTGGGCGCGTACTGGCACCAGGGCCCCGAGTCGTCCCCGCTGGGCCATGCCCGGCCGGACGCGCCGCCCATGCTGATCGTCCACGGCGACCTGGACCCGCTGGTGCCGGTGGCCGGCATCCGCGAGGTCGCCGAGGGGCTGCGCGACGCGTCCGAGAGCCCGGTGGTCTACGCCGAGCTGCGCGGCGGGCACCACGCCTTCGACCTGTACCACTCGCTCCGCTTCGACGCGGTGGTGGACGCGGTCGAGGCGTTCACCGCCTGGGTCAGATCGCGGGAGCGCTCACCCCGGCGGTGACGTCCACCGCCTCGTACGGCCGGTCCGTGTCGGCGGTGACGCGGAGTGCGCCGCCCTCGCGGACCACCTCGTACGTGGCGGCGGGTTCGCCCGTCAGGCCGGGGACGGTCACCGTGCGGTGGAGGTCGCCGGTGCCCTCGGGGGCGTACACGCGCAGCTGGAGGTGGTCCGTCCAGTCGCCGTCGGGCCGGGAGGTGTCCGCGCCGAGCGGGAGGACCGCGCCGGGGCGGACCAGCAGCGGGAGGCTGTCGAAGCCGTAGGTGTCCCGGTGCCAGGCCGGGCCGGTGACGGTCTCGCCGGTGAGCAGATGGGTCCAGGTGCCCTCGGGGACGTAGTACTCCACCTCGCCGTCCTCGCTGAAGACCGGGGCGACCAGGAGGTCGGGGCCGAGCATGTACTGCCGGTCGGCGGTGCGGGCGGCCGGGTCGTCCGGGAACTCCAGGAGCATCGGGCGCATGACGGGGACGCCGGTGCGGTGGGCCTCGACGGCCGCCCCGTACAGGTAGGGCATCAGGCGGTGCTTCAGCTCCGTGAAGCGCCGGGCGACCTCGACCGCCTCGTCGCCGAACTCCCACGGCACGCGGTACGACGAGGAGCCGTGCAGCCGGCTGTGCGAGGAGAGCAGGCCGAAGGCGAGCCAGCGCTTGAAGACCGCCGGGTCCGGGGTGCCCTCGAAGCCGCCGATGTCATGGCTCCAGAAGCCGAAGCCGGACAGGCTCAGTGAGAGGCCGCCGCGCAGGGACTCCGCCATCGCCTCGAAGGAGGACCAGCAGTCGCCGCCCCAGTGCACGGGGAACTGCTGGCCGCCGGCCGTGGCGGAGCGGGCGAAGAGCACGGCCTCGCCCTGGCCGCGCTCCTTCTCCAGGAGCTCGAAGACGGCCTTGTTGTACAGGTGCGTGTAGTAGTTGTGCATGCGCTCCGGGTCGGAGCCGTCGTGCCAGACGACGTCGGTGGGGATGCGCTCGCCGAAGTCCGTCTTGAAGCCGTCGACGCCCTGGCCGAGGAGGGTGCGCAGCTTGCCCTGGAACCAGGCGGTGGCCTCCGGGTTGGTGAAGTCCACCAGCGCCATGCCGGCCTGCCACTTGTCCCACTGCCAGACGTCGCCCTCACGGGTGCGCACGAAGTAGCCCTTGGCCGCGCCCTCCGCGTACAGGGGGCTCTTCTGCGCGATGTACGGGTTGATCCAGACGCAGATCTTGAGGCCCTTGTCCTTGAGCCGGGCGAGCATGCCCTCCGGGTCGGGGAAGACGTCCGGGTCCCACTCGAAGTCGCACCACTGGTATTCGCGCATCCAGAAGCAGTCGAAGTGGAAGACGGAGAGCGGGATGCCCCGCTCGGCCATGCCGTCCACGAACGAGGTGACGGTCTCCTCGTCGTACGCGGTGGTGAACGAGGTGGTCAGCCAGAGGCCGAAGGACCAGGCCGGGGGCAGGGCCGGGCGGCCGGTCAGCGCGGTGTAGCGGGCCAGCACCTCCTTGGGGGTGGGTCCGGCGACGACGAAGTACTCCAGCGTCTGGTCCTCGACGCTGAACTGCACCTGGCCGACCGCCTCGGAGCCGACCTCGAAGGAGACCTTCCCGGGGTGGTTGACGAAGACGCCGTAGCCGCGCGAGGAGAGGTAGAACGGGACGTTCTTGTACGCCTGCTCGCTGCTGGTCCCCCCGTCCGCCTGCCACATGTCGACGACCTGGCCGTTCTTGACGTACGGGGTGAACCGCTCGCCGAGCCCGTGGATCGTCTCGCCGACGCCCAGCGCGAGCTGGGCGAACATGTGGTGGGCGCCGTCGCCGGTCGTGGCGAAGGCGGTCCCCTTGCGCCCGGCGGCGGTCAGGACGCGCCCGTCGGCGTCCCGGAACTCCATGCCGAAGCCGTCGCCGGCGGGGAGCCGGAGGGTGAGCGGCCCGCTGGTCAGTTCGGCGGCCCCGCCGTCCTCGCGGGTCGCGGCGGAGGGGTCACCGGTGGCGCCGGGCAGCGCGAAGTCGGGGCCCGGGTGGCGCTTGCCCGCCAGATGGGTCACGCGGACCCCGATGACGCCTTCGGCGGGGGCGTAGGCCTCCACGGTGATCAGCGGGGCGTTCAGGGTGTCCCCGCGCCGGGTCACGCGCTGGACCGCCGCGTAGGCGGTGAGGCGGTCGGGGGCGAGGCGGAGATCGCGGAGTTCGGTGGCGTACGAGGCGTGGACACCGTCTCGCATCTGCCAGAAGCCGTCGGTGAACTTCATGGGGGGTCCGTTCCTGTGGGTCCTGATTTTGATCGTACACAAAACAAATAATTTTCGAAGCGCTTCGATTCACCGATCGGAACCTCTGAATCCGCCTCGACACCGGCGCTCGGACCCCCTGCGAGCGGGCATGTTGCCCCTGTGTGACGTGCACGTCACCAGGACGGTCTAGAAAACGAAGGGCCACATGCCGTATTAGTACTGGCAGCAAACAAATCGGTCGGACGGCAGCGCAGCCGCCCGGGCCCTTGCCGACAAGAGGCAGCTGAATGTCGAACCGCTTCACCCCACGGGTCGCCGTCCCGCTCACCGTCGTTTCCGCGCTGATCGGCGGTGCGGTCCTGTCGGGCTGCGGCCAGCAGCGGGACCCCGACGTCTACACGGTTCTGAACTCGTCGACCGACGAGTCGTACCACCGCTGGGACGCCCAGACGCTGGCCCGGTGCAGCAAGCAGTTGGGGGTGACCATCGAGCAGCAGAGCGTCCCGGCCTCCCAGGTGATGACCAAGGCGCTGCGGATGGCGTCCTCGAAGTCCCTGCCCGACGTGCTCCAGCTGGACGCCTCCGAGATGCCGACGTTCGCCGAGGCCGGCGGGCTGATCCCGCTGAAGGACCTCGGCCTGACCACGAAGAACATCCCCGAGGGGATCGTGAACTTCGGCTCGTACGAGGGGACGTACTACGGGGCGGCCCGCACGGTGAACACGCTGGCGCTCTTCTACAACAAGGACACCCTCGACAAGGCCGGCCTGAAGGTCCCCACCACCTGGGCCGAGATGCGCGAGACCGCGAAGCAGCTCACGCGGGGCAAGCGGTACGGCCTGGCGCTCAGCGCGGGCGGCGCGGAGGACGGCGTCTTCCAGTTCACGCCCTTCATGTGGTCCAACGGCGGCGACGAGACCAAGCTCGACAGCCCCGAGGTGGCCGGGGCGCTGGACTACTGGAAGAGCCTCCTCAAGGACGGCTCCCTGTCCAAGTCGACGGTCAACTGGACCCAGGCCGACGTGAACGACCAGTTCATGGCGGGCAACGCGGCCATGATGATCAACGGCCCCTGGCAGGTGGAGACCCTGAACTCCAAGAAGGGGCTGCACTGGGGCATCGCCGAGATCCCGGTCCCGAAGGCCGGGGACGACTCGGTGGGCCCGCTGGGCGGCGGCGTGCTGACCGTGCCCAACACCGGTGACGAGAAGCGCGAGAAGATGTCCGCGAAGATCATCGGCTGCATGTCCGGCGAGCAGGAGCAGATCACCTACGCGCTGAACAGCTGGATGGTCCCGGCCAACGAGAAGGCCGCCGCCGAGTGGCGCAAGAAGGTACCCGAGCTGGACGCCCTGGCCGACCAGGTCGCCACGGCCCGGTCGCGTACCGCCAAGCTCGGCGCGCGGTGGTCGTCCGTCTCCCTCGCGCTCCAGAGCGCGTTCCAGTCCGCCCTGACCGGCGAGTCGAGCGAGGCCGCCCTCACCCGCGCCCAGAAGCGCGCGACGAGCGGGAACTGAGGTATCCGAACCATGTCGACCACCACCGCCGCCCCGGCGCTCGTGACCGAGAAGGCCGCGAAGCAGCCGAACCCCGCCCGCGTCCGGCGCCGCAGGCGTCTCGCCCAGTGGGGCTTCATCGCCCCCGCCGTGATCTTCATGGCGCTGTTCTTCGGCTACCCGCTCGTCCGCAACATCGTGATGAGCTTCCAGGACTACTCGCCGTCCACGTTCTTCACGGGCAAGTCCCCGTTCAACGGAACGGACAACTGGAGCAAGGTCTTCAACGACGAGCTCTTCGGCAAGGCCCTGTGGCACACCATCCTGTTCACGATCGGCTCGCTGATCGGGCAGTTCTGCATCGGCCTCGGCCTCGCGGTCTTCTTCAACCGCCGCTTCCCGCTGAACGGCGTGCTCCGGTCGCTCATCCTGCTGCCGTGGCTGGTGCCGATGGTCGTCTCGGGCGTCGTCTGGCGGCGCATCCTCGACCAGGACACCGGTGTCCTCAACTCGTTCCTCGGCACCGTCGGCCTCGGCGGCGACACCCCGTGGCTGACCAGCACGAGCATGGCGCTGATCTCGGTGATCCTGGTGAACATCTGGATCGGCATCCCGTTCAACATGGTGATCCTCTACGGCGGCCTCCAGGAGGTCCCCAAGGAGCTGTACGAGGCCGCCTCGCTGGACGGTGCCTCCGCCTGGCGGACCTTCCGCTCGATCACGCTGCCGATGCTGCGGCCGGTGATCACCGTGGTCCTGGTGCTCGGCTTCATGTCGACGGTCAAGATCCTCGACCTCATCCTGGCGCTCACCGACGGCGGACCCGCCGACTCCACGCAGACCCTCGGCACCCTCACGTACCAGAACTCCTTCGTCCAGCTGGACTTCGGGGCCGGTGCCGTGGTCGGCAACATCCTGATCCTGATCTCCGCCGTCTTCGCGGTGTTCTACCTGCGGGCCAACCGCAACGAGGGGAAGTGACCGGCATGGCGAGCACCGTGCGTACCCCCGCCGCGCCCACGCGGACCAACGGCCGGCCGAAGCGGCGCTGGGGCGCCATGGTCTTCGGTATCCTGGTGCTGTGCGTGATGCTGTTCCCGCTGTACTGGATGGTGAACACCGCGCTCCAGCCCGAGTCCGGGCTGCTGGAGGTCGACCCCGTCCCGCACGGCCTGGACCTGTCGGGCTTCCGCTCGGCGCTCACCGACCAGGGCGGCAACCTGCTGACCTCGCTCGCGGTGGCGCTGGGCGCGGTCGTGATCTGCCTGGCGATCTCGGCGCCCGCCGCGTACGGGCTGGCGCAGTTCAAGCTGCGCGGCACGAAGACGATCGTCTTCGGCACGCTGATCACCCAGATGGTGCCGGGCATCGTCATCGCCAACGCCCTGTACAGCGCGTACGTGGATCTCGGCCTGGTCAACTCGTACGCCGGTCTGATGCTGGCCGACGCCTCGCTCGGCATCCCGTTCGCGATCGTGCTGATGCGGTCGTTCATGGTGGCGATCCCGCGCGAGGTCATCGAGGCCGCCGAGGTCGACGGGGCCGGACGGTTCCGGACCTTCGTGCAGGTCGTGCTGCCGATGAGCCGTAACTCGCTGATCACGGCCGGGCTGTTCTCGTTCCTGTACGCGTGGAGCGACTTCATGTTCGCGCTGACGCTGAACACCACGGACGACGTGAAGCCGATCACGCTGGGCATCTACCAGTACATCGGCGCCCATGTCGGCGACTGGGGCTCGGTGATGGCCGCTTCCGTGCTGTCCGCGGTGCCGGCGGCGGTGCTGCTCGTCCTGTCGCAGAAGTACATCGCCGCCGGGATCACCGGTGGCTCGGTCAAGTAGGGGTATCCATGAGTGACTTCCCGGTCTTCCCGCCCGGCTTCGTTTTCGGCGCGGCCACGGCCTCGTACCAGATCGAGGGCGCCGCGCGGGAGGACGGACGCGGTCCGTCCATCTGGGACACGTACAGCCACACGCCCGGGAAGACGGACGGCGGCGACACGGGTGACGTGGCCTGTGACCACTACCACCGCTACCGCGAGGACGTGGCGCTGCTGCGGGAGCTGGGGGTCGGTTCATACCGTTTCTCGATCGCCTGGTCGCGCATCCTGCCGGAGGGTTCCGGCGCGGTGAACCCGAAGGGCCTGGACTTCTACTCCCGGCTGGTGGACGAGCTCCTGGAGGCGGGCATCGAGCCGGCCGCCACCCTCTACCACTGGGACCTGCCGCAGGCCCTGGAGGACCGGGGCGGCTGGCGCGTACGGGAGACGGCCGAGCGGTTCGGCGAGTACACCGCGGTCGTGGCGGAGCACCTGGCCGACCGGGTGCCGCGCTGGATCACCCTCAACGAGCCGTGGTGCAGCGCCTTCCTCGGCTACTCCGTGGGCCGGCACGCGCCCGGTGCCAAGGAGGGGCGCGGTGCCCTGGCCGCCGCGCACCACCTGCTCGTCGGCCACGGCCTGGCGATGAAGGCGCTGCGGGCCGCGGGGGTCCGCGAGGCGGGCATCACGCTGAACCTGGACCGCAACGTCCCGGCCGCCCCGACGGACGCCGACCGGGCCGCGGTGGTCCGCGCGGACACCCAGCACAACCTGGTGTGGACGGAGCCGATCCTCGCGGGCCGCTACCCGGCCACCGAGGAGGAGACCTGGGGCGAGCTGATCACCGGGCAGGACTTCCGGCGCGACGGCGACCTCGACCTGATCTCCCAGCCCCTGGACTTCCTGGGCATCAACTACTACCGCCCGATCGTGGTGGCCGACGCCCCGCACCGCGAGCCGGACCCCGCGCTGCGGGTCGCCACGGACAACCGGTACGCCGAGGGGCAGTACCCGGACGTGCGGCGGACGGCGATGGGCTGGCCCGTCGTCCCGGAGTCCTTCACCGATCTGCTGACCGCGCTGAAGGACACCTACGGGGACGCGCTGCCGCCGGTGCACATCACGGAGAACGGCTCGGCGGAGCACGACACCGTGGACGCGGACGGTGCGGTGCGGGACGCGGACCGGGTGGAGTACCTGCGTACGCATCTGGCGGCGCTGCGGTCCGCGATGGACGCGGGCGTCGATGTGCGGGGCTACTACGTGTGGTCGCTGCTGGACAACTTCGAGTGGGCGCTCGGGTACGCGAAGCGGTTCGGCATCGTCCGGGTCGACTACGACACCCTGGAGCGCACCCCGAAGGACAGCTACCGCTGGTATCAGGCGCTGATCGCGGCGCACCGGGGCTGAGCCACGCGACGAACGCCCTGTCCACCGCTGTGCGCGGTGGACAGGGCGTTCGTCGTACGGGTGGCCGGTCAGGCGCGTCGTCGGGCCCACACCGGGCTGAGGAAGGCGATGAGCACGGCGGCGACACCGATCTGGAAGATGTGGCGGATCCAGTCGATCCCCCCGGTGTCCCGCACACCGAAGGCGGTGGCGAGGGCATTGCCCGCGATGGCACCGACGATGCCGAGCAGGACGGTCAGCCACAGGGGAATGGGCTGGCGGCCGGGGACGACCAGCTTGGCCAGCAGACCGATGATGAGTCCCGCGATGATGGCCCACAGAAATGACACGACAACTCCTCTTCTACCGCTGTCCGACTGGTTTCGGGAAGCTGACTTCCGCCTGCCCGGCACGCACCGGTGTACGCATGCCGCCGCGAAGGAAGGGCGTCCGGTCCCTTCGCGGTGTCCGCATACCGGGGCGAAGGCGTTGCGTTTGCCTCATTTCGACAAACCCTTGGAGACGTGAGGGAGTCGTGAAAGGATCACCCTCAATTCCGTGGCGTGTCCCCGTATCCCGC
Organism: Streptomyces sp. DT224; assembly: GCF_049844595.1. Taxonomy (NCBI): domain Bacteria; kingdom Bacillati; phylum Actinomycetota; class Actinomycetes; order Kitasatosporales; family Streptomycetaceae; genus Streptomyces; species Streptomyces sp. DT224. Next base: position 767,651 of record NZ_JBNCLI010000002.1, read on the forward strand.
GGCGCGTCACGCCTCGTCCCACCATCCATGGAGAACACACGTGGCCAAGATCTCTGGCCGTCGGCCCGGACGGGCTGCCGCCCGTCTCGCCGCCGCCGCGATAACCGCGGCCCTGGTCGTCACCGGCGCGTCCGCCGCCTCCGCCGCCGACGTCGGCGACGCACCGCTGTTCAGCCTCCAGGGCATCGACAGCTCCGGCGCCGCGTACCACTACACGCCGGTCGGTGACGGCACGCTCGAGAAGCGCGTCGAGTTCCCCGGCAACTTCTCGGGCCTCGCCTTCGTCGGCCAGGTCGACCACAACGCGGACAACGTCGCGGACGGCCGCTGGCAGCTCGGCACCTCGGGCAACCTCTGGTACTACGCCGCCGACAACTCCGACGCGGTGAAGGTCGGTTACGGCTGGGACACCTACAACACGGTGGTCTCGGTCGGTCAGTTCGGCGGCGCCGAGGCCGGCGACCTGCTCGCCCGCGACAAGAAGGGCGACGTCTACCTGTACCTGGGCTACGGCGACGGCAAGGTCACCAAGCGCCTGAAGGTCGGCTACGGCTGGGACATCTACACCCAGATCGCCGGCAACGGCGACCTGAGCGGCGACGGCAAGAACGACATCGTCGCCCGCGACAAGTCCGGCGTCCTGTGGCTGTACAAGGGCACCGGCAACCAGAAGGCGCCGTACGCCAAGCGCACCAAGATCGGCAGCGGCTGGAACCAGTACAACACCCTCTTCGCCGCCGGTGACCTGACCATGGACGGCCGGACCGACCTGGTCGCCCGCAACTCCAAGGGCGAGCTGTACCTGTACGAGGGCACGGGCGACGCGGCCGCCCCCTTCAAGCCGAAGTCCCTCATCGGCACCTCGGGCTGGAACTCGTACCGCCTCTTCTTCTGAGCCGGTCACAGTGGTTACACACTCATGACGAAACGTGCAGGTTTCACGCCCGAAATCGTGACACGATTCGGCTGAATCGGTGGCCCGCCGCCAAGGTGCGGCGGGCCGCTCCCACTTCACGATCCATGGAGCACTTGTGGCCAAAACCACTGGCCGGCACCACATGCGCATAGCCGCTCGCGCGGCAGCCGCGGCGCTCACCGCCGCCCTCGTCGCCACCGGAACCTCCGCCGTGGCCGCCGACGCCCCGCAGCCCTCGCTCGGTGCCGCGGCAGACGCGCCCGCGGCGGCCACCTCGGCCGCCGCGGTCACCCCGTCGTTCGCGCTGTACGGCACGAACTCGGCGGGCACCGCCTACTCGTACCTGCCCAACGGCAAGGGCGGCCTGTCCGCCCGCGAGTACGCGGGCAAGGGCTGGCTCGGCGTCTCCGCGCTCATGCAGGTCGACCACCAGAACGACGGCGACAGCGACGGTCTCTGGTTCCGCGAGACCAACGGCGACATGGGCTACCTCAAGTTCGACGCGTCGGCCGTCAAGATCGGCTACGGCTGGAACATCTACAACAAGATCGTCTCCCCGGGCCAGATCGGCGGCGCCGCCGCCGGCGACATCCTCGCCCGCGCCACCAACGGCGACCTGTACGTGTACCTCGGGTACGGCGACGGCAAGGTCACCAAGCGCATCAAGGTGGGCTACGGCTGGGACATCTACAACGAGATCGCCGGGAACGGCGACCTGAACGGTGACGGCAAGAACGACGTCGTCGCCCGCGACAAGGCCGGCGTCCTGTGGCTGTACAAGGGCACCGGCAGCCAGACCGCCCCGTTCGGCAAGCGCACCAAGATCGGCAGCGGCTGGAGCCAGTACAACCGTCTGGTCTCCACGGGTGACGTGGACCTGGACGGCAAGACCGACCTCATCGCCCGCAAGGGCGGCGCGCTGTACCTGTACAGCGGCACCGGCAACGCCGCGGCCCCGTTCAAGGCCAAGAAGCAGATCGGCACGAGCGGCTGGGACAGCTACAAGTTCCTGTTCTGATCCGCTCGGCGGTTCCTCGCCGAACATGCGAGAGGGCCGCACCCCCGTCACCGGGGGTGCGGCCCTCTCGCCGTACTGCCGCCGATCCCTACTTGCGGATCAGGCTGCGGAGCACGTACTGCAGGATGCCGCCGTTGCGGTAGTAGTCCGCCTCACCGGGGGTGTCGATGCGGACGACGCCGTCGAACTCGACGCCGGTGTCGGTGGTGACCTTGACCGTGCGCGGGGTCGTGCCGTCGTTCAGCTCGGTGACGCCGGTGACGGAGAAGGTCTCCTCGCCCGTGAGGCCGAGGGACTCGGCGGTCTGGCCCTCCGGGAACTGGAGCGGCAGGACGCCCATGCCGATGAGGTTCGAGCGGTGGATGCGCTCGTAGGACTCGGCGATGACGGCCTTGACGCCGAGGAGCGCGGTGCCCTTGGCCGCCCAGTCGCGGGACGAGCCGGAGCCGTACTCCTTGCCGGCCAGGATGACCAGCGGGGTGCCGGCGGCCTGGTAGTTCTGCGAGGCGTCGTAGATGAACGACACCGGACCGCCGTCCTGGGTGAAGTCGCGGGTGAAGCCGCCCTCGGTGCCCGGCGCGATCTGGTTGCGCAGGCGGATGTTGGCGAACGTGCCGCGGATCATGACCTCGTGGTTGCCACGGCGCGAGCCGTAGGAGTTGAAGTCACGGCGCTCGATGCCGTGCTCCGTGAGGTACTGGCCGGCCGGGGTGTCGGCCTTGATCGCACCGGCCGGGGAGATGTGGTCGGTGGTGACCGAGTCGCCCAGCTTGGCCAGGACCCGGGCGCCGGTGATGTCCTCGACCGGCGAGGTCTCCATGGTCATGCCCTCGAAGTACGGGGGCTTGCGCACGTAGGTGGACTCGGCGTCCCACTCGAAGGTGTTGCCGGTCGGGATGGACAGCGCCTGCCACTGGGCGTCGCCCGCGAAGACGTCCTGGTAGGACTTGTTGAACATGTCCTCGCCGATGGCGTTCGCCACGACGTCGTTGACCTCGGCCTCGGAGGGCCAGATGTCGGCCAGGTGGACGGGCTTGCCGTCCTGGTCGACGCCGAGCGCGTCCTTGGTGATGTCCACCTTCATCGAACCGGCGATGGCGTACGCGACGACCAGCGGCGGGGACGCCAGGTAGTTCATCTTGACGTCGGGGTTGATCCGGCCCTCGAAGTTGCGGTTGCCGGAGAGCACCGAGGTCACGGCCAGGTCGTGCTCGTTGACCGCCTTGGAGACCTCCTCCGGCAGCGGGCCGGAGTTGCCGATGCAGGTGGTGCAGCCGTAGCCGACGAGGTTGAAGCCGACCTTGTCGAGGTACGGGGTCAGGCCCGCCTTGTCGAAGTAGTCGGTGACGACCTTCGAGCCCGGGGCGAGGGTGGTCTTGACCCACGGCTTGCGGGTCAGGCCCTTCTCGACCGCCTTCTTCGCCACGAGCGCCGCGGCGACCATGACGTACGGGTTCGAGGTGTTGGTGCACGAGGTAATCGCGGCGACGGTGACGGCGCCGTGGTCCAGCTCGTACGTGGAGCCGTCGGGGGCGGTGACCGTGACCGGGTTGGTCGGGCCGGCGGCGCCGATGGCCGGGGAGTCGGAGGCCGGGAAGGACTCCTTGCCCGCCTCGTCCACGCAGTCCACGTAGTTGCGGACGTCCTGGGCGAACTGGGCCTTGGCGTTGGCGAGGACGATGCGGTCCTGCGGGCGCTTCGGGCCGGCGATGGAGGGGACGACCGTGGAGAGGTCGAGCTCCAGCTTCTCGGAGAAGTCCGGCTCGGCGGCCGGGTCCAGCCAGAGGCCCTGCTCCTTGGCGTACGCCTCGACCAGGGCGACCTGCTGCTCGTCACGGCCGGTCAGGCGCAGGTACTTCAGCGTCTCGTCGTCGATCGGGAAGATCGCGGCGGTGGAGCCGAACTCCGGCGACATGTTGCCGATGGTGGCGCGGTTGGCCAGCGAGGTGGCGGCGACGCCCTCCCCGTAGAACTCCACGAACTTGCCGACGACGCCGTGCTTGCGGAGCATCTCGGTGATGGTCAGCACCAGGTCGGTGGCGGTGGTGCCGGCCGGGAGCTCGCCGGTCAGCTTGAAGCCGACGACGCGCGGGATGAGCATGGAGACCGGCTGGCCGAGCATCGCGGCCTCGGCCTCGATGCCGCCGACGCCCCAGCCCAGCACGCCGAGGCCGTTGACCATGGTGGTGTGCGAGTCGGTGCCGACGAGGGTGTCGGGGTACGCCTGGCCGCCCCGGACCATGACCGTACGGGCCAGGTGCTCGATGTTGACCTGGTGGACGATGCCGGTGCCCGGCGGGACGACCTTGAACTCGCTGAACGCGGTCTGGCCCCAGCGCAGGAACTGGTAGCGCTCCTTGTTGCGGCCGTACTCCAGCTCGACGTTCTGGCCGAAGGCTTCCTTCGTGCCGAACTTGTCGGCGATGACGGAGTGGTCGATGACCAGCTCGGCCGGGGCGAGCGGGTTGATCCGCTCCGGGTCGCCGCCGAGCTCCTTGACGGCCTCGCGCATGGTCGCGAGGTCCACGACGCAGGGCACACCGGTGAAGTCCTGCATGATCACGCGGGCCGGCGTGAACTGGATCTCCTGGCTGGGCTGCGCCTGGGAGTCCCAGCCGCCGAGCGCGCGGATGTGGTCGGCGGTGATGTTCGCGCCGTCCTCCGTGCGGAGCAGGTTCTCCAGCAGCACCTTCAGGCTGTAAGGGAGGCGCGCGGAGCCCTCGACCTTGTCCAGCTTGAAGATCTCGTACGACTCGTCGCCCACGCGCAGCGTGCTGCGGGCGTCGAAGCTGTTCGCCGACACGACAGTCTCCTTCATCAATGTGCGCGTAACTCCGCGCCGCGCCTCACCACGGCGGGCGCCGCGTGGTGCCGCCTCGGACCACCGGACCATCCGCTGAGGTAAGGCTTAGTTAGGTAGCCCTTACCTTGAGGCGGCCCGCTGTGCGCCTTCGGCATATATCTCGATGTCGAGATAACTCTAGTACATGACCGCGGAAGGGTCATGTCCGGGCGCCCCCCGGCGGCGGCGTGGCGCGCGTGCGGCGGCGGATCAGCTCCTTGCCCTCCTCGGGGAGCGCGTCCGCCACCGCGAGGAGCGGCAGCAGCTCCGGCTCCAGGGTCATGGCCCGGAACTCCAGCGCGACGGTCACCTCGTGGGCGGGCCGGTGCACGATCTCCAGGCGGTCGCCGGAGCGGATCTCGCCCGGCTCGATCACCCGGAGGTACGCGCCGGGCAGGGCCGCCCGGGTGAACCGCTTGATCCAGCCGTCCCGCTCCAGCCAGCCCTGGAACGTCGCGCACGGTATCCGCGAGCACGACACCTCCAGCACGACGTCGGGCCCGATCCGCCACCGCTCCCCGATCAGGGCGCCGTTGACGTCCACGCCGAGGGTGGTGAGGTTCTCGCCGAACACCCCGTTGGCGAGCGGCCGGCCCAGCTCGGCCTCCCAGCCGTCCAGGTCCTCGCGCGCGTAGGCGTAGACGGCCTGGTCGGTGCCGCCGTGGTGCTTCACGTCGTAGGCGCGGTCACCGGCCAGGCCGACGGCGCCGGTGCCCTTGGGCCCGGGGGCGGCCACCGCGACCGGCCCGTCGACGGGCCGCTTGTCGATGCCGGTCGCGCTGATCCCCTTCCAGGGGTTGGGGCGGGGACGGCCGATGTTGACGGAGAGCACGTGTGTGCCGTGGGAATCCATGAGCCGGGACCCTATGAGCGACCTGGCACGGACGCGAGGGAGTTTCGGGCACCGCCCTTCACTCACCCGCCCCCTCCAGCACAGCACTCTCACCGCTTCTCACCCGAACGGCACACCCCCACGCGAGTGCGATCTCATATCTGAGATAGCCTTTCGGCATGTCAGATGACTACCTCGTACGTATCGGCAAGCTCATCCGTGACGCCCGCCAGCACCGGGGCTGGACGCAGAGCCAGCTCGCCGAGGCGCTCGGCACCAGCCAGAGCGCGGTGAACCGCATCGAGCGCGGCAATCAAAACATCAGCCTTGAGATGATTGCCCGCATCGGTGAAGCACTCGACAGCGAAATCGTCTCGCTCGGCTACGCCGGCCCCATGCATCTGCGCGTGGTCGGCGGGCGCCGCCTCTCCGGCGCCATCGACGTCAAGACCAGTAAGAACGCCTGCGTGGCGCTGCTGTGCGCGTCGCTGCTCAACAAGGGCCGTACGGTGCTGCGCCGCGTGGCCCGCATCGAAGAGGTCTACCGCCTCCTCGAAGTGCTCAACTCCATCGGCGTGCGCGCCCGCTGGATCAACGACGGAACCGACCTGGAGATCGTGCCGCCGGCCCGGCTCGACATGGACGCGATCGACGCGGACGCCGCCCGCCGCACGCGCTCCATCATCATGTTCCTCGGCCCGCTGCTGCACCGCATGGACGCCTTCAAGCTGCCGTACGCGGGCGGTTGCGACCTCGGTACGCGCACGATCGAGCCGCACATGATCGCGCTCCGCCGCTTCGGCCTGGACATCGCCGCCACCGAGGGGATCTACCACGCCCGGGTGGACCACTCCGTCACGCCCGGCCGCCCCATCGTCCTGACCGAGCGCGGCGACACGGTGACCGAGAACGCGCTGCTGGCCGCCGCCCGCCACGACGGCGCCACGGTCATCCGGAACGCCTCGTCCAACTACATGGTCCAGGACCTGTGCTTCTTCCTGGAGGCGCTGGGCGTACGCGTGGACGGCGTCGGCACGACGACCCTGACGGTGCACGGTGTGCCCGAGATCGACGTGGACGTGGACTACTCGCCCTCCGAGGACCCGGTCGAGGCGATGAGCCTGCTGGCCGCCGCCGTCGTCACGGAGTCCGAGCTGACGATCCGCCGGGTCCCCATCGAGTTCCTGGAGATCGAGCTCGCGGTCCTGGAGGAGATGGGCGTCGACTGCGACCGCACCGCGGAGTACGCGGCGGACAACGGCCGCACCCGCCTGGTCGACCTGACGGTCCGCCCCTCCAAACTGGAGGCGCCGATCGACAAGATCCACCCGATGCCGTTCCCCGGCCTCAACATCGACAACGTCCCCTTCTTCGCGGCCATCGCGGCCTCGGCCCACGGCCAGACCCTGATCCACGACTGGGTCTACGACAACCGCGCGATCTACCTCACCGACCTCAACCGCCTCGGCGGCCGCCTCCAGCTCCTGGACCCCCACCGCGTCCTGGTCGAGGGCCCCACCCGCTGGCGCGCCGCCGAAATGATGTGCCCCCCGGCCCTGCGCCCGGCGGTGGTCGTCCTCCTCGCGATGATGGCGGCCGAGGGCACGTCGGTGCTGCGCAACGTGTACGTGATCAACCGCGGCTACGAGGAACTGGCGGAGCGGCTGAACTCGGTCGGGGCGCAGATCGAGATCTTCCGGGACATTTGATCAGCGGATGCCGCCGCACCCCGTCTGACCTGCTACTTAGCGGGCCACGGAGGGGCGCGACGGCATCTCTGGGACTTTGGGCCCGCGGCGGGCTACGGGGCACGCTCCACAGGCTGTGCCGAGCGGCCGGAGCTACGCGAAGATCGCGTCGATGGCGGCGGTGCCCCGTGCGCCGGCGCGGGGCAGGAAGTGGGAGTACTTCCGCAGCGTGAACCCGGGATCGGAGTGCCCCAGCCAGCGTGCCAGGGAGACAACCGATTCGCCAGCCTCCAGTTCCTCGGAGGCGAAGAAGTGGCGCAGGGCGTGGAAGCCGTGCTCCCGGGACGGCTCCCACACGCGAGCGCCGTCGGGGGTGCCCTCCTCCAGCGGTGCGATCACGCCCGCCGCGGCCAGAGCCGGCTTCCACACGTAGGAGTTGAAGTAGTTCCGGTTGATGGCCTTCCGCTCGCGTCCCGTCACCAGGAGGTTGTAGGTTCTCGGCCGCCGGTGTTTGGCATCCACCGGCGTATCAGCAGGAGTCGGGTCGTCCCAAGGCAGCGTGACCGGGACCGGCGCGAACTGCTCCGTGTGCTTCTGGATGGCCCGGGCCACGCTGGCCGGCAGCGGCACGTCCCGGACCTTGCGACCCTTGGGAAAGGCGAAACACAACCTCGCTCGCACCATCTTGACCTGCCGCCGGACGAGGACGACTTCCTTGGCGAAGTCAATGTCCTCCAGGGCAAGCCCGAGCGCCTCCCCTTGCCGGAGCCCAAGACCCGCTCCGATCACGAGGAGGAGCCGGTAATGGTCTGGCAGGGCCGCCCGTACCGCCAGCACCCGTTCGGGCGGCCACGCCTCGACCCTGCCAGGCGTGGCGGCCGGAGGGCCGACCGTGCTGGAGCGGCACGGGTTGCGTCCGAGGCGACGGTCCTCGACAGCGGCCTGGAGGATACTAGAGAGCGTCGCCCAGACGAGACGGATCGAGGTCGGACCGAGGTCCTTCTCCAGCCGCTTCTTCCAGTGGCGCAGGGCTTCCGTGCCGATGGCGTTGAGCGGCTGAGTGCCCAGGTGGGGGACGATGTGCCGGCGTACTCTCTGCTCGATCCGCTCGATCGTGGACGGGTCACCGCTCTGAGTGGGCCACCAGTGGGTGGCGATGTAGTCCTTGAGGGAGATGGCCCCATCGCGCGGATCGACGAACTCGCCACGGCGAGCGTCGGTCTGAGCCTGAGACCTGTCCCGTAACTGCTGGTCAGGGGTGAGATGATCTTGCTGTGTCTGGTGTGATCACGGCGTCGCAGCCCTCCTGGATAGCCCCGTTCAGCGGGTTGAGCCCTCGCCAGTTCGGCAAGCTCATCACCGCGCTGCGGCGGGAAGGTGCGGATCCGGTGCGTAAGGGTCGGCCATGGAGCCTGCCGCTGGAGGACCGCGTCCTGGTGGTCGCCGCCTACTGGCGAACGAACCTGACTTTGCGGCAGCTGGCGCCGCTCTTTGGGGTGTCGAAGTCCGCGGCCGACCGCATCATCGACCACCTCGGGCCGTCGCTCGCGCTCCAGCAACGCAAGCGGTTCCGCAAGGACACCGTGCTGATCGTGGACGGCACCCTGGTCCCCACCTGCGACCACAGCATCGCCGAGCAGTCCAAGAACTACCGGTACTCCACCAACCACCAGGTCGTCATCGACGCCGACACCCGGCTGGTCGTCGCGGTCGGCCGCCCGTTGCCCGGCAACCGCAACGACTGCAAGGCGTGGGAGCTGTCCGGTGCGAAGGCCGCCGTCGGCAGGACCACGGTCATCACGGACGGCGGCTACCGGGGCACCGGCCTGGTCATTCCGCACCGCCGCGAACCCGGCCAGAGCGAACTGGAGACATGGAAAGAGGAGCACAACGCATCGCACCGCAAGGTCCGCGCCCGCGTCGAGCACGCCTTCGCCCGGATGAAGACCTGGAGATCCTCCGCGACTGCCGCCTCAAAGGGGATGGCGTCCACCACGCGATGCTCGGCATCGCCCGCCTGCACAACCTCACCCTCGCCGGGTGACGAAGGAACAACCAGGTCAGCGAGCACGCCCTAGATCATTTACGGGACAACGCTTAGGAGATCGACAACGTCGGGCAGGTGCAGATTTGTTTCCGCACGAGGCCATGAGGCCGTGAAGAAAGCGTGTGGATGGATCCTCTCCCTGCTCACCCGTCGCACCGGGCGGCACTCCACCACGTCACGACGGGCAGACACTGACCAACGGCGAACCAGTCCCACCCCGCCCCTCCGGGGCCGCTACAAGGCACCGGCTCCACCACAGAGAGTTATCAAGATTGAGCACCCGCCTGCCATACCTGTCACACCATCAGAAGCAGAGGCGATTGCCTGACGACGCCGTCAGGGCGTGCGGCAAACGTGCGCCAGAAGGGCCGATCGTGCGTCGAATATGCGTCAAGATATCGCCCGTAACGCACACTCGCTAAAACAGCAGGTCAGCGGCTTTTTTCGGTGGGCTCAAGGATCGCGACGCACTCGACATGGTGGGTCATCGCGGAAAGATGCGCAATCGGCACCTCACAAGGGAACGTGCGGGTCAGGTGGTCTTTCGCACCTGCACGTGCGACCCCTCGTGCGACATACGTGCGTCACGTAAGCCGCGAGCATCAGGGGGCCGCCATCCCTCATCGGCGCAGTGCTCTCCCTATGTCAGCACGAAGGCCCTGCCGGTTCGGAGCGAACCAGCAGGGCCGGACATAAACGGAGCGTCAACGCCTCACCTTGCGATCACCGCGTACCGGTCATCGCCGAGCGGCCTCGGTCGACACCACGAGCTGCGAATCGAGCCGTGTCCACGCCGAGCATCAGCACTGCGTCGAACTGGCCCGGCGGCGGCGTCAGATGCTGCGCCGGACTGTGCCCAGTGCCCAGCAGGTGCCCCTCCAGGCCGGCCCTGCGGAAGCGGGCGCGGGCGCTGTCCAGGCTGTTCGCAGACAGGTCAGACAGGACGGCCTGGTGCCCGCGGCGCGCGAGTTCCATGGCGTGGACGCCCGGGCCCGAGCCGATGTCCAGGGTAGGGCCTGGCAAACGCGAAGAGCCCTGTCTCACATTCGGTGGTGACACAGAGTGATGTAGGTCGTGGGCTTCGCCCCGTTACGTAAACATCTACGACCTATGCAGCCAGCCCCGAGTTCGGTCCTCGGTTCGTTCGGCGCGTCCGCCCCGCCCTTCCAGCGCTGCCGCAGTAAATGCGTACGCCTCGCCTGGGGCGGCCGGAGGGCCCGCCGCAGGCGAGGCGTACCGCCGTAGAGGCTCCGCAGCAGAGTAAATCCGGCATTTACTGCGGCACTGCCCTGACGAGCCATCAGGGCTGGGGCGCGCCACAGGCGTTGTCGGGCCGCCGTCCGTCCTCGATCCGCGCCACGGGCGTGCCTACGAGTCGACGCAGCACGGTGCGCAGCCCCTCCTCGGTGCCGGCGTCCAGGTCGGCGAGCAGGCTGGTCTCGATCGCCTCGACGTCCGCACGCGCGGCGTCCAGGGTGCGCCGGCCCTCCTCGGTCGCCTCGATGATGCGGGCCCTCCGGTCAGCCGGGTCCGGACGGCGGCGGACCAGTCCGGCCGTCTCCAGCTCGTCGAGGACCAGGACGAGTTTGCTCTTGTCGACCGAGACGGCCTGGGCCAGGGAGAGTTGGCTCCTTACGGGGGCTTCGACGACGGCCATCAGGACCGTGTAGCCCCACAGGCTCATGCCGTGCTCGCGCACGACCGAGGCTTCCGCTGTGGCGAGGCCCTGCTTGAGCCTGGCGAACAGCCAGTGCAAATCGCTGTGGAGCCGGCTGGCCGACGCCCGGTCGCCGGTGGGAGTGAGGGACATACCAGCAGAATAGCAATAGTTCGAAATCGTCTTGATTTAAGACTATCTTGGATTACTCTGGTCTCGATTCAGATCGTCTTGCCTGGAAGGGAATGCTATGGCTCATCTACTGCATCTGGATGCCAGCGCCCGCACCGACTCGTTCTCGCGGGAGCTCGGCGCGGCGTTCGTCAAACACTGGGAGGCCACCCATCCGGAAGGCACCTACACCTACCGGGATCTGCTGACGGAGCCGGTGACGCCCATCGACGAGGCCCGGGTGAGGCTGGCCACCCAGTCCTCCCTGAACGGCGTGAAGGACCTCGCGGCCATGGACGCGGTGGCGGCCACCGCACCCGAACTGGCCGAGGCATGGGCGGCGACCCGCCCCCTCATCGCACAGCTCCTCGCGGCCGACGTTCTGCTCATCGGGACGCCCATGTACAACTTCTCCATCCCTGCGGCCCTCAAGGCGTGGATCGACCGGGTGACCCTGCCGTGGCTGCCGCTCGCGGGGAAGTCCGCCGTGATCCTCAGCGCCCGCGGCGGCGCCTACGGCCCCGGCACTCCCCGGCAGCCGTTCGACTTCCAGGAGCCCTACCTGCGCGCCTACTTCTCGGCACTCGGCCTGGAGGACGTGGAGTTCGTGCACACGGAGCTCACCCACGCCCCGGTCATGCCGTTCCTGAAGCAGTTCCGCGATGCCCACGAGGCGTCCCGGACCACCGCTCTGGAAGCGGTCGAGGCGCTGGCCGCCGGCGTACCGGCCGCGGCCCAGGCGAGCTGAACCGTTCCGTAGGGCGAGGCCCGGCCTTGCCGCCACGGTGCCCTTCCCATTCGCAAGAGAGGGCATCCCCCACGATGGACACCGCGCTCAAGGGCCGCGCGGTCCTGGTCACCGACGCGTCGACCGGTCGGCCCCGCGACCGCCCGCGCCTACGGGCAGGGAGGCGCCCGAGTCGCCTCACCTGCTCAGCAATCCGGAGAAGGCCGAGAGGGTCGTCTCCGAGATCGGGGCAGCCGGCGGGCAGGCCCTCGCGGTCCGGCTCGACCTGGAGGACCTGCCGACCGGCGAAGAGGCCGTGGCCGCGGTCATCGAACGCTGGGGCGGCGTCGACGTGCTCGTTGCCAACGCCGTGCGCTGGGGCGGCTCCGGCCCTAAGAAGCCATCTCATTTGGGCGATTCGGTATTCTGTGCGTCATGGTGGGGATCGTTGAGCGGCTGGTGCCGGACGAGTTGTGGGAGTTGTTCCAGCGGGTGGTGCCGGAGGCGCCGTCGAGGCCGCAAGGCGGCGGTCGGCGTCGGCACGGCGACCGGGAGGTGCTGGCCGCGATCGTCTTCGTGGCCACGTCGGGTTGCACCTGGCAGCAGCTGCCTTCGACGTCGTTCGGCCCGTCCGGAGCGACTGCCCACCGGCGGTTCTCGGAGTGGTCGAAGGCCGGGGTGTGGGCCAAGCTCCACCGCCTGGTCCTCGACGAACTCGGCGCCCGCGGCGAGCTGGACTGGTCAAGGTGCGCGATCGACTCGGTGAACATGCGGGCCCTGAAAAGGGGGACCTGACAGGTCCGAATCCTGTCGACCGGGGCAAGTACGGGTCGAAGATCCACCTGATCACCGAGCGGACCGGTCTGCCCATATCCGCCGCAATCTCCGGCGCCAACGTCCACGACAGCCAAGCCCTGATCCGCTCGTAAAGGGCATACCACCGATCCGCTCCCGCCGAGGTCCCCGCCGACGCCGGCCCGGCAAGCTCCACGCCGACAAGGGCTACGACTACCGCCACCTGCGGCAATGGCTAGCCGGGCGCGGGATCCGGCACCGCATCGCCCGCAAAGGCATCGAGACCTCGCAGCGACTCGGCCGACACCGCTGGACCATCGAACGCACCATGTCCTGGCTTGCCGGCTGCCGACGACTCCACCGCCGCTACGAACGCAAGGCCGACCACTTCCTGGCCTTCACCAGCATCGCCTGCACCCTCATCTGCTACCGCAGGCTCGCCAAATGAGATGAGTTCTTAGACCGTGTCCTATGTGGGGGTTGGCTCGTTGAGCTCGTCATGGGTCGGGGTACGTGGAGTTGGATTGTTCC